>NZ_CALNWT010000012.1:0-199719 GCF_940789645.1 Pseudomonas sp. Marseille-Q0931 | reverse complement strand
GGCCGGGGGAGAGAGTCTGTCCGGTGACGCAGTCACGTAGCCCGGATGAAATCCGGGAATAGCTCCTTCACCTCCCCATATGGCAGCCGGGCCAAACCTCGAACAAGGAGAACACCATGCGACTCGTCATCGCCCTGGGCGGCAACGCCCTGCTTCGCCGCGGCGAAGCCATGACTGCGGAAAACCAGCGCGAAAACGTGCGTATCGCCTGCCGACAAATTGCCAAGGTAGCGCCCGGCAATGAGCTGGTGATCGCCCACGGCAATGGCCCGCAGGTCGGCCTGCTGGCCCTGCAGGGCAACGCCTATGATGCGGCCAACCCCTACCCGCTAGACGTACTGGGTGCCGAAACCGAAGGCATGATCGGCTACATGATCGAACAGGAGCTGGGCAACCTACTGCCGTTCGAAGTGCCCTTCGCCACCATCCTCACCCAGGTCGAAGTGGACAGCGCCGACCCCGCGTTTCAGAAACCTACCAAACCCATCGGCCCGGTTTACCCCCAGGCAGAGGCCGAACGCCTGGCTGCCGAGAAAGGCTGGAGCATTGCCCCGGACGGCGACAAGTTTCGCCGTGTGGTGGCCAGCCCCAGACCACAACGAATCTTCGAAATCCGCCCGATCAAATGGCTGTTGGAAAAGGGCAGCGTAGTGATCTGCGCCGGTGGTGGCGGCATTCCCACCATGTACGACGGCAAGCAGCTACGCGGCGTCGAGGCAGTGATCGACAAGGACCTGTGCTCGGCACTGCTGGCCGAACAACTGAATGCCGATTTGCTGGTGATCGCCACCGATGTCGACGCGGCCTACGTCGAGTGGGGCAAACCCGGACAGAAATCCATCGCCGCCGCCCACCCCGACGAAATGGAAAAACTCGGCTTTGCCGCCGGCTCGATGGGGCCCAAGGTGCAGGCCGCCTGCGAGTTCGCGCGCAACACCGGCAAAACCGCCGTGATCGGCTCGCTGGAAAACATCGAGGCCATCGTTCAGGGCAGCTCCGGCACTCGCATCGGTCTGGACACCGAAGGCATCGATTACCGCTGATCCGTGACGAGGCCTCGGCCTCGCCGCGTTCTCGCAGGAGCACAGAAATGTTCACCCCCGGCCATCTGCACCGTGACAACCTCGACCGCCCGGAAGGCCTGCGCCTGGCGCCGCCCTTCTCGGTGGATTTCTACTACGAAGTACGCAACGACACGCAGCAGGGGCCGATGCTGCATATGCGCATGGTTGGCGAGGTGGATGGCCGGCACTTCGAGGAGGCCTTCGAACTGCACCGCGACGTGGCCTTCAATTTCGCCAGCGTCGCCACCCGCATCGCCGCCCGCCATGGCCTGCCGCCCAACTGCAGCCCGGTCATGCGTGGCCGCGACGAGTACGACAAGGTATTCGCCGATATCCGCAACAAGCTGCACATCAAGCCAGGTGAACCGGTGAATCTCGAGCACGTGCCCTGATAAAGCCCGGATGCAATCTGGGCGCGCTCGGCGCATTTACCGGATCGCATCCGGGCTACGAGCCCTGGCGCGTGCCAAGGTGCAACCCGAAGAGACCGGCGGGCAAGGGCTAAACGCTCACTAAGCCTGCATCGTCCAGCCATGCACGCCCATCGCCGCCTGGCGCCCGGCCTCGGAGCGGGTCGGGTGCGGGTGGCAGGTCAGCGCGATGTCCTCGGCCGAGGCGGAGAATTCCATGGCCACGCAGTACTCGCCGATCAGCTCACCCACGCTCGGGCCGATCATGTGCACGCCGAGAATCTGATCGGTGTTGGCATCGGCGAGGATCTTCACGAAACCTTCGGTCTCGTGGTTGATCTTCGCCCGGCTGTTGGCGGTGAAGGGAAACTTGCCGACCTTGTAGGCACGCCCCTCTGCCTTCAGCTCCTCCTCTCCCTTGCCGACGCTGGCCACCTCTGGGCGCGTATAGATCACGCCGGGAATCACCCCGTAGTTGACCTCCGCAGCGTGCCCGGCGATGCGCTCGATGCAGGCCACCGCCTCGTCCTCGGCCTTGTGCGCGAGCATCGGTCCGGAGGTGACGTCGCCGATCACCCACACACCGGGCA
Organism: Pseudomonas sp. Marseille-Q0931; assembly: GCF_940789645.1. NCBI lineage: Bacteria > Pseudomonadati > Pseudomonadota > Gammaproteobacteria > Pseudomonadales > Pseudomonadaceae > Pseudomonas > Pseudomonas sp. Marseille-Q0931. The sequence continues at coordinate 197,655 of NZ_CALNWT010000012.1, read as the reverse complement.
CGCCGCTCTGATGTTCTTCGTTGCCCAGCATGCCGCGCTTGTCGGTATTCAGGCCGACGCTCTCCAGCCCCAACCCCGTGGTGTAGGGGCGTCGGCCGATGGCCACCAGCACGTAATCGGCTTCCAGGGTCTCGCTCGGACCGCCGGCGGCCGGCTCCAGCGTCAGGGTCACGCCGGACTGGCTCGTCTTCGCGCCCGTGACCTTGGTGCCCAACTTGAAGCCCATGCCCTGCTTGCCCAGGGTGCGCTGCAGGGTCTTGGCGGTTTCGCCATCCAGGCCGGGACAGATGCGCTCCAGGTACTCCACCACCGTGACCTGGCTGCCCAGGCGGCGCCAGACAGAACCCAGCTCCAGGCCAATCACCCCGGCACCGATTACTACCAGATGCTTGGGCACCTCTGGCAGCGACAGCGCGCCGGTGGAGTCGAGGATACGCGCATTGTCGATGCTAACCCCGGACAGCGGCGTCGGTTCGGAGCCAGTGGCGATGACAATGTTCTTCGTCTCCAGCAGCCGCTCGCCGCCCTCGTGCAGTTTGACCTGCACGCGGCCAGGGCCGTCGATACGCCCCCAGCCCTTGATCCATTCCACCTTGTTCTTGCGAAACAGGAATTCCACGCCCTTGGTCAGCGCTTCGACGCTGTCCGCCTTCTGCTTCATCATCTGCTCCAGGTTGAGCGTCGGTGTGACTTCCACACCCAATGCACTCAGCTCGCCACCGGCCGCCGCCTCGTAGAGTTCGGAGGCATGCAGCAGCGCCTTGGACGGCATGCAACCGACGTTCAGGCAGGTGCCGCCGAGGGTCTCGCGCCCTTCCACGCAGGCTACCTTCAGGCCCAACTGTCCGGCACGAATGGCGGCGTTGTAGCCGCCGGGGCCGGCGCCGATGATGACCACGTCATAGCTGCTCATTGCTTTGTCCTCGATCAGGGAAGTTTGCCGGCCACCGCAGCCGTAACGGCCGGGCGGACACGCAGAAGGTGGAAGAACAGAAACGCCAGCACGGCGAACAGCGCGTTCAAGGCAACCATAGGCCAGGCCGAGCCATCCTGCAGGGCGCCGAGCAGCAATCCCGCCAGGGTGGCGCCGGCCATCTGCGAGAAGCCCATCAGCCCCGCTGCCAAGCCGGCGCGCTGCGGATTGGGAAGCACCGCGCCGGCCACGGCGGCGGGCAGCAGCATGCCGCCGCCCAGCGTCACCAGCACCTGCGGCAGCGACAGCCCCAATAGCGACAGGCCGAACAGCAGGTAGACTGCCAGGGTCAGCAGCGACCCGAGCAGCACCAGCGCCACGCCGATCCCGACGACCCGCTGCGGCCCCAGTCGCTGCACGTTGCGCAGGGTGAACAGCGCACCGCCGAGTAGGCCGGAAACCATTAGGGCAAAGGTCAACCCGTACTGCGCGGCGCTCAGCCCCAGCAAACCGATGTATATCGACGACGAGCCGGCCACCACGACGAACATCGCGCCGTAGGTACAGGCGATGGTCAGCGCCAGCGATCGGCAACTGGGCAGTACCTGCAGATAGTTGGCCAGCAGCCCCTTGAAACGACCAGCCTGCGGGTCACGCTGCAGATGCGTCTCGCGGTAGCCGCCAAGCACGGACAACAGCGCCAGGCTGCCAAGCACCAGGGTGGCCAGCAGTGGCGCGCGCCAGCCTCCATACTGGGTCAGCAAACCGCCGACCACCGGCGACAGCACGATCGCCGCGAACATACCCAGCACCGTCAGTGCCAGGGCCGGCCCCGCCTGCTCCTGCCACACATCGCGGACGATGGCGCGCGCCAGTACCAGCGCAGCGCAAGCGCCCAGGCCCTGCAGTACGCGCATGCCGATCAGCACCTCGATATTCGACGCCAGCAACATGCCTAGGGTCGCCAGCAGATAGAGACTCAGCCCGAGCAGCAATACCGGGCGGCGCCCCAATCGGTCGGACAGCGGCCCGAGCAGCAATTGTCCCAGGCCAAAGGCACAGACGAATAACGAAAGCGCCAGCAGGCTGCTGCCGGGCTCGGCACTCAACCCTCGTTCCAGCTCGCCCAACGCCGGGATCAGCAGCTGCGTGGAGGTTTCCCCGAGCGCAGTGAGCAGCATCAGGATGATCAACAACGTTCGGGATGGACGCATGACAGGCTCCGAGCCGGATGACTGGCGGCTATTAATATTTCAACCATAATATGAAACATTGAATGTCGTCCATCATCTTTACTAGGAGCCCGTATGACCGCCTTATCACGTGAGGCCCGCCTCGCCAGCTGGGTCGCGGAGGAACAGACCATTCGCAGCCAGCTCGCCGCCCCCGGCACGCTCAGCCTGGCCGAAGTGGCGGCCATGACGCCGATGGATTTCTTCGACGCTATCGGCCGCGGCGACCTGCCGTCACCACCGATCAACGCCGTGCTCGACTTCACTCCGATGCATTGGGCCAGCGGCCTGTTCGTCTTACAGGGTACGCCGGGTCAGCGTCACTACAACCCGCTGGGCAGCGTGCACGGCGGCTACATCGCCACCCTGCTCAAGCCGGGCCAGGGCTATACGACCACAGACCTGCGGGTAAGCTACATCCGTGCGCTGCGCAGCGAGGCCGGCCCAGTGCGCGCCGAAGGCCGCATCATCCACCTCGGTCGTTCCACGGCCCTGGCTGAGGGTCGCCTGTATGACGTCGATGAACGCCTTTATGCCGTTGCCTCCACCACCTGCCTGATTCTCGACTTGAACGCCCCGCGCCAGAACAGCGACGCAGGTGTAAGATGACGACCGGCATTTGAAAGACGGGAACGCCCATGCGCTATTCGGAAGATCACAAGGCCAAGACCCACCAACGCATCATCGAGGAGGCGGCCCTGCGCTTTCGCCGCGACGGCGTCGGCGCGACCGGCCTGCAACCGCTGATGAAAGCGCTGGGCCTGACCCACGGCGGCTTCTACGCCCACTTCAAGTCAAAGGATGATCTGGTGGAGACCGCACTTCGTCACGCCGCGCAGGAGCTTTCCAACAACGCCGAAGCGCTGGGCAAGGATGCCGAAACGCCGCTCACGCGCTTTATCGCCAGCTACCTGTCCAGCGCGCATCGCGCCAACCCAGGCGCCGGTTGCCCGCTGCCGACCATGTCTGCCGAGCTGGGCCAGCGCGGCGCAGCCAGCGAGACCACCGACGCCCTGGTACGCGAACGTCTGATGCGAATCGAAGGCGACCTCGACAGCGATAAAGCCGACGAGCAAAGCGTACTGCTGCTCTCAGCCATGGTCGGCGCCCTGATGCTGTCACGCAGCGTCAAGGACCCTGAGCTGTCCGACCGCCTGTTGAAAACGACCCGGCGCCTACTGATCGAACAGGCGCAGGGCCGCTAACAGCAAGGCGGCGCTCTGCGCGTTCCCCTCCATGGGCGCGCTGCGGGCAGCGATCTTGCGCTCGGGCGCTCATACGTCCGTCGCATCCCAAGCACCTTACATGCGCACCGCCTGACATCACTCAGACGGCGGCGCACCAAGTTATGGCCGTTTTTGTCTTGTCGGTCAGAAAACGGTGCAACAAGCATATGAAAGCTGCCCTGAGACGCATGCGTATCCAATTGATTTGCAACGGCTATGAGCAAACACGAGAATTGGCGCCCTTTTTGCTCAGAGCAGTACCAGCCTGACCGGGCGGACAGGTTTAAAACGCCGGGCGCGTTTTCTCACGTCGCCTCGCGACAGCCCAAAGGTTGTCTGCCGGGACGGCAAGCCACAAAAAATCATAACGACACGTCTTAACCACCAGGAGCTTCCATGAATCGCACACTCTCTTCGCTGGTGCTCGCCAGCGGTCTGCTGGCGGGCGGCCACGCCGTCGCCGATGATCTGCTGCACTGGCAGAACAACAGCCTGACCTACCTCTACGGGCAGGACTTCAAGATCGATCCGGAGATCCAGCAGACCATCACCTTCGAGCATGCCAGCGGCTGGAGTTTCGGTGACCTGTTCTTCTTTACCGACCTGATCAAATTCAACACCGACGCACAGAACGGTAACGGCGACGGCCATACCTACTACGGCGAATTCAGCCCGCGCCTGTCGTTCGGCAAGATCACCGGCGCCGACCTTTCCTTCGGCCCGATCAAGGACGTGCTGCTGGCCTTCACCTACGAGTTCGGCGAGAAGGACGTCGATGCCTACCTGCTCGGCCCGGCATTCGACCTGGATATCCCTGGTTTCGACTACTTCCAGCTCAACACCTACCTGCGCAAACCGGACGGCAGCCGCCCGGGCAAGAACGTCTGGCAGATCACCCCGGTGTGGAGCTACACCATTCCGGTCGGCGACTCGGACATCCTCATCGATGGCTTCATGGACTGGGTGGTGGACAACGACAGCAACCGCCGCGGCGACTACCAGGCCAACCTGCACTTCAACCCGCAGATCAAGTACGACCTGGGCAAGGCGATGAAGTGGGGCGAGAAACAGCTGTACGTCGGCATCGAATACGACTACTGGAAGAACAAGTACGGCATCAAGGATGGCGGTTTCGTCAGCGACAACTTCGTCGGCCCGACCAACCAGAACACCGCCAGCCTGCTGGTCAAGGCGCATTTCTGATCGACGCCCGCGCCTAAGTGGCCAAGGTCGCAGGGATTTGCGACCTTCCGCCAATGCCAAGCCTCCGCCGGACGTGTTTAGCTGCGAGGCATCACCAGACCTGCACCCAAGGATGGACGATGCCTCCGCGTATCCTGCTGCTCACCTCCCTTGCCATGCTGGCATTCGCCGGCAACTCGCTGCTATGCCGCCTGGCACTGCGTGAAACCGAAATCGACGCCGCCAGCTTCACCGCCATTCGCCTGCTCTGCGGTGCAGTGACCCTGTGGTTATTGCTGAAATTGCGGCAACGCGGCCAACCCATGGCCGGCAGTTGGCCTGGCGCACTGGCGCTGTTTATCTATGCGGCCGCCTTTTCCTTCGCCTACCTGCAACTGGACACCGGTGCCGGCGCCCTGCTGCTGTTCGGCGCGGTGCAGTTGAGCATGCTGCTCTGGGGCTGGCTGCGCGGCGAACGCCTGGGCCTGGCCGCCAGCCTCGGTACGGCGCTGGCCACGGCGGGCCTGTTGGCGCTGCTGCTACCAGGCGCCAGCGCGCCACCGTTGCTGGCCGCATTGCTGATGCTGCTGGCCGGTGTCGCCTGGGGCGCGTACTCCCTGCTTGGACGCGGCCTGGGCGATCCGCTGGCGGTGACCGCGGGCAATTTCATACGCGCAACGCCGCTGGCATTACTGCTGGCGGCGCTACTGTTAGGACAGCTCGACTGGGATGGGCCTGGCCTGTTCTACGCACTGCTGTCCGGCGCGTTGACCTCGGGCATCGGCTACGCCATCTGGTACAGCGCCCTGCCCGGTCTGCGTGCCAGCCAGGCGGCCACGGTGCAGTTGAGCGTACCGATCCTCGCCGCCATCGGCGGCAGCCTGCTGCTGGGCGAAGCGCTGAGCCTGCGTCTGATGCTCAGCGCCGTTGCAGTGCTCGGCGGCATCGCGCTGGTACTGGGCAGCCGGCAACGCAGCTAGCGACGAGACGGATCAACCTATGAACGGACTGATCACCAGGCAGATCACCAGACCGGTCAGGCCAACCAGGGATTTCATCACAGTCCAGGATTTCAGCGTATCGGAGACGCTCATGCCGAAGTAGCGGTTGGCCATCCAGAAGCCTGAATCGTTGACATGGGAGAATGCCGTACCGCCACAGGCGATCGCGATCACCAGCAGAGCGGTCATTTGATCCCCCACGCCCATCAATTCGGCCACTGGCGCCGTCAGGCTGGCTCCGGTGATCATCGCGACCGTTCCCGAGCCTTGGGAAATACGCATTACCGCCGAAGTCATGAAGGCGAACAATACCAATGGCAAGCCCAAATTCTGCATGCCGGAGGCGAGAATCTCACCGATGCCGGAAGCGACCAGCACCTTACCGAACACACCGCCAGCTCCGGTGATGAGAATGATGATCCCGGCAGGCTCCAGTGCCTTGGTGGCAATTTTCTGCAGCTCATCCTTGCTGTAGCCACGCTTGTGTCCGAAGACCCAGAAGGTCATCAGGCAGGTAAGCAGCAAGGCGATGATCGGATTGCCCACGAACATCAGCACGTCGCGCAGTGGATTGCCTTCGGCCAGCAGCAGCTCCGCCGAGGTGTTGCCGAGGATCAGCAATAGCGGCAACAGCAACGTCAACACCACGGAGCGGAACGATGGCAGCCGGCTCGCATCATCGAAGTTGCTCGCGCCCTGGTTCATGTGCTCCGGGACCGGCACGAAGATGCGGCTGGCGATGAACTTGCCAAAGATGGGCCCGGCCACGGCCATCGCGGGCAAGCCGGCAATCACGCCCCATATGATCACCCAGCCGAGGTCGGCACCGAGGATACTCGCCGTAGCGATAGGCCCCGGCGTTGGCGGAATGAAGGTGTGGGTCACGCTCAGCCCCGCGCATAGGGGAATGCCGTAGTACAGCAACGAGCGCTTGGTGCGCTTGGCGATGCCATAGATCAGCGGCACCAGAATGATGATGGCGACATCGATGAACACCGCGATCGACACCAGAAACCCCGCGAGCCCCAGGGCCCAGGGCACGGTTCTGTCGCCACAGCGTTCGACGAGATTGAGCGCCAGCCGCTCGGAACCGCCGCTGACCCGCAGCATCTCGCCGAACATGGCGCCCAGGCCAATGATCAGAGCAACGAAACCTAAGGTCCCGCCCATGGATTTGACGATGAAATCGAGCAACTCCTGCGCCGGCATGCCAAGGGCGAGGCCGGCGCCGACGCTGACCAGTATCAGTGCGAGAAAGGGCTGAAAGCGGAATCGGACAATAAGAATAAGCAAGGCGACGATGGCGCTGACCGAAACGGCCACCACCAGGGTGGTGTTTTCCATGAGTAACTCCGTTTGTTCTTGTAGGGGGAGTGCTGACGGGAAAAACGCCGCCTGGAGCGATGCCCAGGCGGCACATGGCGTGTGCTCAGGGAATCAACGATCCCCCGGCACTTTGGCTTGCATGGATGGAGGCCTCAGGAATTCGAAATCGCAGCCCTTGTCGGCCTGGGTGATCTGCTCGTAGAACAGCTTGCGGTAACCGCGCTCGGCATCGACCGGCTGGGGTGCCTGCCAGGCCGCACGCCGCCGCGCCAGCTCTTCGTCGGACACCTTCAGTTCGATGCTGCGCTCGGCCACGCTCAAACGGATGCGATCACCGTTCTGCACCAACGCCAGAGGCCCACCTTTGGCCGCCTCGGGCGTCACGTGCAGGACGATCGTACCGGCCGCCGTGCCGCTCATGCGGCCATCGGAAATACGCACCATGTCCTTGACGCCGGCACGGGCCAGCTTCTTCGGAATGGGCAGGTAACCGGCTTCCGGCATGCCTGGCGCACCAATGGGCCCAATGTTTTTCAGTACCAGGATGTCATCGGCGTTAACGTCCAGTTCCGGGTCATCGATGCGCAGCGCCATGTCTTCGGAATTTTCGAAGACAACGGCGCGCCCTTCGTGCTCCATCAGCGCCGGATCGGCGGCGGACTGCTTGATGATGGCGCCCTCCGGTGCCAGGTTACCGCGCAGGAACGCAATGCCTCCGGCGGGGTAAATCGGCTCATCGAAGCTACGCACCACGTCCTGGATGAACACCGGGACGTCATCCAGTTCTTCGCCTAACGTCCGTCCGGTCACCGTCAGTGCATCCAGGTGCAGCAGCGGGCGCAATTGATGCAGTACGGTCTGCAGACCACCAGCTCGGTGCAGATCCTCCATGTAGTGCTGCCCGGATGGCTTCAGGTCGACCAGTACCGGTGTCTCACGGCTCATGCGATCGAACGCCGCCAGGTCGATATCGAAGCCCATGCGTCCGGCAATTGCCGTGAGATGAATGATTCCGTTGGTCGAGCCGCCGATGGCCAGCAGCACCCGTAGGGCATTCTCGAACGCCTTGGCGGTAAGAATCTTGTCAGGTGTCAGGCCGCTGCGGGCCATCTCCACGGCTTGCTTGCCCGTCAGCTCGGCAATGCGAATACGGTCCGAGGTCACCGCGGGTGGCGACGCACCACCCGGCATCACGATACCCAATGCCTCGCCCAGACAGGCCATGGTGCTGGCCGTGCCCATTACCGAGCAGGTACCGACACTGGCTACCAGCTTGGAATTGACCTCGCTGATTTCCTGTTCATCGATTTCCTGGCCTCGGAACTGGCCCCAGAAGCGCCGGCAGTCGGTGCAGGCGCCAACCCGAACGCCACGATGGCCGCCTGTCAGCATCGAGCCGGTAATCAGCTGGATGGTCGGAACGTTGGCCGATGCCGCGCCCATCAACTGCGCCGGCACGGTCTTGTCGCAACCACCGATCAGCACGACTGCATCCATGGGCTGCGCACGGATCATTTCCTCGGTGTCCATCGACATGAGGTTGCGCAGGTACATACTGGTGGGGGCGGAGAAGCTCTCGGCAACGGATATGGTCGGAAAATCGATGGCCAGCCCACCCGCCATCATCACCCCACGCTTGACCGCCTCGATCAGTTGCGGCGCATTGCCATGACAAGGGTTGTAGCCGCTGCCGGTATTGGCGATACCGATGATGGTGCGGTCCAGCGCCTCATCGGTGTAACCGGCACCCTTGATGAAGGCCTTGCGCAGAAATAGCGAGAATCCAGTATCGCCATAATTGGTAAGCCCCTTGCGAATGCCTTTGGGTACAACCACAGCAGGGGTATCGGCTGCTTTTTTTGTCATGCGGCAGTCTCTTGTCGATTAGATTATTGATAATCCTGTCGACATAGTTAGCCACGTCAATTCGGCGTTGGCAACCATCGCCTTGCCGACCAGAGGCTGGCGGTATCCCCCAGACCAATTGAGACACAGGGCAAAGCGCTCTATATTCTGGCGCCGTAGCCCCAATGACGCGGAAGAAGGCAGCGTGACCCTGGACGTCGTGAACACAGCAAGAACACGGGATATCGAGCCAACCGTGAGCCGGGTGGTGGAAATTCTCGAGGAAGAGATCGTGCTCGGCGCTCTGCACCCGCGCGAGCGACTCGTGGAAGATGAGTTGCTCAGCCGTTTCCAACTCAAGCGCCATGTGGCCCGTCAGGTATTGGCCGAACTGGAGCGCATGGGCCTGGTCGAGCGCAAACGCAATGTCGGCGCACTGGTAAAAGCCTATGGTGCGGAAGAGGTGGAGCACCTCTACGCAGTACGTGAACTGCTGGAAACCCAGGGCGCACGGATGATTCGCTTTCCGCTGAGCGAGGGGCGGCTCGATGCCCTGATCGGAATTCAGAAACAGCATGACGCCGCTGTGGCAGCCGGTGACCTGCGCCGAATCTTCCGCCTCAACGTGATCTTCCACCGGGAGTTCTTCGGCCTTTCCGACAATCCGGTACTGGTGGCGGCGATCCAGGATCACGCGCAGCGCGCCCACTCGATTCGAGCATCGACCATGGTGCTGCCGGAACGCGTGGAGCAGGCACGCCAGGAGCACTGGCTACTCATCGAAGCGCTACGTAAGGGTGATACGCAGCGCCTGGTCGAGTTGTGCCACGCCCATCTCAGGCCCTCGCGCGACACCTATATTGCGGCTCATAACCGTCGTAGCCTGGGATTCACCGCGCCACAGCAAACGGCGAGTTAACCACGCTCGCGCACTCCATTGAGCAGAACGCCGACATCAAGAGTCTCTATGCAGTGACCTCTGCTAATGGATGTAGATCGATGTCTATGCCTCGCCTCACTCGCTTCACCCTCACCTGCCTGCTCATATTGGGCCTCAGCGCCTGCGCCAGCCTGGGCAACCGTGATCCGTTGCGGGTCGATCTGGTCGGCTTGGAGCCTTTGCCCGGCCAGGGCCTGGAGGTGCGCTTCGCGGTCAAGCTGCGGGTGCAGAACCCCAACGACAGCACGGTGAATTTCAATGGCATGGCGCTGGATCTAGACGTGAACGGCCAGCCGCTGGCCAGCGGTGTCAGCGACCAGAGCGGCAGCGTGCCGCGCTTCGGCGAAACGTTGGTGAGCGTGCCGGTGAGCATTTCGGCGTTTTCGGTAATGCGCCAGGCCTGGGGCGTCGCCGGCTATCAACCGGGCCAGGAAGTGCCCTACGTGCTGCGCGGCAAACTGGCCGATGGCCTGTTCGGCACGCGCCGCTTCAGCGACAGTGGCACCCTTAACTGGCCGCAGCCGCCAAGCCCCTACTGATTCAGGGGCCGGCGGCGGTGCCTGGTTCAGGCAGCCTGACGGCTGCTACGTGAGGCCACACGACGGTGACAGGCGTCACCGAAAGCCTGGAAGATCTTCACCGAATCCGGGTTCAGTGCAGCCTGCCATTCGGGGTGCCACTGCACCGCGACCAGGAACGGCGACAGGCTTGGCGCGTGAACCGCCTCGATCAGGCCATCCTCGGCGGTGGCCAGCACTTCCAACCCCTTGCCCAGGTTGCGAATGGCCTGGCCATGCAGGGAGTTGACCTGAATCTCGTCCTTGCCGAGCAATTCGGCGAACCAGCTGCCCGCTACCGGGCGCACGCTGTGGCTGGGTGCGTACTGTACCTCGACCGGGTCATCGGGATTTTCACGATGATCGTTGAAGCCGGGCTCGGCATAGACCTTCTGGTAGATGTCCCCGCCCAGCGCCACGTTGATTTCCTGCATGCCACGGCAGATGCCGAAGATCGGCAGGCCGCGGGCGATGGCGGCGCGAATCAGCGGCAGGTCGAACAGATCACGGTCACGATCCTGCGCCTTGTTCGGCGTTTCGTTCTCCTGCCCATAAAGTGCCGGGTCGATGTTACTGCCGGCACCGGTGAGGTACACGCCGTCGGCCATATCCAGATACTGATCGAGATCCTCGATGCCACAGCAGGTGGGCACCAATACCGGTACGCAACCGGAGAACTCGACCAGAGGCTGGATATATTTGTGCGTCATGACTTGATAGTCGTGGCCCTTGCGCTCTTGAGCGCCCATGGACATCAACACGACGGGTTTGCGAGCGGTGCTGCGAATCTTGTTGTCGGACATACGTCACCTTGGAACAGGCCGGGCCTGTCGTTGCTGTGCAGACCGGTGTCCGGCAGAGGCTCTGCCTACACGGATGGCCTGTTTGGCTAACCCCGTGCACCCATACTCTTCCTGAGCCAGCGTGTCGCCTTCCGACGGCGGCTCGAACCGGGTCAGCTCCATCCAGAGAGGGGCTGCAGCGATGCTGCCCGTTACCCGGTTCGGCAACGGAATCTGCTGCCAGTCTGCCCGAGCCGTAAAATATGTCAAACGAATACGCTCAAAATCTTTTGACGAATCATATTCGTCAACCGCTCTTGAAGGCGCAAAACGGGCATCCCCAGTAAAACCGGCCTCAACAAAAGTCCAATATTTAAAACACTCGACTGCCAGACGCGCCTCGCCCTAGAGCAGCGCTCGTCGACAAAACCCTATATAATCTGCGGTTTTCTCATGACCTCCGAGGACACCCCTTGACCGCTCTGCCGCCCTGCCCCAAATGCAACTCCGAATACACCTACGAAGACGGCGATCAGTTGGTCTGCCCCGAGTGCGCCCATGAATGGAAAGCCGGCGAGAATGCCGAGGCCAGCGACGACGCGCGCGTGATCAAGGACTCGGTCGGCAACCTGCTGCAGGACGGCGACACCATCACCGTGATCAAGGACCTGAAGGTCAAAGGCTCCTCGCTGGTGGTCAAGGTCGGCACCAAAGTGAAGAACATCCGCCTGGTCGACGGCGATCACGATATCGACTGCAAGATCGATGGCATCGGCGCGATGAAGCTCAAGTCCGAGTTCGTGCGCAAGGTCTGATATTCATCGTTTCAGCCGCCTCGTTCGCAGAAACTGACTAGCCTGAATACAGGTCGGTCACGAGGTATCCCGCCATGCGCTATCTGCTGCTCGCTCTGCTGGCACTGACCCATTCGCTGGCAGCGCAGCCCTGGCGGGTCGTGGGCGACGAGCAGTTCGCGCCTTACAGTTTCGTCACCGCCGAAGACGATACGCCACGCGGGCTCGATGTCGAACTGATCGACGCCGTGCTGCGTGAAGCACAGGTACCCTACGAAATTCGTCTGTATCCCTGGGAGCGGGTCAAGCGCATGCTCGATCGTGGCGAAGTGCAGATGGCCTTCCAGTTCGCCGGCACCGCGCAACGTCAGCAGCAATACGAACTGGTAGGCCCGCTGCGCAGTGGATCCACCGTGTTCATGACCACCGACAAGACCGCGATCAAAGACTGGAAGACGCTGGACGATCTTTCGCCCTACGTGATCGGCCAGGTTCGCGGCTATGCCTATGAAGAGAAGTTCGATCGCGCCGATCTGGCCCGCGACAGCAGTGCACAGAACCCACGGCAACTGATATCGATGCTGCTGGCCGGGCGCATCGACATCATCGTCGGTGACCACACCCAGCTGCTTTATTTCATTCGTGAACAGCGCGCCCAGGAGCAGGTGCGCGTGCTCCCTCGCCCGCTGATCCGGATGCCGCGCTTCGTCGCCTTCGCCAAAGGCGATACCGAGCGCGCCCGGCAATTTTCCAAAGCCCTGGTGCGTCTGCGCAAAGCCGGAACGCTGGAGGAAATCCAGCAGCGCTGGCATCCGTGACGCGCTACTGCACCGGCAGGAAGTTCAGCAGGAACAAGCTCTGCGCATAGTTGGCCCCCATGCGCCGGTAGCGCTCCTCCAGCACGTGCGTGAGCAGGTCGAGACGCGCCACCATCTTGCCGAACTCCACCGCGTAGCTGAGGTTGACGCCCTGTTCGGAGAACTCGTTGGACAGCAGCAACGGCCGGCCTGCGGCGTCTCGCCGCTGCGACAGCATCCAGCCGGCCTTCTCCAGGTTACGCGCGGCGTTGTGGATGAATTGCGCATCGAAGCTATCGGTCAGATAGAACTCCGTGCGGCCACCGTGCGCGGTGACCAGCATGCTGCCAATGGCATAGGTGAAGGCCGCCACGCGGTCCCCCTGAAACCCGGGGCTCAAGGAATAATCCAGCGCGGCGACATCGCGCCGGCCGCCCAGAGTCGGCCAGTCCTGATTATGCTCGATGGCGTACTGGATGGCGCGCTCGGCCGCCGCGGCGTCGGGCAGGGAGTTCTTGCGCCATTCGCGAGGGTTGCGCTGGTACAGCTTGTTCATCAGCCGATAAAGGCTGTTGAGGTTGTTGCGCATGGCCAGGGTCGCCATGCGGTCGACGTCGGTCTGCAGCACTTCGGCGGGCTTGAGCGGGCTGCGCGTGTTGACGATGGAGTCGTTGTCCAGGCGGCCCGTGCAGCCGCCCAGCAACAGGAGCGCAGCGAGCCCCGGCAGCACTAACCGTCGCCACACTATCGAGTCGTTGAATGCCCTGCCCTGCACGGCAGACACTGGCCTCGCTCCCATCCGGAGGTTCCCTGGCTGGCGCGCGCCGGAGTGACGCGCGCAACACTCAGAACCTCAGTAAAGCGCAAAAATTCCATGCTGCCCGTGCGCTGGCGCATAAACCGTGCCGGACAGAGCCCGGCAAGTCGGAAAAGGCGCCTGTTCAGGCCGGGCTGGCAGCCCATTGCTCCAGTCGCGTCACGCTCTCACGATAGGGCTTGAGACTCTTGGCCAGCAGGATGACCGACGTCAGCACCGCCAGGGTGGTGACGATCAGCAGTGAATAGCGCAGCGCCGCATCGTCGGCGAAGACGAAGTCGGTGACCAGCGCCACCGCGGTCGGACCTACCCCCAGGCCGAACAGAGTAATGACGAACAGATAGATGGCCGACGCCTGGCCCCTCATCGAGTTAGGCATGATTTCCTGAATCGCCGCAGGCGCCACACCGAACGGCATGCTCAGGCAGAACACCGTCGGCGCCAGCAGCACGCTGGCCCAGAACGCGGAGTCCATCAGCGGGAACAGCGCTACCAGCGGCAGCGCACCGAGCGCGGCGTACAGACCGACGCGCATGTTGGCGTCACTGCGCCCGCGCTTGGCCATCAGGTCCGCCAGGCGTCCGCCGAAGACGATGCCGAGGCAGCCGAACACCGCGACGATGCAACCATAGACGATGCCAACCTGGCCGGCGTCCCAGCCATAGGTACGGATATAGAAGGTCGGCACCCAGGCCGCGCTGCCGTAGCCGGCGAAAGCTAGGCCGGCGAAGCCGAAGTTGTGCAGCAGCACGGTACGCCGGTTGGCGCGAATGTAGCGCCCCACTTCGCTGAGCGGCACCGCCACGCCCGCGCCGGCGCCACGCCGGGCCGGCTCCTTGACCGCCAGCATCAGCAAGGTGAACAGCACGCCGGCGACACCGAGAATAAGGAAGATCAGCTGCCAGGGACGTACCTCGCCCAGCACCGGCAGGGTCACGTCGCCCTGTGCCGAGGCGAATTGGATGACCAGACCGCCCACCAGAAAGGCCAGGCCCGAGCCCAGATAGACTCCCATCGAGTAAACGCTGATCGCCGTAGCCCGGCGCTCGGCGGGAAAGCTGTCAGCAATAAGCGAATAGGCTGCAGGCGAAAGAGCCGCCTCCCCCACACCGACACCGATGCGGCAGAGCAGGAACTGCCAGTACATCTTGGCCATGCCGCAGGCAGCTGTGGCGGCGCTCCAGAACAGGATGCCCACGGCGATCAACCCACGCCGGCTGCGCGTATCGGCCACGCGCCCGAGAGGAATCCCGCATATCGTGTAAAACAGGGCAAACGAGAGGCCCATCAGCAGGCTCATCTGCGTGTCATTGATCGCAAGATCGCGGCGGATGGGCTCGACCAGCAGGTTCAGAATCTGCCGATCGACGAAGGACAGCACGTAAGCCACCATCAGGATGGCAACAGTGACCCAGGCTCGGGTACTGGAGGGGTAGCCGTTATTGTTGTTATGCACGGACGCTCTCCTCGGCACCGCTGACGCGGTGCGCGGCGGTTGAAAGTGGCGTCAGCTTAGGACGATATAAACAGCCGTGAGTATCGCTCGAAGGTGTTATCAGGTCGGCGAATGCTTCATACCCGCCGAGGCGAATGGCTCGCCTCGGCGATCAGGCCCGACTCAGATGGACAAGGGCGCTCGTTCGCACAGCGCGTTCAGCGCCGCTACCCAGTCCGGGTGATCGTTCAGGCAGGGCACCAGTTGCAGGCTCTCGCCACCGGCCTCGACGAATTGCTCGCGGCCGCGATCACCGATTTCCTCCAGGGTCTCGATGCAGTCGGCGACGAAGGCCGGACACATCACCAGCAGCTTCTTCACTCCTTGCGCGGCCAACTCATCGAGACGCGCCTCGGTGTAGGGTTCGATCCACTTGGCACGCCCCAGGCGCGACTGGAAACTTACCGACCATTGCTCCGGGCGCAAGCCCATTCGCTCGGCGAACAGCTCGGCGCTGCGCAGGCATTGCGCGCGGTAACAGTTGGCGAGCACCTCGGGCGAAGCGTTGCGGCAGCAGTCGTCGCCTTTCAGGCAATGGCCACTGGGATCGAGCTTGTGCAGGTGACGCTCCGGCAGGCCGTGGAAGCTCAGCAACAGGTGGTCGAAATCCTGCTCCAGGTAGGGTTTGGCGCTGGCCACCAGGGCATCGAGGTATTCCGGCTGGTCGTAGAACGGCGGCAGTATGGATAGGCGCAGGTCCAGCCCGCACTCACGCACCACCCGCTTGACCTCTTCGATTACCGTGGTCGTGGTGCTGTCGGCGAACTGCGGATACAACGGCGCCAGCGTCACCTGGCGAACGCCCTGAGCGGCCAGGCGTTGCAGCGTCGACTCGATGGACGGTTCGCCGTAGCGCATGGCCAGTTCCACCGGGCCATGACTCCACTGAGCTTTCATCGCCTCCTGCAGGCGGCGACTGAGCACCACCAGCGGCGAGCCTTCATCCCACCAGATCGATGCATAGGCATGCGCCGACGCCGCGGGGCGCTTGATCAGGATCAGCGACACCAGCAGGCGACGCAGCGGCCAGGGCAGATCGATCACGTAGGGATCCATCAGGAACTGATTAAGGTAACGGCGGACATCGGCTACTTCGGTGGACGCGGGCGAACCCAGGTTAACCAGCAACAATGCGTGATCGGTCATGCGAAATCCTAGTCAGTGATGGCTCAGCAAATCCACCAGAGCCACATCCAGATGGGTGAAACGAAAACTGAAACCCGCCTCCAGCAGGCGCGTCGGCACGGCACGCTGACCGCCGAGCAGCAACTCGGACATCTCGCCCAGCGCAGTACGCAGCACGAAGGCCGGTACCGGCAATAGGGTCGGGCGACTCAGTGCCTGGCCCAGCGCCTTGGTGAACTCGACGTTGCGCGCCGGTATCGGCGCGCAGGCATTATAAGGACCGCGAGCATCGTCTTGCTGCAAGAGAAAATCGATCAGGCCGATTTGATCGGCGATATGAATCCACGGCATCCACTGCCGGCCATCGCCGAGGCGGCCACCCAAGCCGAACCTGAATGGCGGCAGCAGGCGTTTGAGCACGCCGCCATCGGGGCTCAGCACCAGGCCGGTACGGATCAGCACCACGCGAATCCCCAGCTCCTCGGCACGCAGAGCGGTCTCCTCCCAGGCGCCGCACAACTGCGCGGCGAAATCATCGGTCACCTGCGGCGTGCTTTCGCTCAGTTCACGTTCACCGCCGTTGCCGTACCAACCCACTGCCGAGCCAGACAACAAGACGGCCGGGCGCTGCGTGCGGCCCTGCAACCAGGCCAACAATTGCTCGGTCAAACCAATACGGCTGGACCACAGCAGCGCCTTACGCTTGCTGCTCCAGGGTTTGTCGGCAATCGGCGCGCCGGCCAGGTTGATCACGGCGTCCAGGGGCTCGTCAGCCAGCTCCTCGAGCTGGGCGATACCGCGTACGTCGGAGCCGCACAGACGTGCGACCTTGCTGGGTTCACGACTCCAGACGGTGAGGCGGTGGCCCCGCTCGGCCCAGTGCGCGCATAGCGCCCGACCGATGAGACCGGTACCGCCGGTCAGCAGGATGTGCATGGCATCGTCCTCGCTTGGCAATGGAAGTAACTTCACCTTTAGTCTGGTTCATGACGCGCGCACGTGCCTTTATCGAATGCCGCGTTTGTCCTAAACCTAAAGCAAGGGAGCGCCACTCAGAACCTGTTCAAAGGCTGGCGAGCTAGAGCTATGCAAGGCAAAAACAGGCGAGGACCGGTCGGAGTCGCGCTCGACTTTACGAGTTGTAAATGAGCAGTCCGAGCCTGTTTTTAACGCAGCAGAGCCGACGCGCAGCAGGCTTTGAGCAGGTTCGAACGGCATCAGCTGTACATGAAAACATCCTTGTATAGCTTTTGTCCAAACCTTAGCCTGTAGAGCATTCAGCGCTGACGAGGTAACCATGAACGCACCCATCGCCATCATTGGCACCGGCATCGCAGGGCTCTCCGCCGCCCAGGCCCTGCATGCCGCCGGGCAGGACATCGAACTGTTCGACAAGAGTCGCGGCAGCGGCGGGCGCATGGCCAGTAAACGCAGCGACGCTGGCAGCCTGGATCTCGGCGCACAGTACTTCACCGCCCGCGACCGGCGCTTCGTCGAAGTGGTGCAGCAATGGCAAACGCGGGGCTGGGCCGCCGAGTGGCAGCCAAGTCTGTACAACGCTCAGGATGGTCAGCTCAGCGCCTCTCCGGATGAGCAGGTGCGTTGGGTCGGCAGCCCACGCATGAGCGCCATCACCCGCGCCATGCTCGGTGCCCTGCCGGTCAGGTTCAACTGCCGCATCACCGAAGTTTTCCGCGGCGACCGCTACTGGAGCTTGCTGGACGCCGACGGCAACAGCCACGGCCCTTTCAGTCACGTCATCGTTGCCACGCCCGCGCCGCAGGCCAGTGCCCTGCTGGCGGCCGCACCGAAACTGGCCGGCGCCGCAGCGAGCGTGGTCATGGAGCCGACCTGGGCAGTGGCGCTGGGCTTCGACAGCGCGCTGGACACCCGCGTGGAGGGCTGCTTCGTGCAGGACAGCGCGATCGACTGGCTCGCCCGCAACCGCAGCAAACCCGGCCGCGACAACCACCTCGACACTTGGATACTGCACGCCAGCAGCGCCTGGAGCCGACAGCATCTGGACCTGGCCAGGGAGGCGGTGATCGAACAACTGCATGGTGCTTTCGCCGAACTGATCGGCTGCACGGTGCCGCCACCGAGTTTCACCCTCGCTCACCGCTGGCTCTATGCCCGGCCGGCGCAGGCGCACCAATGGGGCGCGCTGGCCGATGCCGACCTGAGGCTGTATGCCTGTGGCGACTGGTGCTTGTCCGGTCGTGTCGAGGGGGCCTGGCTCAGTGGCCAGGATGCGGCGCGGCGCCTGCTCGAGCACCTGCAGTGAGTTTGCCCAACGACAGGCCTGGCAGGCGTCATCTCAACCCGCGCAAGCTGCTGCTGTCGAAGTGGACGGCAGCGCAACCACAGAATCGCGAGCGCCACTTCCTGGTCACCGAACTGATCCGCGACGAGGCCGACAATATCCTTGGTGTGGAGCTCCAGGCTGTACTCACCCGACGCAGCCAGCAACTCGATTGGCGTCAACTGCAGGATTGCGAGCGCTGGCTACAAGGCTGGCGCTGATCCCTCCTCCCCGCTCTCAACGGCGCCGCTTCTGCGGCTGTCGTGTGCTTGCCCGACAAAGCAATACCAAAGCTGTACAAATGATTTGACTTGTACAATCGCACACCTATGATGGACACAAGTTGTACATGATCAATTTCATGTACAAGGTTCTTCGAGGTCGGGTTATGCAAGCGAGCAAAGCCAAACTGGGTATCAGCGCCTGCCTGCTGGGTGCCGAAGTACGCTACAACGGCGGCCACAAGCTATCGCGGCTGTGCAGCCGCAGCCTGGCCGAACACTTCGACTTCGTTCCGGTCTGCCCGGAAGTCGGGATCGGCATGCCGATCCCACGCGAGCCGATTCGCCTGGTCGGTGATCCGCAGGCGCCACGTGCTGTCGGCAGCGTCGACCGCTCGCGCGATGTGACCGATGCGCTGGCCGCCTATGGCGAGCGCATGGCGAGCGAACTGCAGGGCATCAACGGCTATATCTTCATGCAGCAATCGCCCTCCTGCGGCCTGGAGCGAGTCAAGGTCTATCAGGACGGCGGCCGCCCGAGCGAGCCAGGCCGCGGCATCTTCGCCGCCACCTTCTGCGCGCGGCATCCGGATCTGCCGGTGGAGGAAGACGGTCGCCTCAACGATCCGGTGCTGCGCGAGAACTTCATCACCCGCGTTTACGCCCACGCCGAATGGCAGCGCCTGCTGCAACAGGGGCTGACCCGTCGCTCGCTGATCGCCTTTCACTCGCGCTACAAGTACCTGCTGATGGCCACCGACCCGCTGCGCTACAAGTCGCTGGGGCGCCTGCTCGGCGAACTGAGCCAACACGACCTAGGCGAACTGGCGCCGCATTACTTCAGCGAGCTGATGAGCGCGCTGAAGAAGTGTGCCACCCGCGGCACCCACAGCAACGTGCTGCAGCATCTGAGCGGTTACCTCAAGCGCACCCTGAGCCCTGACGAGAAGCAGGAGATGCAGCAACTGATCGGCCAGTACCGCGAGGGCATCGTGCCGCTGGTGGTGCCGTTGACGCTGCTCAAGCACCACTTCCGCCGCCACCCGGATCGCTACATCGCCGAGCAGGCCTACCTGCAGCCACACCCTGAGCCTCTTGCCCTGCGCAACGCGCTGTGACGCCATGACCCGCGAAACCATCGCCGACGAAGACACCAGTCACGATTACCGCCAGGCGCTCGACCAGGGCTACCTGCCGATCCGCGAGGTGGCGCGCAGCACCGGCATCAACCCGGTGACCCTGCGCGCCTGGGAGCGCCGCTACGGTCTGATCGTGCCGTACCGTACGCCCAAGGGCCATCGCCTCTACTCGCCGGCCAACCTCGAACGCATCAACGCCATTCTCGCCTGGCTGGCCCGCGGTGTTGCCGTCGGCCAGGTCAAGGCGCTGCTCGACCACGGCCAGGTGCCCCAGGCCACCGGCGGCGACAACTGGACACGCCAGCGCAACGAGATGCTCGGCTGCATCGTCCAGCTCAATGAACGTCGCCTGGACGATCGCTTCAACTCGGCACTGGCGCTCTACCCGGCCAGCACCCTGGTCGAACAGCTGTTCTGGCCACTGCTCGGCGACCTGCACCAGCGCTGGCAGGGCCAGTTCGGTGCGCGCGCCGAGCAGGTGTTCTTCCTGTCCTGGCTGCGCAGCAAACTGGCCACCCGCATCTACCACTGCAATCGCCAGGTCGGCGGCGCGCCGCTGCTACTGGTCAACCTGGGCAAGGCGCCGATGGAGCCAGGCCTGTGGCTGTGCGCCTGGCTAGCCAGTGCCAGCGATTGCCCGGTGGAAGTCTTCGATTGGCCGCTGCCGCCCAATGAATTGCTGACGGCGCTGGAACACATCGCACCGCGTGCCGTGTTGCTCTACGCCGAGGACGCACTGGACGGCACCCTGGTGCGCCGCCAATTGCCACGCCTGGCCGAACAATGCCCGGTGCCGCTGCTTATCGCCGGCCCAGCTGCCTACATTCACCGCGACGCCCTCACTGACCTGGATTCGGCCAACGACCCGCTCGCCGCGCACGCCTGGCTGCAGCGTCACCGCCTGCTAAACGCTCAAGAGGTAGCCCCATGCAACAACTGATGTGGTTTCGCAGTGACCTGCGCATTCAGGACAACACCGCCCTGAGCCAGGCCATGAGTAGCGGCTCGACCATTGCCCTGTATCTCGTCACGCCCGGCCAATGGCAGCGCCACGACGACGCGCCGTGCAAGGTGGACTTCTGGCTGCGCAACCTGCGTGAGCTGAGCCAGGCCCTGGCCGCACTCAACGTGCCGCTGCTGGTGCGCCAGTGCCATGACTGGAGCGAAGTGCCGGTCCTGGTCGCCGATGTCTGCCAGGAGCACAACATCTGCGCCGTGCACGCCAACGAGGAATACGGCATCAACGAAAGCCAGCGTGATCGGCAGGTCAGCGCCTACCTCAACCAGCAGGCGATCACCTGGCACAGCCATCTCGACCAGCTTCTGTTCAAGCCGGGCAGCGTGCTGACACGGTCCGGTGGTTACTTTCAGGTCTACAGCCAGTTCCGCAAGGTCTGCTACGAGCGCCTGCACACAGCCATGCCGGCGCCGGTCGCGCTGCCAAAGGCGCAGACGCCGCTGGACGTGAAGCGCGACGCCATTCCCGACAGCGTCAAGGGCTTCGCCACGCCCAGCGACAGCTTGCGCCTGCTGTGGCCCGCCGGAGAGCAAGCGGCGCAGCAACGTCTGGAGCACTTTGTCGACGCACAGGTGGCCTTTTACCAGGACGAACGCGACTTCCCCGCCAAACCGGGCACCAGCCAGCTTTCGGCCTACCTGGCCGCCGGCATCCTCTCGCCCCGGCAATGCCTGCATGCCGCCCTGTCCGCCAACCGTGGCGAATTCGACAGCGGCAACCAGGGCGTCGTTACCTGGATCAATGAGCTGCTTTGGCGCGAGTTCTACAAGCACATACTGGTCGGTTACCCGCGGGTATCGCGGCATCGGGCCTTTCGCCTGGAAACCGAGGCGCTGCCCTGGCGCAACGCGCCGCAGGAGCTGGCCGCCTGGCAGGAGGGCCGCACCGGTTTGCCGATCATCGACGCGGCCATGCGCCAACTGCGGGAAACCGGCTGGATGCATAACCGCCTGCGCATGGTCGTCGCCATGTTCCTGACCAAGAACCTGCTGATCGACTGGCGCGAGGGCGAGCGCTTCTTCATGCGTCACCTGATCGATGGCGACCTGGCCGCGAACAACGGCGGCTGGCAGTGGAGCGCCTCCACCGGCACCGATGCCGCACCCTACTTCCGCATCTTCAACCCGATCAGCCAGTCGCAGAAATTCGACCCCGATGGCCAGTTCATTCGCCAGTGGGTGCCGGAGCTGGCCGCGCTGAACAAGCGCGACATCCATGATCCGTCCGCGCTCGGCGGCCTGTTCGCGCCATCCGGTTATCCGCGGCCGATCGTCGACCTGTCGCGCTCGCGCGAGCGCGCCCTGGCCGCGTTCAAGAACCTTCCGGGCCGCGAGGTCATGGCATGAGCACCTTCCTGCGCGACTTCGCCGAGCGCTTCGCCGCGCTGAACAAGGACAACCTCGATCGCCTGGGCGAGCTGTATAGCGACGATGTGCTGTTTCGCGACCCGCTGCATGAAGTGCACGGCCTGAGCGAGATGCGCCGCTACTTCGCCGAGCTGTACGCCAACGTCAAGGCGCTGCGCTTCGAGTTTCACGGTTTCGACCAGGTCGCAGACGACGAAGGCTACCTGCGCTGGACCATGTACTACCGCCACCCGCGCCTGCGCGGCGGTGCCGAAATCGCCGTGGAAGGCTGCTCGCACCTGCTCTGGCGCGAGCGCGTCTACCGGCACCGCGACTACTTCGATGCCGGCGCGCTGCTTTACGAGCACCTGCCCGTGCTTGGCCGCGTGATCGCCTGGCTGAAACGGAGGCTGGCATGAAACGCATCTGGCTGACCGGCGCCAGCAGCGGCATCGGCGCGGCCCTGGCCGAGGAATTGCTGCGCGCCGGCCATCGAATGGCGCTCAGCGCCCGCAGCACGGGCCCGCTGCAAGTCCTGGCCGCACGCTATGGCGAGCAGGTGCTGGTGGCCCCCGGTGATCTGACCGATCCCGAGCAGGTGCGCGCCATCGGTGAGCGCATCGCTCAGCAGTGGGGGGCGCTGGATTGCGCGATCCTCAACGCTGGCACCTGCGAATACGTCGAGGTTCGCCAGTTCGAGGCGGCGATGATCGAACGCGTGGTCAGCGCCAACCTGCTTTCCGCCAGCTACTGCATTGAAGCCGCCCTGCCTCTGCTGCGCCAGGGTGAGCGCCCGCATCTGGTCGGGGTCGGCAGTTCGGTAACCTTCCTGGCGCTGCCACGAGCCGAAGCCTACGGCGCGTCCAAGGCGGCCATACGTTATTTGATGCAGACGCTGCGCATCGACCTGGCGGCAGAAGGCATCGACGTCACCCTGGTCAGCCCCGGGTTCGTCGATACGCCGCTGACGCAGAAGAACGACTTCCCCATGCCCATGCGCTGGCCGGCGGAGCGCGCCGCCCGGCATATCGCCGCGCGCCTGGACAAGCGCCCGCACGAAATCGCCTTTCCCACTCCCTTCATCGCCGTCCTGAAACTGCTCGGCAGCCTGCCCAGCAGCCTGCAACTGGCCATAGGTCGCCGTCTGGCGCGTAACGAGGACAACGCATGAAAATCGCCATCGTCGGCAGCGGCATCGCCGGCCTGACCTGCGCCTATTTGCTCAACCGCCGGCACGACATCCAGGTGTTCGAGGCCAGCGACTGGATCGGCGGCCATACCCACACCGTCGACGTGCAGGTGGAGGGGCGAAACTACGCCATCGATACCGGTTTCATCGTCTTCAACGACTGGACCTATCCCAACTTCATTCGCCTGCTGGAGCAGGTCGGGGTGCGCTACAAACCCACCGAAATGAGCTTCTCGGTGAGCGACCCGGCCACCGGCGTGGAGTACAACGGCCACGACCTCAACACCCTGTTCGCCCAGCGCAGCAACCTGTTGTCGCCGGCGTTCTGGGGCATGCTGCGCGACATCCTGCGTTTCAATCGTCAGTCGCTGGACGACCTGGCCAGCAACCGCATCGGCGCCGATGTCACTCTCGGCCAATACCTCGAGCGCAACGGCTACGGCCGCCGCTTTATCGAGCATTACATCGTGCCGATGGGCTCGGCCATCTGGTCGATGTCGCTGGCCGACATGCTCGGTTTCCCGCTGCAGTTCTTCGTACGCTTCTGTAAGAACCACGGCCTGCTCTCGGTCAGCGACCGGCCGACCTGGCAGGTGATCGAAGGCGGCTCGCGCAGCTACGTGGCCCCGCTGACCGAAAGCTTCGCCGAACGCATTCGCCTCAACTGCCCGGTCAGCCGCGTCGTCCGTGATCAGGACGGCGTTACCCTGCACAGCGCAGCCGGCGCCGAGCGCTTCGACAAGGTGATCTTCGCCTGCCATAGCGACCAGGCCCTGGCCCTGCTCGATCAGGCCAGCGCTCAGGAGCAGGACATTCTCGGCGCCCTGCCCTACGCCAACAATGACGTGGTGCTGCACACCGACACGCGCCTGCTACCCAAGCGCCAGCTGGCCTGGGCCAGCTGGAACTATCGGCTGGGCGGGCCGACCGATCAGCCTGCAGCCGTCACCTACAACATGAACATCCTGCAGGGCGTCGAGAGCGATACCACATTCTGCGTCAGCCTCAACCAGACGGCTGCCATCGACCCGACCAAGATCCTTGCGCGCTTCCAGTACGCCCATCCGCAATACAGCCTGGCCGGCACCGCTGCCCAGGCGCGCTGGGAGGAATTCCTCGGCGCCCAGCACACTTATTACTGCGGCGCCTACTGGGCCAACGGCTTCCATGAAGACGGCGTGATCAGCGCCTTACGCGTGGCACGCACCTTCGGAGAAACGCTGTGATGTACAGCGCCCTGTACGGCGGCTGGGTGCAGCATCGCCGCTTCGCCCCGCGCGCCCATGCCTTTCGCTATCGCATGGGCCTGCTGTATCTCGACCTGAGCGAGCAGGCGCAGCTGTTCGCGCTCTCGGCGCTGGCCGGCTCCGGCCGCTTCGCGCCGTTCGCCTTCCGCGAGACCGACTATTTGCCCAAGGCCACGCGCCAGGGCGTGGCGCTGCACCAGGCGGTGCGCGATCTCGTCGAGGAGGCACTTGGCGCGCGCCCGCAGGGGCGCATCTGCGTACTGACGCAGCCGCGCAGCTGGGGCCTGGCCTTCAATCCGGTGAGCATTTTCTACTGCCATGACAGCGAGGAACGCCTGGTGGCGATTCTTTGCGAAGTCAGCAACACGCCGTGGCGCGAGCGCTATCACTACGTGCTGCCGGCAGAGGGCGACGGGCGTCACCAGGTCAGCGTGGACAAGGCCTTTCATGTTTCGCCCTTCCTGCCGCGCGAACTGGAATACCGCATGAGCTTCAGCGCGGTGGGCGAACGTCTTGGCGTGCACATGGCCGACTGGCAAGGCGAGACCAAGGTCTTCGATGCCAGCCTCAGCCTGCAGCGCCAGGCGCTCGACCGCGCCAGCCTGCATCGCTATCTGCTCAGTTTCCCGTGGATGACCGGCAAGACCCTGGCCGCCATCTATTGGCAGGCCCTGCGCCTGCTGCTCAAGCGTATCCCGATTTTCGACCACACCCCCGCGCAAGGCCACTTGCGCGTTGCCCGCCCGCACGTGAAGGACATGCACCATGAAGAGCTCTAGCCTGACCTCTACCCGAAGCCTGGTACGCAGTGGCAACGGTATCGGTGCCAGCCTCTTGCGACGCGCCGTACTGCGCCAACTGGAGAGCTTGCGCCACGGCCTGCTGCTGATCCAGGAGGGCAACGACACCCTGCATTTCGGCACGCCGCAGAGCGAGCTGCGCGCCGAGATCCGGGTGCACGACCCTGCCATCTGGGGCCTGGTGGCCGGCAACGGCTCCATCGGCGCGGGCGAGGCCTATATCCACGGGTACTGGAGCACGCCGGACCTGACGGCGGTAATCCGCATCTTCGTCGCCAACCTCGATGTACTGGATGCCATGGAGGGCGGCCTGGCAAGTCTCGGGCGCCCGCTGATCCAGGGCCTGCACTGGCTCAATCGCAACACCCGGCAGGGCTCGCGACGCAACATCGCCGCGCACTACGACCTGGGCAACGATCTGTTCGAGCAGTTTCTCGACTCGACCATGATGTACTCGGCAGCCATGTTCAGGAGCGAGAACGACAGCCTGGAGCAGGCGCAGCTGAACAAGCTCGAACGTATCTGCCAGAAGCTCGCCCTGCAGCCCTCCGATCATCTGCTGGAAATCGGCACCGGCTGGGGCAGCATGGCGCTCTACGCCGCGAGCCGTTACGGCTGTCGGGTGACCACCACCACGCTGTCGCGCGAGCAGCACGCCTACACCGCGCGGCGCATCCGCGAGCTGGGTCTGGAGGACCGCGTGATCCTGTTGCTGGAAGACTACCGCGACCTCAAGGGCCAATACGACAAGCTGGTTTCCATCGAGATGATCGAGGCAGTCGGTCACCGCTACCTGCCCACCTATTTCGAGCAGTGCGCGCGCCTGCTCAAGCCCGAAGGGCTGATGCTGCTGCAGGCCATCACCATTCGCGACCAGCGCTACGAGCAGGCCTGCCGCTCGGTGGATTTCATCCAGCGCTACATCTTCCCTGGCGGCGCCCTGCCCTCGGTGCAGAAGATGCTAGACGTGGTCACCCGGCATACCGACCTCAACCTGCATCACATGGAAGACTTCGGCCTGCATTACGCGCGCACCCTGCGCCTGTGGCATGACAACCTGCGCCAGGCCCGCCAGCGTCTGGAGCAGTTGGGCTACGACGATTACTTCTATCGCCTGTGGGAGTTCTACCTCTGCTATTGCGAAGGCGGCTTCCTCGAACGCACCATTGGCACCGCGCAACTGCTGCTGGCCAAACCGGCCGCTCGCCCTGCGCCACTGTTAGGAAACTTCGATGCCTAAGCTGATCGCCAACGCCCTCCTGTTCCAGCTCGGCTGGCTCGTCTGCGTGTTCGCCGGCGATGGCCCCTGGCTGCTGGTAGTGGCGGCGATCATCGGCGTGCACCTGCTGTGGGTCAGCAGCTGGGCAGCGGAAGGCAAGCTGCTGCTCAGCGTGTTTCTCGCCGGCAGTGCGCTGGACAGTTTTCTGCTCAACCTCGGGGTGTTCGACTTCGGCGAACCGCGCCAGTTGATCCCCCTGTGGCTGGCGCTACTCTGGCTGCTGCTGGCCAGCACGCTCAACCACTGCCTGGCCTGGACGGCGCAGCCCTGGTGGCGCGGCAGCCTGCTGGGCGCACTTGCCGCACCGCTGTCTTATTACGGCGGCGCCAAGATCGCAGGTGTGACCTTGCCGCTCGGCACCTGGCAAACCCTGGCCATTCTGGCGCTGATCTGGGCCGTTGTGATGCCGGTACTACACGGCTTCGCCAGGCTGTATCGCGCGCAATACGAGCAGCGCCTGCGCAGCCGACGCTCGGCTTAGGGTGGCGTCGCGCCTGTCAGCCCAAGTCCCTGATCGCCACGGCGTGGCGTACACTGCCGCGCCATGAGCGAGACCATCCCACACACCCAACTGCCGACCGTCCCAGAGATCAGTTGCAGCACCTGTGCGGCCTGCTGCTGCCAGCTGGAAGTCATGCTGATCGGCGACACCGGCGTGCCACAACGCTACGTCGAGACCGACGACTGGGGCGGCGAGGTCATGCGCCGCCTGGACGACGGCTGGTGCATAGCGCTCGACCGCGACACCATGCGCTGCACCATCTATGCACAGCGCCCGCTGATCTGCCGCGAGTTCGAACTCGGTGCAAGCGACTGCCTGGAAGAACGCCGCGGTATCGCCACCGCCTACAGTCAGTAACATCTTATGTATGAATTTTAATGCTGGCCAAGTGCATTTCTATAAATACATAACGATCAACTGCGAAGAAATACTTAGCTCCACATCGAGCCATTTCAGTGCACCAGCACCAATCCAGTGCGCTACTGCGTCGCACACCATGGATTGATATCAAAAAAATAGAACAAAGCAGAATTTATTATTAATTAGTCGAATCCATCACTCGTCCCGCACACTTTCGGTGCTCTCTACGAAACCTGACATGCTCGTGAACCGGCCAACGGCCCATTCCGAGCGACAGGAGAGCGCGCCTGAAATTCTCAGCAAGACGGAATCATGATGGCTACCCTTGCGACTGCCCCCCACTATTACAACTACGAGATCGTTCGCCGTTTCACCCTCACCACTCTGTTCTGGGGCATCCTCGGAATGGGCATGGGTGTGTTCATCGCGGCCCAGCTGGTCTGGCCCGAACTGAACTTCGGTATTCCATGGCTCAGCTTCGGGCGGATCCGCCCGGTCCACACCAATCTGGTGATCTTCGCCTTCGGCGGCGGTGCTCTGTTCGCCACCTCCTTCTACGTGCTGCAACGTACCTGTCGGGTACGGATCATCTCCGACGGCCTGGCCAACTTCCTGTTCTGGGGCTGGCAGGCAGCCGTGCTGGCGATGATCGTCAGCTATCCGCTGGGCATCACCTCCTCCAAGGAGTATGCCGAGATGGAGTGGCCGATCGCGCTGTGGGTCACCCTGTTGTGGGTGATCTACGCCTACCTGTTCTTCGGCACCATCGCCCGTCGCCAGGTGAGCCACATCTACGTGGGCAACTGGTTCTACGGTGCTTTCATCATCGTCACGGGCATGGTGCATGTGGTCAACCACATCGCCGAACCGGTCTCGCTGCTCAAATCGTACTCGGTGTACTCCGGCGCCACCGACGCAATGATCCAGTGGTGGTACGGTCATAGCGTGGTCGGCTTCATCCTCTCGGTAGGCTTTTTGGGGATGATGTATTACTTCGTGCCCAAGCAGGCCGAGCGGCCGATCTATTCCTATCGGCTGTCCATCGTGCACTTCTGGGCGATCATCACCCTGTATATCTGGGCCGGCCCGCACCACCTGCACTACACCGCGCTGCCGGACTGGGCGCAAACCCTCGGCATGGCCATGTCGGTCATCCTCCTGGCGCCAAGCTGGGGCGGCATGATCAACGGCATGATGAGCCTGTCCGGCGCCTGGCATAAGCTGCGCACCGACCCGATCCTGCGTTTTCTGGTCGTTTCGCTGGCGTTCTACGGCATGAGCACCTTCGAAGGCCCGATGATGGCCATCAAGACGGTCAATGCGCTTTCCCATTACACCGACTGGACCATCGGACACGTCCATGCCGGGGCACTGGGCTGGGTGGCGATGATCTCCATTGGCGCGCTCTACCACATGCTGCCCAAGCTGTACGGCCGCACGCAGATGCACAGTGTCGGCCTGATCAACGCGCACTTCTGGCTGGCCACCATCGGCACCGTGCTGTACATCGCCTCGATGTGGGTCAACGGCATCACCCAGGGCCTGATGTGGCGCGCGGTGAACGAGGACGGCACGCTGACCTACTCCTTCGTCGAGGCGCTGGAAGCCAGCCACCCCGGTTATGTCGTGCGCCTGCTGGGCGGGGCGATCTTCGCCAGCGGCATGCTGCTGATGGCCTGGAACACCTGGCTGACGGTACGCAGCGGTGAGCGCATCGATGCCGTGCCCTCCACCCCGGATGTGGGAGCCGCCGCCCATGCCTGACGCCCTGATCCTGCCGGTTCTCGCCACCCTGGGTTGCCTGCTCGGTTGCTGGCTGTGCTGTAGCACACCGTCGACGCTCGACCAGGCCAGCCTGCTGCCCTTCGCCGACGATCCGGAAGCGGCGGCGCGCATGACGCAAGCGACAGGCCGGCCTTGCCAGGTCACCACGCAGCCACTCGAAGAGCCCGGCAATACGACCGAAGAGCACTTGCTCGCCTGAGGTTTTCTTCGCCCAGGGACGGGCATCCAGAAGTGCCGCGTGCGGCACCCTACGGGCTTTTCAGCAGCGAAGAGCCCTCTTTTTTTGACCGGATACCATGAACACACCATCTCGCCTGCACCAATGGTGCATCGCCTTTGTTCCCGACGCTGCGCACACGCGCCCACGCGAATGGCTGCGCGCGGCACTCGGTGCCGGCCTGGGTTTTGTCTTCACCACCTGGCTGTGCAGCCAGCTTTTCGGCCTGCAGTTGGCCGTGCACTTCTCCGGCCCGCTGGCCGCCTCTGCGGTGCTGCTGTTCGCTGTTTCCTCGGGCGCGCTGGCGCAGCCCTGGTCGATCCTCGGCAGCTATCTGTGCGCCACGCTGGTTGGCGTGCTGGTCGGCCATCTGCTCGATCACAGCCTGCTCGGTGCCGCCCTGGCGGTAGGTCTGAGCCTGTTGCTGATGTGCCCGCTGCGCTGCCTGCACCCACCGGGCGGCGCGATCGCCTTCTGCGTCGTATTCGCCCCGGTAGCGCCGGGCATACCTGCCTGGCACCCGGCAATCGCCGTGATAATCGCCGCGCTGGGCCTGCTGAGCAGCGCGCTGATCTATAACAACCTCACCGGCATGCGTTACCCGCGCCAGACCACACCGCCAGCCGATGAACACCATACGCGCGACCCATCGCCCGGCGAGCGCGTAGGCATCCGCGATACCGACCTCGACCAGGCGCTCGACGAACTGGGCGCCTTCGTCGACGTGACTCGCGAGGACCTGGCGATGATCGTCAAAAGCACCGAGCGCTATGCGCTGCGCCGCAGCATGGGCGACATCCGCGCTGGCCAGGTGATGTCACGCGACCTGGTCTGCGCCACGCCGGGCACCAGCATCAAACAGGGCCTGCACCTGCTGCGCCACCATCATCTCAAGGCGCTGCCAATCCTTGACCACAACCAGCAACTGGTCGGCATCGTCAGCCTCAGCGACCTGATCGCGCCTCTGCATCACCGCCCGGCGAGGCGCTTGGGCCTGTTCAAGCGGCGCCCTCGCCCGCGCCTGGGCGAGCTGATGAGCAGCCCGGTACGCTGCACCGATGTCGATACGCACGTCGTCGACCTGATCGGCGTATTGTCCGACCGCGGCCTGCATTGCCTACCGGTACTGGAGAACGAAAAGCTGGTGGGGATCATCACCCAGACCGACGTGATAGCGGCGCTGCAACGAGACCTGTTGGCCCACTTCGATTGAGGTTTCGACCCTCTGCGATTGCAGCTCAGGATGCCGTAACGGTGCTGCTCATCGAAAAGTGCCGTAGCAGCCCTTACACTGCCTGCCTGCCCTTGCTGAGCCCGCCACGACATGGACATCGATCTGACCCGCACCTTTCTGGAAATCGTTCGCAGCGGCAGCTTCATCGCCGCCGCCGAACGCCTGCACGTCACCCAGACGGCCGTCACGGCGCGTATCCAGAAGCTCGAAGGTCACCTCAACTGCACGCTGTTCGTACGCAACCGAGCCGGGGCCAAGCTGACGGCCGACGGTGAAGCCTTCGTCGCCTATGCCAACCAGATACTGCAAACCTGGGAGGCGGCGCAGCGCGACCTGCCCCTGCCGGACGGCTATCACAACGTCATCCACGTCGGCGGCGAGGTCAGCCTGTGCAACCCACTGATGCTGCGCTGGGTCAGCCGCATCCGCGCCCGCATCGACCACTACGCCGTGCACACCCATATCGGCGACGGCCAGGAGTTGCTGCGTCAACTGGAACTGGGGGTGCTGGATGCAGCCCTGGTGTATCAGCCCAACTACTGGCCGGGCATGCAGGTAGAGCAGTTACTGGAAGAAAAGCTGATTCTGGTGCGCGCGAAGAATCCCGAACCCTACGTGTACGTCGACTGGGGCGAGGCCTTTCGCCTGCAACACGACAGCGCGCTACCAGACCGGGCCAAGGCGCCGGTGTCGTTCAACCTCGGGCCGCTGGCCCTGCAGTACATCCTCGAACACGGCGGCTCCGGCTACTTCCGCACGCGGGTGGTGCAGAGCTACCTGGACAAGAAGGTGCTCAAACGCGTGCCGCGCGCGCCGGAGTTCAGCTACCCGACCTACCTGGTGTATTCCCGCGAGCGCGACTCGGCAGTGCTGCAGCAGTCGTTCGATCTGCTGCGCGAGATCATCGCCGAAGACACCGACTGGTCGCAGCGCTGGGACCCGATGATCTGAGCCGCGAGCGAAACGAAACCGCCCCTCATATAGAGGGGCGGTTTGGTTGTAACGCTGTCGCCGGAGGCTTAGAAACTCATGCGGTAATGCACGGTGTAGGCTTCGGCGCCATCGTTCGGCTTCTTGATACCCGCGTTGGAATAGTGGATCGCACGCAGGCCGATTTCCTGGCCGGCGAAACGCAGACCTACGCCGATGCGGTCTTCGAACTGGAAGGAAGAACCCAGCTCGTTGCTTTCCAGCTCGGTGCTGGAGAACGCTGCAACGCCGATACCGGCTTCGATATAGGGGCGCACGTTCTGCCCGGCGAACTCGTAAACGAACACCGGAGCGAAGGAGAGGCTGTGGTTGCTCGCCGTGTCGTCGCCGTCCCAGTAGGTGTAGCCCAGGTCCCAGTAACCGGTCAGACGGCCGTAGCTGCTTTCCAGCCAGCTATGGTTCCAGTCCCACTGCGCGCCCAAGCGGTAAACCATGGTGGAATCGCCACTCTGACCAATAGCCGCGGTTACATCCGCAGCCTGCGCAGCACCAAGAATCCCGAACGAGAGAGCCGTAGCTGCGGCAAAGGCACACAACTTCTTCATGAGTCATTCCTTTTTTTAGCGAGAGGTTTTTATCAGGCCGTGACAAAAATATAGAAGTATCCGATAGGAGGGATAGCCCAATCGGAAAAAAAATTCACTATATCGAAAGAACTTCGGCTTTTTCACCTAACAAAATCGGCAATACTCGGCAAAGTTGCGAAATTTCACCGCTACTCCAATATCGAGTCGCCTGGGCCGGCGCGGTCGCCAGCAGATCATGCCGAGCGAGCAGACGCTGCAACTGACGCGCTACTGCCGCACCGGTATCGATCAAGGTCACCGACGCCGGCACCAGCTCACCCAGCAGCGGGCGCAGGAAGGGATAGTGGGTGCAGCCGAGAATCAGCGTGTCGCAACCCTCGGCCAGCAGCGGCGCCACATATCCCTGCAGCAATTCACGCGTGGCCGGCGCCTGCAGCTCGCCGGCCTCGATGCATTCCACCAGCCCCGGGCAAGGCTGGGTGACCACCCGCACGTCATTGGCGAAGCGATCAAGCAGCGCAGCGAACCGCGCGCTCTTGAGCGTACCGGTGGTCGCCAGCACACCGACCACGCCACTGCGGGTCGCTGCTGCCGCCGGTTTCACCGCAGGCTCCATACCGACGATGGGCAAATCAGGATAACGTTCGCGCAGTTCTCCAGCGGCTGCCGCCGTCGCCGTATTGCACGCCAGCACCAGGGCCTTGGCACCCTGCGCCAGCAGATGCTCGGTGATCACTACGCAGCGCTCGCGAATGTACTCCGGGCTTTTTTCGCCATAGGGCACGTGGCCGCTGTCGGCAACGTAGAGCAGCGTCTCGTTGGGCAGCAGCTGGCGAATTTCGCGCAGCACCGACAGGCCGCCAACACCCGAGTCGAAAACGCCGATCGGCGCGTTACTGGGCATCGCCGCAAACACCGCAGGCGGGGTCACGCCTGACCCGCAACTCGCGAAAACGCGTACCCAGCGCATCGATCAGCAGCAGGCGACCCACCAGCGGTTCACCGAAACCGGCCAGCAGCTTGAGCGCCTCCAACGCCTGCAGGCTGCCGACCAGGCCCACCAGCGGGCCGACTACACCGGCCTCGCTGCAGGTCAGCTCGGCCTCGCTGCCGTGGCCGTACAGGCAGTGATAGCAGGGGCTGGCGACATTGCGCGGATCGAACACCGACAACTGGCCTTCCAGGCGGATCGCCGCACCGGACACCAGCGGCTTGCCGGCTGCAACGCAGGCAGCATTGACCGCCTCGCGCGTGGTGAAATTGTCCGAGCAGTCCAGCACCACGTCGACGGCGCTCACGGCAGAGGCCAGCGAGTCGGCATCCAGCGCCTGGCGATGCGGCACCAGGCTGATCTGCGGATTGAGCGCGGCCAGGCGCGCCATGGCCGAGTCTACCTTGGCCTGGCCGATGCTGACGGTGTCGTGGGCGATCTGCCGCTGCAGGTTGGTCAGGTCCACCGTATCGAAGTCGGCCAGGTGCAATTCACCGACCCCGGCCGCGGCCAGGTACAGCGCCACCGGCGAGCCCAGCCCGCCCATGCCGACGATCAGCACTCGGCCCTGCTTGAGGCGCAGCTGGCCTTCCACATCGATCTGTTTCAGCAGAATCTGCCGGCTATAGCGCAGCAGCTCGTCATCGCTCAGCATCTGATCACTCACGGTCGAAACGTCCCAAACTGATGCGTTCGAGGCCTGCCAGGTCACGCCGGCTGTGTACCTCGACGAAACCACCATCGGCGAGCAGGCGGCGCACGTCCTCGGCCTGGTCGAAACCGTGCTCCAGCAACAGCCAGCCACCTGTTAGCAGGTGCTCGGGCGCGGCCTGGATGATCGCACGAATATCGTCCAGCCCGTCGCGACCGGCTACCAGCGCGCTGCTTGGCTCGAAGCGCACGTCGCCCTGCGCGAGGTGCTGGTCGTCGGCGCGGATATACGGCGGGTTGCTTAGGATCAGACCATAACGCCGCCCGGCCAGCGCGGAAAACCAGTGGCTGAGCAGGAAACCGGCATTGCCCAGCCCGAGGCGCTGACGGTTGCGCTCGGCCAGCGCCACGGCCTCCTCGATACGATCCACGCCTGTCACCTGCCAGGCCGGCCGCTCGCTGGCCAGAGCCAGGGCGATAGCGCCGGTACCGGTGCCGAGGTCCAGCACCAGCAGTGGCGTGGGCGGCAGCAGGTGGAGCGCGGTTTCCACTAATAGCTCGGTATCCGGACGTGGGATCAGGGTGTGCGGCGCCACTTCCAGGTCCAGGCTCCAGAAGCCTTGATGGCCGAGAATATAGGCCACCGGCTCGCCCTGGCGGCGGCGCTGCAGATTCGCCTGGAACAGCGCCAGTTGATCGACCTCCAGCTCGCGCTCCGGCCAGGTACGCAGGTAGCTGCGCGGCTTGTTTAGCGCGGCGGCCAGCAGCAGCTCGGCGTCCAGCCGCGGCGTGGGCGAGTCGGGCAGGTCAGCGGTGTCGAGCAGGGTTTCGATGGTGGCCATCACTTTTAAGCCTCAAGCTGCAAGCTTCAAGCTACAAGATGGCCCGCATTCAACTTGCGGCTTGTGGCTTGCAGCTTGCCGCTGTGGTTAGTCGCCCAGCGCCGCCAGCTGGTCAGCCTGGTACTCGGCCAGCAGCGGCTCGATCACCGCCTCCACGCCGCCGGCGATCACCTCGTTCAGCGAATACAGGGTCAGGTTGATGCGGTGGTCGGTCACCCGGCCCTGCGGGAAGTTGTAGGTGCGGATGCGCTCGGAGCGATCGCCCGAGCCGACCAGCAGCTTGCGCGTCTCGGAGATTTCCTTGTGCGCCGCCGCTTCCTGCTGGTCCTGCAGCTTGGCCGCCAGCCAGGCCATGGCCTTGGCGCGGTTCTTGTGCTGCGAGCGCTCCTCCTGGCACTCCACCACGGTGCCGGTAGGAATGTGGGTGATGCGGATCGCCGAGTCGGTGGTGTTGACGTGCTGGCCACCGGCGCCGGAGCTGCGGTAAGTATCCACGCGCAAATCGGCCGGGTTGATCTCGATGGCGGCCTGCTCATCCGGCTCTGGCAGCACCGCCACGGTGCAGGCGGAGGTGTGGATGCGGCCCTGCGATTCGGTTTCCGGCACGCGTTGCACGCGATGGGCGCCGGACTCGAACTTGAGCTTGGCGTAGACGTTCTCGCCCTCGACGCGGGCGATCACTTCCTTGAAGCCACCATGCTCGCCCTCGTTGGCCGACAGCACCTCGACCCGCCAGCCCTGCTTCTCGGCGTAGCGCGAATACATGCGGAACAGATCGCCAGAGAAAATCGCTGCCTCGTCGCCGCCGGTGCCGGCGCGCACTTCCAGGTAGACGTTGCGGCTGTCATTGGGGTCCTTCGGCAGCAGCATGCGCTGCAGCTTGTCTTCCAGGATGGCCAGGGCTTCCTTGGCCTGCGCCACTTCTTCCTCGGCCATCTCGCGCAGATCCGGGTCGCTGTCCTTGAGCAGCGCCTGGGCGCCTTCGAGGTCGCTCTGCACTTTGCGCAGCTCGCGGAAGGTGGCGATCACCGGCTCGATCTCTGCGTATTCCTTGGAATAGGCGCGAAATTGCGTTTGCTTGGAAATCACCTCGGCATCGCCGAGCAGCGCCGTCAGTTCCTCGAAGCGGTCGCTGAGGTTGTCCAGCTTGTTCAACAGTGACGCTTTCATTGCAGACCTTTGTCCTGCGGCGCGCTCTCGTCGAGGGCGAACAATTCCTGAGCCAGGCTGAGCGCGTCGACGCGCCCCTCGGCGGTAAGTTTCTTCATGCGCACGCTGGGCGCGTGCAGCAGCTTGTTGGTCAGGCCGCGCGCCAGTTGCGCCAGCACGTCCTCGGGATTGCTGCCGTTGACCAGCATGCGCTGGGCCTTGGCCAGTTCCTCGTCACGCAGGCGCTCGGCCTGCTGACGGTAGGCCTTGAGCACGTCGACCGCGGCCAGTTCACGCAGGCGCTGCATGAAATCGTCGGTGCCGGCAGCGACCAGTTCCTCGGCGGCCTGGGCCGCGCCCTGGCGGCTCTTGAGGTTTTCCTCGATGACCTCGTGCAGGTCATCGACGGTATAGAGGTAGACGTCATCCAGCTCGCCGACCTGCGGCTCGATATCGCGCGGCACGGCGATGTCGACCATAAAGATCGGCTTGTGCTTGCGCTTTTTCAGCGCACTTTCCACCGCGCCCTTGCCGAGGATCGGCAACTGGCTGGCCGTGGAGCTGATGACAATGTCGCTGTGCGCCAATTCGTCGGGAATGTCCGAGAGCAGCACGGCGTGGGCGCCGAACTGCTCGGCCAACTGGCTGGCACGTTCCAGGGTGCGGTTGGCGACGACGATACGCTTGATGCCCTGATCGTGCAGGTGGCGCGCGACCAGGCTGATGGTCTCGCCAGCGCCGATCAGCAGCGCCTGGCTTCGGTGCAGGTCGGCGAAGATCTGCTTGGCCAGGCTCACCGCAGCGAAGGCCACGGAAACCGGGTTCTCGCCGATGGCGGTGTCGGTGCGTACGGTCTTGGCGGTGCTGAAGGTGGCCTGGAACAGACGCCCGAGCAGCGGGCCGACGGTGCCGGCCTCGCGCGCTACGGCGTAGGCCGACTTGAGCTGGCCGAGAATCTGCGGCTCGCCGAGCACCATCGAGTCCAGCCCGCAGGCCACGCGCATCATGTGGCGCACTGCGTCGTCATCGCTGTGCACATAGGCGCAGGCGCGCAGTTCGTCGATGCTCAGACGGTGGTAATCGGCCAGCCACTGCAGCACTTCGTCGCCGCTGAGCTGGTCCTGCTCCAGGTACAGCTCGCTGCGGTTGCAGGTAGAGAGGATCGCCGCCTCGCGGCTGGGCGTCAGCCGGCACAGCTGCTGCAGCGCCTCGACCAGTTGCTCAGGGGTGAAGGCAACGCGCTCGCGCACCTCTACCGAGGCGGTCTTGTGGTTGATACCGAGGGCGATAAAGGCCATGCAGGGTCGCTGAGGGGCAATACGGGAGCCGGCAATTGTCCTACTTCGCCCCCGAGAGAACAACTCCTGCGACCTATTGTCCCAATAGACGGTTCGCCGCATCGTCCTGGCCAGTGGGCTTGCTCCAAGGCTTGTGTCATGATGCCGCGAACGTCGCAGGGCACGAGCCGGTACGGCCCTCGCCCCGGAATAACGCACGACAAGGCACTATGAACAGACCCCTCGCGTTGCTCACCGCATTCGCCTTCCTCAGCGGCTGCCAAACCTTCGCCCCCAGCGAGCCGGACGGCACGCCACCGGTGCAGGAAGCCGACCAGGCCACCCAACTGGAACCCAGCGAGTACGGCTCGTTCAGCCAGGAAAGCCTGCTCGCCCTGCTCACCGCCGAGCTGGCCGGGCAGCGCAACCGCTTCGACATCGCCCTTGGCAACTACGTGCAGCAGGCGCAGATCACCGGCGATGCCGGCGTTGCCGAGCGCGCCTTCCGCATCGCCGAATACCTCGGCGCCGAACAAGCCGCGCTGGACAGCGCGCTGATCTGGGCCGGCAACGCACCAGGCAACATCGATGCGCAGCGCGCCGCCGCCGTGCAGCTGGCCCGCGCCGGCCGCTACGACGAATCCATGACCTATATGGAGCAGGTGCTGCAGCGCCAGGGCGATACCCATTTCGACTTCCTCGCGCTGTCCGCCGCAGAAACCGACCCGGATACCCGCGCCGGCCTGCTGCAAGGCTTCGACCGCCTGCTGAGCAAGAACCCGGACAACAGCCAGCTGCTGTTCGGCAAGGCCATCCTCCTGCAGCAGGACGGCCGCGCCGAAGAAGCTCTGGAGTTGCTCGAGGACAGCGCAGCGAGCACCAATGAGGTCTCGCCGATCCTGCTGCGCGCACGCCTGCTGCAAAGCCTCGGCCGGGGCGACGAAGCCCTGCCGCTGCTGCAAAAAGGCATTCGCAAGAACCCCGACGACAAGCGCCTGCGCCTGACCTACGCGCGCCTGCTGGTCGAACAGGACCGCCTCGATGACGCCAAGGGCGAGTTCGCCAAACTGGTGCAGGAAAATCCCAACGACGACGACCTGCGCTTCTCCATGGCACTGGTGTGCCTGGAGGCCGAAGCCTGGGAAGAGGCCATCGTCTACCTGGAAGAGCTGGTCGAGCGCCGCAGCCATGTCGATGCCGCGCACTACAACCTCGGCCGTGCCTACGAGGCGCTGGAGGACGACGACAGCGCGCTGCAGGAATACAGTCTGGTCGGCCCGAGCAATGACTACCTGCCGGCCCAGCAACGTCAGGCCGAGCTGCTGTTCGCCCAACAGCGCGGCGAAGAAGCCAGCGCACGCCTGGCCCAGGCCCGCGATGCCCAGCCGGACTACGCCATTCAGCTGTACCTGATCGAGGCCGAAGGCCTGAGCAACAGCGGCCAGGTCGAGCCGGCCTGGAAGGTCATCAACGATGGGTTGGAGCAATACCCCAACGACCTCAACCTGCTTTACACCCGCGCCATGCTGGCGGAAAAACGCGATGACCTGGGCCAGCTGGAAACCGACCTGCGCTACATCATCCAGCGCGAGCCGGAGCACGCCATGGCCCTCAACGCCCTGGGCTACACCCTGGCGGACCGCACCACGCGCTACGAAGAAGCCCGCGATCTGATCGCCAAGGCGCACCAGCTCAACCCGGACGACCCGGCGATTCTCGACAGCCTCGGCTGGGTCAACTATCGCCTGGGCAATCTCGACGAGGCCGAGCGCCTGCTGCGCCAGGCCCTGGAGAAATTCCCCGACCACGAAGTCGCTGCCCACCTCGGCGAAGTCCTCTGGGCCCAGGGCAAGCAGCGCGAAGCCCGCAGCGTCTGGCGCGATGCACTGAGTGCAGCGCCGGACAGTCCCATCCTGCGTGACACCCTGTTGCGCCTGACCGGCTCCGAGACTCTTTGATGATTCGTCACCTACTCGTATTCAGCCTCCTCGCCCTGCTCGCCGGTTGTGCCGGCCTCACCTCGCACGAAGCGCTGGAAGGCCAGGGCGACCCAGCCCAGTGGAAGGCTCACAAGCAGCAGATCGCCCAGCTAGACGGCTGGCAGATCAACGGCAAGATCGGCATCCGCGCCCCGCAGGATTCCGGCAGCGCGACGCTGTTCTGGCTGCAGCGCCAGGACTATTACGACATCCGCCTGTCCGGCCCGCTGGGCGGTGGCGCCGCGCGCCTGACCGGGCGCCCGGGCGACATCCTGCTGGAAGTGTCCAACCGTGGCCGCTTCCGCGCCGAATCGCCGGAAGCCCTGCTGCGCGAGCAACTGCGTCTGGATCTGCCAGTGTCCAACCTGCTCTGGTGGATTCGCGGCCTGCCCGCCCCGGAAAGCCGCAGCCGCATCACCCTCGACGGCGCAAGCCACCTGGCGCAGCTGGAACAGGACGGCTGGCGTGTGGAATACCAGCGCTATACCGAGCAGAACGGCTATGCCCTGCCGGAACGCATGAAACTCTACGGCCAGGACCTGGAAGTGACTCTGGTGATCAAGGACTGGCAGCCGCGACAGCTCGGCCAGTAAGCCAGCGGTACATACTGTGGGAGGGGCTTCAGCCGCGACGGCTTGTCCAGCGTCTCCCATAGCACGCAGCCGGTGGATAGGCCACGCGGCCAACTACTTCCGCGGACCACTCCCTCTCCCATTTATGGGAGAGGGCCGGGGAGAGGGTGATTTGCCGCCCCTCTCCCCCGGCCCCTCTCCCGCAAGCGGGAGAGGGGAGACAAGCACCCTAAGACGACTCTTCAGCGCACCCCATGACCAGCACCTCCATCCCCGCCCACGCCGAACTCACCCTGCCCGCCCCGGCCAAGCTCAACCTGATGCTGCATATCCTCGGCCGCCGCGCCGATGGCTATCACGAGCTGCAGACCCTGTTCCAGTTTCTCGACCACGGCGACGAGCTCGGCTTCAGCGCGCGCCAGGATGGCGAAATCCACCTGCACACCCCCATCGAAGGCGTGCCGCATGACAGCAACCTGATCGTGCGTGCCGCCAGGCGCCTGCAGGAAGCTTCAGGCACCGCACTGGGCGCCGACATCTGGCTGGACAAGCGCCTGCCCATGGGCGGCGGTATCGGCGGCGGCAGTTCGGATGCCGCCACCACCCTGGTCGGCCTCGACCACCTGTGGCGCACCGAACTGGGCGAAGATCGCCTGGCCGAAATCGGCCTGGCGCTGGGCGCCGACGTACCGGTTTTCGTGCGCGGCCGCGCCGCCTTCGCCGAAGGCGTTGGCGAACGTCTGACGCCAGTGGAACTCGAGGAACCCTGGTTCCTCGTCGCCGCGCCGCAAGTCTTTGTAAGCACAGCAGAAGTTTTCGGCTCGCCCGAGTTGACACGGGATACGCCGCCCATTAAAGTTCGCAGCCTTCTTGCGGGGGGTGGTCGAAACGACTGCCAGCCGGTTGTAGAGAAGCGTTACCCTGAAGTTCGTAACGCTTTGATCTTGTTGAACAAATTTGTTTCAGCTAGATTGACCGGCACTGGAGCTTGCGTATTTGGGAGCTTCCCAAATCGGGACGATGCTGATAAAGTCGCCCGCCAACTTCCAGGCACTCTGCCGAGCTTTGTCGCTCAAGGTCGCAACATCTCGATGTTGCACCGCAAGCTCCAAGCATTGGCCAAGAAGTGAATGCTCAGCATTCGGTTATACGATACAGGGGCGTCGCCAAGCGGTAAGGCACCAGGTTTTGATCCTGGCATGCGTTGGTTCGAATCCAGCCGCCCCTGCCATAACCTCCCTCGGGAGGCATCGCAAACCGATTTAAACAGCATTCGACACAGAATATAGGGGCGTCGCCAAGCGGTAAGGCACCAGGTTTTGATCCTGGCATGCGTTGGTTCGAATCCAGCCGCCCCTGCCATTTTCCATACCCATCCAGGTATACCCCAGCCGGCAGGTACTGCGCGTGTCCAAGATGATGGTCTTCACGGGGAACGCAAACCCCGATCTGGCGCGACGGATCGTTCGTCAGCTGCACATTCCCCTCGGCGATGCTTCGGTCGGTAAATTCTCCGACGGCGAAGTCATGATCGAAATCAACGAAAACGTCCGCGGCAAGGACGTCTTCCTGATTCAGCCGACCTGTGCACCCACCAACGATAACCTGATGGAACTGGTAGTGATGGCCGACGCCTTCCGCCGTTCCTCGGCCACCCGCATCACTGCGGTTATCCCCTACTTCGGTTACGCCCGCCAGGATCGCCGTCCGCGTTCCGCTCGCGTGGCGATCAGCGCCAAAGTGGTTGCCGACATGCTCACCGTGGTCGGTATCGACCGCGTGCTGACCGTCGACCTGCACGCTGACCAGATCCAGGGCTTCTTCGACATTCCGGTGGACAACATCTACGGTTCCCCGGTCCTGGTCGACGACATCGAAGACCAGCGCTTCGACAACCTGATGATCGTCTCCCCCGATATCGGCGGCGTCGTTCGTGCCCGCGCCGTGGCCAAGAGCCTGGGCGTCGACCTGGCGATCATCGACAAGCGTCGCGAGAAGGCCAACCAGTCCGAAGTGATGCACATCATCGGTGACGTCGACGGCCGTACCTGCATCCTGGTCGACGACATGGTCGACACCGCCGGTACCCTGTGCCACGCCGCCAAGGCGCTGAAAGAGCGCGGCGCCGCCAAGGTCTACGCCTACTGCACCCACCCGGTGCTGTCCGGCCGCGCCATCGAGAACATCGAGAATTCCGTCCTGGACGAGCTGGTGGTCACCAACACCATCCCGCTGTCCGCTGCGGCGCAGTCCTGCTCGCGCATTCGCCAGCTCGACATCGCCCCGGTCGTCGCCGAAGCGGTCCGCCGCATCAGCAACGAAGAATCGATCAGCGCCATGTTCCGCTAAGCGGAACAGGCCAGATCACACTGCCCCGCCTCGTGCGGGGCTTTTTGCCCTACCGCCCGAGGCTGGTCGCAAGCCACAAGGCGGTTTGGTTATTTTGGAGAAGTGAAATGACTGTTGAATTTGCCCTGAATGCCGAAGTGCGTTCCGACCTGGGGAAAGGTGCGAGCCGCCGCCTGCGTCGTAACGTGTCCATGGTGCCTGCCGTGATCTACGGCGGCGACAAAG
This sequence comes from Pseudomonas sp. Marseille-Q0931, assembly GCF_940789645.1. Lineage (NCBI taxonomy): Bacteria > Pseudomonadati > Pseudomonadota > Gammaproteobacteria > Pseudomonadales > Pseudomonadaceae > Pseudomonas > Pseudomonas sp. Marseille-Q0931. The sequence continues at coordinate 155,432 of NZ_CALNWT010000012.1, read as the reverse complement.
CCCCCGCCTCCATCAGCCTGCTGGCCAAAGACCTGGCCAAGCTGCTGGAAAACGAAGCTGCCTTCAGCCACGTTCTGACCCTGGACGTTGCCGGCACCAAAGAAAGCGTCCTGATCAAAGCCCTGCAGCGCCACCCGGCCAAAGGCTTCGTTCTGCACGCTGACTTCGTTCGCGTCGTTGCCGGCCAGAAACTGACCGCCCACGTACCGCTGCACTTCATCAACGAAGCCACCTCCGTTGGTGTCAAGCAAGGCGGCGGCGAAGTCCTGCACGCCCTGAACGAAGTCGAAGTATCCTGCCTGCCGAAAGACCTGCCGGAATTCATCGAAGTCGACATGGCCAAGGTCGCTGTTGACCAGACCGTTCACCTGTCCGACATCAAGCTGCCGAAAGGCGTTGAGCTGGTTGCTCTGGCCCACGGCAGCGACCTGCCGGTAGCCAGCATCCACCTGCCGCGCGTTCGTGAAGAAGCTGCCGGCGAAGGCGCTGCCGAGTAATCGTCAGTAGCTGGCCCGGCATGCGATCACGCCGGGCCATGTTCTCGAAAGGGCTCCTGTATGACTGCCGTACAACTGATCGTTGGCCTGGGTAACCCCGGCCCCGAATACGACCAGACCCGGCACAATGCAGGGGCCCTTTTCGTTGAGCGCGTGGCCGAGAGCCAGCGCGTCAACCTCTCCGTAGATCGCAAATATTTCGGCCTGGTGGGCAAGTTCAACCACCAGGGGCGCGAAGTTCGTCTGCTTATTCCCACCACCTACATGAACCGCAGCGGCCAGTCCGTGGCGGCATTGGCCAATTTCTTCAAGATCAAACCCGAAGAGATCCTGGTGGCCCACGACGAACTCGACATGCCACCCGGCGTCGCCAAGCTCAAACAGGGCGGCGGCCACGGCGGGCACAATGGGTTGCGCGACATCATCGCCCAGCTCGGCAACCAGAATAACTTCCATCGCCTGCGGCTCGGCATCGGCCACCCGGGACACGCCAGCCTGGTTTCCGGCTACGTGCTCGGACGCGCCCCACGCAGCGAACAGGAACTGCTCGACAAGAGCATCGACTTCGCCTTGGACGTCCTGCCGGAAATACTCGCCGGCGACTGGACCGTGGCCATGCGCAAACTGCATAGCCAGAAGGCCACCAAGTAACCACCTTTCCCCGAGGGACACACCATGGGATTCAATTGCGGCATCGTCGGCCTGCCCAACGTCGGCAAGTCCACCCTGTTCAACGCCCTCACCAAGTCCGGCATCGCCGCAGAAAACTTCCCCTTCTGCACCATCGAGCCGAACAGCGGCATCGTGCCCATGCCCGACCCGCGCCTGGATGCCCTGGCCGAGATCGTCAAGCCCGAGAAGGTCATCCCCACCACCATGGAATTCGTCGACATCGCCGGCCTGGTTGCGGGCGCGTCGAAAGGTGAAGGCCTGGGCAACAAGTTCCTCGCCAACATCCGCGAGACCGACGCCATCGCCCACGTGGTGCGCTGCTTCGAAGACGAGAACGTCATCCACGTCGCCAACAGCGTCGACCCCAAGCGCGACATCGAGATCATCGACCTCGAACTGATCATGGCCGACCTCGACAGCTGCGAGAAGCAGCTGCAGCGCGTTGCCCGTACCGCCAAGGGTGGCGACAAGGAATCCGTGGCGCAGAAGGCCCTGCTGGAAAAGCTCATCCCCCACCTCACCGAAGGCAAGCCGGCGCGCAGCCTGCTCAAGGACCTGGGTGACGACGAGAAGCGCCTGGCCAAGACCTTCCACCTGCTCACCACCAAGCCGGTAATGTACATCGCCAACGTTGCCGAAGACGGCTTCGAGAACAACCCGCACCTCGACGTGGTCAACGCCATCGCTGAAGAAGAAGGCGCCATTGTCGTGCCGGTGTGCAACAAGATCGAAGCCGAGATCGCCGAACTGGACGATCTCGAAGAGATGCAGATGTTCCTCGAAACCATGGGCATGGAAGAGCCGGGCCTGAACCGCGTGATCCGCGCCGGTTACTCGCTGCTCAACCTGCAGACCTACTTCACCGCTGGCGTGAAGGAAGTACGCGCCTGGACCGTGCGCATCGGCGCCACCGCCCCGCAGGCTGCCGCCGTGATCCACACCGACTTCGAAAAAGGCTTTATCCGCGCCGAAGTGGTCGCCTACGACGACTTCATCGCCTACAAGGGAGAAGGCGGTGCCAAGGAAGCCGGCAAATGGCGCCTGGAAGGCAAGGACTATATCGTCAAGGACGGAGACGTGATGCACTTCCGCTTTAACGTTTGATCGTTGTAAGCCACGTATAAACAAAACCCCGCTTTGGCGGGGTTTTGTTGTTTTGGGGGTGGGGAATTGTCTGTGCGGCTGGTGGTAGCAGGGATTATGAATCCGCTACGCCCTGCCCCACAGAGCCAGAGAGCCCCACAAAGCGGTCCTTTCAGCCGTCTCCCATCCTGTCTGCCCCAGTGCGTATCAGAAAATTAGACTAATGTAGTCACCTGACTGCTTGCCAGTGTGGGCTAGTAAAGGTAGGTTGTGACCACGACAGAGCAAAATGCCATCATGCGCTGCTATGTCTTTGGTCAGTCAATCCTTCCATGAAAAGGCGTTCTCTGTTATCTAGAGCGCCAATTGTTGGGTAGGAAGTGGTTCCCTCGAAATCACTACAGTTTGCCCTGGCCATTTGCAAGGTTGGAAATAATGATTTTTCTTAAGGAAGCAGCACGTCTTTTCAATAGCAAGGAGCTATCCAGATTTGCAGACGGTAACCTAGAGCTTTTAGAAAAAGTTGCCTCTAGATACCAAGAGTCTTTGGGAGATTTTTTCTACGCCAAAGACGTCTTCGAACTCTGCTACAAAGACTTCGAAAGAAACTATAAGAACGAATATTTATTCAAGAATATCATCGCAAAGAAAATATTGCTCGGCCGCCACTCTTTAAAAACAGCAACCATGCTAAGCGAATTCAGAGTAGGCCACAACAAAGCAGACTGCGTCATCCTAAACGGCATCAGCACCTGCTACGAAATAAAGTCCGAGTACGACAACTTAAATAGACTTCAGGAGCAATTAGACTCCTACCTTAGAGTTTTTGATAAAGTTTATGTTGTGACCACTGAGAAACACTATGAAAAGCTCACACCTTCCATACCAGCTTCCGTAGGAGTTTTACAGCTTAGTCGACGCAATACTTTAGCAGAAATAAAAAGCGCCCAGTTTTCCGAGCACGCCGTAGACGTTGAAATTTTAATGTCGTCACTGCGAAAATCAGAGTACATGGCAATAGTACGCGTCTTGTTTGGAGAGGTACCAAACACCTCTAATGCAAAAACCTACGATGCCTGCAAGGAGATGCTGCATGACGCCAGTTCTGCTGATATCAGAAAAGCGCTATGCAATACATTAAAGAAAACAAGGAAGGCGGACGATGACTTTGTAAAACAACTCCCTGACAATCTGTTAGCGGCCGGCATTGAGTACAACTTTTCCAACACCAGCAAGTCAAGACTGATTAAAAACCTAAACATCACATTCAGTAAGGAAGCTTTATGTACTACCCAATACTACGGGGTAAACTCCATGAACTAAGCGCCATCAAGGAACTGGCATCCCTGCCTATATCAGCCAGGTGTCTGCCATTGCTTGAACCAGTAAATTCAAGCCTTAATCAGATCATCGCCTGTATTGATGACTTATTCGGCAAAGGCATCACACCCTATGTTGTTATCAACCCAACTCTTGGCGAATATCGCAACCAAGGCACAAACCTTTATCACTCTCTGCAACATAATCCGCGTTCGTCAGGAAAATTCGCTCCGTGCGTAAAAATACTCAGCTCCTTTGACACGAACTCAATTTCCCTACTCCAAAACACACCCAATTCTGCTGCTTACCTAGTCTCTGATATTTCACCAGCAGCGATCCCAATCTTAAATGCAGCAAACTGCACTTTTGCAAACCCATTAAAAGTAGACGCGACAATACTCCAGTCAGTCTCTCGCATAGTGCTATATTTAGACTCTTTCGCTAAGCAGCGAAGAAATGCAGATTACCCGCCAACGTCTTTCTATTCAAATCTTCACTTCACCTACACGAACTACCCAAACGCAATTGGCGTGGGTGACTTCACTGTAATGGGCGAGGAATATTCTGAGGCGGGTGGTCCGGCTTATGTAGTTGCAATCCATATGTCTCATGTACAGCATCAGCCTTCTAGCGCTATTCACGTTAGGCATTTCTGCTCCACAAGTCAGCCCACCTCGCCATCCAACCCGGGCGGTAAATTCTTGGAAGCGCTAAACGACTTGATTGCTTTCGACAACAGCAACCCACGCTACTTTGATCGAACATGGGGACTGTCTGAACTTCGCAATTACCATGCACTCCAGCACTTCCCTGGCCTGGGCGTAGTAAAACAGCTGTCCGTGGAACATCATATGGAAACTATTTGCAACTTTATCTAGCAAGTATTTGGAGGGGTCTAACCCCTCCTTATCCCTACGGCAAAGTATTTATTTTTTTCTTAAGCGCGGCCCTATCACCCTCGTTGTTCACCACGTGAAAAAAAAGGGGACAGATTTATTTTTTTTGTCCTACCCTTCGTTTGAGCCGCTCTGGTTCCGGCTGGCTTCGTCATAATCAGGGCTCGTCTGGCCATGTTCCGGCATCGCTTCGCCAGTAAGCAACCACCATCTATAGCTAGGAAATACTCGCCCGAGAATCTCGAACCAATCAGCGAAGCGCGAACCTGCCTGAATCCACGGAGGCCTTTATGGAAGAAAGCTATGCCCCCTTGTTGCTGATGCGCCACAACCGCCACTGCGCGGCGTGATGATCGACCGCCAGCCCTGGGTCTGCGCCAAGGAGTTCGGCCTGTTGATGGGGCACCGCCACCCGGAGCGGATCTGCCGGCTGATGGATGACGACCAGGTGCGCACGGTGATCTTCTGCACGCGCCAGGACGATGCGGAGCCTGTGCAGGTGCTCAGCGAATCTGCGCTTTACCGCGCCCTGTGCCGTTTCAGCCATCCCGAGAATCGCAGCCTGCGCCGCTGGCTCACTCATGAGGCCCTGCCCGCCCTGCGCGACGCCTGGGAGCATCGCGGACAGGAACCCAGACGCACACTGATGGCCTGGGATCGCCAGCGCATCAGCCTGCTGGAATGGCAAGGCGACCTATGGATCGCCCTGCGCGACATGCCGCGCTTCGCCCCACCGCCCCTACCCGGCGAACGTTCGTTGCGTGCTCTGCTCAATCGCTGGTGGCGTTGATGGCCAGTCTGACCATCCGCATGGACAACGATCTCAAGCAACGCTTGCGCGGTCAGGCAACCCGTAATGGGCGCTCGATGGCGGAGGAGGTGCGGCAGATGCTGCGTGAAGCACTCTTTATCGAACCGCCCAAGGCCAAGACCTGCCGAACTGGCCGATACCGCCGTATCGCTGGCTGACTTCAGGAAAGCCCCAATAGGCATCCTTCACGAATGCGGCGGCGAGACGGTGGTGATCCTCGATCACAACGCACCTGTCTTCTATGCCGTTCCCACTGAACGGTACGAGGCCATGCTGGAAATGATCGACGATACTCGTCTGGCCGAAATCATACGTACGCGGCAAGGCACCCCCACGGTTCATGCCGATATCGATGTGCTCATCGCACAGGCCGTCGGAGCCGACTTGATTGGCGCAGCAGCCCGAGACTCCAGCCCCGGATCGAGGAGCAGTCCACACAATACTCTGCGAATTTACGCATTGTTGCGCGTTGCGCAACACGCTAGACTCCGGCGATGATCAAATCTTTCCAGCACAAAGGGCTACGCAAGCTGTTCGAAACGGGCAGCACGGCTGGCGTACAAGCAGCCCACGCCAAGCGATTACGAATGCAGCTGGCAGCGCTGGATACCGCTATGACGATAGATGATATGGATGTCCCTGGCTTTCGCTTGCACCCGCTCAAGGGAGAAATGCGTGGACGCTGGTCGATCATGGTGAACGGCAACTGGCGGCTGACGTTCGAGTTTCGCGACGGAAACGCTTATGTCCTGGACTATGAGGATTACCACTGATGAACATGCACAACCCGCCCCATCCCGGTGAGTTCATCACCGATATCTACCTGGAGCCCAATGGCATCAGCGGCCGCGAGCTGGCCGAGAAGCTAGGCGTAGCGCCCTCGACACTGAGTCGTGTACTCAAAGGCAGTAGCCGTGTAACACCGGAAATGGCCCTGCGCCTGTCAGTAGCACTGGGGCGCTCGCCGGAAAGCTGGCTGGCCATGCAGGACGCTTATGATCTGTGGATCGCCCGTCAGCACGTAGACCTCAAACAGGTTGGCAAACTGGCGTTCGCCTGATTGCTGAAGCAATTGTCACCGTCAATAGAGGTAGCGTCATGTCGCCCCCATCTTTGCAGATCAAAAAGGCCTACTTCGCCAGGGTGCGTCGTTCCAACTACTTTGCCAGCCTGTGCTTGGCGGGTTTTCAGGTCACTCCTGCCGATGCGGAACGCCCATTACCTTCACGCGAAGCGGTATTGAACAAACTTCGGTCTAGGGACACCTGAAAAACAAAGGGGCGGATTGTTCCTGCCCTGACGCTCGCACCCAGAACGCCATGGACAGCCTCAGTGCGAGCAATTAATCTGCCGGCCTTTCGCATCAAGGATGAACCACGTGAAAACACTGCTACTACTGATCGCCATCGCCGCCGCCGGCTATTACGTCTATAACGAGCACTTCTCCGTTACCGCCATCACGGTCGATAGCTACCAGGCTTTACTGAAGAAGGCAGAGGCCACAAGCGTAAGCCTTGATGAAGTGAAGGTCGGCGCCAACAACCTTGCAGCTTTCATATGCAGCGACCCCAGCTACCAGGTTACAGGCGGCTCGACGCCCGCCAACTGCATGGCGCGTTACGAGAACTATCGGGAAATGTGCGAGAACCGCATCTTTGGCCAGTCCCCTCAGAGCTTTGCCAGCAAGGCCGAGGTGATCGCCATTGCCAAGCGCTACACCTCATGTGTGGGAGCGGTCGGCAGCTAAGCGAAAAAGGCGCCGTTCAGGCGCCTTTTCCAGGGGCAAACAAAAAGGGGTTAGCTTTCGCTAACCCCTTGAAATTTATGGTGGCTACACCGGGACTTGAACCTGGGACATCAGCATTATGAATGCTGCGCTCTAACCGACTGAGCTATGTAGCCAACGGCGCGCATTGTCCGCGTCTAGCCCACTGCTGTCAACCCCAGATCAACGATAAATTTACGTTTTATCAAGCGGTTAGGCTTCGCCGCTGGCGACGCGCCCAATTACTCGTTTCCGAGCCTGCGGTTCACCGCTCAATTGCTCGGACGGTGCTTGCGGGGCTGTCGGACGATCCCGGAAAATCCACCTCCAGCAGGCTGCAGCGCCGCCGCGCGCTGGCCCATGAACCAGGAGAACACCTTGAGAGCGAGAGACGACTTCGACGATCTGCGGGCGGAGCGTGATATGCCGACGCATTACCGCAACGAACCCAACCGCTTCGCCGGGCTGTGGAAGCAGATCGCGATAGGCATCGTTGTCGGCTACAGCGTGCTGGGCATCATTAGCGCGGTTGTCTGGATGCTTGTCGCCCAGGTCGCGCTTAGTAGCCTGTCGATCACCCTGCCGTAACGGTCACATCCCTGCATCACTGGAGGTGCCGAGGGTGGGGTTGGCACTTGCCATCCCCTGCCCACCTCTTCATCCTGCCCCACTTGTTGACCAAACGAGCCCTGTCATGACGCCCATCCAGAATATCGGCCTGGCGCTATTCGTCGTGCTTTCCATCGGTATCGCCATCGGCCACAAGACCGATTGCGGCGATGGTCGCGTGGTGGAAACCTACCTTGCCAAGGGCCTGGCCTCGAAGCTGCTGGGGCATGATCTTTGCCAGCAACCCTGAACGACTCTTCATTAAGGAAGATGTGATGAAAAAGTTCGCCTTGCTTGTCAGCTTTGGCCTTCTCGGCGCTTGCGCCAACCTGGGTTCGCAGCCACCGGTGCCGGTTACCTCGCCGGTGGTGCAGGCCTTTCGCGATATCTGCCTGCAGACGGCGCCGAGCTTTGCCGAGGCGCATCGCGTGGCGCGGGAGTATGGCATCACCGAAATGACCGACATGGGCTTCGCCACCATCGGCTTCAACGCGGACAAGAGCCTGAGCATGCAGGTGAAGGTCAGCCATGAATGCGTGGTGACCAGCGAGACGCAGCAGGACGACACGCTGACCCGCCAGCTGCTGACCGCCGCCGCGGTCAATGCCGGCACCACGGTACCGCGCAGGGTGCCGGTGAAGATGATGATCGCCGGGCAGCCGTTCATCCTGACGCACGATCGCAAGGGCGGCGAAGCTTTGGTAATGATGAAGCCGGAGTAAGCACCCTCCCGGCCCCTCTCCCGCAAGCGGGAGAGGGGAGTTTTTTCAGGCGCTTTTGCCTGGTCGCGTGGCCAGCAGCAGGCCACCGAAGATCATCGCGGCGCCCAGCCAGTGGTAGAGCTGCAGGCTCTCGTTCAACAGCACCCAGCCCAGCAACGCAGTGAAGACCGGCATTACGTAATTGGTCAGCGCCGCCTTGGCCGCGCCGATCACGCGGATGCCATGGTTCCAGGCCAGGTAGGCCACCAGCGAGGCGAACACCGCCGTGTAGACGATGGCCGAGAGATTGGCGGTATTGAGCGTCAGGTGTGCGCCCTGGCTCAGTTCATAGAGGTAGAAAGGCAGGATCAGCGGTACGCCGAGCAGAATGAACACACCGAGCAAGGCCAGCGGCGGAATTGGCTGCAGGTACGCCGACCAGCGTCGCAGCAGCAGCGAGTACAGCGCCCAGTCGACCACGGCCAGCAGCATGATCAGGTCGCCCTGGTTGAACGACAGGCTGGCCAGGCGACTCCATTGCCCCTGGCTGATGAGCACGGCCAACCCCGCCACGGCCACCAGCATGCCCCACCAGGCACGGCGAGCCGGCCATTCATTGAGCAACAGACCGGCACCGATGAAGGTCACCAGCGGCAGGCAGGTGTTGACCAGCGAGATGTTGATCGCCGCCGTGGTCTGCGCGGCGCTGTAGAGCAATGAGTTGTAGCCGGCGATGCCAAGGCCGCCAAGCACCAGCAGGCGCCAGCCGGCATTGCCCACGGCCACGCGGTGACGCCACAGCGGCATGGCGACGAAGGGCAGTAGCAGCGCCAGGGCCAGGCACCAGCGCCAGAACGACAGGGTGAACGGCGCGATTTCGCCGGCGAAGGCACGCGCCACCAGCGCATTGCCGGACCAGCAGAGGTTGGCCAGCAACAGGCCGAACAGCGCCAGCGGGCGCGAGTGTTGGAGTGCGTTCATAAGGCGATTGCCGCGCCAGGTTTATCCGAACGGGAACGGCCCGGTTGAGCACGGTCAGCGTGCGGGCAGTGCTGAGCGATCATTGCATAGCTTCCGAAGCAGGCGGCTTTGCACCATACGGAGGCAGGCCAGGCTTGGCAAGATCGCGGCGGATGAGCAAAGGCGCGCTGCGTACCGGAGTCGGCACGCAGCGCGCGCTGGACACTCAATACCGTCGCCGCAGCGGGCGACTCAGCAGCCAGAGGATCAGCAACCCGCAAGCCAGGATCACCGTACTGGTGCCCCACTGCAGCGGCCCGGCGAGGCGGAACATCTCGGCCGGATGCAGGCTCGGCGCGCGAATCATGCGTACTTCGGCAGCGATGCCGGTGGTAGGAATGTCGGCCAGGCCATCGCCGTCGAGATCCGGCAGGCTGCGGATATGGTCGAGCAGCGCCTGCCATTCCTTGAGTTCCTGCATGCCTTCGGTTTCCGGGTCCTGATCGACGATGGCATCTTCGATACGTGGCAGCGGCTTGCCCTCGGCATCCTTGGGGATCACGTTGAGCAGGCCCTTGGTCAGGTCCGGCACCAGCCAGGTGAAGCTGCCGACGTAACTGGTGGCGCCGATGCTGTAGAGGCGCGTGTCGTTCAGATCCAGGTCGCGGTAACCCCTGACCGAGTCACCTATCTCGATGCGGCTGACGCGGTCGAACGGCACGCGCCAGGGGTTGTAGGTAAAGCGCACGCCGGAGACCCGCGGGTAATAGCTCTGGCTGTCGCGTAACTGATAGGCGAGCAACAGCACCTCCAGCAGCGACTTGATTTCACGGGCGCTGACGTAGGCCTTGATCATCGGGTAGCCGGGTTCGTCGTCGAAATGGCCGATGCCCAGCGGCGCGATGCGGAACAGGTCGGAAACATCCTGCACACCGTTGCGGCCCTTGAGCAGGTCATCGCGGATGGTGCCGTTGCCGGTGAAGGCCAGGTCGGCGTCCACCGCATGACGCAGGGCATCGGTCACCAGGTTAGCCAGGGTATGGTCGCTGAAATCGCGGCCCAGGCTCTGGTCGACCTTGGCCAGCGCCTGGTCGAACCGATAGCCCTTGGGCGCCAGCATGCGCTCGCTGACCACCTGCTTGAAATCCTCCACCCTGGCGGTGATGGCCGCATCGCCGGCAATGCTGTCATTGACCGGATGCAGGCGGTAGTCGCGCACTCGCGGCACGCCGTCGTCACCGAGGGTCATGCGCAGCTCGCCTAGGTACTGGATTTCCGAACCGGCCTGCACCACCGGGGTGTGCCCATTGACCAAGACCGGCTGCGGCAGCGCCACATGCGAGTGGCCGCCGACGACGATATCGATGCCCGGCACCTGCTCGACCAGCTCCACCTCCTCGCCGCGCCAGCTGGTATCGGCTTGCTGGGTGACGCCCATGTGCGAGAGCAGGATGACCACTTCGGCGCCCTCCTCGCGAAGCTTGGCCACGGTTTCCCGGGCGGTGGCCACCGGGTCGGCGAAGGTCACCGGCTTGATCATCGGACTGACCGCCACGGCGTCGTTACCGAGCAGACCGAACAGGCCGAAGCGGATGCCGCCACGCTCGATCAGCGTGTAAGGCAGGATGCGCCCGGCCTCGGCATGCGCCTCGAGGCTGTCGTCAGCCTTGCTCGTCGGATCGAAGCGCATGTTGCTCGATAGCAGCGGCAGCAGCGCATCGCCCTTGACCTTGTGCGCGGCGCTGATCATCGCGGCGAGGCCTGCCGGACGAAAGTCGAACTCGTGGTTGCCGATCACCGCGGCGTCGTAGCCCAGCTCGGTCATCAGACGCAGCTCGCTGCCCATCTCGCGAGCGATGGTGTGAAACAGCGTGCCCATGGTGAAGTCGCCGCCATCGAGCAGCAGCAGAGGTTCATCCCCGGCTGCCGCGCGGCGCTCGTTCAACAAGGTGGCCAGGCGCGCGACACCGCCAACGGTTCCATCGTCGTTCACCGTTGCCGGGCTGTATTCGTTGTTCGGACCGAAACCAAGCAGGCGCGACTGCCAATCGTTGCTGTGCAGGATGGTGAAACTGCGCTCGGCAGCGGTCAGCGGCGTTGCAGCCAGCAGGCCGGCGAAGAGAAGGGAGGAAAGCAGGCGCATGGACGATCCTTGACGATGACTGCGCACAGTATGGAACAGGCCATGACGCCAGACAGCGACCGATCGAGACGCCTTTTGTCGCCAATCGAGTCAGCCATTCATTGCCTCAGGTCAGCCCCAAGCCAGACGAAGGGGCTAGGCTGCATACAGGACGGCAAAGCGGAGAAGAACGATGGACCACTACGACCTGATGCTGGTGCTGCTGATCGGCGGATTCCTGATGCTGGGGGTCGGCTTCAACTTTCGCGAACACGAATGGGGCGTGCTGGTACTAGGCCTGGGTGTGCTGGTGATGCTGGTGCCGATTGCGTTGCGGGTGCATCTGGCGTTGGCGTAGGCGTGCAGCGCTCGGGGGGACGTTCGATGCAGATGCTGCTCGCGCGCCGCGCAACCCTACCAGACAGTAGATGGCGTTGCGCCAATGGTGGGTTACGCCGCAGCAGGCATTGCGATTCGCTCAACAGACTTACCAGGCGGCTAACCCACCCTACGGTTCAGCGCGCGGTCACTCGAAGGGTGGGTTAGCGGCGCTGAATGACGGTCTTCAAGACGCAGGTGAAGGCCGTGCGCCGCGTAACCCACCGGGCGGTTGATGGCCCCACGCCGAAGGTGGCTCAGGTAACAGCCCCATGACTCCCTACTGCTTCCAGCGCTCGGCGGCGCTCTGGTCGCTGCAGCGGCCTTCGACCCAGCGCGGACCTTCGCTGGTGTCTTCCTTCTTCCAGAAAGGAGCGCGGGTCTTCAGGTAATCCATGACGAAGTTGCAGGCGTCGAACGCGGCCTGGCGATGGGCGCTGCTGGTGCCGACGAAGACGATGGGCTCGCCCGGCTCCAGCCGACCGACGCGGTGAATGATCTCGATACCCAGCAGCGACCAGCGCTCATTCGCTTCATCGGCGATCTTGGCCAGGGCCTTTTCGGTCATGCCGGGAAAATGCTCGAGGAACATGCCGCCCACTTCGCGCCCATCATTGAAGTCACGCACGTAGCCGACGAAGGTGACCACCGCTCCGATGCCGAGGTTGGCAGCATGCAGGGCGTTGAGCTCGGTACCGGGGTCGAAGGGCTGGGCTTGGACGCGGATGGTCATGCGGGGTCTCGTTTGATGAGGCGTTTTCAGAGTCGGTTTGGTGGGCTGAAGCCCACCCTACGCGGAGCGGTTCATCATCGCGGCTGAAGCGGAACGCCGCCCGGCCGCTCCTACAGCCGTATCAACCGCCGGTGACGGTGGGGAAGAAGGCCACTTCATCGCCTTCGGCCAGCGGCTCGTCGAGGCTGCACAGTTCCTGGTTGCGCGCGCACATCAGGTTCTGCTCGCCCAGCACTTCCCACTCGCCGCCACGGGCGACCAGGTGCAGACGCAAATCGTCAAGAGTGGCGAAGTCGCCGCTGAGCTGTTCGTCGTCACGGCCCAGGGCCTCACGGTAGCGGGCGAAATACTGCACGCGGATCATGCTTGCTCCTCCAGCTTGTAGTGACCGCTCTTGCCGCCGAGCTTTTCCAGCAGGCGTACCTGCTCGATGACCATGCCGCGATCCACGGCCTTGCACATGTCATAGATGGTCAGCGCGGCGACGCTGGCGGCAGTCAGTGCTTCCATCTCGACACCGGTTTGCCCGGACAGTTTGCAGCGTGCGGTGATATGGACGCAGTCATCGCCTTCGGCGCTCAGCTCGACCTTGACGCCGGTGAGCATCAGCGGGTGACACAAAGGAATCAGATCGCTGGTTTTCTTCGCCGCCTGGATGCCGGCGATACGCGCTACGGCGAACACATCGCCCTTGGGATGCTCACCGGCAACGATCATCTTCAGGGTGGCGGGGAGCATGCGCACGCGTGCTTCGGCGGTGGCTTCACGGAAGGTAGTCGCCTTGTCGGTGACGTCGACCATATGCGCGCGGCCTTGGGAATCGAGGTGGGTCAGCACGGGAAAGCTCCTGGCGGGAATCGACCGATTGTAAACCTGCAGGTCAGGAATTCGTAGCCCGGATGAAATCCGGGGCCAGAGCGGCAAAAATCCCCGGATTTCATCCGGGCTACTGACTACATACTGACTACATCCGGCGACACAACTGTAGGAGCGGATTTATCCGCGATCATCGCGGCTGAAGCCGCTCCTACAGGATTACCGCGTTGATACCGACAAAAAACGCCCCGGCTCTTGCGAGCAGGGGCGTCGAGATATTGGTGCACTATCGCCCCTCTCCCGCAAGCGGGAGAGGGGAGCCAGGAGCACTACATATGACTTTCCGCGTATTCCGCCAGGACCGAACGCGGCACGCCCTGCAGGGTGATATGAACGCCGTGCGGGAAGTCCTTGAAGCGTTCGGTGAGGTAGGTCAGACCCGAGCTGGGCGCTGACAGATACGGCGTGTCGATCTGCGCCAGGTTCCCCAGACAGACCACCTTCGAGCCGCTGCCGGCACGGGTGATGATGGTTTTCATCTGGTGCGGGGTGAGGTTCTGGCACTCGTCGATGAGGATCAGGCTCTGCTGGAAGCTGCGCCCGCGGATGTAGTTCAGCGACTTAAATTGCAGCGGCACCTTCTGCAGGATGTAGTCGACGCTGCCGTGGGTGCTCTCGTCCTCCATATGCAGCGCTTCGAGGTTGTCGGTAATGGCGCCGAGCCAGGGCTCCATCTTCTCCGCCTCGGTGCCGGGCAGAAAACCGATTTCCTGATCCAGCCCCTGCACGCTACGGGTGGCGATGATCCTCCGGTAGCGCTTGCTGACCATGGTCTGCTCGATGGCCGCGGCCAGCGCCAGGATGGTCTTGCCGGAACCGGCAGCGCCGGACAGGTTGACCAGATGGATGTCCGGGTCGAGCAGCGCGAACAGCGCCAGCGCCTGGTGGATGTCGCGCGGTTTCAGGCCCCAGGCTTCCTGGTGCAGCAGCGGCTCCTGGTGCATGTCGAGGATCACCAGCTCATCGCCCTTGATCGCCTTGATCCAGCCGACGAAGCCCTGCTCATCAAGGATGAACTCGTTGATGTGCACGGCCGGCAGGTTGTCGGTGAGTTGCACGCGGTGCCAGGTGCGGCCGTGGTCCTGACGGGTGTCGACCTTGCTCACGCGGTCCCAGAACGAGCCGGGCATGTCGTGATATCCCTTTGACAGCAGCGAGACGTCATCGACCAGTTGGTCGGTGTGGTAGTCCTCGGCGTCGATGCCGCAGGCGCGCGCCTTCAGGCGCATGTTGATGTCCTTGGTCACCAGCACCACGGAAAGGCCCGGGTTGCGTGACTTCAGCTCCACCAACTGGTTGATGATCTTGTTGTCGTTGAGGGTTTCCGGCAGCCAGGTGACCGGCGCCGCGCTCTTGCTCATAAGGATGGAAAGGCGCCCGCAGGGGCCGCTCTTGCCGCGCTGGATCGGTACGCCATATTCGACGTCTTCGGGTTCGGCGCCAGCGAGAATCTGGTCGATCAGGCGGATGGCCTGGCGACATTCGGCGGCGACGCCGTGTTTGCCGGACTTCAGTTTGTCGAGTTCCTCCAACACCGTCATCGGGATGGCGACGTGGTGTTCTTCGAAGTTGAGCAAGGCGTTGGGATCGTGGATCAGAACATTGGTGTCGAGGGCGTAGAGGGTTGGAGCGGTGGGCTTGGAGCGTCCGTGGTCATCCATACTCGGTCACCTTCTTGTAGTAGCCAGGCGACGCAATACCAGGGCGGTGCTGCGCCGGACAGAGACCGCCGATTTTTCAGATCGGGGCCGAAAGGTGGCAAGCAAGGTGAGGGCCAATGGCCGCCACCTGTCTGCAGGTTTCGGCGGTCTTGCTTTTTTATTACTCCAATTCACATGACAGAAAAACGTTTTTTTCTCGGCATGCGGGTTTATTTGCACACGCGACAGATAACGCTTGGCGTGCCGCCAGCGCCCCGTTACAGTCGGAAGTCCTACCGGCTGTCGCCCGCTTCGCTTACCCGCCCTCACTTGCAGCACGCCGCGCCAATCAGGTGTAGCGCCCTTTCGCTTGGCCATGAATGTTCTGCCTTCCCAGGGGCGGTATCGGTTCATTCGCGAGCAGAGCTCGCTCCTACCAAAGCAGTGATCGGCTCTTCTCAATCGCCCCGATAGGTGGCCTTGCCGATCCCTGCCCTCTAGAATCGCCGTCACGCTTTCTGGAGACCTAGCCCATGTTGATGGTGATTTCACCGGCCAAGACCCTCGATTACGAGACACCGCCCGCCACACCGCACTTCACCCAACCCGAACACCTTGACCACGCCCAGGAACTGATCGAGCAGCTGCGCGACTTCAGCCCGGCGCAGATCGCCGAACTGATGGGCCTGTCGGACAAGCTCGCGGGCCTCAACGCCGCGCGTTTCGGCAGCTGGGAGCGGCCGTTCAACCCCTCCAACGCCAAGCAGGCGCTGCTCGCATTCAAGGGCGACGTCTATACCGGGCTCAATGCCGAGGATTTTTCCGAGGACGATTTCGACTTCGCCCAGACGCACCTGCGCATGCTCTCCGGCCTGTACGGCGTGCTGCGCCCGCTGGATCTGATGCAGGCCTATCGCCTGGAGATGGGCACCAAGCTGGTCAACGGCCGCGGCAAGGACCTGTACGCCTTCTGGGGCGAGCGCATCAGCGGCTGGCTCAACGAAGCGCTGGCCGCCCAGGGTGACGACGTGCTGCTCAACCTGGCGTCCAACGAATACTTCGGCGCGGTCAAGCGCAAGGCCTTGAACGCGCGCATCATCGACACCGAGTTCAAGGACCTGAAGAACGGTCAGTACAAGATCATCAGCTTCTATGCCAAGAAGGCCCGCGGCCTGATGGCCCGCTACGTGATCAAGGAACGCCTGACCAACCCCGAAGGCCTGAAGGACTTCGACTATCAGGGCTACAGTTACTCGGCCGAACATTCCAAGGCCGACAGCCTGGTTTTCCTGCGCGACCATCCGCAGGACTGATCGCCAAACGGCAAAAACCCATGCGCCGCTCATCGGTTGCTGCATGGGTTTGGCCGCTGCGCTGGGCAATTCCCTCCTTTCCGCTCGTTCCCCGTGCCGGCCGCCTCGCTGGCGCCGAGCGCAACGCCCGAGAAAAATTCCTTAGTCGCTGCGTTTACCTCTGAAAAAACTCTTTGGCATCACAGTTTCAGCGCGGCCGCACTTCGCGCAGAACTTATTGCGTCGCTTAGTTATCGGATAGTTTCGCATTAGTTAACTCGCCGCGTGCCATCGTGCATTTTGCAAGTTGCCACTATATTGCGATCAGAAAATTCGTTCAGCTCCGGTTCAGGTTCAGGACGAACGGTAGGAACTATCCCAAAGTGCCGCTACTCATACAGCCCGTAACACATTTCAATACATAACTTTTCAACAACCGAGACTGCCAGATAGCGGATTGATTTTCGCCGGAGCGTTTCACCCCGAGAAAAGTTTATGCAGTTCCAAGGGAGACAGCACAACCCGCCACAGCACTGAACCAGAGGCCTCACGCGAGGCAGAGACAACAATACCAAAGGGCCACTGTTATATATAACGGCCCGCACTTGGTGCCAACTCCGGCGCCACCCTCTACTTATGCCTGAATGAACTTGCTCGCCATTAAAAGCAAGTTCACGGACTAGTTTTGGCCAAAAGGCCAGTATTTGAAACTGCATCGAACGGACGAGGTGAATACCATGCGAATCAGTATCTTCGGTTTGGGTTATGTAGGTGCCGTTTGTGCCGGCTGTTTGTCGGCACGGGGTCACGACGTGATTGGCGTGGACATCTCCGCGCACAAGATCGACCTGATCAACAACGGCAAATCTCCCATCGTCGAACCAGGTCTGGAAGAACTGCTGCAACAGGGTCTGCGTCAGGGCCGTCTGCGTGGCACCACCGATGTTGCCACTGCCGTTCTGGAGAGCGATGTGTCGTTCATCTGCGTCGGTACGCCGAGCAAGAAGAACGGCGACCTGGAGCTGGACTACATCGAAGGCGTGTGCCGCGAAATCGGCATGGCCATGCGCGACAAGAACGAGCGCCACACCGTGGTGGTGCGCAGCACCGTGCTGCCGGGCACGGCCAAGAACGTGGTGCTGCCGATTCTCGAGGATTGCTCGGGCAAGAAGGCAGGTGTCGACTTCGGCCTGGCGGTGAACCCCGAGTTCCTGCGCGAGAGCACCGCGATCAAGGACTACGACTTCCCGCCGATGACCGTCATCGGTGAGCTGGACAAGGCTTCCGGCGACCTGCTGGAAAGCGTCTACAGCGAGCTGGACGCACCGATCATCCGCAAGGACATCGAAGTCGCCGAGATGATCAAGTACACCTGCAACGTCTGGCATGCGGCCAAGGTCACCTTCGCCAACGAGATCGGCAACATCGCCAAGGCAGTCGGCGTCGACGGTCGCGAGGTGATGGACGTGGTCTGCCAGGATCACAAGCTGAACCTCTCCAAGTACTACATGAAGCCCGGCTTCGCCTTCGGCGGCTCCTGCCTGCCCAAGGATGTGCGCGCGCTGAACTACCGCGCCAGCAGCCTGGACGTGGAAGCCCCGCTGATCGGCTCGCTGATGCGCAGCAACGCTGCTCAGGTGCAGAAAGCCTTCGACATCATCGCCAGCCAGGATTCGCGCAAGGTCGCCCTGCTCGGCCTGAGCTTCAAGGCCGGCACCGACGACCTGCGTGAGAGCCCGCAGGTGGAGCTGGCGGAAATGCTCATCGGCAAGGGCTTCGACCTGAGCATCTACGACCGCAACGTCGAGTACGCCCGCGTACACGGCGCCAACAAGGACTACATCGAGTCGAAGATCCCGCACGTCTCCTCGCTGCTCAACAGTGACCTGGACGACGTGGTGGCGAAGGCCGACATCATCGTCCTGGGCAACAGCGACGAGCGTTTCGCCAAGCTGGCAGAGCAGGCGCCGAGCGGCAAGCGGGTGATCGACCTGGTCGGTTTCATGCCCAACGCCAGCAACGGCGTGGCCGAAGGCATCTGCTGGTAAAGGCCGAGCGTACCTGCACGCCTCGAGCGTGCAGGTACTCGGAGACGCATATGGACAAGCTCAAGAACGGCCTCAACCAAGCCAGCGGCTGGATGCTCTATCTCAGCCTGCTGATGCTCCTGGCACTGGCTCTGCCACGCACGGTGTTCGACCCCGAATCGCGGGACTTCCTCCTGCTCATCGGTATCGTCGGCATCTGGCGCTATTCCATGGGCGCCATGCACTTCGTGCGCGGCTGCCTGTTCCTCTACCTGGTATACCCCTGGTATCGCCGCAAGGTTACAAAACTCGGCAAGGACGCCGACCCCTCTCATGTGTTCCTGCTGGTCACCAGCTTCCGCATCGAGGCGCTGACCACCGCCATGGTCTACCGCTCGGTGATTCGCGAAGCCATCGAATGCGGCTACCCGACCACCGTGGTGTGTTCGATCGTCGAGCTCTCCGACGAGTTGCTGATCAAGAACCTGTGGGCCCAGGCCGAGCCGCCGGCACATGTCACCCTGGACATCGTGCGCATTCCCGGCACCGGCAAGCGTGACGGCCTTGCTCATGGCTTCCGCGCCATTTCCCGACAGATGCCGGACCGCGATGCGGTGGTGGCGGTGATCGACGGCGACACCGTGCTCGAACCTGAAGTGGTCCGTAAATGCGTGCCCTGGTTCAAGCTCTTCCCCAATATCGGCGGGCTGACCACCAACGAGTTCTGCGAGGTACGCGGCAGCTACCTGATGAGCGAATGGCACAAGCTGCGCTTCGCCCAGCGCCACCTCAACATGTGCTCGATGGCACTCTCCAAGCGCGTGCTGACCATGACCGGGCGCATGTCGGTGTTCCGCGCCAGCGTGGTGACCGACCCCGAGTTCATCCGTGACGTCGAAGCCGACCACCTGGAGCATTGGCGCCTGGGCCGCTTCCAGTTCCTCACCGGTGACGACAAGTCGAGCTGGTACAGCCTGATGCGCCTGGGCTACGACACCTTCTACGTGCCGGACGCCGCCATCAACACGGTCGAGCACCCGCCAGAGAAGAGCTTCATCAAGGCCAGCCGCAAGCTGATGTTCCGCTGGTACGGCAACAACCTGCGGCAGAACTCGCGAGCCCTGCGTCTGGGGATGAGCCGCCTCGGCGCCTTCACCACCCTGGTGCTGTTCGACCAGCGCGTGTCGATGTGGACCTGCCTGCTGGGCCTGTGCGTGGCGATCATAGCCAGCATCAAGTACAGCGTGATGTACCTGCTGATCTACCTGCTGTGGATCGGTACTACGCGGCTGATCCTGACCCTGCTGCTGATGCTCTCCGGGCACCGCATCGGCCCGGCCTACCCGGCGCTGCTCTATTACAACCAGATCGTCGGGGCCATGGTGAAGATCTACGTGTTCTTCCGCCTCGACCAACAGTCCTGGACGCGCCAGAACACCAAGCTCAACCGCGGCTTGTCCAGCTTCGCCAACTGGTTCAACAGCTGGTCTTCGCGTGCCATGACTTTCTCTGCTGCCTCTGTCTTTATCGCCGCGCTGCTGGCGCTGGTATGACCCTACTCGAATAGGAATTAGCCACCATGAACTCCGTCGCCAATCTCAACGTCGTCCATGAGTCCGAGGCCCAGCGCCAGCACGCCCGCGTCAAGCTGCCAGGGCGCCTGCGCTACACCAATGCCCAGCGCGAACGCATCGATGCACGCCTGCAGGATGTCTCTGCCGGCGGCTTCAGCTTCACCAGCGAAAACGCCACGCACAAGGTCGGGGACTTCCACCGCGGCCAGCTGCAGTTCCAGCTCGACAGCCTGGTGCTGGGTCTGGACGTCGAGTTTCAGGTCAGCTCGGTACAACCGGAACATAACCGCGTAGGCTGCCATTTCCAGGGCCTCGGTGCGCGTGAAGCCGCAGCGTTGCGCCACCTGATCAGCAGCCACCTGGCCGGTGAGCTGGTCAACGTTGGCGAGGTGCTGCATATCCTCCAGCGCGACAACTTCACCAAAGCACGCAAGAACGGTTCCGGCGGTGGCATGGGCATGTTCGGTCGCCTGCGCGCCGTGACCTTCAGCGCCGCGATCTTCGTGATCGGCCTGGCCGCGTTCGGCTACATCGGCAAGTCGATCTACGGTCTGTACTTCGTCACCCACGCGAAGTCGGCGCAGATCAGC
The DNA here is from genome assembly GCF_940789645.1 of Pseudomonas sp. Marseille-Q0931. Taxonomy (NCBI): domain Bacteria; kingdom Pseudomonadati; phylum Pseudomonadota; class Gammaproteobacteria; order Pseudomonadales; family Pseudomonadaceae; genus Pseudomonas; species Pseudomonas sp. Marseille-Q0931. The sequence continues at coordinate 134,886 of NZ_CALNWT010000012.1, read as the reverse complement.
CTGCCGGCGCTGCAGGTCACCATGCCGCGTGAAGGCAGCGTGCAGAGCCTGGCGCAACCCGACGGCATCGTGGAGAAGGGCGCACCGATCGCCACCTTCACCACCAGCATGCTGGAAATGCTCAAGGGCCATCTGGGCGAAGACCAGCTCGAACCGAGCCAGATCGAAGCGCTGTTCGCCCGCGAGATGCAGGGCACCCTGACCAGCCCGTGCAACTGCAAGATCTCCCGCCAACTGGTGGCCGACGGCCAGTTCGCCAGCAAGGGCGACGTGATCTTCGAGCTGGTGCCGCAGGATGGTGTGGCCACAGTCGCCGCCAGCTTCTCCTACCGCAACCTGGAGCAGGCGCGCCCCGGCACACCAGTGACCTTCAAGGTGGCGGGCGAAGACCAGGCGCGCCATGGCGAGATCGTCAGCAGCGCGCTGCACGACGGTGGCCTGAGCTCGGACATCCGCGTGGTGATCAAGCCGCAGGAAACCCTGCCGGCCAGCCTCGCCGGCCAACCGGTGGACGTGGTCATCGACCGTGGACCGTCCTTCGGCGGCCTGGTCGACCGCGCCGTAGCCGCCGGGCGCTGAGGAGGTTCAGCCGTGAGCATGCCCCTTCTTCGCCCTGCCCTGCTCGGCCTCGCCGTCAGCGCCACGCTGGCCGGCTGCGCCGGCCTGCCCGATGAGCGCCTGGCCCGCGAAGCCCTGCAGAGCGGCGATCAGCAGACTGCCGAATGGCATTTCCGCCAGCTCGCCGAGATGGGCTACAGCGACTCGCAGATCGGCCTGGCCGACATCTACGCGGCGAACGGCCAGACCCAGGACCTGGACGAGGCCGAGCGCATCTACCGCCAGGCCCTGGACGGCTCGCCGCGTGCCAAGGCGCGCCTTGGCAAGCTGCTGGCGCGCAAGCCCGGCAGCACTCTGGCCGAGCGCCAGGAGGCCGCCGAACTGCTGGAGAGCGCAGCCCAGGCCCACGAGCCGAGCGCGCTGCTGCCTCTGACCGAACTCTACCTGTTCTACCCACAGGACTTTCCCGCCATGAACCTCGCGCAACGTATCCAAGACTGGCGCCAGCAGGGCCTGCCACAGGCAGAGCTGGCGCAGATTCTTCTGTATCGCACCGATGGCACCTACGACCAGCACCTGGGCGAGATCGAGCGTATCTGCCAGGCGCGCCTGGCCAGCAACGACGCCTGCTACGCCGAGCTGGCCACCGTGTACCAGAAGCAGAACCGCGAAGACGACCGCCAGGTGCTGATCGACCAACTGCTGGCGGGCTACCGCGCCGGCAGCGTGTCACCCAATCAGGTCGAGTCCGTGGCGCAGGTACTCAGCGACCCCGAGCTGGGCCAGCCGCAACCGCAGCAGGCGCAGGACCTGCTCGAGGCCATCGCGCCGAACTACCCGGCCGCCTGGGTCAGCCTGGCGCGTCTGCTCTACGACTACCCGGGACAAGGCGATATCGACACCCTGCTCGGCTATCTGGAAAAGGGTCGCGAAGCCGCCCTGCCACGCGCCGAACTGCTGCTCGGACGCCTGTACTACGAAGGCAAGCTGCTGCCGCAGCAGCCGAAGAAGGCCGAGGAACACCTGCGCAAGGCCGCGCCCAGCGAACCCAGCGCCAGCTACTACCTGGGGCAAATCTACCTGCGCGGCTACCTCGGCGAGGTCTACGCCCAGCAGGCGCTCGACCACCTGCTCAGCGCCGCCCGCGCTGGTCAGCTCAGCGCCGACTTCGCCCTGGCACAGATGTACAGCCAGGGTCGCGGGGTCAAGCCCAACCCGGTCAACGCCTATGTCTTCAGCCAACTGGCACTGCCGCGCAACACGCCGCCGACCTTCGAGCTGGCGCACGCGGTGGCCGAGAGCCTGACCCCGGCGCAGCTCGCCGAAGGCCAGCGCCTACTGCGTGAAGAGCGCGATGCCCGCGGCATCGTCCTGCAGCAGCAGGCCGCCTTGCAGGTCAGCCAGCCATGAACAGGGATGCACGCATGCAGTTAAACCGTATCGTCAGCCAGCTTGGGCTGAGTACTTGCCTACTGGCCGCCAGCACTGCCTGGGCAGCGGATGCGCCGAAGAATTTCGGCCTGGATGTGAAGATCACCGCGCAATCGGAAGACGACCGCGACCTCGGCACCCGTAGCGGCGGGGATGTCAGCGGTATCGGTCTGGACGTACGTCCCTGGGCCTACGGCGAACGCGGCGAATGGAGCGCCTTCGCCATGGGCCAGGCGGTCACCGCCACCGACACCATCGAAACCGACCCGTTGCAGGACGACGGCGAAGACAGCACGCAGCGCAGCGACGCCCGCCAGCCGGACAAGAGCTACCTGGCCATGCGCGAGTTCTGGGTCGACTACAGCGGCCTCACAGCGTATCCCGGCGAGCACCTGCGCGTTGGCCGCCAGCGCCTGCGTAGCGACGAAGGCAGCTGGTGGGATACCAACATCGAAGCGGTCAACTGGCGCTTCGACACCACCCTGCTGCAAGCCACCGTCGGCGTTGCCGAGCGTTTCTCCGACTACCGCACCGACCTCGATGACCTGGCGCCCGAAGACGAAGATCGCCAGCACTTCTTCGCCGGCCTCGACTACCAGTGGACGCCCGGCCATCGTATCGGCGCCAAGCTGCATCACAGCCGTGACGACGGCCGCCTGGCCAATCCCGGCGAGCGCGTCGACGAGCTGAGCAAGCGCTACACCGGCGATCTGACCTGGTTCGGCCTGCATGCCGACGGTGGCTTCTTCGAACGCAATTCGCGCAACCGCCTCAACTACTGGGCGCAGCTGACCTGGCTGCAGGGCGATACCGATCAGTTGCAGCAGGAAGTGGTCGGCAACGAGCGCATCGCCACCGGCTCGCGCAGCCAGGATGTCGACGCCTGGGCGATGGACCTTGGCCTGCGCTACAGCCTCGACGACAACTGGAAGATCGGTGCCGCCTATGCCCGCGGCAGCGGTGGTGGCGATGAAGGCGAGTCGCGCCAGTTCATGCAGACCGGCCTGCACAGCAACCGCGCCAACTTCACTGGCGTCGAATCGCGCCTGCACCGTTACGGCGAAGCCTTCCGCGGCGAACTGTCGAACCTGCAGGTAGCCAGCGCGTTCAGCTCCTGGCAGTTGGGCGAGGACTACGACGCCAGCGTTGTCTACCACCGTTTCTGGCGCGTCGATGGCGATCAGGACGTCGGCGACAGCGGCATCACCGCGCCGCTGGTGGCTGGCGAGAAAGACATCGGCCAGGAAGTCGACCTGGTGCTGACCCGCTACTTCAAGCAGGGCCTGCTGCCCGCCACCGTCGCCGAACAGCTGGATGATCGTTCGGCCCTGGTGCGCCTGCGCGCCGGCGTGTTCCTGCCGGGCGACGCCTACGGCAGCGGCACCGACTCGGTGATGCACCGCGCCTTCGTCGACTTCATCTGGCGTTTCTGAGGGATCGGACCATGCAACCCAACGGCTTAGCCCTACCCATTCTGCTCGGCGCGCTGTATCTCGCAGCGCCCCTGGCCCAGGCCAACCCGGAGCAGCACCAGTTCGACTACCGCGTACGCAGCGCCCCGGCGCAAGAGCTGCACATGGAGGCGCCCGAACTGCCGGACCTGTCCGGCTACACCAAGGAGGCGGTGCTGGCCAAGATTCCCCAGGCCAAAGGCCAGGTGGTGGTGCGGCGCATGTTGCGCCAGGACGCATTGAAGGACTTCACCGGCGGCAACGAACGCCTGCGCGAGTGGATCAAGCGCCAGCAGGGCATGCCCCAGGCGATCTTCATCGAAGGTGGCACGGTCACCGCCGAGGACCTCGCCGAGGCGCTGCCCGACAGCCAGTTCGCCGAACAGGAAGACGGCGTGTACATCGCTCGCCTGCCCATCGTCGTCGCCGAAGGTGCGGCGCTGCATGTCGGCAAGGCGACCCGCGAATTGCGTCTGTCGCAGGAGCGCGGCTCGTTCCTGGTCAACGACGGCCTGATGTTTCTCACCGACACCCGCGTCACCGCCTGGCGCGAGGCCGATAACGGCCCGGCCACCCTGCGCGACGATGGCAAGGAGTTCCGCCCGTTCCTGGTCTCATGGGGTGGCAGCGAGCTGTACATCGCCAGCAGCGTGCTGACCAGCCTGGGCTACGACAACTCCAAGTCCTATGGCGTATCGATCACCCAGTACACGCCGAACATGCACGCGCGCCTCAAGCGCGAGGAGCCGACCGGCTGGCTGATCGACTCCGAGTTCGTCGACCACTGGTACGGCTTCTACTGCTACGAAGCGCAGAACGTGGTGATCAAGGGCAACACCTACCGCGACAACATCGTCTACGGCATCGACCCGCATGACCGCTCGCACGGCCTGATCATCGCCGAGAACACCGTGTTCGGTACCAAGAAGAAGCACGGCATCATCATTTCGCGCGAGGTCAACGACAGCTGGATCATCAATAACGAGAGCTACGACAACAAGCTCTCCGGCGTGGTCATCGACCGCAGCAGCGAGAACAACCTGATCGCCTACAACCGCGTGCATGGCAACCATGCCGACGGCATCACCCTGTACGAGAGCGGCGACAACCTGCTGTGGGGCAATCAGGTCATGCGCAACCAGCGCCATGGCATCCGCATTCGCAACAGCGAGAACATCCGCCTCTACGAAAACCTCTCGGCGATGAACCAGCTGACCGGCGTGTACGGCCATATCAAGGATCTGTCCGACACCGACCGCGACCTGGACCTCGACCCGTTCGATACCAAGATCTCGATGATCATCGTCGGCGGCACCCTGGCCGGCAACGGCTCCAGCCCGATCAACATCGACTCGCCGCTGTCGGTCGAGCTGTATCGCGTGAAGATGCTCGCGCCGCGCAAGAGCAGCGGCATCCAGCTCGCCGGCATCCTCGGCGAGAAACAGGACGAAATCCTCGACCTCATGGTGCGCCAGCGCCAGCCCGTGCTGATCGACCCGATCGATCCCGAGCAGATGACCAACTGACGAGGCCCCAGAATGCGCATATCCAAACTCAACACCCTGGCCCTGGCAGTGACCTGCGCCGCCTTCGCCGGCAGCCTGCAGGCCGAAGAGCGCCAGGCGCCGCAGTACCAAGTGGAAGACTGCTGCTCGCTGTGCCCGGCTGCGCACGATGCCAGCCGCTACACCACCAACTACATGAAGAACTTCGTCACCCTGATGGATGCCGACGAGGGCTGGCTGTTCCGTAGCGTCGAGGATCTGCGCACCGAGTTCGGCACCAGCGAGGTCGGCTACCAGCGCCTCAAGGAGCTGCGCGACGGCCTCAAGCAGCGCGGCGTGGAGCTGGTGGTGGTGTATCAACCGACCCGCGGCCTGGTCAATCGCAGCAAGCTGCGCCCGGCCGACTACCAGCGTTTCGACTACGACAAGGCGCTGCAAAACTACCGCCAGGCGCTGACCCGCTTCGAACAGCTGGGCATCTGGGTACCGGACCTGACCCCGCTGACCGACGAAGACAGCGACAAGGAGTTCTACTTCCGCCGCGACCAGCACTGGACGCCCTACGGCGCCGAGCGCACCGCGCGCCTGGTGGCCGAGACGGTCAAGCGCATCCCCGGCTTCGAGGACATTGCGCAGAAGGAATTCGTCACCGAGCGCGTCGGCCTGATGGGCAAGACCGGCACCATGCAGAACGTCGCCAGCCAGCTGTGCGGCACCGGCTATGCGGTGCAGTACGTCGATCAGTTCGTCACCGAGCCGAAGGACGCCAGCGATGGCGACGCGCTGTTCGGCGACGACAGCAGCCCGCAGATCACCCTGATCGGCACCAGCCACAGCGGCAAGAACTACAACTTCGGCGGCTTCCTCGAACAGTACCTGGGCACCGACGTGCTCAACGCGGCCTTCCCCGGCGGTGGCCTGGAAGGCGCGATGCTCGAATACCTGGCCAGCGAGTCGTTCCAGAACGACCCGCCGAAGATCCTCATCTGGGAATTCTCGCCGCTCTACGACCTGGCCTCGGACAAGATCCACCGCCAGCTGATGGCCACCCTGAACAACGGCTGCAGCGGCCAGACCGAGCTGCTCGCCAGCGAGAAGCGCCTGCGCCCGGGCAGTAACGAGGTGCTGGTCAACGGCGAGAACAAGCTGCTGACCCTGCGCGGCAACCGCCACCAACTCGACCTGCGCTTCAGCGATCCATCGGTCAAGCGCGTCGACGCCACCATCTGGTACCTCAATGGCCGCCGCGAGCAGATCAAGCTGGAGAAACCCAACACCGTCGATACCGACGGCCGCTTCGCCGTGGAACTGCGCGACGAACCGGGCTGGGGCGATCAGAACTTCTTCGCCCTGGAAATCCAGAAGCCCGAGGACAGTGCCGACGACCTGAAGGTCCAGGCCAGCCTGTGCCAGCGCCCCAGCGGCGCCAGCCAGCAAGTCGCGGGCAATTGAGGAGGCCACCATGCCCAAACGACTCGCTCCCCTCACCCTCATGGCGCTGCTGCTCAGCGGCCCGGCCTTCGCCGCCTTGCAGCCGCCGGCCGGCTACTATGCGGCCGTGGGCCAACGCGAGGGCAAGGCGCCGGCCTGCCCGACAGTGCCGCAGCCGTACACCGGCGAGCTGCAGTTCACCAGCAAATACCAGGGCTCGGACAGCGCGCGCGCCACGCTCAACCGCAAGGCCGAGAAGAACTTCCGCGAGCAGACCGCGCACATCACCCGCCTGGAGAAGGAAGCCGGGCGGATGATCACCGGCTACATGCGCACCGGCCAGCCGGAGCGGCTGGAATGCGCCATCGAATGGCTGGACAAATGGGCCAGCGCCGATGCGCTGGAGTCCGAGCAGTTCAACCACACCGGCAAGTCGATGCGCAAATGGGCGCTGGGCAGCCTGGCCGGCGCCTGGCTGCGCCTGAAGTTCTCCGAGTCGCAGCCGCTGGCGGCCTACCCGCAGCAGAGCGCACGCATCGAAGCCTGGTTCACCCGCCTGGCCGACCACACGGTGCGCGAGTGGAGCGACCTGCCGCTGCGCAAGATCAACAACCACAGCTACTGGGCTGCCTGGTCGGTGATGGCGGTGGCGGTGACCAATGATCGCCGCGACCTGTTCGACTGGTCCGTGGATCAATTCCGCATCGCCGCCAATCAGGTCGATGACCAAGGCTACTTGGCCAACGAGATGCGCCGCAGCCAGCGCGCCCTCGCCTACCACAACTACGCCCTGCCGCCGCTGGCGATGATCGCCGCGTTCGCCGAGGCCAACGAAGTCGACCTGCGCGGCGAGAACCATGGTGCCCTGCAGCGCCTGGCCGAACGCGTGCTGCAAGGCGCGCGCGACCCGTCCGCCTTCGCCCAGCGCACCGGCGCCAAGCAGGACATGAGCGAGTTGCGTAAGGATTTCAAGTACGCCTGGCTCGCGCCCTACTGCAGCCTCTATGCCTGCAGCGAACAGACGCGCGAGATGAACCAGGAGATGGGGCCGTTCAACAGCTTCCGTCTGGGTGGCGAGGTGACGCAGGTGTTCGAAAAACCGTAGGAGCGGCTTTAGCCGCGATTTTCGCGGATGAATCCGCTCCTACGGGTTTGCGGTGACATGAAAAAACAAACCCTCCGCTCGCGGGGGGAAAGGGGGGCGCTGCCCCGGCTGTTCACGGAGAAGCACGGATGGTCTTTTCATCCAACGTCTTTTTGTTCCTGTTCCTGCCGATCTTCCTCGGCCTGTACTACCTGTGCCCGAATCGCGGGCGCAACCTGCTGATCCTGATCGGCAGCTACACCTTCTATGCCTGGTGGCGGGTGGACTTCCTCCTGCTGTTCGCTGCAGTGACGCTGTGGAACTACGTCTTCGGCCTGCGCATTCAGGCCCATGCCGGCACCCAGGCGGCGCGCCGCTGGGTGGTGGCCGGGGTGGTCGGCAACCTGGCCACGCTGGGTTATTTCAAGTACGCCAACTTCGGCGTGGCCAACATCAACGCCGTGCTCGAATCGATGGGGATGGAGCCCTTCGTGCTCACCTCGGTGATCCTGCCGATCGGTATCTCCTTCTATATCTTCCAGTCGATCAGCTACCTGATCGACGTGTACCGCCGCGACACCGAGCCGACGCGCAACCTGATCAACTTCGCCGCTTTCATCGCCCTGTTCCCGCAACTGATCGCCGGCCCCGTGCTGCGCTACAAGGACCTGGCCGACCAGTTCACCGACCGCACCCACAGCCTCGACAAGTTCAGCGAAGGCGCCACGCGCTTCATGCAGGGTTTCGTCAAGAAGGTGTTCATCGCCGACAGCCTGGCGCCGCTGGTAGACCACTGCTTCGCCCTGGAAAACCCCAGCACCGGCGACGCCTGGCTGGGCATGATCGCCTACACCGCGCAGCTGTACTTCGACTTCTCCGGCTACAGCGACATGGCCATTGGCCTGGGCCTGATGATGGGCTTCCGCTTCATGGAGAACTTCAACCAGCCGTATATCAGCCAGTCGATCACCGAGTTCTGGCGGCGCTGGCACATCAGCCTGTCCACCTGGCTGCGCGACTACCTTTACGTGCCCCTGGGCGGCAACCGCCACGGCACCTTCAACACCTACCGCAACCTGTTCCTGACCATGCTGCTGGGCGGCTTCTGGCACGGCGCCAACTGGACCTTCCTGATCTGGGGCGCCTGGCACGGCATGTGGCTGGCCATCGAGCGGGCCATGGGCGTAAAGGCTGCGCCGACCCTGTTCAACCCGCTGAAATGGGCCTTCACCCTGCTGCTGGTGATGCTCGGCTGGGTGATCTTCCGCGCTGAGAACCTGGAGGTGGCCGGGCGCATGTACGCCGCCCTGTTCGCCTTCGGCGACTGGCACCTGAGCGAGCTGACGCAGGCGCATATCACCGGGCTGCAGATGGCAACTCTGGCGCTGGCGTGGGTGGTGATCGCGGTCAACGGCGCGCGCCAGTTCCTCGCCAGCCGCGGCCATGAGCCGGGCCTGACCCTGGCCAGTGCCGGCGTCGCCCTGCAGGCCATCGACCTGCGCATGGTGGCCCTGCGCGGCGCCCTGCTGGTGCTGTTCTGCGTGTCGCTGCTCAAGCTCTCGGCGCAGAGCTACTCCCCCTTCCTCTACTTCCAGTTCTGAGCGGAGGCCAAGCATGAATCGCCCCATCAAGACTCTCTATGTCGTGCTGTTCGCCCTGCTGCTGTTGCCGGTCAGCCTGCTCGCCCTGAGCAAGCTCGCCGATTACCACCTGCCGGCGCAGCCGAGCGTGCTCGACGGCGGCCTGGCCAAGAGCGTCGAGCGCCACTACGACGAGAACTTCCCGCTCAAGCAGGCCGGCATCAACCTCTGGGCAGCCGCGGAATACCTGCTCTTCGGGGAAGGCCGCAGCGGCCTGGTGATCGGCGAGGACGGCTGGCTGTATTCGGACGAAGAGTTCGACCCGGTGGCCGACGGCCAGCGCCAGATGCGCGACAACCTGGCCCTGATCCGCGGCGTGCAGCGCCAGCTGGAAGAACGCGATGTCCAGCTGCTGCTGGCCATTGTCCCGGCCAAGACCCGACTGTATCCGGAGCACACCGGCAGCCATCGTCCCAGCGCGCTGCAGCGCAGCCTGTACCCGCGCTTCCACCATGCGGTGCGCAATGCCGGGATCGCCGCGCCGGATTTGCTCGAGCCGCTGCAGGCGGCCAAGGACCAGGCGCCGGTGTTCCTGCGCACCGATACCCACTGGACCCCGGAAGGCGCCGACGTCACTGCCAAGGCGCTGAGCGAAGTGGTGCGCAGCGCCATCCAGCTGCGTGGTGAGCCGCAACAGTTCGTCACCGAGACCGTGGAAACCCGCGCGCACCAGGGCGATCTGACCCGCTTCCTGCCGCTGGCCCCCTTGTTCGAAAGCCTGATGCCGCAGGCCGATCGCCTGCAGCAGCGCGAAACCCATGCCGCCGAAGGTGGCGGCGACGACCTGTTCGGCGACAGCGACCTGCCGGTGACGCTGGTCGGCACCAGCTACAGCGCCAACCCGGCCTGGAACTTCGCCGGCGCTCTGCGCCAGCACCTGCAGCGCGACCTGGCCAACCACGCCGAGGAAGGCGGCGGCCCGCTGGTGCCGATGCTCAAGTACCTGCAGAGCGAGGAATTCGAGAACAACCCACCGCAGCTGGTGATCTGGGAATTCCCCGAGCGCTACCTGCCGATGACCAGCGATTTCACCGATTTCGACCCGCAATGGCTCGCCACTCTTAAAGACGGCGGCGAGCGCCAGGGGCTGGCTGCCGCCAGTCACTGATTCATCCCCCAAGGAGGACTATCCGATGACCAATAAAACCACTCTACGCCGCTTCACTCTGGGCGCCTGCGCCCTGGCTCTGGGCCTCGGCATGATCCAGGCACAGGCCGATGACGGCGCCCTCTATGGGCCCAAAGCGCCCAAGGGCTCGGCCTTCGTCCGCGCCTACAACGCCAGCAGCGCCGAGCTCGACGTCAGCGTCGGCCAGACCCAGCTCAAGCAAATCTCGCCGCTGGGTTCGAGCGACTTCAAGTTCCTCCCGGCGGGCAGCTATCAGGCTCAGGTCGGCAACTCGCAGATGCCGGTGGACCTGGAACCCGAGCATTACTACACCCTGGTCAGCCAGACCGGCGACAAGCCGCGCCTGGTCGAGGAGCCGCCCTTCACCAGCCGCCAGAAAGCCCTGCTGCGCGTGCAGAACCTGAGCGACAGCACCCTGAGCGTGAAGACCGCTGACGGCAAGACTGCCGTGGTCGCCGACGTGAAGCCGGACGGCCGTGGCGACCGCGAGATCAACCCGGTCAAGGTCGGCCTGGCGCTGTTCGACGGCGAGCGCAAGGTCGCCGACCTGAAGCCGGTCACCCTGGAACGCGGCGAGGTGGTCAGCCTGTTCGTCACCGGTGGCCAGGGCAAGTTTTCGCCGGTGTGGGTCAAGCGCCCCATCGACGGTTGATGCAGTGAATGGATTTTCTAGAACAAGGAAAACGGCGGGTACACGTCGCACCGACACGACACGGGCAAACCACTTGATCAATCGTTCAGGAGAGACACAACCATGACCCCCATCATCCTTTCCGGTGGCAGCGGCTCGCGACTCTGGCCTCTTTCGCGCAAGCTGTATCCCAAGCAGTTTCTCGCCCTGACCGGTGAGCGGACGCTGTTCCAGCAGACCCTGCAACGCCTTTCCATCGAGGGCATGCAGCCGCCGGTGCTGGTGTCCAACCAGGAGCACCGTTTCATCGTGCTCGAACAGCTGGAGCAGATCGACCAGCAGGCGCAGATGCTGCTGCTCGAACCCTTCGGCCGCAATACCGCGCCGGCCGTGGCCATGGCCGCCCTGCAACTGATCGCCGAGGGCCGTGACGAGCTGATGCTGGTGCTGCCGGCCGACCACGTGCTGGACGATCAGCAGGCCTTCCGCCAGGCCCTGGCGCTGGCCACCGTGGCCGCGGAAAAAGGCGAGATGGTGCTGTTCGGCGTACCGGCCAACCGCCCGGAAACCGGCTACGGCTACATCCGCGGCCAGGCCGACGGCACCCTGCCCGATGGCGTGGCACGCGTTGCCAATTTCGTCGAGAAACCCGATGCCAAACGTGCCACCGAGTACGTGAAGAGCGGCGACTACTACTGGAACAGCGGCATGTTCCTGTTCCGCGCCAGCCGCTTCCTCGAAGAGCTCAAGCATCACGACGTGGACATCTACGACACCTGCCTGCTGGCGCTGGAACGCAGCCAGCGCGAGGGCACGCAGATCGTCATCGACCCGGCCACCTTCGCTTGCTGCCCGGACAACTCCATCGACTACGCGGTGATGGAAAAGACCAGCCGCGCCTGCGTGGTACCGCTGGCCGCCGGCTGGAACGATGTCGGCAGTTGGTCGTCGATCTGGGAAGTGCACGACAAGGACGAGGCCGGCAACGTCACCAAGGGCGACGTGGTGGTCGAGGACAGCCGCAACTGCCTGATCCACGGTAACGGCAAGCTGGTCTCGGTACTCGGCCTGGACGACATCGTCGTCGTGGAAACCAAGGACGCCATGATGGTGGCGCACAAGGACCGCGTGCAGGACGTCAAGAAACTGGTCGGCAAGCTCGACGAGCAGGGCCGCTGCGAGACCCAGAACCACTGCGAAGTCTACCGCCCGTGGGGCTCGTACGACTCGGTGGACATGGGCGGCCGTTTCCAGGTCAAGCACATCACCGTCAAGCCCGGCGCGCAGCTCTCCTTGCAGATGCACCACCACCGTGCCGAGCACTGGATCGTGGTATCCGGCACCGCCAAGGTGACCTGCGACGACCAGGAGTTCCTGCTCACCGAAAACCAGTCCACCTACATCCCGATGACCTCGGTGCACCGCCTCTCCAACCCAGGCAAGATCCCGCTGGAGATCATCGAAGTGCAGTCCGGCACCTACCTGGGCGAGGACGATATCGAGCGTCTGGAAGACGTCTATGGCCGCAGCGATGCCGTGACCGTGCGCGCCGCGAGCTAGCACCCGTAGCAATCGCGGACAAGTCCGCTCCCACGGGTGCCAGGGCCTACACAGGTGGCTGACAGCACTCAGGTAGTGGGAGCGGACTTGTCCGCGAAGCTCTCTTAGTGGCTGACAACCTGCTCAACCGCAAATCCGGGGCATACGCAGTGAGCTCCCCTCTCCCATTTATGGGAGAGGGGTTGGGGGAGAGGGCAGAAGACGCCCACGGCATTGAAGGCTCTGCTTTCCCCGCCTCCCCTTCCCGCCAGGCGAAGGAAGCTGTCACACCCTGCGACAGCCCACGCGGTTACCCTGACCTGACACCTTGTGTAGGATGAGCGCAGACTTTGCAAAGGGCTGCCCTCATGCTGTTCGGTGTCGTACTCGTCATCACCTGGTTGATCCTGCTGATCCGCTACCCGACAAAGGCTCTGCCGGTGTCCATGGCCGCTCTGGTCGGTCTCGGCCTGGTGGCCACCTGGGTGATCTGGCAGGAAAGCCAGGACGAACGCTACCTCGCCCATCTCGAACTGCGCCTGAGCTACGACCCGCAGCGCTGCCCAGGCGACCGCCCGCTGGCCATCAACCTGAAGAACGGCAGCGATGCCGCCCTGCTGGAACTGCGCTGGGAAGTCGCCGCCTACCGCCCCGGCAATGCCACCAACCTGGCCCAGCGCCTGTATGAATCGCCGCGCTACAGTGGCCCGGGCGAGCTGCTGCCTGACGCCAGCTGGAGCGACTGCATGCCGCTGCCTGACCTACGCAGCGGCTATCGCCCGGCTACGCTGGAGTTTCGCGCCGAGCGCCTGCAGGGCAAGTTCGTCCGATGATCCGTAGGAGCGAGCTCTGCTCGCGAAGCTTCTCGCGTTAACCGCGTTCGCGAGCAGAGCTCGCTCCTACAATCCCATGTACAACCTGACCTCCATCGCCAAACCAGGAACCCCGCCATGTCCCAGCCCAGCGTCCTGATCACCGGTTGTTCCAGCGGCATCGGCCGCGCCCTGGCCGATGTATTCAAGGCCGCCGGCTACGCCGTATGGGCCACCGCGCGCAAGGACGGCGACCTCGCAGCGCTGGCCGAGGCCGGTTTTCACGCCGTGGCGCTCGACGTCAACGACGCCGATGCGGCGCAGCGCCTGGCCGAGCGTCTGGAGAGCGAGATCGGCGGCCTCGACGTTCTGATCAACAACGCCGGCTACGGCGCCATGGGCCCGCTGCTCGACGGCGGCGTGGAGGCCATGCGCAAGCAGTTCGAAACCAATGTGTTTTCCATCGTCGGCGTCACCCGCGCCTTCTTCCCGCTGCTGCGCCGCAGCCGCGGCCTGGTGGTCAATATCGGCAGCGTTTCCGCGCTGCTGGTCACGCCTTTCGCCGGTGCCTATTGCGCCTCCAAGGCCGCAGTGCACGCCCTGAGCGATGCCCTGCGCATGGAACTGGCGCCCTTCTCCATCGAGGTGATGGAGGTGCAGCCGGGCGCCATCGCTTCCAGTTTCGGCGCCAGCGCCAGCCAGCAGGCCGAGTCGCTGATCCGCCAGGACTCGCCCTGGTGGCCGCTGCGTGAAGGCATCCGCGCTCGCGCCAACGCTTCGCAGGACAACCCGACCCCGTCCAGCGACTTCGCCGCGCAACTGCTGTCCGCCGTGCAGCGTGACAAACGCCCGCGCCTGCTGCGCCTGGGCAATGGCAGCCGCGCCCTGCCATTGCTCGCCACCCTGCTGCCCAAGGCGCTGCTCGAACGCGTGCTGCGCAAACGCTTCGGCCTGGTGCAAAACCTGTGAACCAGGGCCTGCACCTGCGCTACTACGCGGCGGCCGGGGTGGTCGCGGCCATCGCGCTGAACCTGCTGCTGCGTACCTTCGTACGCCTGGGCGGCGTGTTCACCACCCTGCTGATCGCCGCGGCCATCGCCGCCGGCCTGGCGCTGGTGTTTCACTGGCGAAGCGGGCGCGCGCCGAGCAACGCCGAACGCTGGCGCTTCACCCTGCTCTATGGCGGAGTACTTGGGCTGCTCTATCTGGGTTTACTGGGCATGATGTACCTGCAGGACACGCCCAGCCCCATGGGCCTGTTTCTATTCAGCCTGCATTACCTGTGCTATCCCGTGCTGGCCTGGCTGGCCTTTTCGCCACGCCATGGCCGCTGATCTTCTCGTCAGGATGACTTCGCCGTGCTGCATACCCTCGCCGTCGCCAATTACCGCTCGATCAACAGCCTGATCCTGCCGCTGGGCCGGCTCAACCTGATCACCGGCGCCAACGGCAGCGGCAAATCCAATCTCTACCGCGCCCTGCGCCTGCTGGCGGAAACCGCCCAGGGCGGCGTGGTCAACGCGCTGGCGCGCGAAGGTGGGCTGGAGTCGAGTTTCTGGGCCGGGCCGGAGAAAATTTCCCGGCGCATGCTCAAAGGAGATGTTCCGGTGCAGGGCGGCCCACGGCAGAATGCCATGCGTCTGCGCCTGGGTTTTGCCGGTGATGATTTCGGCTATGCCATTGCCCTCGGCCTGCCCGAGCCGAGCACCTCGGCCTTTTACCTCGACCCGGAAATCAAGCGCGAGTGCATCTGGGCCAGCGCCAGCTATCGCCCGGCCTCGCTGCTGGTAGATCGCGCCGGGCCCATGGTCAGGCTGCGTGAGGGGCGCGACTGGCAGGTCCTGGCCCAGCACGTGCCGAACTACGACAGCCTGATCGACCAGATCGGCAACGACCCGAACTGCCCGGAGGTATTCCAGCTGCGTGAAGCCATCCGCCGCTGGCGCTTCTACGATCACTTTCGCAGCGATGCCGATGCCCCGGCGCGCCAGCCGAAGCTCGGCACGCGCACACCGGTGCTGCACCACGACGGCCGCGATCTCGCCGCCGCGCTGCAGACCATCCGCGAAATCGGCGACCGCGCCGCGCTGGATGCCGCCATCGAAGACGCCTTTCCCGGCAGTCGCCTGCATATCGACTTCCAGTTGGGCGGACGCTTCGTCGTCGAGCTGCATCAGCAGGGGCTGTTGCGCCCCCTGAGCGCCGCCGAGCTGTCCGACGGCACGTTGCGCTACCTGCTGCTGGTGGCCGCCCTGCTCACGCCGCGACCACCGTCATTGATGGTGCTCAACGAACCGGAAACCAGCCTGCACCCGGACCTGCTGCCGGCACTTGGTCGCCTGATCATCGCTGCCTCTCGAAATACTCAGGTGTGGGTCGTGTCCCACGCCAGCCGGCTGATCGCCACGCTCAAGGAAAGCCCCGAATGCAACACCCTGGAGCTGGACAAGCAGCTCGGCCAGACCTGCATCCGCGGCCAGGGCATGCTGGACGAGCCGGCCTGGCATTGGCCGGATTGAATCAACAATAGTGGGAGGCGCTTTAGCGGCGAGCTTTAGAAGTCGCGGCTACAGCCGCATCGGTGCGGGAGTTCGATCGATGCTGGGAAACTCCTTCCCACGCCCCCCACTGCCACGTAGCCCGGATGAAATCCGGGGACGTTTATCAGCGCTTTCGCGGCTGAAGCGGAATGCCGCCCAGCCGCTCCTATAGCCGCAATCGAACTCAAAGCCCTTCCAGATAGCGCTCGACATCCAGCGCCGCCATGCAGCCGGCACCGGCCGAGGTGATCGCCTGGCGATAGATCGAGTCGGCCACGTCACCGGCGGCGAACACGCCAGGGATGCTGGTCGCGGTGGCATTGCCCTCGCGCCCGCCGTTGACCACCAGGTAGCCATCCTTCAGCGCCAGCTGGCCTTCGAACAGGCTGGTATTGGGCGTATGGCCGATGGCGACGAACAGGCCGTCCACCTTCAGCTCGCGATAAGCGCCGCCGTACTGCTTCAGGCGCACGCCGGTGACGCCGCTGGCATCGCCCAGCACTTCGTCGACCTCGGCTTCGAGCTGCAACTCGATCCTGCCCTCTGCCACGCGCTGCTGCAGCTTGTTCTGCAGGATCTTCTCGGCACGAAAGGCGTTGCGCCGATGGATCAGCGTGACCTTACTGGCGATATTGGCCAGGTACAGCGCCTCCTCCACCGCCGTGTTGCCGCCGCCGACTACCGCCACCTCGCGGCCACGATAGAAGAAACCATCGCAGGTCGCACACGCCGAAACGCCACGGCCCATGAACGCCTCCTCGCTGGGCAGACCCAGGTAACGCGCGCTGGCGCCGGTGGCGATGATCAGCGCGTCGCAAGTGTAGGTGGTGCTGTCGCCGACCAGGGTGAACGGTTTTCCGGCCAGGTCCACGGCATTGATGTGGTCGAAGACGATCTCGGTCTCGAAACGCTCGGCATGCTCCTGCATGCGCTGCATCAGCGCCGGCCCGGTCAGCCCATGCGGGTCGCCCGGCCAGTTGTCCACCTCGGTGGTGGTGGTCAGCTGACCGCCCGCCTGGATGCCGGTGATCAGCAGCGGCTTCAGGTTGGCCCGCGCGGCATAGACCGCAGCGCTGTAACCGGCGGGGCCGGAACCCAGGATGATGACGCGGGCGTGACGAACGACAGACATCGCTAACTCCTCGCCGGCCAGGGCCGGCAGGCCAGATAAAAAGGGGCTCTCGAAGCACTAGGGGAAGGCTTGAAGGGTGAGAGCCCCACGAAACAGGAACTGCGTGCAAGGCTATCCAGGCCGCCCGGGAAGCGGAAATATCCATTGCCAATTTGACGGATAGAATCCGCCTATTGCCGCCAGAATCGCAGCGCACCCGGCCGCTGAACTTTCGCCGCGCCAGCGAAGTCGGTATGGTCGCGCGCATCCACCACTCAGGAGACCCTCATGCCCGCCGCCCCCGTCCTCTCCGGCCCGCAATACCTGCGCGAAGGCCTGAAGCTGGTCCTCAGCCCCGGCCTGCGCCTGTTCGTGCTCCTGCCGCTGATGGCCAATCTGATCCTGTTCGCCACCATGATCGGCTTCGCCGTGCAGCAGTTCAGCGGCTGGGTCGACACCTTCATGCCCACGCTGCCGAGCTGGCTGAGCTTCCTGCAGTACATCCTCTGGCCGCTGTTCGTGGTGCTGGTGCTGCTGATGGTGTTCTTCACCTTCACCCTGCTGGCCAACATCATCGCTGCGCCGTTCAACGGCTTTCTCGCGGAAAAGGTCGAGGTGGTGGCGCGCGGCGAGGATCACTTCCCGCCGTTCAGCTGGGGCGAGCTGGCGGCGATGGTGCCACGCACCATGGGCCGCGAGATGCGCAAGCTGGCCTACTTCCTGCCGCGCGCCATCGGCCTGCTGATCCTCAGTTTCATCCCGGTGGTGAACCTGGTCGCTGCACCGCTGTGGTTGCTGTTCGGCGTTTGGATGATGGCCGTGCAGTACATCGACTATCCGGCGGACAACAACAAGATGAGCTGGCAGGACATGCTCGCCTGGCTGCGCGAGAAGCGCTGGCAGAGCCTGAGCTTCGGTGGCATCACTTACGCCGCGCTGCTGGTGCCGGGGTTGAATATCCTGATGATGCCGGCCGCCGTGGCCGGTGCGACGCTGTTCTGGGTACGCGAGCGCGGCTAGCCGCGCCCCATCACAAAATCGCAATCCAACCGTCACAGTTGTTACATCGCACAGGCGGAGACTGCGTACATGAACGCACAGTCTCTGCATGTCGCCCTGATCAGCGAAACCTTCCCCCCTGAAATCAATGGCGTGGCCAATACCCTCGGCCGCCTGGTCGACGGCCTGCGCAATCGCGGCCATCGCGTGCAACTGATACGGCCGCGCCAGGACACCGATCAGCAATCTACGGCCGATGCTGACCTGCTGCTGACCCGTGGCTGGCCGCTGCCCGGTTATCCTGGCCTGCAATGGGGCCAGTCGTCGCTGCACAAGCTGCTCAGGCGCTGGCAGCGGCAACGCCCCGACGTGCTCTATATCGCCACCGAAGGTCCTCTGGGCTTCTCTGCCCTGCGCGCCGCCAGGCGCCTGGCAATTCCGGTGGTCAGCGGCTTTCACACCAACTTCCAGCAGTACACCGGGCACTACGGCTTCGGCCTCCTGACGCGGGCGATGACCAACTACCTGCGCTGGTTCCACAACCGCACGCAGTTGACCCTGGTGCCGAGTATCGGCCAGCAGGTGGATCTCGAGCGCCGTGATTTCGAACGCCTGGCCCTGCTCGCGCGCGGCGTCGACAGCCAGCTGTTCCACCCGCGCAGGCGCAGCGACGAACTGCGCGCAAGCTGGGGCCTGGCGCCGGATGACCTGGCGGTACTGCATGTCGGTCGCCTGGCGGCAGAGAAGAACCTCGGCCTGCTGGTCAAGGCCTTTCACGCCTTGCAGCAGGCGCACCCGCAACGGCGCATTCGCCTGATTCTGGTCGGCGACGGGCCGCAGCGCGCCAGCCTCCAGACGCAGTTGCCGGACGCACTGTTCTGCGGGCTGCAACGTGGTGAGACGCTGGCCACGCACTACGCGTCAGGCGACCTGTTCCTGTTTCCCAGCCTCTCGGAAACCTTCGGTAACGTGGTGCTCGAAGCCCTGGCCTCGAGCCTCGGCGTGGTGGCCTACGATCAGGCGGCAGCTGCCCAGCATATCCACCACGGGCACAATGGCATGCTCGCCCGCCCGGGCGACGAAGTCGGTTTCTGCGAAGCGGCCTGTGGCCTGCTGGAAGATGCAGAAGTGCTGCGGCACATCCGCCTCAATGCCCGCCGCCACGCCGGCCACCTCAGCTGGGACGGCATCGTGGAGCAGTTCGAGCAGCATCTGCACAGCGTGATCCAGCCTACGCCACAACGTGCAGGGCCGGCCGGGATGGTCGATGCAGCAGTGCGCAGCAAGCCCTTACCCTGAGCGTATCGACTGAATCCACCCGCGCGTTGCAAAGCAGAAAGCATTTGCGGTCAAGACCGCTCCCACAACGCACCCGACAGACCTGACATCTCTGGGAACAGGCTTTCGTGGGAGCGGACTTGTCCGCGAAAATGCAGCAAGCCCTGAATCTAAGCGTATCGACTGAATCCACCTTCGCGTTGCAAAGCAGAAAGCATTTGCGGTCAAGACCGCTCCCACAACGCACCCGACAGACCTGACATCTCTGGGAACAGGCTTCGTGGGAGCGGACTTGTCCGCGAAAACGCAGCAAGCCCTGAATCTAAGCGTATCGACTGAATCCACCCGCGCGTTGCAAAGCAGAAGAGCATTCGCGGTCAAGACCGCTCCCACAGCGTACCCGACAGATCTGACACCTCTGGAAACAGGCTTTCGTGGGAGCGGACTTGTCCGCGAAAAATCATAAAAAAGCCCCGATGTGCCGGGGCTGGAAACGGGGCGTCGGATCACAACGCCCGGCAGAAACCAACTCAGACCAGTGACGTCAGCGCCTCGCGGCTGAACGGCAGGATGTCCTGCTCGCGGCCTTCGCGTACCTTCAGTGCCCAGTCCGGGTCGACCAGCAGCGCGCGGCCCACGGCGACCAGGTCGAACTCTTCGTTGTTGAGGCGCTCGAGCAGGTTCTCGATGCTGGCAGGCTCGGCCACCTTGTCGGTCTTGACCATGAATTGCAGGAACTCGCCATCCAGGCCGACGCTGCCGACGGTGATGGTCGGCTTGCCGGTGAGCTTGCGCGTCCACCCTGCCAGGTTGAGGTCGCTGCCTTCGAACTCCGGCTCCCAGAAGCGGCGGGTCGAGCAATGGAAAATGTCCACACCGGCATCGGACAGCGGCTTGAGGAAGGCTTCCAGTTGTTCCGGGGTCTGCACCAAGCGCGCAGTGTAGTCCTGCTGCTTCCACTGCGAGTAACGCAGGATGATCGGGAAGTCCGGGCCGACCGCCGCGCGCACGGCCTGGATCAGCTCGATGGCGAAACGCGAACGCGCCGCCAGATCGCCACCGTACTGGTCAGTGCGCTGGTTGCTGCCGTCCCAGAAAAACTGGTCGATCAGATAGCCGTGGGCGCCGTGGATCTCCACACCGTCCATGCCGATGGCCTTAGCGTCGCGCGCGGCCTGGGCGAAAGCGGCGATCACCTCGTCGATATCGGCCTGGGTCATGCCATGCACCACCACCTTGTCGTCCTTGACCTTCTCCATCGGGCCATAGCCCGGCACGCTGGCGTCCGGCTCGGTGCCCAGACGACGCACGTTACCCACGTGCCAGAGCTGCGGGACGATCTTGCCGCCTTCGGCATGCACCGCATCGACCACCTGCTTCCAGCCGGCCAGGGCGTCTTCGCCGTAGAAACGCGGCACGTTCGGGTAGCCATTGGCCGCCTTGTGGCCGACCGTGGTGCCCTCGGTGACGATCAGGCCCACGCCTGCGGCAGCGCGGCGACGGTAGTACTCGACAACCTTGGCATTGGGCACGCCACCGGGCGAGAAGGAGCGAGTCATCGGCGCCATGACCACACGGGTCGGCAGCTCCAGGTTACCGAGGCGGAACGGGGCGAACAGGGCTTGAACGGGAGCGCTCATCATCTTTCCTCTGAGGTTGAAGGGTAATCAGGCCTGCAGCAAACGCTCCAGGCGGGTGACGAAAGCTTCCAGCGGCTGCAGGTTGCGGCCCACCTTGAGGCGGGCGAGCACGCCCTGCCAGGCGTCGCTGATAAAGGTGGCGAGGTTCTCGCAGTCCTCGTCGGCCGGCAGTTCACCGGCGGCCTGCGCCTGTTCCAGACAGTCGCGCAGGATATCCACCGATGCCTGCTGGATAGCCGCGACCTCGGCGCCGATCGCCGGGAGCATCTCGCTCATCTCGAAACTCAGACTGCCGATGAAGCAGTGGTACTGCGGCGTCTCCTGCCGGGCGAAGTGCGCCAGCAGGTCGCGGTAATAGCCGAGGATGCGCGTACGCGGGCTCAGCGCCGGGTCGTTCAAGGCCTGGGCGTAACGCGCCAGGCGCGGCCCGTAGATGAAGGTCAGTGCCTGCAGGGCAAAGTCTTCCTTGCTGGCGAAATAGTGATAGAAGCTGCCCTTGGGAATCCCGGCCGCCTGGACGATTTCCAGCACGCCGGTACCGTGATAACCGCGCCGGGTCATCACCGCGGAGCCTTTGCTGAGGATCAGGTCGCGCTTGTCGAGTCGAATACTGTTCATGGCGCCGAGCATATGACCGGTCGTCTCGCTCGGCACAGCACTATTGATATTGGTGATTAACACCTAGAACAGCTAAGTAATGTGGGAGCGGACTTGTTTGCGAGTTTTTTAACCTTGCGCACAAGTCCGCTTCAACTATCAGGGCTGCAGCCAGATCAGCGAAGCGAAACGCCCGGTACGAGCGCTGCGGCGATAGGAATAGAAACGCGGGTCAGTGTAGGTACACAGCCCGCCACCGCTGACGGCGGTCACACCGATGGCAGCCAGGCGAATACGCGCCAGCTGGTAGATATCGGCCATGAACTTGCCGGCATTGACGCTGGGCATGAATGCACCGGCAGCCTCGGCATGCTGCCTCACGAATGCCTCACGCACCTCGCCGCCCACCTCGAATGCAGCCGGCCCAATAGCCGGGCCGAGCCAGACCAGGAGCTCCTGCGGTGCAACGTCCAGTGCCTTGACGGTCGCCTCCAGCACACCACCGGCCAGCCCGCGCCAGCCGGCATGGGCCGCCGCCACGCGAGTACCGGCGCGGTCGCAGAACAATGCCGGCAGGCAATCCGCGGTCATTGCCGTGCAGGCGATGCCGGGTTTGTCGGTCCAGTTACCATCGGCCTCGATGACCACGGCAGGATCGGCTGGCGCCACGACGATGCCATGCACCTGACGCAGCCAGGCTGGCTGGCAACCGAGCACATCGACCAGATGGGCACGGTTGCTCGCCACCGCAGCCGGATCGCCCTCGACATGATCGCCGAGGTTGAAGGTATCGAACGGCGCGACGCTGACACCGCCGCTACGCGTGGTCACGCAGGCACGCACGTTGACCGGGGCTGGCCAGTCGGGCGTCAACCAGTCGTGCGCGTTCACCCGACGAAGGCCTCGCGATCCTGACGCAACAGGGTCAGCAGCCAGACCAGATCATCCGGCAGCGCCGACTCCCATTTCATACGCTTGCCGGTGGCCGGGTGGTCCAGCTCCAGGAAGCGCGCATGCAGGGCCTGGCGCGGAAACTCCTTGAGGCTCTGCACCAGGCTCTGGCTGGCCGCCGGCGGAATGCGAAAGCGCCCGGCATACACCGGGTCGCCCACCAGCGGATAACCCACGTGGCTCATATGTACGCGAATCTGGTGGGTACGCCCGGTTTCCAGCTTGACCCGCACATGGGTGTGCGAACGGTAGCGCTCCAGCACGCGGTAGTGACTGATCGCCGGCTTGCCGCCATCGGTCACCGCCATGCGCTGGCGCTGGCTGGAGCTGCGGCCGATCGGCGCATCGATGGTGCCGCCGGCGGTGATCACGCCGATGCAGATGCATTCATAGATGCGGCTGACGCTGCGTTTCTGCAGCTGCTCGACCAGGTTGGTCTGCGCCTGCAGGGTCTTGGCCACCACCATCAGGCCGGTGGTGTCCTTGTCCAGACGGTGGACGATGCCGGCACGCGGCACGTTGACGATGTCCGGCACATGATGCAGCAGCGCGTTGAGCAGAGTACCGTCGGCATGCCCGGCCGCCGGATGCACCACCAGGCCTGCGGGTTTGTCGATCACCAGCAGGTGTTCGTCTTCATAGACGATATTCAGCTCGATGTCCTGCGCCACCCACTCGCCCTGCGCTTCCTGCTCGGCGTCCAGCGCCAGGGTCGAGCCGGCGTGCACGGTGTCGCGCGGACGTGCCACGGCGCCATCGACGGTCAGCCGACCTTCCTTGATCCAGGTGGAAAGACGCGAACGGGAGTACTCGCCAAACAGCTGCGCAGCCACCTGGTCGAGGCGTTGACCGCCCTGTTCGAAGGGGACGACGGCTTGAAGTTGAATAAGCTGTTTGTCTATAGAAGTCATGTTCGGCAACGGCGGGAGCCTGGCCTTTGGTTTCGGCGACAGGCTTGTGGTTAAATACGGCGTCTTTGCCCCAGGGTTTTCCGGGGGCGCTCATCATAACAGGACGGCCGCGCGGCCGTCACAGGGACGCAAGCCGCCATGCAAGTGAAACACCTGCTGCTGATCGCCATCCTCGCCCTTACCGCCGCCTGCTCTTCCAAGCAGCCGGAGGTCGATGAAAACCTCAGCGAGGTGGAGCTGTACCAGCAGGCCCAGGCCGACCTGGACAACCGCAGCTACACCCAGGCCATTTCCAAGCTCAAGGCGCTGGAATCGCGCTACCCGTTCGGTCGTTATGCCGAGCAGGCGCAGCTGGAGCTGATCTACGCCTACTACAAGAATGCTGAACCGGAAGCTGCCAAGTCTTCCGCCGAGCGTTTCATCCGCCTGCACCCGCAGCACGCCAACGTCGACTACGCCTACTACCTCAAGGGCCTGGCCTCGTTCGACCAGGACCGCGGCCTGCTGGCGCGCTTCCTGCCGCTGGACATGACCAAGCGTGACCCAGGCGCCGCGCGCGACTCCTACAACGAGTTCGCCCAGCTCACCAGCCGCTACCCGACCAGCCGCTACGCCCCGGACGCCAAGCAGCGCATGATCTACCTGCGCAACCTGCTGGCTGCCTACGAAGTACACGTTGGCCACTACTATCTGACCCGTCAGGCCTATGTCGCCGCCGCCAACCGTGGCCGCTACGTGGTGGAGAACTTCCAGGAAACCCCGGCGGTCGGTGACGGACTGGCGATCATGACCGAGGCCTACCAGCGTCTGTCCATGGACGACCTGGCTGCCACCAGCCTGGAAACCCTCAAGCTCAATTACCCTGACCACCCGTCGCTGGAAAGCGGCGAATTCGTCCCGCGTGAAGAAGAAGCCGACAACCGTTCCTGGCTGGCCAAGGCCACCCTGGGCCTGATCGAAACCGACACGCCGCTGCCGCCGGGCGAAACCCGCGCCAGCCAGGACGTGATCCGCCAGTACGAAGACGCGGAGCAACAGATTCCAGCCGAACTGCAGCAGGACGCCAAAACCGGCGAAACCGCGAAGAAGCGTTCGATCTGGAGCTACCTGACCTTCGGTCTGTTCGACTGATCGCAGCGTTATTGATAAGGGAGGCCACGGCCTCCCTTTTTATTGCCTGGCGTTTCTGTCGCCCGTTCCCGGCATGGGGCGCCCTTGAGGCCAGCCATCCAGCTCGGAAACAGCGCACAGGCTGCCACGCCGATACTGTGCCGATGCACTCGGCTTGGCTAAACTGCCGGCTTTGAACGAACAAAAGAGCACGATATGGGTCTTTTTCGCCTGCTGTTCTGGGTCGCCGTCATCTTCGCCGCGATCTGGATCTGGCGCCGCTACATCAGCAAACCTGAACGCACTCGTCCCACCGAAGGCGCCGCCGCCCCAATGGTGCGCTGCGCTCACTGCGGCGTGCATGTGCCCAAGCCTCAGGCCCTGAGCCATGATCAGCAGTGGTATTGCAGCCAGGCCCATCTGCAACAAGGCCCGCACGCCGGTGACCGCTGAGTTCAGCCTGCAAGGCGGAATTCAGGGGCGGCGCATCCTCAGGCTCTATCATTTCTATCGTCTGAGCATCGGTCTGGCGCTGATCCTGCTGATCTCCAGCAACCTCGATGAACAGTTTCTGGATGTCGTGCATATCGAGCTGTTTCGGACCGGCAGCTGGGTCTACCTGATCCTCAATATCTTCATCGCCGTGCTGGTGCAAAAGCCCAAGCACCTGATGCAGCTGTTCAGCCTGGCGCTGGTGGACGTGATTTTCCTCTCCGCGCTGTTCTACGCGGCCGGCGGCACGCCCAGCGGCATCGGCAACCTGCTGGTGGTGGCGGTGGCCATCGCCAACATCCTGCTGCGCGGCCGCGTCGGCCTGCTGATCGCCGCCATCGCCGCCATCGCACTGATCTACCTGACCTTCTATCTCAGCCTCAGCCGCCCCGCCGCTGCCGCCCAATACGTGCAGGCCGGTGCCCTCGGCGCGCTGTGCTTCGCCGGCGCGCTATTCATCCAAGGCATCACCCGCCGCCTGCAGGTCAGCGAAAGCCTAGCCGAGCAGCGCGCGGCCGACGTCGCCAACCTGGAAGAACTCAACGAGCAGATCCTGCAGCGCATGCGCACCGGCATCCTGGTGCTCGACACCCAGCATCGGGTGCTGCTGGCCAACCAGGGCGCCACGCAATTGCTGGGGCGCGGCGAGCTCAGCGGCAAGATCATCGACCCGCACTGCCCCGAGCTGGTCAAGCGCCTGCAACAATGGCTGCACAACCCGACCCTGCGTCCGGACAGCCTGCAGGCGCAGGTCGATGGCCCGATGCTGCAACCCAGCTTCATTTCCCTGCAGCGCGGCGAGCAGCAGCACATCCTGGTGTTTCTCGACGACATCTCGCAGATCGCCCAGCAGGCGCAACAGCTCAAACTGGCGTCATTGGGCCGCCTGACCGCCGGCATCGCCCACGAGATCCGCAACCCGCTCGGCGCGATCAGCCATGCCGCGCAGTTGCTGCAGGAGTCGGAAGACCTGCAGGGGCCGGACCAGCGTCTGGCGCAGATCATTCAGGATCACTCCAAGCGCATGAACCTGGTGATCGAGAACGTCTTGCAGCTGTCGCGTCGGCGCCAGGCCGAGCCACAACTGCTGGACCTGAAGTACTGGCTGCACCGTTTTGCCAGCGAGTTCCGCAGTTCGGCACCGACTGACCGGCAGATCCACCTGGAAACCCAGGGTGGCAGCCTGCAAACGCGCATGGACCCGCACCAGCTGACTCAGGTGCTGACCAACCTGGTGCAGAACGGCTTGCGCTACAGCGCGCAGAAACACCGACTCGGGCAGGTCTGGCTGCGCCTGTTCCGTGACGAGGCCAGCGACCTGCCGGTGCTGGAGATTCTCGACGACGGGCCCGGCGTGCCGCCCGAGCAGGAACAGCACATCTTCGAGCCCTTCTACACCACCGAGAACAAGGGCACCGGCCTCGGCCTGTATATCTCCCGCGAGCTGTGCCAGAGCAACCAGGCCCGCCTCGACTATAAAACTCGTGAAGGCGGCGGCAGCTGCTTCCGCATCACCTTCGCCCATCCGCGCAAACTGAGCTGAACATGAACCGTCAGAGAGCCCTGATCGTCGACGACGAACCCGATATCCGCGAGCTGCTGGAAATCACCCTCGGACGCATGAAGCTGGACACGCGTAGTGCCCGCAACGTCAAGGAAGCGCGCGAGTGGCTGGCGCGCGAGCCCTTCGACCTGTGCCTGACCGACATGCGCCTGCCCGACGGCACCGGCCTGGATCTGGTGCAGCACATCCAGCAGCGCCACCCGCAGGTGCCGGTGGCGATGATCACCGCCTACGGCAGCCTGGATACCGCGATCAACTCGCTCAAGGCCGGCGCCTTCGACTTCCTCACCAAACCGGTGGACCTCGGCCGTCTGCGCGAGCTGGTCGCCACCGCTTTGCGCATTCGCTCCCCGGAGGGCGAGGAAACCCCGGTCGACAGCCGCCTGCTCGGTGACTCGCCGCCGATGAAGTCGCTGCGCAAACAGATCCAGAAGCTTTCGCGCAGCCAGGCGCCGGTCTACATCAGCGGCGAATCGGGCAGCGGCAAGGAATTGGTGGCCCGCCTGATCCATGAACAGGGCCCACGCATCGAACAGCCATTCGTGCCGGTTAACTGCGGCGCCATTCCCTCGGAACTGATGGAAAGCGAGTTCTTCGGCCACAAGAAAGGCAGCTTCACCGGCGCCATCGAAGACAAGCAGGGCCTGTTCCAGGCCGCCAATGGCGGCACGCTGTTCCTCGACGAAGTGGCCGACCTGCCGCTGCCGATGCAGGTCAAACTTCTGCGCGCGATTCAGGAAAAGGCAGTGCGCGCCGTTGGTGGCCAGCAGGAAGTGGTGGTCGATGTGCGCATCCTCTGCGCCACTCACAAGGATCTGGCTGCCGAAGTCGCCGCCGGGCGTTTCCGCCAGGACCTCTACTACCGCCTCAACGTCATCGAACTGCGCGTGCCGCCGCTGCGCGAGCGCCGCGAAGACATCGCGCAACTGGCCGAGGTGATGCTCGCGCGCCTGGCCGAAGGCACCGGCCTGGCTGCCGCCAAATTGCACGCCGATGCGTTGGAGAAGCTGAAGAACTACCGCTTCCCGGGCAACGTGCGCGAGCTGGAAAACATGCTCGAGCGCGCCTACACCCTCTGCGAGGACGATCAGATCACGCCCGGCGACCTGCGCCTGGCCGACGCTAGCGGGCCGAGCACCGAAGGCGGCGAAGCCAGCCTGGCGCAGATCGACAACCTCGAGGATTACCTCGAGGAGATCGAGCGCAAGCTGATCATGCAGGCACTGGAAGAGACGCGCTGGAATCGCACGGCCGCGGCCCAGCGCCTGGGCCTGACCTTTCGCTCGATGCGCTATCGCCTGAAGAAACTGGGCATCGATTGACGCCCTCTCCAGACTATTGCCCCAACCGCCCCGCCGGAGCATAAGGCGCCGGATCTATGATCGGCTCGCGGCCGAGCATCAGGTCGACTAGCAGCTGGCATGACGCCGGCGCCAGCACCAAACCATTGCGGAAATGCCCGCAGTTGAGCCACAAGCCGGGATGCGAAGGCAGCTCGCCGATAAAAGGAATGCCTTCCGGCGAGCCGGGCCGCAAACCGGCCCAGTGCCCTACCACTTCGGCGTCCTTGAGCGCAGGCAACAACTCCTCGGCCGAAGCCTTGAGGCTGGCCAGCGCGGTGTCGGTCGGCGTCTTGTCGAACCCGGCGTACTCCAGCGTGCTGCCAACCAGAATATGACCGTCGCGCCGCGGGATCGCATAACGCCCCTTGGCCAGCACCATACTCGGCAAAAAGTCCTCGGCGCACTTGTAGAGAATCATCTGCCCCTTCACCGGCTCGACTGGCAACTCCAGCCCCAACGTCTCGAGCAACTCGCCACTCCAGGCGCCGGCAGCAAGCACCACGCGATCAGCGCGAATCTCGCCGCCGGTCGTAGTCACGCCTCGAATCCGCCCGCCGTCCTGAACAAACCCGGTGACCGGGCAATGCTCACGCAACTCCACATTCGGCATGGCCGCCAGAGCTGCCCTCAACGCCTTGACCAAACGCGGGTTACGCACATTGGCCACACCCGGCATATGAACGGCGCGTTCGAAACCGCTGCCCAGCACATGCACATCCCGATAAGCCTCGGCAATATCCACCGAGTAAAGCGGACGTCCCTCACGCTGCGCCCAGACCAGGGCCTCGGCCTCATCATCCAGATCCAGCCAATACAACCCGGTGACATGCACCTCAGGATCGACGCCCGTCTCCGCCAGCAAGCGCTGAGCGAATCCCGGATAGAAATCCTGCGACCAATGCGCCAACGCCGTCACTGCCGCGCTGTAGCGCCAAGGATACAACGGAGAAACGATACCGCCGCCGGCCCAGGAGGATTCGGCGCCGGCGTGGCCACGCTCTACAAGTCTCACTCGTTTCCCGGCCACCGCAAATTGATAAGCCGATAAAAGTCCAATAGCTCCGCCGCCAACAATGATCACATCCACCACCACAACACACCTCACCCGTGGATGACCGACCTTGACAACAAAGCCTCGCGAGCTAAACAGAAAAGGTAGGCCAGGAGGCCGTCAATCATAAGGCAAAGGGACTTGAAGAATGAATCGAGATCAACATAACGCGTACAGTCTGGTGGAGTTGCTGGTTACCCTAACCCTGCTCGGCATCCTCTTCAGCTTCGCCATCCCCAGCTTCAGCAAGCTCCTGCAGGACAACCGCGACGAAGCTCTGCGCAACCTACTCCATAGCCAACTCCAGCAAACCCGCGCACAAGCCGTCATCAATAATCGACAGTACCGGCTATGCGGTTCCAGCGATGGCATCACTTGTAATGGTGACTGGACGGCCCACTGGCTGATTACCACAGCTACCCCCTCCCAGCTTCATCATCTGCAAAAATTACCTGCGAATAACGGTGTGTGCTGGCACGGCTTCAGCAGAGACATCCGTTACCAGCCAAACGGCACCACCAAAACCAGCAACGGCCGTTTCGGCCTATGTCGAGACGGAAAAACGATCTGGGCGCTGACAATCAATCGCCAGGGACGAGTTCGCGATTCTAGTGCCGAAACGCACCAAGGTTGTTGCTGAACCAACCATACCGATACTTGAACCACTCATCGCCCTTACAGCAGACACACGCAAGTTAGCTGGGCAATATCCCGCTGTCCTAATGTCCAGAGTTAACAACCATGCCTTATGCCAAGGACAGAAAGCTGCTCACCAAACGGCCAACAATATATAAAGGGGTGAGCGGTTTCACCTTGATCGAGCTTATGGTCACACTCACCGTATTGGCCATATTCATCTCCATCGCGGTACCGTCGTTCGGCCGCCTAATCGAAAACAACAGGGTAACGGCCACGGCCAATGAATTTCACGCCCTGCTGATCTCCGCCCGCAGCGACGCTGTGACCAAACGTACCAGCATCACCGTAAGCCAGAGCAGCAATGTTTGGAGCAGCGGCGAGCGCAGCATGGAAGTGCCCGCCAGCGTAGCCGTCACTCCCAACGAAACCAGCATCGTCTTCAACCCAAACGGCACGGCCACACCATCCAGCACCGTCTTCAAAAATAGCGACGACAGCCTCTCTCTCACCGTCTCTACCCAAGCAGCTGGGTTCATCAGGAAGGTTCAGGATTGAGCATGAACAGAGCGCACGACACTCGCGGCTTCAGCATGATTGAAGTCCTCGTCACCATCCTTCTGATCAGCATCGGTGTTCTGGGCCTCGTCGCCCTGCAAGGCCGCACCATCGCCTACACTCAGGACTCCGCCCTGCGCAACGCTGCCGCCATTCTTGCCGATGATTTGCAGGAAATGCTGCGCGCCGACCTCGACGAGGTCATCGTCAATGGACTCCCTCGCGGGTCGTCCGCCTATTACAAAGCCGCAGATGCCGACTTCCCTACCCCCGCGGACGACTGTACCTCGCTGGCCAACGCCAGCGCTTCGCAGCGGCTTGGCTGCTGGGCAGAGAAAGTCAAAACGAGCCTGCCAGGCGCGGAAGACTTGATGAACAGCGAATTCCACATCTGCCGATCCAAGACAGCCGGCTCCTGCACGGTAGACGGCTCCGCCATCGAGATTCAGCTCGCGTGGGCTGTCAAGGGGGGAGAGTGTTTGGATGGTAGTGATAACAACTACTGCACCTACGCTGTGCGCGCGGAGTTCTGAGCATGTTCCCAATACGTTCCCGAAACCAGCGCGGCCTGTCCCTGGTCGAGCTGCTGGTGGCTATGGCTATCAGCAGCTTCCTGATCCTGGGTGTTACCCAGATCTACCTCGATAACAAGCGTAACTACCTCTACCAGCAAGGCCAGGGTGAAAACCTGGAAAATGGTCGCTTCGCCCTGATGCTAATCGACGAGCGCCTCGCCAAGGCCGGTTACCGGCGCAATCCTGCACTACCGATGGACATGGCGTTCCCCGCCGACCCCAGCAGTGATTGCACCTTCGCTGCCGGGCAGGCCGTAGTCCGCATGGATGCCACAACCTTATGCCTGCGCTACCAGCCCAGGGATGAGGACGAGATCAACTGCGAGGGCAACACCTTCAGCGGTAGCAGCGATCTGAACAAACCTTACGACAACGACGGTGCAGTTGACTTCAACACCAGCGAGATCATAGTCGAGAAACTCACCCTGGAAGACGGCACATTTGCATGCAACGACCAAGAGCTGGTCAGCAACATCGAGGATCTTTACTTCGACTACGGCGTAAATGACGACCTCTATGCGCTGCAAGTCGACACCTACACCGCTACCCCCGATGCCGGTGACATCATCCGTAGCGTACGCTACTCCGTGCTGCTTGCCGCCACGCCAGGCAACCTGACCCAGGGTGTCGAGAGCAAGGTCTGTAGCAATTCGGACAACGATGATGAAATCGGCGACTGGGAAAACCTTACCGGACACTCGCTCGACTGCGAAACCGGTAGGCTCTATCAAATGGTAAGCGGCAGTTCGACCCTGAGGAACCTGATGCCATGAGTGCCTTCCCCTATCACCATCAGCGTGGCGCCGTACTGGTAATCGCCCTAGTCATGCTGCTGATCATCACTCTGCTGGGCATCGGCAGTATGCGCGAAGTCATGCTGGAAAGCCGTATCACCGGTAACCTGATCGAGCAGAAGAAGCTGCGCAATGCCGCGGAGTCGGCCCAACGCGAAGCAGAAAGGCGCATAGGCAGTGCAGAGGCCATCGAAGACTGCGGCGTGGACAGCTCAATACCGTGCTACCACGGCAAGGCCGATGACTACGACTACGACTTCTCTGCCGCAGAGAGCTACAGCGGCCTTGATGGAGTCACCGTTCAGGAGCGCGAAGCCCGCTGGTATATCCGCTTCATTGGCGGTCCCTATGGTCCTAGCGGTGGGGGCATCAATGACGCCGGCAACGCTGGCGGCGCCTTGGCTGGCATAGAGACGGCGGAATCGGGAAGCAGCTTCTTCTACGAAGTCAACGCACAAGCTTACAAGGGTGGTGATGAAGGCGAAGAAGGCACCTGCATCGCTTCCACGCTCTGCCTGACTTCGACCACTTTGCTGATTAAGAAATGAGTCGCCAGGAGACCTTCATGATCCCGCGCATTACCCCCTTTGCCCTTGGCACTCTGCTTGGCCTCAATATCGGCCTGTCTGTGGCCTGGGCCGATAGCGGTTCCCTTTCGCAGACCCCACTGTTCGTCAGCGAGTCAGTGCCGCCACTGAACATGCTGGTCATGGGCCGCGACCATAGCTTGTATGCCCCCGCCTATGACAATACCTCCGATCTCGATGGCGACGGGGTAATCGATGTTGGCTATAAAGGCCATCTACCTGCTAATAGAGGTGGCCTAGACTACTTCGGCTATTTCGACTCGAAGAAGTGCTACCAGTACAGTAGCAACATATTCGTCCCCCACAGCGTAACGACAGACAAGACCTGCGCAGGTAATCTGTGGAGCGGTGACTATCTCAACTACTTGACCACCTCGCGTATGGATGCCTTGCGTAAGGTGCTTTACGGAGGCTATCGCTCTGCCGAAACAGCAGCGTCAGGCAACAATGCATCAAGAACCATTCTGGAGCGTGTCTACATCCGCCGGGATGCCCATACCTGGGGATCTGAGTACGAGAACACCGCCACGAATGGTTACGACATCAGGGACTACACCCCTTTCACCAGCGGAACGCGTCTTCTGTTCGCCAGCACCAGCTTGACCACCACTGGAGCTCCCATGCTCCGCGTAGCCCGTGCGCAAACAGGTGCGAATAGAATCTGGGACTGGGTGGCTGCCGAAGTCACTCAAGCCCGGGACCTAAGTAATCCAAAGACGGATGACTTCGTCGTCCGGGTCGAAGTGTGCAAGGAAGGACTACTGGAAGACAATTGCAAACGCTACAACGGTAAGAACTACAGGCCTACCGGACTGCTGCACGACTTCGGTGAAAGCGACACCATGTACTTCGGTTTACTGACCGGCTCCTACACCAACAACCTTCAGGGTGGAGTGCTGCGCAAAGCACTCAGCTCATTTCAGGACGAGGTCAACTCCGCTACCGGGCAGTTCGTGTCTGCGACCGATGGAATCGTCAAAACCCTCAACACCTTGAAGATCGACGATCCCAATAGCACCGGCAACTACAACAACTGTGATACCGGCAATACTTTGGCCAATGGCAAATGCCGCAACTGGGGCAACCCCCTGGCCGAAATGATGTTCGAAACTTTGCGCTACCTTAGTGGCGCGAGTGCTCCGACTTCTAGCTACTCCTACTCCGGCAGCAACGATGTCAATCTTGCTTTGCCCAAGGTCAGCAGTTGGACCAACCCTTACGCAGACAATGGCCTGGGGAAACGCTGCTCCCGCCCCTTCATGACAGTCATCAGCGACGTCAACCCGAACTATGACTCTAGCCTGCCGGGCAACGCCTTCGGCGAAACCGCACCTGCAACGACCACGGCGCTCGCGGAACTGGACGTTTCGGCCCGGGGCCAAGCAATTTGGAATACGGAAATTGGTGGCACCCAAAACATCAACATCGGCCAGGTCGGTACGGCTACTAGCGACTACGCCCCTACCGCTAAGTCGGCCTCTAGCTTTGGCAATATCCGAGGATTGCCGGATGAACCGACCAAGGGCGGCACGTACTATTCCGCCAGTGTTGCCTATTACGCCAATACCAACCCGATCACCAGCAAGGGTAATCAGCCGGTCAAAACATACGCGGTGGCCTTATCATCGCCGCTCCCGCAAATACGGATGCCGGTAAGAGGGAACGACATTACCCTAGTTCCATTCGGCAAAGTGGTGACCGGCAACCCCGACGTTACCATGCAGATCACCGGTTTCTTCGTCGATTCCATGAACAACATGCCAGGCCAGCATCAGGTGCTGGCCGTCAACGGTGGACGGCCGCAGGCCCGCTTCCGAGTGGTATTCGACGATGCCGCTCAAGGCGCCGATTATGACGTGGATGTAACGGTGCAATATGACGTGAGGGTCACCGCCGACAACAGGGTGGAAGTCATTCTGACTCGCACCTACGCCAATGCTGGCTACCAGTCGCACATCGGTTACACCCTAGCCGGCGCAGGCAATGACGACGGCATCTATCTGGAGGTATCGGGCGGTAACAACAACAATTACCAGAAATACAGACTCGACACCCACCCCGGTCAGAAACCTGGTGCCTGTAACCCAACGACCAAGTCAACATGCAGTAGCTCGCTGGTAAGAACCGACAATACGGCAACCCAGGCGCGTTACTTTTCCCCTGGTACCGGCTCGACAACCAGCCTGGAAAATCCGCTCTGGTATGCAGCTAAGTGGGGTGGCTTTGGCGGCTTCAACAACGCGTCCAATAGTGTGCCAGAAGATGGCAAATGGGACTCCGAGACCGCAGGCACCCCGGACAACTACTTCCTGGTAACCAATGCCTCTACCCTCAAGGAGCAGCTAACTAAGGCCTTCAACGCCATCACAGGGGGAAGCACCAGCGTCACCTCTCCCACCATTAGTACTCAAGACAGCAGTACCGGCGATGGTACCTTTGCCTATACCACCAGCTTCGATGTAGATCCCTGGCGCGGTACGCTGAAAAAGGTCAACACTAGGAGCCCTGGAGAGAGTGATGGGGAATGGACTACTGACACGACGCTGACCGGCGCCAACCGGAATATAAAATTCGTCCGGAATGACACGTTGGCATCCTTCAACTGGGGCAATCTGAACGAGGCCCAGCAAGCATTGCTCAACACCGCCCCGGATGGCACGACCGATACGCTCGGCGAATCGCGTGTGAACTTTATCCGTAGTAGTGAGCTCGGCGACATCATCAACTCCTCCCCGCTTCTGGTCGCTGGGGCTAACTACTCCGTCAGTAATGCCAACTATCTGGAAGGTAGCGACAATTACGCAGAATATAGGAGCAGGCAGGCTGGCCATTCCACGATTTATGTCGGCGCTAATGACGGCATGCTGCATGCTTTCGATTCCGCAACCGGCTTAGAACGCTTCGCCTTCGTCCCCAGTGCCGTAATCAAGAACCTACCGAGACTCACCGTCCAGGACTATGGTGAGGAAGGTGGTACTCCACATCAGTACTTCGTCGACGGTTCTCCTGTGGCGCGTGACGTGTATTTCGATGGCAACTGGCACAAAGTCCTGCTCGGCAGCCTAGGCGCTGGCGGCCGCTCTGTCTTCGCCCTGGACGTGACCGAACCGGACAGCCCGGAGTTGCTCTGGGAGTTCAGCAACGAGGACGACGAAGACATGGGCTACAGCGTGCCCACGCCGGGCATCTTCCGCCTGCACAATGGCGACTGGGCTGCGCTGGTACCCAACGGCTACGATAGCGGCAGCAGCAACGCCGTGCTGTTCGTACTCGACATCAAGACTGGCGAAGTCATCACGAAGCTGACCGCCACGCCCACATTGGAGGATGGCGAGACCGTGGACGGCCTGGCCAATGGCCTTTCACGTTTGATGGGGTTTGATATCAACAACGACGGTATCGTCGATTACGCCTATGCTGGGGACCTGCTCGGTAATCTATGGCGTTTCGATCTGATCGACACAAGTGCAGATAACCCATTCACCGACAGTGCGACAGAAGATGACTTTGAAGTATCTTTCGGCGGCGAGCCGCTCTACGTAGCTCGTAACTCAGATGGTGAGCGTCAGCCAATCACCGCGGCGCCATTGCTAACCAGACACCCTAGCGGCCTAGGCTACATTGTGACCTTCGGCACCGGGCGCTATTTGACCTCCCTCGACAAGAGCAATACCGATCAGCAAAGCCTGTACGGTATCTGGGACCGCAAAACGGCAGGTCAGGCAACCAGCGGCTCGCTGAGCGATGGCAAGAGCCGTAGCGATCTGATTGAACAGGAATTCACCGCAACGACCTTCAATGGCAGAAGTACATACAGTCTCAGCAACAACACCATTAATTGGTACGATGACAGCGGCACTACCGATGGCGATGTCGATAAGTGGGGCTGGTATATCGACTTCCCTGGGGATGGCGAGCGCATGGTCTACAACATGCGCCTGCTGGGCAGCACTCAGCTGCTAACCACCATCACCCCAAGCGAAGACCCTTGTGAGGCGGGACTGACCGGTACCGCTTACGGCATCAACTCGACGACCGGCGGCGCCACTCCTTATTCAACCTTCGATCTAGATGGCGACGGCGAATACGACGCTGGAATTGCCGGTTTCATCTTCGATGGCGGCGACTTTAGCATCTCCAATGGCCACATCTATGTGAACGACGGTGACGGCCCTAGCGGAGTCGAAGATTACGCAGTGAATTCAGGCCTGACGGAAGGCCGTCAAACCTGGCGACAATTGCCTACAACAGAGGAGTAATCCATTGTCCGACAGCGCCCATCTTCGTCAGAGTGGTTTTACTCTGATCGAAGTAATGATCACTGTGGTAGTCATCGGCATACTGGCATCAATCGCCTATCCGAGCTATCAGGAGTTCGTCAAACGCGGCAATCGCACCGAAGGCCAAGCGTTCCTCAACGAAGTCGCCGCCCGACAGGAACGCTATTTCGCGCAGAACAACGAATACATCACGTCCGACGAAGACATAAATAAGCTCAACCTGAAGGATGGAGGCACATCAGAGACAGGAAAATACGAGCTGTCTATCGGTGAAGAGGATGATGATGGCGGCTACACTCTTACTGCTGAGGAACAATTCAACGACGATGCCTGCGGTAACCTAACTCTGAATGCAGTAGGAGTAAAAGGAAACAGCGGAAATAAAAGCGTGGAAGACTGCTGGAAATAGACCTAACAATTTAACAAAACAGCAAAATATGGATAGCCCGATCAATAGATCGGGCTTTTTGTTTACAACGCCTTCACCCTCAACTCCTTCGGCATCGAGAACGTAATGTTCTCCGGCCTTCCATCCAGCTCCGTCTCCCCCACTGCTCCCCAAGCGCGCAGCTGATCGACCACCCCCCGCACCAGTACTTCCGGCGCAGAGGCACCGGCTGTGATGCCAACGCCGCCCACTCCTTCGAACCACTCACGCTGAAGGTCCTCAGCGCCATCGATCAGGTAGGCCGGGGTGCCCATGCGTTCGGCCAGTTCGCGCAGGCGGTTGGAGTTGGAGCTGTTGGGGCTGCCGACGACCAGCAGCACGTCGCACTCGCTGGCCAATTGCTTGACCGCATCCTGACGGTTCTGCGTGGCGTAGCAGATGTCGTCCTTGCGCGGGCCACCAATGGCGGGGAATTTGCCACGCAGGGCATCGATGACCTTGCCGGTGTCGTCCATCGACAGGGTGGTCTGGGTGACGAAGGCGAGGTTCTCGGGGTTGCGCACCTGCAGCTCGGCAACATCGGCCTCGTCTTCCACCAGGTAGATGGCGCCGCCATTGCTGGCGTCGTACTGGCCCATGGTGCCTTCGACTTCCGGGTGGCCTTCGTGACCGATGAGGATGCACTCACGGCCTTCACGGCTGTAGCGCACCACTTCCATATGCACCTTGGTCACCAGCGGGCAAGTGGCGTCGAAGACTTTCAGGCCACGCCTTGCCGCCTCGTCGCGCACGGCCTTGGAAACGCCATGTGCACTGAAGATGACGATGACATCGTCCGGCACCTGATCCAGCTCTTCGACGAATACCGCACCGCGTGCGCGCAGATCCTCGACCACGAATTTGTTGTGCACCACTTCATGGCGCACGTAGATCGGTGGGCCGAAGACTTCCAGGGCGCGGTTGACGATTTCGATGGCACGATCGACGCCGGCGCAGAAGCCGCGGGGGTTGGCGAGTTTGATATGCATGCTGGCTGTCTCGGTATTGATCGGGGATCGACATGGCGATGTGTCGATCCCGGAGGTACAGCCTGCGCGGGATATGCGCAGGCTGCAAGAAGCACTTCGCGGCTAAAGCCGCTCCTACAAGAGCGACCCTGCAGACTAAAGCGCCTTGACCTCGACGATTTCCACGTCGAACTGCAGGGTCTTGCCAGCCAACGGATGGTTGAAGTCGATGGTGACCTGCTTGTCATCGAACGCCTTGACCACGCCCGGCAGCTCGGTGTTGGCGGCGTCGTTGAAGATCACCAGCAGGCCTTCGGAGAGCTCCATACCCTCGAACTGGCTGCGCGGCATGACCTGCACGTTCTGTGGATTCGGCTGGCCGAAGCCCTGCTCCGGCTGCACTTGCACGCTGCGCTTGTCGCCGGCCTTGAAACCGTACAACGCCTGCTCGAAACCAGGCAGCAGGTTGCCGTCGCCGACCTTGAAGATCGCCGGTTGCTTGTCGAACGTGCTGTCGACCACATCGCCGTTTTCCAGCTTGAGGGCAAAGTGCAGAGTCACTTCTCTGTCCGGACCAATGCGTACGTCTGTCATTGCGCAGCCTCCTTCGCGGACTTGTCGCTCTTGAACATATCCAGTGCCAGCAGGATGGCACCGATAGTGATAAAGGTATCGGCCAGGTTGAAGGCCGGGAAGAACCAGCGGCTCTGCCAGTGCACCAGAATGAAGTCGACCACGTGGCCGAGCACCACGCGGTCATAAAGGTTGCCCAGCGCACCGCCCAGGACCATGGCCAGGGCCACGGCCAGCAGGGTTTCATGACGCTTGAGGCGCTTCAGCCAGACCACCAGCACGACGCTGACGACGATGGCGATGGCGGCGAAGAACCAGCGCTGCCAGCCGTCGGCATCAGCGAGGAAGCTGAACGCCGCGCCAGTGTTGTAGGCCAGGGTCCAGTCGAAATAGCCCGGGATCACTTCGATGCGCTGATACATGCTCAGGCCGCCCTCGAAGATGTCCTTGGTCACCCGGTCGGCGACCAGGATCAGCACGCTCAACAGCAGCCAGGGCAGATGCCCGAAACGCGAGGACTCAGGCATGCTTGCGCACCTCACCCTCGCCTTCGATGTTGCTCACGCAACGGCTGCACAGCTCTGGATGCTCGGCATGGCTGCCGACATCGACGCGGAAGTGCCAGCAGCGGCCACATTTGGTGTGGGCAGACTTGAGGATCTTCAGCTTCAGGCCTTCGACTTCGGTCACCACCGCGTCGGCTGGCGCGTCGGCCAGCGGCGCGGTCTGCGCCGCCGAGGTGATCAGAGCGAAGCGCAGCTCGTCGCCGAGCTTGGCCAGGTCGGCCTGCTTGGCCTCGTCGCAGAACAGGGTGACTTCGGCCTGCAGGCTCGCGCCGATGGCCTTGGCCGAGCGCAGATTTTCCAGCTCCTTGTTGACTGCAGCCTTGACCTCCATGACCCGATCCCAGTAGGCGCGATCGAGATCAAAGCCTTCCGGCAGGCGCTCCAGACCGGCGTACCAGGTATTGAGCATCACCGATTCGTCGCGCTCGCCCGGCAGGAACTGCCAGATCTCCTCGGCGGTGAACACCAGGATCGGCGCGATCCAGCGCACCAGCGCCTCGCTGATGTGATACAGCGCGCTCTGGCAGGAGCGACGCGCCACGCTGTCGGCGGCGGTGGTGTACTGACGGTCCTTGATGATGTCCAGATAGAAGCCACCCAGCTCCTGCACGCAGAAGTTATGCACCTTGGAATAGACATTCCAGAAGCGATACTCGGCATAGGCCTCGATGATCTCTTCCTGCAGACGCAAAGCAGCGTCGACGGCCCAGCGGTCGAGGTCGAGCATCTGCTCGGGTTGCAGCAGATCCTTCGCCGGGTCGAAGCCGTTGAGGTTGGCCAGCATGAAGCGTGCGGTGTTGCGGATGCGGCGATAGGCATCGGCGCTGCGCTGGAGGATCTGGTCGGAGACAGCCATTTCACCGGAGTAGTCGGTGGAAGCGACCCACAGACGCAGGATGTCAGCACCCATGCTGTCGATCACCTTCTGCGGCGCAACCACGTTACCCAGGGACTTGGACTGCTTGCGGCCCTGCTCGTCGACGGTGAAGCCGTGAGTCAGCAGCTCCTTGTACGGCGCGTGGCCGTCGATGGCGCAGCCGGTCAGCAAGGATGAGTGGAACCAGCCACGGTGTTGGTCGGAACCTTCCAGGTACAGATCGGCAACCGGGCCATCGGCATGCGCCAGCTCGGCGTGGGAGCCGCGCAGCACGTGCCAGTGAGTGGTGCCGGAGTCGAACCATACGTCCAGGGTGTCGCGGCTCTTGTCGTACTGATCGGCTTCGGCGCCGAGCAGCTCGGCGGCGTCCAGCTTGAACCAAGCTTCGATGCCTTCCTGTTCGACGCGCTTGGCGACTTCTTCCATCAGCTCGACGGTGCGCGGGTGCAGCTCGCCGCTTTCCTTATGAGTGAAGAACGGGATCGGCACGCCCCAGTTGCGCTGACGCGAGATGCACCAGTCCGGGCGCCCGGCAATCATGCTATGCAGGCGCGCCTGGCCCCAGGCCGGGACAAATTTGGTTTGTTCGATGGCCGCCAGCGAGCGCTCACGCAGGGTGCCGCCCTCTTTTGGCTGGCTGTCCATGCCCACGAACCACTGCGCGGTGGCGCGGTAGATCAGCGGCGTCTTGTGGCGCCAGCAGTGCATGTAGCTGTGGCTGATGGTGGCGTGCTTGAGCAGCGCGCCCACTTCTTCGAGCTTGGCGACAATGGCCGGGTTGGCCTTCCAGATGAACTGGCCGCCGAAGAACGGCAGCGATTCGACGTACACACCGTTGCTTTGCACCGGGTTAAAGATCTCGTCGTTGCTCATGCCGTAGGCTTTGCAGGTGCGGAAGTCGTCCTCACCGTAGGCCGGCGAAGAGTGGACGATGCCGGTACCGGCGCCCAGCTCGACGTATTCGGCCAGATACACCGGCGAAAAACGCTCGTAGAACGGATGACGGAAACGGATCAACTCCAGCGCTGCGCCCGGCGCGGTGGCGATCACCTGACCTTGCAGGCCATAGCGCTGCAGGCAGCTCTCGACCATTTCCTCAGCCAGAAGCAGCAGGCGGTCGCCCACGTCTACCAGCGCATAGGTGAATTCCGGGTGCACGTTGAGCGCCTGGTTAGCCGGGATGGTCCAGGGCGTGGTGGTCCAGATAACGATGGCGGTCGGTTTGCTCAGGCTGGCTAGGCCGAATGCAGCGGCCAACTTGTCGGCATCCTCGACCGGAAAGGCCACGTCGATGGCTTCGGACTTCTTGTCCATGTACTCGACTTCGGCCTCGGCCAGCGCCGAGCCGCAATCGAAGCAGAAGTTGACCGGCTTGAGGCCCTTGAACACGAAACCGTTCTTGACCATTTCCGCCAGGGCGCGAATCTCGCCGGCCTCGTTGGCGAAATTCATGGTCAGGTAGGGGTTGTCCCAATCGCCCAGCACGCCAAGGCGGATGAA
The DNA here is from genome assembly GCF_940789645.1 of Pseudomonas sp. Marseille-Q0931. Classification (NCBI taxonomy): domain Bacteria; kingdom Pseudomonadati; phylum Pseudomonadota; class Gammaproteobacteria; order Pseudomonadales; family Pseudomonadaceae; genus Pseudomonas; species Pseudomonas sp. Marseille-Q0931. Next base: position 93,747 of record NZ_CALNWT010000012.1, on the reverse strand, counting down.
GTTGGCCTTCTGCTCCTCGACCTGCTCGGCGGCATAGGCACGGCAGCGTTCACGAGTCAGGTCCGCCGGCTGGTTCTTGCCGAAAGTGGTCTCGACCTTGTGCTCGATCGGCAGGCCATGGCAGTCCCAGCCCGGCACGTAGGGCGCGTCGAAGCCGGCCATGGTCTTGGAGCGGGTGATGATGTCCTTGAGAATCTTGTTCAGCGCATGACCGATGTGAATGCTGCCGTTGGCATAGGGCGGGCCGTCGTGCAGGACGAACTTCGGCCGACCTTGGCCAATCTTGCGCAGCTTGCTATACAGACCAATCTCGTTCCAGCGCTGCAGGGTCTGCGGCTCGCGTTGCGGCAGGCCGGCCTTCATCGGGAACGGGGTATCGGGCAGATTCAGCGTAGCTTTGTAGTCGGTCATTTCGGGCTCTTCATCAGCGGGTGGCTCTGCCAGTATTCACGGGCAGCGGCGATATCAGCGGCAATCGCCGCCTTCAAGGCCTCCAGCGAGGCGAAACGCTGCTCATCACGCAGCTTGTGGTGGAAAGCCACCGAGAGGCGCCGGCCATAAAGATCACCGGCAAAATCCAGAAGGTGCACTTCCAGATGGGCGCGGCCGTCACCGGCAACGCTGGGGCGCACGCCGATGTTGGCGACGCCCGGTTGAATCACGCCATCGATTTCACAGCTCACCAAATAGACTCCGGTCAGCGGTACCTTGCGCCGCTTGAGCTGGATGTTGGCTGTTGGTGCGTCGAGCTGGCGGCCGAGCTTCTGCCCGTGCAACACCCGACCGGCGATGCGGAACGGTCGGCCGAGCAAGGCTTCCGCCAGAGCGAAATCGCCACCGGCCAGGGCCTGACGCACACGCGTGCTGCTGACCCGGCCGCCCAGCACTTCCACCGTGGTGGAGGCCTCGACGCTGAAACCGTGGCGAAGGCCTGCGGCCTTGAGAAACTCGAAATCGCCGGCCCGGTCGCAGCCGAAGCGGAAATCATCGCCGATCTCCAGGTCCTTGACGCCAAGCCCGTCGACCAGCACACGCTGGACGAACTCGGCGGCCGACAACTCGCGCAAGCGGCGGTTGAAGGCCAGGCACAGCACCATGTCGACGCCTTCGGCGGCCAGCAGCGCAAGCTTGTCACGCAGGCGGGTCAGGCGCGCTGGCGCAGTGTCGGGACCGAAGAATTCACGCGGTTGCGGCTCGAAGATCACCACGCAGCTGGGCACGGCCAGTTCCGCGGCGCGCTCGCGCAGACGCGCCAGGATGGCCTGGTGCCCACGATGAACGCCGTCGAAATTACCGATGGTGACCACACAGCCCCGCGCCTGGGGCTGCAGGTTATGAAGACCTCGAACCAGCTGCATAGCACGCTTCTTGTTCACAAAGTGGCCGATTATACGCACAGCAGGCCATGCACAACAGGCATCGCGACGCCTGAAACCGCTACAACGCCCGTCGGGCAAAATCGCGCGGGCGGAATCCCAATAGCAGCAGCATGCCGAAGTAGGCGACCAGCCCAGCCGCCACCAGGGCGCCCAAACGCAACAGGCGCACGTACATCTCGCCTTCCGCCCAGGCCGGCATGACCTGCAGCAGCCCCAGCAACACGGCGACCATCACCGCGACTGCGACCACCAGCTTGAACAGGAACACACCCCAGCCCGGCAACGGCCGGAAGATATCGGCGCGGCGCAGTTGCCAGTACAGCAGGCCGGCATTGAGACAGGCCGCCAGGCTGATCGCCAGCGCCAGGCCGACGTGCGCCATCTCCAGGCCGAAAACGAACAGCGCGTTCATCGCCTGGGTCGCCAGCAGACTGACCACGGCAATCCGTACCGGCGTCTTGATGTTCTGCTGCGCATAGAAGCCCGGTGCAAGGATCTTCACCAGAATCAACGCCAACAGGCCGACCGCGTAAGCCATCAGGGCCTGCTGGGTCATCAGCGAATCGTTGGCGGTGAACTTGCCGTACTGGAACAGCGAGACCACCAGCGGCTCGGCGAGGATCGCCAACGCCAGGGTGCAGGGCAGCACCAGCAAAAAGCACAGGCGCAGGCCCCAGTCGAGCAGGCGCTGGTATTCGTCGCGGTTCTTGCTTGCGTAGGTCTTGGAAAGTGCCGGCAACAGGATGGTGCCCAACGCCACGCCCAGTACGCCCGAAGGCAGTTCCATAAGGCGGTCGGCGTAATACATCCAGGACACCGAGCCGGCCACCAGGAAGGAGGCGAAAATGGTGTTGATGATCAGCGAAATCTGGCTGACCGACACACCGAAGATCGCCGGCCCCATCTGCTTGAGCACACGCCAGACGCCCAGGTCGCCGAAACTCAGGCGCGGCAGCACCAGCATGCCGATCTTCTTCAGGTGGGGCAGTTGCCAGAGCAACTGCGCCAAACCACCGGCCAGCACCGCCCACCCCAGCGCCATGATCGGCGGATCGAAATAAGGCGTCAGGAACAATGCGAAGACAATCATGCTGACGTTCAGCAGCGTCGGCACGAATGCCGGTACCGAGAAACGATTCCAGGTATTGAGCACAGCCCCAGCCAGCGATGACAGGGATATCAGCAATATATAAGGGAAGGTCACCCGCAGCAGGTCGACGGTCAAATCGAAGCGCTCGGCCTCGTCAGCGAACCCCGGCGCCGTGGCCCAGACGATCCAAGGGGCGGCAAGCACGCCGATGGCGGTGACCAGCGCCAGCACCAGCGTCAGCAAACCGGAAACGTAGGCGATGAAGGTGCGCGTGGCTTCCTCGCCCTGCTGCATCTTGTACTCGGCGAGAATGGGCACGAAGGCTTGGGAGAAGGCCCCCTCAGCGAAGATGCGGCGCAACAGGTTGGGTAGTTTGAACGCCACCACGAAGGCATCGGACGCCACGCCAGCGCCGAAGGTACGGGCGATGATGGTATCGCGCACGAACCCCAGCACGCGCGAGACCATAGTCAGGGAACTGACGGCAGCCAGGGACTTGAGCAAATTCATGGGGGGTTCGGCTTCCATAAAGGGTTGCAGTAGCGGACAATCCGCCACCCAACGAAGGCGACGAGTGTAGCGAGCCACCACTGGTCAGGCCAGCACAGGAAAGCGTCATCGGACTTGACAGCAGGCAGATGGATCGGCATGATTCGCGGCCTTATTTGTCGTAACCCCCAGTTTTCGAGGAGCTTGACGGTGGCCAACTCACCTTCTGCCAAAAAACGCGCCAAACAGGCTGAGAAGCGCCGTAGCCATAACGCCAGCCTGCGCTCGATGGTTCGTACCTACATCAAGAACGTGGTCAAGGCTATTGCTGCCAAGGATCTCGAGCTTGCCAAGACCGCTTACACTGCAGCCGTTCCGGTCATCGACCGCATGGCTGACAAAGGCATCATCCACAAGAACAAAGCCGCTCGTCACAAGAGCCGCCTGAACGCGCACATCAAGGCGCTGGGCGAAGCTGCTGCCGCCTAATCGCGACAGGTTCTTGAAAAACCGGCCCTCGAGGCCGGTTTTTTATTGGCTGCATTTTGTCGAGAAGCGGGGGATCGATCTGCGTCCAGGGTTGCCGGCTTGCTCGTACCTGTGGGAGCGGTCTTGACCGCGAGGCTTTGCTGCACCGATTCGCGGACAAGTCCGCTCCTACAAAAAGCCTGGGCTCGACCTGCCCCTTGGTCTGCCGGCTTACCCGAATCGCGTGGGAGCGGTCTTGACCGAGAAGCTTCTGCTGTCGCGATTCGCGGACAAGTCCGCTCCTACAGGAAGCCTGTCTCGACCCGCCTCTCGGGCTGCCGGCTGGCCCGTACTGCGGGAGCGGTCTTGACCGCAAAGCTTTTGCTACCGCGATTCGCGGACAAGTCCGCTCCTACAAAAAGCCTGAGCTCGACCTGCCCCTTGGTCTGCCGGCTTACCCGTTCCCCGTGGGAGCGGTCTTGACCGCGAAGCTTTTGCTGCCACGATTCGCGGACAAGTCCGCTCCCACAAACAGCCTGGCCCGCGCTCACGAGTAGCAGTCAGAGTCCGCACAAAAGCAAAAAATGCCCGCTTCCTCGATGGAGAGCGGGCATTTTCGTTGCCGGCGAAAATTAGCCGCGAGCAGCCTTGATCACTTCGATATAAGGCTCGGCGTTGCGCTGATCCTGAATCAGCGCGACGAAATCGTTGCCCTGCGCATCGGTGGCAGAGAGGTCGTAGCCTTCGGCTTTGAAGAAACCCACAAAACGCTCGAAGTCATCGACGCGCAGACCGCGGTAAGCCTTGACCAGCTTGTGCAGCGAAGGCGGCGTGGCGTCCGCTGGTTCCACCGCAAGGAACAGCTTGATCGAGTCATCGCTGATTTCTTCGCCAATCACCTGCTTCTTGTCTTTACGCATCGCCCGCTCCCGCCAGCATTACAGAGGGCCGGCAGTTTACCGCCGAGCCGCGCGCCGCTCAACGCGCAGCCGGGCAAGCTAACACGCGAACAATCGACGCGACAGCCGACCTAGGTCATGCCGCGACACGCAAACCGCCCCCTATAATGCGCCAAGCCATTAGGGAGCCAGCATGTCACGTCCATCGTTACCGCTGTTCGCCGCCTGGCGCCAGACCCTGCGTGCAGGCTATTCCTGGAAGGCCCTGCGCGGGGATCTGAGCGCTGGCCTGACGGTCGGCATCATCGCCATCCCGCTGGCCATGGCGCTGGCCATTGCCGTAGGCGTGGCGCCGCAGCACGGTCTTTATACCGTCCTGATCGCCGCACCCTTGATCGCACTGTGCGGCGGCTCGCGCTTCAACATATCCGGCCCCACTGCCGCCTTCGTGGTGATTTTGCTGCCGATCACCCAACAGTACGGACTCGGCGGATTACTGCTGTGCACCTTGATGGCCGGCGTCATCCTGATCTGCCTGGGCCTGCTGCGCGCCGGTCGCCTGATCGAATTCGTGCCTTACCCGGTGACGCTGGGTTTTACCGCCGGTATCGGCATCGTCATCGCCGTTCTGCAGATCAAGGACCTGTTCGGCCTGCACCTGGCCGAAGCGCCTCAACACCTGCTGGAACAGCTGAATCTACTGGTACGTGCACTTCCCGGCTTGCAGCCCGGCGACACACTGGTTGGCGCCACGTGCCTGGCGATACTGGTGATCTGGCCGCGCCTGGTGCCGAAGATCCCTGCGCATCTGGCAGCCCTGGCGATCGGCGCGCTACTGGCGCTGGCGCTGGAATACCTGGGAATGCCGGTGGCGACACTGGGCGAGCGCTTCAGCTATCAGCTCGGTGGCATCGAGCATCCCGGCATCCCGCCTTTCCTGCCGGACCTCGCGCTTCCCTGGAATCTGCCGGGCCCTGACGGCCAGCCGCTCGTATTGTCGTTCGAGCTGATCCGCCAGTTGCTCGCCCCGGCCTTCGCCATTGCCATGCTCGGCGCCATCGAGTCATTGCTGTGCGCGGTGGTGGCCGATGGCATGACCGGCAGCAAGCATGATCCCAACGCCGAGTTGATCGGCCAGGGCCTGGGCAATCTGGCTGCGCCGTTCTTCGGCGGCATCACCGCCACTGCGGCCATAGCCCGTACCGCAGCCAACGTGCGTGCCGGCGCGTTTTCCCCGCTGGCGGCGCTGGTTCATGCCGGCGTGGTACTGGCGGCGATTCTGCTGCTCGCGCCGCTGTTCAGCTACCTGCCGATGGCGGCTCTGGCCGCGCTGCTGTTGATGGTGGCGTGGAACATGAGCGAGCCGCAGCATGTCGCCCACACCCTGCGCATCGCACCACGCAGCGATGTGCTGGTGCTGCTCACCTGCCTGGTGCTGACGGTGCTGTTCGATATGGTGCTTGCCGTGGGCGTCGGCCTGCTGCTGGCGGCCGGCTTGTTCGTCAAGCGTATGAGCGAACTGACCGATACCGCAGCACTGAATCGGCATCAGCGCGAGGCGCTGCAGGACCTGCCCGAGCATGTGCTGGCCTACGCCATCCGCGGCCCACTGTTCTTCGGCGCGGCCGAAAAGGCGCTGAGCGTGCTGCGCCGCTTCACCCCGGGGGTGCGAGTCGTGATCGTCGATATCAGCGCGGTGCCGCTGCTGGACATGACCGCCATCGCCGCGCTGGACAATGTGCTGCGTGACTATCGCCAGCAGGGCATTGCCCTGATCCTCGCGGGTCCCTCAGCGCAGGTGCGACTGCAACTACGCCGCGCCGGCATCCACCGACGCGCCGGGCAGTTGGCTTACGTTCATGATTTGCCGCAGGCGCGGGAGAAAGCCCTGCGCTGGCTGGATGGTGCGCCGGAAGCGGCACACCCCGGGTAGGCGTCGTGCGCCATGCGCACGGAAAAGACCAATGCGCGGCGCACACGGCCTCGTCATGGCCCAAGATCGCGAGCAGAGCTCGCTCCTACAAAATAGAGGCGGGTTACAGGCCCTTAACCGCGAAGATGCCGGCGGCGTTGCGCCAGTAGCCCTTGTAGTCCATGCCGTAACCGAAGATGTAGCGATCGATGCACTGCAGGCCTACGTAATTGGCTTTCAGGTCGGGACGTGCCTTGCGGTCGTGATCCTTGTCGATCAGCACCGCGGTATGCACGGCACGTGCGCCGGCATGGCGGCAGAAATCGATGATCGCACCGAGGGTGTGCCCTTCATCGAGAATGTCGTCGATGATCAGCACGTCGCGGTCGATGAACGACACTTCCGGCTTGGCTTTCCAGAACAGTTCGCCACCGCTGGTTTCGTTGCGGTAACGGGTCGCGTGCAGGTAGGACGCCTCAAGCGGGAAGTTCAGCTTGGTCAGCAGCTTGCCGGAGAAGATCAGGCCGCCGTTCATCACGCAGAACACCACCGGGTTGCGCTCGGCCAGCTCGCCGTTGATCTGGCTGGCGACCTTGTCGATGGCCGCTTCCACCTCGGCTTCGGTGTACAGGCAGTCGGCTTCCGCCATGACTTGGCGAATGTGCGCGAGATCGGCGGACATGATGAGACTCTCTCTTGATCGGGCTGATGAATGGCGGCGAGCAGCCTGAAAGCTGATCGACTCGTCAAATAAAAGCGGGCAAAGGTACAGACCCGTGCAGCGCTTGCCAAGTATCGGCAGACCAGCGTAGCCGATGCGCCATGTCGGACGTCGTGACTTATCAATCACCCACCACTTGGCATGAGCAATGCTTTAATCTAACGCGATTTTCCCAGAGCCCCGTTGGAGATCCCAGCCCATGCCCACTCGCGAGATCCGCCACCCGCTGATCCGTCACAAGATCGGCCTGATGCGCCGCGCCGATATCAGCACCAAGAATTTCCGTGAGCTGGCCCAGGAAGTGGGCGCCCTGCTGACTTATGAAGCCACCAATGACCTGCCGCTGGAAGCCTACAACATCGAAGGCTGGGCCGGCACCGTGCAGGTCGAGAAGATCGCCGGCAAGAAGATCACCGTCGTGCCCATCCTGCGTGCCGGCATCGGCATGCTCGATGGCGTGCTCAGCCTGATTCCAGGTGCCAAGGTCAGCGCCGTGGGCGTCGCGCGCAACGAGGAAACCCTCGAGGCGCACACCTACCTGGAGAAGCTCGCACCGGAAATCGACTCGCGTCTGGCCCTGATCATCGACCCGATGCTGGCCACCGGCGGCTCGATGGTTGCCACCATCGACCTGCTGAAGAAGGCCGGCTGCAAGGACATTCGCGCCATGGTGCTGGTCGCCGCCCCTGAGGGCATCAAGGCGGTCGAGCAGGCTCACCCGGACGTGACCATCTTCACCGCCTCCGTCGATCAGCGTCTGAACGAGCACGGCTACATCATTCCGGGGTTGGGTGATGCCGGTGACAAGATCTTTGGCACCAAGCAGAAGGACGCCTGACATGTCGCAGACGGACTTCAACGATCCGCTGTGGCGCCAGGGCATTGCCGGCGCACAGATGCTCTTCGTGGCCTTCGGCGCCCTGGTGTTGATGCCGCTGATCACCGGCATGGACCCCAACGTGGCATTGTTCACCGCGGGTATCGGCACCCTGCTGTTCCAACTGGTGACCAAGCGTCAGGTTCCGGTTTTCCTCGCCTCCAGCTTCGCCTTCATCGCGCCGATCCTGGCAGCCAAGGGCGAGTTCGGCCTGCCTGCCGTGATGGGCGGTGTGATCGCCGCCGGCCTGGTCTACATCCTGCTTTCGCTGTTGGTCAAACTGCGCGGTCCCAACTTCATCGACCGGCTATTGCCCCCGGTGGTGATCGCGCCGGTGATCATTTCCATCGGCTTGGCGTTGTCGCCGGTCGCGGTGAACATGGCCATGGGCAAGGCCGGTGACGGCAGCGTCGAGCTGGTGCCGTACAACACCGCGATGATGATCTCGATGCCAGCTTTGATTACCACCCTGCTGGTGGCCGTGCTGGGCAGCGGCATCTTTCGCCTGGTGCCGATCCTCGCCGGTATCGCCGTGGGCTGCGCCATCGCCGCCGTGCTAGGGGTGATCGACACCACCGCCGTGAGCCAGGCATCCTGGCTCGCCGTGCCCAACTTCATCGCACCGGAGCTGCATTGGGGCGCCATCCTGTACATGGTGCCCGTGGCTCTGGCGCCGGCCATCGAGCACATCGGTGGCGTGGTCGCCATCGGCAACGTCACCGGCAAGAACTTCGTCAAGAACCCCGGGCTGCACCGCACCCTGCTTGGAGATGGACTCGCCACCTCGGCCGCCGGCATGTTCGGTGGCCCGCCCAATACCACCTATGCCGAAGTCACCGGCGCGGTGATGCTGACCAAGAGCTACAACCCGAAGATCATGACCTGGGCTGCGGTATTCGCCATCGCCCTGGCCTTTATCGGCAAGTTCGGCGTGGCCCTGCAGAGCATTCCGGTACCGGTGATGGGCGGCATTCTCTGCCTGCTGTTCGGCTCCATCGCCGTGGTCGGCCTGAACACTTTGATTCGTCACCAGGTCGATCTGTCCGAAGCGCGCAACCTGATCATCGTTTCGGTGACCCTGGTGTTCGGCATCGGCGGCATGGTCATCGGCGGCAAGGAATTCGCCCTGTCGGGGATATCCCTGTGCGCGATCAGCGCCCTGCTGCTCAATCTGGTGTTGCCGGGCAGCGCCGGCTGGCGCAAGCGGGACGTGGAAGAAGCCTGATTCCGTCGCCCAATGAAAAAGCCCGCGATCATCGCGGGCTTTTTCGTCTGCACGGCGTTACGACTTACCAGCCAACGCCGAAGCCCAAGGTGTAGCGGGTTTCATCCAGGTCACCCTCGGCGCCGCTGACCATGTCCTTCTCGGCTTTCACGTTCAGCGAAGCCCAGTCGGTCACCTTGTAGCGCAGGCCGATCTCGGCATCCAGGCTGTAATCGGCCGCACCGCTCAGCGGGCGACCGACTTCGCCGACGCTGAACAATTCGACGGTCTTGCCGACCAGATAGCGGTTGTAGTCCCACTTCACGCTCATGGCGTAGAAGCGATCCTGTTCGCCATTGCTGTAGCGGTAGTCGCTGCGGTTGGCCAGGGTGGCAACGGAGAAGGCGCCCAGCTCGTCATCCCAGAACTGGTAACCGGGGCCGGTACCGAGGGTGCGCTGACGCTCGACCTCTTCGATGCGGTCGCGCTTGTATTCGAAGCGCCCCTGCCAGAACCATTTCTCGGTAAGGAAGCGATCGAGCGCGTATTCGGCGCTCCAGTTGTCGGTGCTGACGACGTCATCCTTCAACTCGCGGTTGTAATCGGCGAGCGCATTGTGCCGCCAAAGACCGTGACGGGCCTGGGTCTTCAGGTCGACATCGTAGTCGTCGGAATCGCGCTCGCCGCGCTTGTAGTCCAGACCGAGATCGATATTGCCCTTCCAAGTGAAATCTTCCACCAACGGCTTGGGCTTCATGATCTGCTCGATCTGCGTCAGTTCGATGGTCTTGGGCGCCTCGCCATTGGCCAGCGTCACCTTGCCGGGCTCGGCGGCCAGCAGCGACTTGGCGCGTTCACCATCTACGGGGCCGAGCTTCACCAGCAGCTCATGCTCGCTTTCCAGGGTGGCGATCTTCTTCCAGTCCAGCGGGATGGAGCCGCCGTAGTCGGTTTCCAGCAACAGCTTGCTGCCGTCGAAGAAGCGGATGGTACCAGTCAGGCGATCACCGTTCTTCAACCAGACGGTATCGGCGAAGGTAACTGAACTGCACAAGGCGATGCTCAACCCGAGCAGGGACAGCGATGTAGAGCGAGGCATAAGGGAGATATAGAGGTTCGTGAGCGAAAGCCGGGCATTATCCGCAAGCCCGGCGCCAGAGCAACAGCTGACCGATCCAGACAGCTAGAGTTCAGGTTTTTCCGCTGGGCGGCATCCCGCTGGACGGCATTCCGCCGGACGACTTCACCAGCCCACGCCAATACCGATCAGATAATGTCGATCTGAAACGGTCTGCCCCTGCCCCCGCAATTGATCCAGTTCATACAGGAGCGACAGCCGCGCCCACTGATTGAGTCGGTAGCGCAGACCGAACTCGCTATCGAGCACGTAGTCGATCTCATCGACATGCGGAATCTGCAATTCGGCGTTAGCGTAAAACTCCAGCCGCGTGCCCCAAAGCAAGCGCTTGTAGTCCAACTCCAGCGATGTGGTGCTGAAGGCCAGGTCAGCGACATCCGACTCCAGGCGTACGCGATTGACTTGGCCGATCAGATCAAAGCGCCCCAGTTCATCGTCCCAAAAGCGATAGCCGGGGCCAGTACCGGCGATGCGCTGGCGATCGACCGTCTCGAACTCATCCTCGGCCTGCTCAACCCCGACCCGCCAGAACCAGTGTTCGGTGAAAAAGCGATCAAGGTCGTACTCCAGCTCCCAATTGTCCTCGACCTTTCTGTCGTTCTTGGTTTCGCGCTCCAGCTCGCCGCTGAGCACATGACGCCAGCGGCCGTGCTCAAAACGGGTATTGCCCTTGAGCTTCCACTCATCGACATCGTTCTGGTTGCGCTTCATGTCCAGCTTGGCGTCTAGGTTCCCCTCCCAGAGGTGATCCTCCAGCAGCGGCCGTGGCGGCACCAGGCGTTTGATCTCTGCTAGAGGCAGGGTGTACTCGCGCTCTCCCTGCACCCGGACCATGCCCGCGCCGGCCGCGGCCAACCTTTCGCTGCGCTCGCTGTCGAAACCGCTGCGCCGCACCAGCAGGGGCTTGTCCGAACTGAGGGTATCGATATCCTTCCAGTCGATCAGCACCTGGCCGGCGTATTTGGTTTTCAGGGCCAGCTTGCCGCCATCGAGCAGGATGATCTCGCCGCTCAGGCGATCACCGTTGTTCAACCATACGGTATCGGCCCAGAGCGGGGCTGCCAGGGTAAACAGGAACAAGGCGATCAGTACGCGCATGATGAGGGCACACCCTATGGGCAAGACGAAACCGCCAGAGTCTGCATGGCCAGCATCGCCACCGGCAAGCGTGGAGGCGCGCCGCGAAGCGCTGTACCTGGTGTTGGCGCAAGTGCCGCAAGGCAAGGTCGTCAGCTATGGCGAGCTGGCGCAGCTGGCCGGCCTTGGCCGCGCAGCGCGCTGGGTCGGCCGTACGCTGAGCCAGTTGCCCGACGGCACCACCCTGCCCTGGCACCGGGTAATCGCCGCGGGCGGTCGCCTCAGTCTGGCAGCCGGGAGCCCTTCTGGCGCGGAACAACGCGCGCGCCTGCGTGCAGAAGGCATCAGCATCCTGAACGAACGTGTGGATATGCGTCGTCACGGCTGGCGCCCGATGGAGCACAGCAGTTAGAGTGCGCCCTACGAACCACCCCTGCCCAGATTCGAGCCTGATGCCACGCAAATCCTGGCGAGAAGCCCTCGCCACCTATGCCAATCCCGCCACACTGGCTCTTCTACTTCTGGGTTTCGCCGCCGGCCTGCCCTACATGCTGGTGTTCTCGACCCTTTCGGTATGGCTGCGCGAAGCCGGTGTGGCGCGCGAGACCATCGGTTTCGCCAGCCTTATCGGCCTGGCCTATGCCTTCAAGTGGGTGTGGGCGCCGATGCTCGACCAGTGGCGCCTGCCGCTGCTCGGCAAGCTCGGCCGCCGTCGCTCCTGGCTGGTGCTTTCGCAAGGCCTGGTCGCCATTGGCCTGATCGGTATGGCCAATTACGACCCGCAAACGCACCTGTCCTCGCTGATCGCCCTCGCCGTGCTGGTGGCCTTCGCCTCGGCCACCCAGGACATCGCCGTCGACGCCTACCGCCTGGAGATTCTCGGCGACGAACATCAGGCTGCGCTGGCCGCCGCGTACATGACCGGCTACCGCGTCGCCGCACTGTTGGCCACCGCCGGTGCGCTGTACTTCGCCGAAGGCTTCGGCTCGACCGCCAAGGATTACCAGTTCGGCGCCTGGACTGGCACCTACCTGGTCTTCGCCCTGCTCATGCTGCCTGGGCTGCTTACCTCCCTGTGGATGCGTGAGCCGCCGGCGCCACCACACATTCATGTCGCACCGCCCAAGCACGGCTTCTTCCATCAGTTGCTGGCGATCCTCGCGGTGATCGTACTGGTCATCGCCGTGCCGACCATGTTCATCCAGTTCTACCAAAGCGACCTGATGCTCATGCTGCTCGGCGATGTCAGCATGCAGGAGCTGCTCTACAACGACCGCGCCTTCCTGCGCGCCATGCTCTACAGCACCCTGGCCTGCGTGTGCGCCTCCGGCTTGTTCTGGGGCGGGCTGGCGCCGGTGCTGAAAACCGCCGCGGCGAAATACGGTTTCTTCCACCAGCTGCTTTCCGTGCTGCTGCTGATCATTTTGCTGATTTCCATTCCGGCGATGGTCACCCAGTTCTACGAAAGCGACCTGCCACTGCTGTTCCAGGGCCAGATGAGCCTGCAGGACCTGCTGTATTACGACCGAGCCTTCCTTCGCGCGCTGCTATATACCCTGCTCACCGGCCTGTCGATATCCAGCCTATTCTGGGGCGGCATGGCCCCGGTGCTGACGCCGATCAACGACTTCATCGTGCGTTATCGCTGGCAGGCGTTGCTCCTGCTGAGCCTGATCGCCACCTATCGCCTTTCCGACACGGTGATGGGGGTGATGGCCAACGTGTTCTACATCGACCAGGGCTTCACCAAGGAGCAGATCGCCAGCGTCAGCAAGGTCTTCGGCCTGGTGATGACCCTGCTCGGCGCGGGTGTAGGCGGCCTGCTGATCGTGCGTTTCGGCATCATGCCGATCCTGCTGATCGGCGCGGCGGCGTCGGCCGCGACCAACCTGTTGTTCATGCTGCTGGTGGGCATGGGCCCGCACCTGAACATGCTGATCGTCACCATCAGCTGCGACAACTTCAGCGCCGGCCTGGCCACATCAGCGTTCGTCGCCTATCTGTCGAGCCTGACCAACCTGAAGTTCTCCGCCACCCAGTACGCCCTGCTCAGCTCCATCATGCTGCTGCTGCCACGTTTGATCGGCGGTTATTCCGGGGTGATGGTGGAGCACCTCGGCTACGCCAACTTCTTCCTCGCCACGGCGCTGATGGGCATTCCGACGCTGCTGCTGATCCTGCTGCAGTGGCAGCGCCAGAGCAGACAAAGCTAGGCGCCACCGCACATGCGCCACGGCACCTGCCGCAAGAGCGCTGGCAGTCTCGAAAACAGGCATAAAAAAACCGGCCAAATCTCGCCTGGCCGGTCTCGTTCTGCCGCAATAGACGCGCTTATTCGGCTGGCGCGCTCTCGTGCACCATATGCACCACCCGCTGCGGGAATGGGATGCCGATGCCACGCATCTTGAGTCGGTCACGGGCCTGCTCGTTGAGCATGAACATCACATCCCAATAGTTGGGCGTATCGACCCAAAGACGCAGGGACACGGTAATGGCACTGTCACCCAGGGCGCTCACTACCACAACCGGCGCCGGTTCCCTGAGCACGCGCTCGTCCTGTGCCAGCTCCAGCAGCACTTCACGGGCTGCCTGCAGATCGGCCTCGTAATCAACGCCCACATCGAACACTACCTTGCGCGTCGGCTGACGGTTGTAGTTGGTGATGATGCCGTTGGACAGGTTGCCGTTTGGCACGATGACCGTCTTGTTGTCGCCGGTACGCAGCACGGTATGGAAGATCTGAATGCTGTCGACCGTGCCCATCACGCCCTGAGCCTCGATCCAGTCACCAATACGCAGCGGGCGGAACAGCAGGATCAACACACCGCCAGCGAAGTTCGCCAGGCTGCCCTGTAAGGCCAGACCAATCGCCAGGCCTGCAGCACCGATCGCAGCGATGAAGGACGTAGTTTCCACGCCGACCATCGAGGCCACGCTGATGATCAGCAGCACCTTGAGGATGATATTGGCCATGCTGCCAATGAAGCCCTGCAGCGCCGGATCGGCCTTGCGCGCGGCCAGCAGCTTGCTGATGTTGCCGGTCAGACGATTGATGAACCACCAGCCGATCAGCAGGGTTACCAGGGCCAACAGCAGCTTGCTGCCGTATTGCATGATCAGAGGGATCCACGTTTGCGATTCACGCAGGAGCTGATCGATTTCAGCATTGAGATCCATAGGGATTGCTCCTTGGTTGGGGCGAAACGACAACGCTATGGCTGCGCCTACAGCCATGGCGTTATGGGCATGATGAATGCGACGCCGGGCAGACGCGCGGGTTCAATCACCCATTCAATCGCGGAAGTTATTGAACTGCAGCGGCATGCCGAATTCGTGACCACGCAGATGGGCGATGGCCTCCTGCAGGTCATCGCGCTTCTTGCCGGTGACACGCACCTGCTCGCCCTGGATGGCGGCCTGCACCTTGAGCTTGGCGTCCTTGATGTGGGCGACGATCTTCTTCGCCAGCTCCTTGTCGATGCCCTCGCGGAAGGTGACTTCCTGCTTCATCACCTTGCCGGAGGCGTAAGGTTCCTTGGTTTCCATGCACTGGCAGTCGATCTTGCGCTTGATCAGGCTGCTGCGCACGATGTCGAGCATCTGCTCGAGCATGAACTCGGCTTCGGCGGTCAAGGTCAGCGCCTTGTCCTTGCTCTCGATGCTGCACTTACCGCGCAGGTCGAAACGGCGGTCGAGTTCCTTGATGGCGTTGTCGACCGCATTGGTCAGTTCGTGTTTGTCCAGTTCAGACACGACGTCGAACGAAGGCATGAGTGGGCTCCTGATGGACGGCGCGATCCTCTTCACGGAGTGAGCGCGCCTGACTTGACGATAACTTTGGCGGGCCCATTATACCCAGTCTGATATACGCCGCTTGGCGTCCTTCCTCTCTGCCTGCGAGCCTGCACCATGCCCAACCCCCATCTCAGCATCCTGGTGGTGGACGACGCCAAGTTTTCCAGTGCCATGATCGGTCGTGCCCTGAGCCAGGCCGGCTACCAGGACGTGCGCTTCGCCAGCAGCGCCAGCGAAGCGCTGCAGTTGCTGGAGCAACGCCCGGCCAGCGTGTTGCTGGCCGACTGGCTGATGCCCGAGATCGATGGCCTGGAGCTGACCGCGCGGGTGCGCCAGCTGGACGAGACGGCCGATCACTACACCTACATCATCCTGCTGACCGGCAAGGAAGGCGAAAACGTCCTCGGCGAAGCCTTCGACCGTGGCGTCGATGACTTCATCAGCAAGGCGGCGATGAACGAGCAACTGGTGCCACGCGTCTACGCCGCCGACCGGCTGTGCAATACCTTGCAGCGCCTGCTGCACGAGAACCGCATGCTGACGCAGAACATCGCCAGCCTGGAGCGGCGCAATCTGGTCGACCCGCTCACCGGCCTGGGCAACCCGCGCTACCTGCGCCAGAAGCTCGGCGACAGCCTGCGCCAGATCGAATCGCGCGGCGGCGCCGTGTGCTACCTGCTGATCGGCCTGCAGGATGCCGGGCAGCTGCGCAGCCAGTATGGCGACCGGTTCTTCAATGAGCTGCTGCACGGCGTCGCGCGCCGCCTGCAGCAACTGGTGCGGCCACTGGACGTGCTGACCCGCCTGGATGACAACCACTTCGGCCTGATCACCCTGCTCGAAGACCTGCACGAATGCTCGCCGAGCAGCTTCAAACGCCTGCATGAAGGACTGAATCTCAAGGCGTTCAAGACCAGCGAGGGCTTCATCACCCTCAAGGCCGGTATCAGCCTGGTCGGGCTGGACGCCAAGGCGCTGCCAACCGACCCCGAGCAACTGATCCAGCACGCGGACAAATTGCTCGCAGAGTCCTACGCCAGCGGCCGGGTCGCCGCCATGCGCCTGCCCCTGCCGTGACCTGGCACATCCTCGGCGCCGGCAGCCTCGGCAGCCTCTGGGCCACTCGCCTGGCCCGCGCCGGCTTGCCGGTCAGGCTGATCCTGCGCAACCGGCAACGCCTCGATGCCTATCGCCAGGCCGGTGGCCTGACGCTGATCGAAGCGGGCCAGGCCCAGCAGTACGCGATTGCCGCGGAACTGCCACAGACGGACACGCCAATCCAACGCCTGCTGCTCGCCTGCAAGGCCTATGACGCGCAGGACGCGGTGACCAGTATCGCCACGCGTCTGGCCCCGGGTGCCGAGTTGCTGCTGTTGCAAAATGGCCTGGGCAGCCAGGATGAGGTCGCGCAACGTTTACCCGGCCAGCGCTGCCTGTTCGTCTCCAGTACCGAAGGCGCCTTTCGTCCTGCCGACTTCCAGGTGGAGTTCGCCGGACATGGCCACAACTGGCTGGGCGACCCAGGCAATCCGCAGCCGCCCACCTGGCTGAACGAGCTGCAGCGCGCCGGCATCGCCCACCAGTGGAGCCCGGACATCCTCGCGCGCCTGTGGCGCAAGCTCGCGCTCAATTGCGCGATCAACCCGCTCACCGTATTGCACGACTGCCGCAACGGCGGCCTGGCCGAACATCCGGCCGAGGTCGCCACCCTATGCGCCGAACTCGCCGAGCTGCTGCAGCGCTGTGGTCAACCGGCTGCGGCGGAAGATCTGCTCGAGGAAGTACGGCGAGTGATTCACGCCACCGCGGCGAACTACTCGTCCATGCATCAGGACGTAGCCCAGGGTCGCCGCACCGAGATCAGCTATCTGCTGGGCTACGCCTGCGCCGCGGCGCAGCGCCATCAGCTGCATCTGCCGCACCTGCAGCACCTGCAACAACGCCTGCTCGGCCACCTGCAAGCACGCGGCTTGCCTGTGAACTAGCGGCCCAGGCCGTGGCAATGGCTGCCCCGGCGCGCTAACCTGCCGTTTTCATTCACCACAGCGATAACCTCATGAGACTGCGTCAGCGCCTGGAAAACCTGCCGGTTGGCCGCAAACTGCTCGCCGCGCTGCTGGTGTTGCTCGCCGCGGTGATGCTGGTGGCCAACCTGGCCTTCATCAGCGCGGCCTACTGGATCACTCAGGAGAGCATGGCGCCACAGGCCCTGCACACCCTCGGCCGGCTCATCGCCAGCCCGGCGCTGAGCGCGCAGGCGCTGCGCTCGCCGGACTCGGCCGAAGCACTGCTAAAACGCCTGGACGAATACGCGCCGCTGCGTGCCGCGGTGATCTACGACGGCAACGGCAACAGCGTGGCGCAGTTGCAGCGCGGTGAAAAACTGCAACTGCCGCAGGAGCTCGACGAACTGCAGAACTGGCGTGTAACCGCCTTTCGTACCAACCTGCTGGTCGAGCTGCCGCATCCAAGCGGCCGCCCCGGAGCGCTGTTGCTGGTCGCCTCCAGCGAGCTGCCTGGCGCGTTCTATACTGGTACCCTGACCGCCAGCCTGGTCATCCTGGCCTTCAGCGTGCTGCTCTGGCTGCTGGTGGCCAAACAGATCAAACGCCTGGTGACCAAACCCATCCGTCGTCTGGAAGAGCTCTCACGCCAGGTCACCCGCGAAGAGAACTATGCACTGCGTGCCAATCGCGGCAATCAGGATGAAATCGGCAGCCTGGCCGACGCCTTCAACACCATGCTGATGCGTATGGAGGCACGCGAGCAGCAGCTCAAGCGCGCCCGCGACGACGCCCAGCAGGCCTTCGACCAGGCGCAGAGCCTGGCCGAGGAAACCCGCCACTCCAATCGCAAGCTGGAGCTGGAAGTACAGGTGCGCAGCAAGATCGAGAAAAAGCTCACCGGTTTTCAGAACTACCTCAACAGCATCATCGACTCCATGCCTTCGGCGCTGATCGCCCTCGACGAACAGCTCTACGTGACGCAATGGAATCAGGAGGCCAGCGCCCTGTCCGGCACGCGCCTGGAGGAGGCGCTGAACCAGCCGTTCTTTCTCGCATTCCCACCGCTCAAGCCGTTTCTCTCGCAACTCAAGCACACCGCCGAACAGCACAGGGTGGAAAAGATCGAGCGCGTGACCTGGCACAAGGGCGAGGATCCCCACCACTACGCGCTGACCTTCTATCCGCTGATGGGCAGCGCCGGGCGCGGTGTGGTGATCCGTATCGACGACATCACTCAGCGCCTGGCCCTCGAGGAAATGATGGTGCAGTCGGAGAAGATGCTGTCGGTCGGCGGCCTGGCCGCGGGCATGGCGCACGAGATCAACAACCCGCTCGGCGCCATCCTGCACAACGTGCAGAACATTCGCCGACGCCTGTCACCGGACCTGGAAAAAAACCTCGAACAGGCCGAGCAGGCTGGCGTCAGCCTGGCCGTCATCCAGCACTACATGACGGCGCGCGAGATACCGCGCCTGCTCGACGGCATCCAGCAGGCCGGCCAGCGCGCCGCCAAGATCGTCAGCCACATGCTCAGTTTCAGCCGGCGCAGCGACCGCCAGCTCTCGCCCTGCGACCTGCCAGCGCTGATCGATCAGGCTCTGGATATCGCCGGCAATGACTTCGATCTGGCCGACAGCTTCGATTTCAGAACCCTGGAGATCGTGCGCCAGTTCGACCCGATGCTGGGGCCAGTGGCCGGTACCGCCAACGAACTGGAGCAGGTGCTGCTCAACCTGCTGAAGAACGCCGCCCAGGCCATCCATCAGCGCGACGACGAGGCCGAGCCCGGCCGCATCATTCTGCGCACCCGGCAAGCCGGCAACTGGGCGGAAGTTCAGGTGGAAGACAACGGCACAGGCATGAACGAAGCGGTGCGCAAGCGCATCTTCGAGCCGTTCTTCACCACAAAGGAGGTCGGCCAGGGCACCGGCCTCGGCCTGGCGGTTTCCTATTTCATCGTCACCAACAATCACAAGGGGCAGATGGAGGTGCACTCCACGCCGGGCCAGGGCACCTGCTTCACCCTGCGCCTGCCGTTGGCCTCGCTGCCCGAGAACACAGGACTCTGAGCCATGGGCTTTCGCCTCTCGAAGATCTACACCCGCACCGGCGACAAAGGGGAAACCGGCCTGGCCGATGGCCGCCGAGTCGGCAAGGACCACCCACGTATCGACGCCATCGGCGAACTGGACACGCTCAACAGCCAGCTCGGCCTGCTGCTCGCCGATCTGGATGAAGCGGCAGCGACCAGACCGGGCCTCAAGGAGATCAGCGAGGTGCTGAGCCCCTGCCAGCACCGCCTGTTCGATCTCGGCGGCGAGCTGGCAATGCCCGAATATCAGGCGCTGCAATCGATGGAAATCGAACGTCTGGAGTCTGTTATCGACCGCTGGAACGACGAGGTCGGACCGCTGGAGAACTTCATCCTGCCTGGCGGCTCGAGACTGATCGCCCAGGCCCATGTCTGCCGCAGCTTCGCCCGCAGCGCCGAGCGCCGCTGCCAGCATCTCAACGCCGTCGAGCCGCTACGCGCCGAGGGCCTGGCTTACGTCAACCGTCTTTCCGACCTGCTGTTCGTCGCCGCCCGCCTGATCGCCAGACGCCAGGGCGTTGCCGAGGTACTGTGGAAGGCGGCTGACAAACCATAGAAACGATCACGCCCCCGCCAACCGTCCAGCATCCATCCGCTGCCGGGCCGGCTTTTTGTAGGAGCGAATTTATTCGCGATCATCGACGTCCCCGTGCCTGCCGCCCTTCGCGGATAAATCCGCTCCTACAGAACATGGATTCACATCCACACGGTGCAGGGTCGGCTTTTTGTAGGAGCGAATTTATTCGCGATCATCACGGTCTCGGTGCCTGCCGCCCTTCGCGGATAAATCCGCTCCTACAAACCGTGCCGCCACATCCATCCGCCACCGGGCCGGCTTTTGTAGGAGCGAATTTATTCGCGATCATTGACATCCCGGTGCCTGCAACCTTTCGCGGATAAATCCGCTCGCCCCCATCCATACATTCCTGCGCACCTACAGGGCAGGCCAGAACGCGCGGATACCCGCTACACCTTGTGCGCCGGTCTGCCAGGCGCGTTCGATATCGGCCGGGGCAACGCCGCCCAACAGATAGGCCGGCAGGTTGAAATGGGTCAGCAGTTCGCGCGCAGCCTCCCAGCCCAGCGGCTGTGCCTCAGGGTGCGTCGCGGTCGCCTGCACCGGCGACAGGGTGACGAAATCCACGCCCATCTGCGCCGCCAGCGCCAGCTCCTCGGCACCGTGGCAGGAGGCCGCCAGCCAGCGATCCTCCGGGAAAGGCCGGCCACCCGCGGCATACTTGCGCAGCTGTTCGGCGGTCAGGTGCCAACCCGCCGCAGGAAAATCCCCCAGCCACTCCAGCGGTCCCTTGAGCATCAGTTGCGCCTTGCCGGCACACAGGCCCTGCACGTCGACAGCCAAATCTCGGTACTGCGGGTCGAACATATTCGGCGCGCGCAACTGAATCAACCGTACTCCCTGCGTCAGAGCACTGCGGATATCGGCGAGCAGCTCACTCGGCTCTAGGCCATCCGGGGTGATCAGGTAGCGGTCCGGCAGGCGCGCGGCGGCGACTATGGGCTTGTTGGCAGCCGGGAACTCGTATTCCAGCAACTGCCGCTCGCTAGCCCAGGCCAGCGGCTGGCCTTCTGCGCCATGCGGCTCGCCACTGAAGGCCGAGACTTCCCAAACGTCCAGCAACACCTGCTTGTCCGGGTAGTCGTGGCGAATCTGGATCAGCGGGCGCGCCGCCTGCGGACGAATGCCCAGCTCCTCCTCCAGTTCGCGATCAAGAGCGACACGCACCGCCTCGCCCTCTTCCACCTTGCCGCCGGGGAACTCCCATAGGCCGCCCTGATGTTTGTCCTCGGGCCGCCTGGCGATCAGGATGCGTCCATCGACATCCCGAATCACCGCTGCGGCGACATGCACACGCTTCAACCCTTCACCTCCTGCAATGCCGCCTGATACCAGCGCTGGAACGCCGGCCAGCGATAGATGGTTTCGACATAGGCCGCAGCCGCTGTCGGCAGCGCCACACGATAGCTGCGCAGTCGCGCGGCGACCGGCGCATAGAAGGCGTCGGCGATGCCGGCCTGGCCGAACAGATAGTTGCCGGCGCTGGCGTAACGCTCGCGGCAGCCGGCCCAGATCGCACAGATGCGGTCGATATCGGCCTGTGCCGCGTCAGGCAGTTCGGCCAGTGCCTGGTCTCGCGCCAGGTCCATGGGCAGGTGGCTGCGCAGCGCACTGAAACCGCTGTGCATTTCAGCGCAAATGCTGCGCGCCAGCGCGCGAGCCTGACGCTCCTGCGGCCACAGCTGCGACTCGGGATAACATTCGGCCAGATACTCGGCAATCGCCAGGGAATCCCAGACGGCGCCCTGCTCAGTCAGCAGAACCGGCACTTTACCGGTGGGCGAATAGCGCAACAGTTGTGCGCGACTGTCCGGCTGAAACAAACGTACCCGCAGCTCTTCGCAGTCGGCTCCGGCCAGATCGACCGCCAACGCCGCACGCAGCGACCAGGAGGAATAGTTCTTGTCGCCAATCACCAGTTGCAGTGCCATCTTGCGCGTCCTCGCCTAGGGTCTTGGAAATGATCTGAAGTCGCTCGACGTTAAAAGCCCGTCCTCCGAATAGCAAATTCCCGCGCGTCATGGGGTCATGAGGCGCGGGAATGACAGAACAGCTGCAAGCTAATCAGCGAGTGCCGTTCCCAACTCGGGCTCAAGGCCCTGGCTCTAACTTGCCGCTTGTGGCTTGCAGCTTGTAACCGCTTATGTCCGGTATTCGGCGTTGATCTTGACGTACTCGTGGGACAGGTCGGTGGTCCAGATGGTCTCGCTGCAGGTGCCGCGACCCAGCTCGATGCGGATGGTGATCTCCTCACGGGCCATCACCGCTGCGCCCTGCTCTTCGGTGTAGGTGGTGGCACGGCAGCCCTTGCTGGCGATGCAGACCTCACCGAGGAATACGTCGATCTTACTCACGTCCAGTTGCGGCACGCCGGCATAACCGACAGCCGCGAGGATGCGTCCCCAGTTCGGGTCGGAGGCGAACAGCGCGGTCTTGATCAGCGGCGAGTGGGCCACGGCATAAGCCACGTCCAGGCATTCCTGATGGGTGCCGCCGCCGTTGACCTGCACGGTGACGAACTTGGTTGCACCTTCGCCGTCACGCACGATGGCCTGCGCCACTTCCATGAACACGTCGAACACCGCCTGCTTGAGCTTGGTGAACAGCTCACCGGAAGCCTCGCTGATCTCCGGCAGCGCGGCCTGGCCGGTGGCGATCAGCATGCAGCAGTCGTTGGTGGAGGTGTCGCCGTCGATGGTGATGCGGTTGAACGACTTGTTCGCCGCGTCGCGCACCAGATCCTGCAGCACGCCTTGGGCAACCTTGGCGTCGGTAGCGATGTAGCCGAGCATGGTGGCCATGTTCGGACGGATCATACCGGCGCCCTTGGAGATGCCGGTGACGGTGATGGTCACGCCATCGTGCTGGAATTGACGGCTGGCACCCTTGGGCAGGGTGTCGGTGGTCATGATGCCGGTGGCGGCGGCTTCCCAGTTGTCGACCTTGAGGTCATCCAGCGCGGCCTGCAGCGCGGATTCGATCTTCTCCACCGGCAGCGGCTCGCCGATCACACCGGTGGAGAATGGCAGCACGGCGCCTTCGGTAACGCCGGTCAATTCGGCCAGACGCGCACAGGCGCGGCGCGCACGGGCCAGGCCGTCCGCACCGGTACCGGCGTTGGCATTGCCGGTATTGGTCAGCAGGTAACGCACCTCGCCACCCAGACGCTCACGGGTGATCAACACGGGCGCAGCGCAGAACGCATTGGTGGTGGTCACCCCGGCGATACGCGAGCCCTCGGCGCAGCGCATCACCACCACATCCTTGCGCCCGGGGCGCTTGATGCCGGCCGAGGCGATGCCCAACTCGAAACCAGGAACCGGGTGCAGGGTAGACAGCGGGCCAAGACCAACAGCCATAAGGTGAGCTCCTTGTGAGACATTACCGACCGCCAGGCGGTCTGAAAGATGTTAAAACGCCGCGAGCGGCAGAGCCGTCGCGGCGTCATCGGGGCGGCAACAGCATAGCCGAAGCCCCTTCTACTGCAAGCGCCTTGGCGGCGCTCACCTGCCGTGATCAGCCGATCTGACCGTGGCAGTGCTTGTACTTCTTGCCCGAGCCACAAGAGCACGGCTCGTTGCGCCCTACCTTCGGCTCGGCGCGCACCGGCGCGGCAGCCACGGCGACATCGCCCTCTTCGCCTTCATTCTCTTCAGCCGCCAGCGCCGAGGCATCGGCGTGCTGGAACTGCATACGCTCGGCCATGGCTTCGGCCTCGCGACGCAGACGGGCTTCTTCCTCGGCCGGATCTTCGCGACGCACCTGAACGTGGCTGAGCACGCGGATGGCATCGCGCTTGATCGATTCCAGCAGTTCCTGGAACAGGGCGAAGGACTCGCGCTTGTATTCCTGCTTGGGGTTCTTCTGCGCGTAGCCACGCAGATGGATACCGTGGCGCAGGTGGTCCATGGTCGACAGGTGGTCTTTCCACAGGTCGTCCAGTACGCGCAGCAGAATCTGCTTCTCGAAGGTGCGCAGGGCCTCGGCGCTGGCCTGAGTTTCCTTCTCGTTGTACGCCGCCAGCAGCTCGGCGAGGATGCGCTCGCGCAGGGTTTCCTCGTACAGCTTGTGGTCTTCGTCCAGCCACTGCTGGATCGGCAGCTTGATGCCGAAGTCGCTCTGCAGGGTGGACTCAAGGCCGGCGACGTCCCACTGCTCCGGCATCGACTGCGGCGGAATGTGGTTGTTGACCGCGGCGGTCAGCACTTCCTCGCGGAACTCGGCGATGGTGTCACCGACGTTATCGGCAGCCAGCAGGCTGTTGCGCATGTGATAGATCACCTTGCGCTGCTCGTTGGCCACGTCGTCGAATTCGAGCAGTTGCTTGCGCATGTCGAAGTTGCGGCCTTCGACCTTGCGCTGGGCCTTCTCGATGGCATTGGTGACCATGCGGTGCTCGATGGCCTCACCGGACTGCATGCCCAGGGCCTTCATGAAGTTCTTCACCCGATCCGAGGCGAAGATACGCATCAGGTTGTCTTCCAGCGACAGGTAGAAGCGGCTCGAACCCGGGTCGCCCTGTCGACCGGCACGGCCACGCAGCTGGTTGTCGATACGGCGCGATTCGTGACGCTCGGATGCGATCACGTGCAGGCCGCCAGCCTCGATCACCTGCTGGTGACGCTTCTGCCACTCGGCCTTGGTCTGCGCGATCTGCTCGTCGGTGGGGTTCTCCAGGGCAGCGACTTCCACTTCCCAGTTGCCACCTAGGAGGATGTCGGTACCCCGACCGGCCATGTTGGTGGCGATGGTCAGCGCACCCGGACGGCCGGCCTGGGCGATGATCTCCGCTTCCTTGTCGTGGAACTTGGCGTTAAGCACCTTGTGCTCGATACCTTCCTTGTTCAGCAGCAGGCTGACGTATTCGGAGGTCTCGATGGTCGCGGTACCGACCAGGATCGGCCGGCCCTGAGCCTGGCAGTCCTTGATGTCGGCGATGATCGCCTGGTACTTCTCTTCCTGGGTCAGGTAGACCAGGTCGTTGAAGTCCTTGCGCGCGATCGCCTTGTTGGTCGGGATCACCATCACGTCCAGACCGTAGATCTGGCGGAATTCGAACGCCTCGGTATCGGCGGTACCGGTCATACCGGACAGCTTGTTGTAGAGACGGAAGTAGTTCTGGAAGGTGGTCGAGGCCAGCGTCTGGCTCTCGGCCTGGATGTTCACCCCCTCCTTGGCTTCGATGGCCTGGTGCAGGCCCTCGGAGAGGCGGCGACCCGGCATGGTACGGCCGGTGTGTTCGTCGATCAGGATCACCTGGCCGTTCTGCACGATGTATTCGACATTGCGATTGAACAGCTTGTGCGCACGCAGGCCGGCGTAGACGTGTGTAAGCAGGCCGAGGTTGTGCGCAGAGTAGAGGCTTTCGCCCTCGGCCAGCAGGCCGGCTGCGGTGAGCATCTCCTCGACGTACTGGTGGCCGGCCTCGTTGAGTTCGACCTGGCGCGATTTCTCGTCGACCTTGTAATGGCCCTCCTGAGTCACCACGCCCTCTTCTTCCTCGATGTGTTGCTTGAGGCGCGGGATCAGCTTGTTGATCTCGATGTACAGCTTGGAGCTGTCTTCGGCCTGACCGGAGATGATCAGCGGGGTACGGGCTTCGTCGATGAGGATGGAGTCGACTTCGTCGATCACGGCGAAATTCAACTCGCGCTGGAATTTGTCTTCCAGGCTGAAGGCCATGTTGTCGCGCAGGTAGTCGAAACCGAATTCGTTGTTGGTGCCGTAGGTGATGTCGGCAGCGTAGGCGGCGCGCTTCTCTTCCGGCGGCTGGAAGGGGGTGACGATGCCCACGGACAGGCCGAGGAATTCGTACAGCGGACGCATCCAGTTGGCGTCGCGGCGGGCCAGGTATTCGTTGACCGTGACCACGTGCACGCCCTTGCCGGACAGTGCGTTGAGGTAGACCGCCAGGGTACCTACGAGGGTCTTGCCCTCACCGGTACGCATCTCGGCGATCTTGCCTTCATGCAGGGTCATACCGCCGATCAGCTGCACATCGAAGTGGCGCATGCCCATGACCCGCTTGCCGGCCTCACGGGCCACGGCGAAGGCTTCGGGGAGCAGTTTGTCGAGGGTTTCGCCTTTGGCCAGACGGCCCTTGAACTCTTCGGTCTTGCCACGCAGCTGCTCGTCCGAGAGGGCGATCATCTGCTCTTCGAGGACATTGACGGACTGCACCGCCTTGAGCATGCGTTTGACTTCACGCTCATTCTTGCTTCCGAAAAGTTTTTTAAACAGAGGCGCAAACATATCGACAGGATCTTCCGGCGAATGGATGGAGGTCGGCGCAAATCGCGACCTGGCAGCCTGCATGGCTGCGGGCGAAGGGGGCATTCTACCCGGAAAACCCGGTGAGGAAAGTGACGTTGTCAGCCCATTGCTGCCGCGTGATGGCGCAGGCCACGCATCCCCAGCGAACCGGGGGCGCGGCGCGAAACGTTATATGAGGGTCGCATGCTGGCAATTCAAGGGCAGCGCAAAAGCGGCATGCTCACTCGACGCTGCTGGCACGCGCGATGTACAGCGCAGGGTTGACCTGACGGCCATCCTTGCTGACCTCGAAATGCACGTGATAACCGGTGGAGCGCCCCGTGCGACCGACCTTGGCGATGGTCTGACCGCGCTGCACCAGATCACCGATCTGCACGGTGTTGCTCTGGTTGTGCGCATAGAGCGTGACGTAGCCATCGGCGTGGCTGATTTCCACGGTATTGCCGTAACCGCTCTTCTTGCCCGAGAAGGTCACCACCCCCGCCGCCACGGAAACCACATCGCTACCGGGCTTGGCGGCGAAATCCATGCCCTTGTGCATGCTCGAACGGCCGGTCAGCGGATGCACGCGCCGGCCGAAAGGTGACGACACATAACCTTGCAAAACCGGACGTCCGGACAGTGTTTCAGCTTCGTTCAGGCGACGTTCGCCAAGCAGTTGCTCCAGCACTTCCAGCTGCTGTTCGCGGCTTTCGACACGCAGGGCGAGCTCATCCAGCGCGTTCATGAAAGGTGGCGGCGTGTACGCCGAAGCGCCCAGGGCATCTTCCGCACCGCCCTGGCCAACGCTCAGGGAAAAGTCGAACTCGCCGGCATCCAGCTCTGCCAGCTCGGTGAGGCGTTCGCCCAAGGCATCGAGCCGGGTCAGGCGCGCCTGCAGTTCGGCGACGTGCACGGCGAACGCATCGAGCTGACGCTGGGCGTCCTGACGTACCGCACCGACCTGCTCGCGCTGCTGGTCGAGCGCGTCTGCCAGCGAGGTGTCGACCACAGGTTCGGCTGTCAGCCACTTGGCGCCCAGCGCGGCACCAGCGCCCAGGCTCATGACCAGCGATAGGACGGCCGACAGCAGCAACCAGCGCAGGTTTAGATGGATCGTTCGCGCTGAACCGTGACGGCTGTTGAGCAGAATGATATGCATGGTTTCCCCATTTCGCAGAACACAGGCCGGCAGCACGCTCTGCTACCATGACGGCTCTGCAATCAAAGGCCTCCTGCCATGACGTTTCGTCCCTTGCCGGCTCAGGCACCCGCTAAGCTGTTACGCGAAGCCAAGCCCCTGAAAGCGCTGTTCGGTCAGGCGCAACGCCTTACCCACCTGCAGCGTCTTGTCGAAAGCCAGCTACAACCAGCTGCCCGGGAACACTGTCATGTAGCGTCCTGGCGTGAAGGCTGTCTGCTATTGATCGTGACCGATGGCCACTGGGCAACACGCCTGCGTTATCAGCAAAGAAGGCTGCAACGACAACTGCAGGCACTCGAAGAATTCGCGACCTTAACGAAAATCCTGTTCAAGGTGCAACCTCAAGGCGGGCAGAATCGTGGAACCGGTCGCACCCTGCACTTGTCCAATAGCGCCGCACAAAGCATCCAGGCGACCGCCGAAGGTATCAGCGACCCCAGGCTACGCGCCGCATTGGAGCGCCTGGCCAGTCATACCCAGAAAGGCGAATAACGCCCCGCTCCGTTCGTCGGCAAACTTCCGCTCGCGCCCTACGCCAGGCAAATGGCGCCAGAAATTTCCCTACAATTATTAGGCTTGCCACAAGACTGGCAAATAAATGTGTGCTTTCGGTGTTGGCACTATCCATTGGCGCGTCGCCTGATCTGATGGGTTTCGCCCCTTACGGGCGAGTCACTTTCTCTTGCTTGCCCAAGAGAAAGTAACCAAAGAGAAGGGCACCCCGCCATCCGGCCCCGGCTGCGCCGGGGTTCCCTCGCTCCATCACCGCTCCAGGGGCACGACCGGATGCGACCCACCGACGAAGGGCCATCCCTGGCCCATCACGGCTCTCGCGACATCCATGTCGCTCAACCCCTTCCACGGCGATTCCACTCGGCCTCCTGAAGGGGACTTGTGCGTCGTCTATGAGATCGCGCTTCAAGAGCAAAAGCCAAACGCTCAACGCACGCGGTAATAGTGCTAGTCAGTAAGCGATACGCACACAAGCTTGCCAGTTCGGTGGCAAACGTATCCCTCCGCAAAAAGCGAAGAACCATAAAAAAGGCCACCCGAAGGTGGCCTCAAATAAAGCTGGAAAGAGAGTAGGTTTACACTGCCGCAACCGGGCGCATGTAAGAGATCGGTGCGAGCTTGGCGTCCTCGAAGGTCACCATTTCCCAGGCATCGGTCTGCTCGATCAGGGTGCGCAGCAAACGATTGTTCAGTGCGTGACCGGACTTGAAGCCCTTGAACTCGCCGATCAGGCTGTTACCCAGCAGGTACAGGTCACCGATGGCATCGAGAATCTTGTGTTTGACGAATTCG
The DNA here is from genome assembly GCF_940789645.1 of Pseudomonas sp. Marseille-Q0931. NCBI lineage: Bacteria > Pseudomonadati > Pseudomonadota > Gammaproteobacteria > Pseudomonadales > Pseudomonadaceae > Pseudomonas > Pseudomonas sp. Marseille-Q0931. Next base: position 65,262 of record NZ_CALNWT010000012.1, on the reverse strand, counting down.
TCCTCGTAACGCAGGCCGTCCTCGTTGAGCACGCGATACTCGTCGACCACGATGGCGTTTTCCACACTGCCACCGAGCGCCAGGTTCTGCGAACGCAGGAACTCGATGTCACGCATGAAGCCGAAGGTGCGGGCCCGGCTGACTTCCTTGACGAAAGACGTGCTGGAGAAATCCACACTGGCACTCTGCGTACGGTTGCGGAACACAGGGTGATCGAAGTCGATCTCGAAGCTCACCTTGAACCCGTCGAAAGGTACGAAGGTGGCGCGCTTGTCGCCCTCCTCAACGGTTACCTCACGCAGGATGCGGATGAACTTCTTCGGCGCTTCCTGCTCCTGCAGGCCGGCGGATTGAATCAGGAATACGAAGGGACCGGCGCTGCCATCCATGATCGGTACTTCGGACGCGGAGAGCTCGACGTAGGCGTTATCGATGCCCAGGCCTGCCATGGCCGAAAGCAGATGCTCTACCGTGTCCACCTTGACATCACCATTGATCAACGTGGTCGACATGGTGGTTTCACCGACATTCCCGGCCAATGCGCGGATTTCCACGATCGGGTCGAGATCGGTGCGACGAAACACGATACCGGTGTCCACCGGAGCCGGCTTCAGGGTCAGGTAAACCTTTTCCCCCGAATGCAGGCCAACGCCGGTGGCACGGATGATGTTCTTCAGGGTGCGTTGTCTGATCATGGCTTGGCCGCTATATCGCTAGTTGCGAACTGTTTTCAACAATGGTCGGGAATGATAGCAGAACCGACCTTTGCTGAACACCAATCACCCATATACTCCTGATAAATTTCATCAATCAGCCTGGCGACGCAGGAAAGCCGGAATATCCAGGTAATCCAGATCGTCCTGGGTATTGAGCTTGGCTGCAGTGGCCGCGCCGCTGTGGCTCTGACGCTGCACGGTCGGACGCTCGTAGTCCTTGTAGTTGACCGTCTGCTCGCTGCGCGGCTGCGCGACGGGCTGCTGGGCAACCGGCTGGCTGACGGCGACCTGCACGGTGTTGTCGACCACCTTGACCGGTTTTTCCATGCGCGCACCAAGGCCGGTGGCAACCACGGTAACGTGCAGCTCATCGCGCATGTCGGCGTCGATCACGGTGCCGACCTTGACGGTGGCCTGCTCGGACGCGAACTGCTCGATGATGCTACCCACGTCGGAGTACTCGCCCAGGGACAGGTCCGGACCGGCAGTGATATTGACCAGGATGCCGCGAGCGCCCTGCAGGTTGACGTCTTCCAGCAGCGGGTTGCGGATGGCCGCCTCGGTGGCTTCACGCGCACGGTTCGGACCGCTGGCGCAGCCGGTGCCCATCATCGCCATGCCCATTTCGCTCATCACGGTCTTCACGTCGGCGAAGTCGACGTTGATCATGCCCGGACGCTTGATGATGTCGGAGATACCGCGCACGGCACCGGCCAGCACGTCGTCAGCCTTGGCGAAGGCGGACAGCAGGCTGGCGTCCTTGCCGAGGATGGTCAGCAGTTTCTCGTTGGGGATGGTGATCAGCGAGTCGACGCTCTCGGCCAGCGCACGGATGCCTTCATCGGCGATGACCATGCGCTTCTTGCCTTCGAACGGGAACGGACGGGTAACCACGGCCACGGTCAGAATGCCCAGCTCCTTGGCCACTTCGGCGATGACCGGCGCGGCGCCGGTACCGGTACCACCACCCATGCCGGTGGTGATGAACACCATGTCGGTGCCGGAAAGCACTTCGGCGATGCGCTCGCGATCTTCCAGCGCGGCCTGACGACCGACTTCCGGATTGGCGCCAGCACCCAGGCCCTTGGTCACACCCGGGCCGAGCTGCAGCACGGTGCGCGCACCGATGTTCTTCAGCGCCTGCGCATCGGTGTTGGCGCAGATGAACTCGACGCCCTCGATGTTGCTGACAGCCATGTGATTGACCGCGTTACCGCCGCCACCACCGACACCGATGACCTTGATCACCGCGCTTTGTGGAATGTTGTCTACTAGTTCGAACATGATCCCTCTCCTTCCTTTCTAGTTGTGTAACGCCTACTGCAAAATTTAGAAATTGCCTTGCACCCAACGCTTGATGCGCTCGAGTACCGGGGTTTTGCTCTCGTCCTGATAAGGACTACCCACCGACATGGAAATGCCGTCGTTCTGCTTCTGCAGCCCGTACATCAGCAAGCCCACACCGGTGGAATAAATCGGGTTGCGCACGACATCGGCCATGCCCTTGACGCTGTGCGGCACGCCAAGGCGCACCGGCATGTGGAAGATTTCCTCGGCCAGCTCCACCGCGCCTTCCATCTTCGCCGTACCGCCAGTCATAACGATGCCGGCGGGAATCAGGTCTTCGTAGCCACTGCGACGCAGCTCGGCCTGAACCAGAGTGAACAGCTCGTCGTAACGCGGCTCGACAACTTCAGCCAGGGACTGACGCGACAGGTCTCGCGGCGGACGATCACCAACGCTCGGCACCTTGATGGTTTCGCCGGCACCGGCCAGCTTGGCCAGCGCGCAGGCGTAGCGAATCTTGATCTCCTCGGCGTACTGGGTCGGCGTACGCAAAGCCATGGCGATGTCGTTGGTCACCTGGTCACCGGCAATCGGGATGACTGCGGTGTGGCGAATCGCGCCTTCGGTGAAGATGGCGATATCGGTGGTGCCACCGCCGATGTCCACCAGGCACACGCCCAGCTCCTTCTCGTCCTCGGTCAGCACCGAATAAGCGGATGCAAGCTGCTCGAGGATGATGTCGTCGACTTCCAGGCCACAGCGGCGCACGCACTTCTCGATGTTCTGCGCGGCGTTCACGGCGCAGGTGACCACGTGCACCTTGGCTTCCAAGCGCACGCCGGACATGCCCAGCGGCTCGCGCACGCCTTCTTGGTTGTCGATCACGTAGTCCTGCGCCAGGGTGTGCAATACCCGCTGGTCCGCCGGGATGGCCACGGCCTGTGCAGCGTCGAGCACGCGCTCGATATCGGCCGGGCTCACTTCCCGATCGCGGATGGCGACGATGCCGTGGCTGTTGAGGCTGCGGATATGATTGCCGGCCACGCCGACGAACGCCGAATGGATGCGGCAACCGGCCATCAGCTGCGCCTCTTCCACGGCGCGCTGAATCGAGGCCACGGTGGACTCGATATTGACCACCACGCCCTTCTTCAGCCCGCGCGACGGATGGGTGCCGATGCCGACGATTTCCAGCTGGCCGTCGGCCGTCACCTCGCCCACCAGCGCCACCACCTTGGAGGTGCCGATGTCCAGGCCAACGATCATCTTGCCGCTCTGCGCGCTACTCATTTAGTCCTGCCTCTTCTCAATTCACTTTCTGCTCGGCCGCAGCCGGCTCCACCGGCTCACGCCAGGCCACGGCCAGACCGTTGGCATAACGCAGGTCGATGCGCGCGATGTTCGCGCTCTGTTCCTTCAGCTCCCGCTCGTAGATGGCGGCGAACCGACGCATTTTTTCCACCACGTGATCACGCCCCAGCAGGATGTCGATACGCTGACCGCTGGCGTTCTCGGTGGCCGAGAGGAACCAGCTGCCGCGCTCACGCAGTTGCAGCCCGACCACGGTGAAGCCCATCGGCCGCAGCAGTTGGCTGAGCATCTGATACTGCTGCATCACCTTCGGTTGCGCCCGCTTGGGGCCGGACAGCTGTGGCAGGTGCTGGTAGTTGTCCAGCTCCTGCGGCGCGAACGCCTGGCCCTGGTTGTTGAGCAGCGCCTCGTCACCCCAACGAGCGATGGGCAGTTGTTCTTCCAGGCGCACGTCGATCTGATCCGGCCAGACGCGACGCACTTCGGCGTGGGCTATCCAGGGCATGCGCTCCAGTTCCTCGCGCATGCCGCGCAGGTCGGCGCTGAAGAAGCTCGCCTCGATGAACGGCGCGATCCTCCGCTGTACCGCCTGCTGGCTGACGTAAGCCAGATCACCCTGCACGCTGATGCGCGCGATCGGGCGGTCAGCGTAAGGCAGCAGACGCTGCGCACCTTCGTAGGCGCCAAAGCCCAAGCCGACCAGCAGCAGCGGCCAGAGCACACGCCCGACCCAGGAGAAATCCGGTTTGGGCATGCGCAGGCGCATCGGCTCCTTGGCCACCAGACGGCTGGCGCCACGCGGCGCGGGCTTACCGCGCAGCGGAGCCCTCAGCGTGTCCTGGTGACGCAAAGCCACTGTCATGACTTAACCCCTCGCCTCGACGCTGTCGGCCAGAATCGCCAGCACCAGTTGCTGGAAATCCAGACCAGCAGCGCGTGCGGCCATCGGCACCAGACTGTGATCGGTCATGCCCGGTACGGTGTTCACTTCCAGCAACCAGAACTGGCCGCTGGCGTCCTGCATCACGTCGGCGCGCGCCCAGCCCTGAGTGCCCACGGCCTCGCAGGCGCGTGCGGTCAGCGCCTTAAGCTCGGTTTCCTTCTCGGCGGACAGGCCACAAGGAATGCGGTACTGGGTGTCATCGGCCAGGTACTTGGCGTCGTAGTCGTAGAAGGTGTGCGGAGTGCCGAGACCAATGGGCGGCAGCACTTCACCACGCAACACGGCGATGGTGTACTCGGGGCCGGCGATCCACTGTTCGACCAGCACCTGGCTGTCATAGCGGGCGGCGTCCTGCCAGGCAGCGATCAACGCCTCCAGGCTTTCCACCTTGGCCATGCCGATGCTCGAGCCCTCATGGGCCGGTTTGACGATCAGCGGGAAGCCCAGCTCTGCCGCGGCGGCTTCGCAATCGGCCTGCGAGGTCAGCACGGCGTGACGCGGCGTCGGCAGGCCGAGGCTGTGCCAGACCTGCTTGGTGCGCAGCTTATCCATGGCCAGCGCCGAAGCGAGGATGCCGCTACCGGTGTAGGGAATGCCGGCGCATTCGAGCAGGCCCTGCATGGAGCCGTCCTCACCACCGCGACCGTGCAGCACGATGAACGCACGGTCGATCTTCTCGCTGTTCAGGCGAGCCAGGAAATCATCACCCACATCGATGCCGAAGGCGTCCACGCCAGCCGTCTGCAGGGCGCTGAGCACCGCATTACCGGATTTCAGCGACACCTCGCGCTCGGCGCTCTTACCGCCGAAAAGCACGGCGACGCGGCCGAACGCCTTGGGATCGAGGGTACTGTGCAAACTCATTTCGACTCCCCCACGAACAGTGGGTGCTTGATCAATTGCGACGCCACCGCGCCGATATCGCCAGCGCCCTGGCACAACAGGATGTCGCCGGCGCGCAGCAGCGGTCTGAGCAGCGGCGCCACGTCGGCGCCACGCTCGACGTAGATCGGGTCGAGCTTGCCGCGCTGACGAATGCTGTGGCACAGCTGACGGCTGTCGGCGCCCGGAATCGGCTCCTCGCCGGCCGGGTACACCTCAACCAGCAACAGCACGTTGGACTCACCGAGCACCTGCACGAAGTCGTCGTACAGATCGCGGGTGCGGCTGTAACGGTGCGGCTGGTAGACCATAACCAGGCGACGCTCCGGCCAACCGCCGCGTACGGCCTTGATCACCGCAGCCACTTCACGCGGGTGATGACCGTAGTCGTCCACCAGCATCACGTTGCCGCCATCCACTGGCAGTTCGCCGTAGACCTGGAAGCGCCGGCCGACGCCCTGGAAGTCCGCCAGACCGCTGACGATGGCGGCATCATCGATGCCTTCGTCGCTGGCGATGGCGATGGTCGCCAGTGCATTGAGCACGTTGTGATTGCCCGGCATGTTCACCGACACGTCGAGCGGCTCGCAGTCCGGGCGCAGCACGGTGAAATAGGTGCGCATGCCTTGCTGGCGTACGTTGATCGCACGAATATCAGCATCTTCGGAGAAGCCATAGGTCACGGTCGGGCGACCGACCTGCGGCAGCAGCTCGCGCACCACCGGGTCGTCCACGCAGAGCACGGCCAGGCCGTAGAACGGCAGGTTGTGCAGGAACTCGACGAAGGTCTTCTTCAGCCTGTTGAAGTCGCCGCCATAGGTGCTCATGTGGTCGGCGTCGATGTTGGTGACCACCGAAACCATCGGCTGCAGATGCAGGAAACTGGCGTCGCTCTCGTCCGCTTCGGCGATCAGGAAGCGGCTGGAGCCGAGCTGGGCATTGGTGCCGGCGGCGTTCAGGCGGCCACCGATGACGAAGGTCGGATCCAGGCCGCCAGCAGCGAACACCGAGGCCAGCAGGCTGGTGGTGGTCGTCTTGCCATGGGTGCCGGCCACCGCGATACCGTGGCGGTAGCGCATCAGTTCGGCGAGCATCTCGGCGCGCGGCACCACGGGAATACGGCGCTCCAGTGCGGTGGCGACCTCCGGGTTGCTGGTGTTGACGGCGCTGGAGACCACCAGCACGTCAGCCTGCTCGGCATTCTCTGCACGATGCCCGATGAAAATGGTCGCGCCGAAATTTTCCAGGCGCTCGGTCACGGCCGAGGCCTTGAGGTCCGAGCCGGACACTTCGTAACCCAGATTGAGCAGCACCTCGGCGATACCGCACATGCCCACACCGCCGATACCGACGAAGTGGATGCGACGGATACGACGCATGCGCCGCACTTCAGCCTTGACCGCAGCAGGCGACTTAGCCACGCATCACCTCCTGGCAGATGTCGACCACCGTGCGGGTTGCATCGGGCTTGGCCAGGCGACGCGCAGTGGCGCCCATGACATTGAGTTTTTCCAGGTGCATCAGAACCTCGGTGAGCTGCGCGGCAAGCGTGTCCGCGTCAGTGGCATGTTGCGCAAGAAGGACAGCTGCGCCCTCCTTCGCCAGGTATTCGGCATTGCGGGACTGGTGGTCGTCGATGGCGTGCGGCAGCGGCACCAGAAACGACGGCAGACCTGCGGCGGCCAGCTCGCTGACGGTCAGTGCGCCAGCGCGGCAAACCACCAGATCGGCCCAACCGTAGGCGCGAGCCATGTCCTTGATGAAGGGCGCGACCTCGGCTTCGACCGCAGCATCGCGATAACGCTCCGCAGTGATCTCGGCATGTTGCTTACCGGCCTGGTGGAACACCTGCGGACGAACGTCAGCGGCAATTTTCCCCAGCGCAGCCGGCAACAATTTGTTCAGTGGCTCGGCCCCCAGGCTACCGCCGAGGACCAGCAATTTCGGCTTGCGACCGACCAGCGGCTCGCGCGGCGTTTCCAGAAACAGCTCTTCACGCACCGGATTACCGGTGGTGCGCCGCTTGTCGGATGCGCCGAAGGTATTCGGGAAGGCTTCGCAGATGCGCGTGGCGATACGCGACAGCAGGCGGTTGGCGGTACCGGCCACGGCGTTCTGCTCGTGGATCACCAGCGGTACGCCAGCCATGCGCGCAGCCAGGCCGCCCGGGCCCGTGACGTAACCGCCCATGCCCAGCACGCACACCGGCTGCAGCTCGCGCACGATTCGGCGCGCCTGCAGCAGTGAGCGCAGCAACTGGAACGGCGCCTTGAGCAGGGACAGCTTGCTCTTGCCACGCAGACCGCTGACGTTGATCAGGTGCAGCGGCAAGCCAGCTTGCGGCACCAGTTCGTTCTCGATACCACGCGGCGTACCCAGCCAGTGCACGCTGTAGCCGCGGGTCTGGAACTCACGCGCGCAGGCCAGCGCCGGGAACACGTGGCCGCCGGTGCCGCCAGCCATGATCAGGACATTACCGCGCATGGGCGACCTCCTTGTTCGGCTCGGCGAAATCCTCTTCGCTGAACTCGATATCCTCGTTGCCCAATACGTTGCGCCGTTCCCATTCGATACGCAGCAGGATCGCCAGGCTGACGCAGCAGATCACCAGCGACGAGCCGCCGTAGCTTAGGAACGGCAGGGTCAGGCCCTTGGTCGGCAGCAGACCGGTGTTCACCCCGATATTGATCAGGAACTGGCCGATCCACAGGAAGGACAGGCCATAGGCCACATAGGCGGAGAAGAACTGCTTGGCCTTCTCCGCCCACAAACCGATATACAGGCCGCGCACGCAGACGAAGACGAACAGTGCCAGGGTCGCCAGCGCGCCGACAAAACCCAGCTCCTCGGCCAGTACCGAGAAGACGAAGTCGGTATGCGCTTCCGGCAGGTAGAACTGCTTCTGGATGCTGTTGCCCAGGCCCACACCGAACCACTCACCGCGACCGAAAGCGATCAGTGCCTGGGTCAGCTGATAGCCCGAGCCATACTGGTCAGCCCAGGGGTCGGTAAAGGTGATCAGACGCTGCAGGCGATATTCCTGGGTCTGCACCAGGACGAATACCGCGCCGACCGCCAGAGCCACCATCAGGCCGAAGCGCAGCATGCCGACGCCGCCGAGAAACAGCATGGCCATGGCCGAACCCATCATTACCACGGTGGCGCCGAAGTCCGGCTCCAGCAGCAGCAGGCCGGCCATCGGCAGCAGCACCACGAACGGCTTGAAGAAGCCCATCCAGCTCTCGCGCACTTCTTCCTGGCGTCGCACCAGATAGCCGGCCAGGTAAACCACCACGAAGACCTTGGCGATTTCCGATGGCTGCACGTTGAAGGCGCCGAAGCCAATCCAGCGCCGCGCACCGTTGACCTCTCGGCCGATTCCGGGGATCAGCACCAACACCAGCAAACCGAACGCGGCCAGCAGCAGCATCCAGCCATAGCGCTGCCAGAAGCTCATCGGAATCATCAGCACGATGCCGGCTGCGCCGAGACCGATGACCAGATAAACCAGATGGCGAATCATGTGATACAGCGGGTTGCCGGACAGCGCCGCCGCCACTTCCGACGAAGCCGAGGTGATCATCACCAGGCCCAGGCCGAGCAGGCCGAGGCAGCCAGCCAGCATCGGGAAGTCGACATCGAAGCCGCGTCCCAGCAGCGGCGAGGGGCGAACGCGCAGGAAGGCCAGCATCAGGACAGCCCTCCCACGGCCTGGGCGAACAGGCGTCCGCGCTCTTCGAAGTTCTTGAACATGTCCAGGCTGGCGCAAGCTGGCGACAACAGCACGGCATCGCCAGCCTCGGCCAGTTCGCTGCAGCGCTGCACGGCTTCATCGAGTGTTGCCACCCGCACCAGCGGCGCAGCATCGCCCAATGCCCCGGCCAGGCGCTCGGCATCACGCCCCAGCAGCACAACGGCGCGGCAGAAGCGCGCAACCGGCGCCTTCAGTGCGGAGAAATCTGCACCCTTGCCGTCGCCACCTGCGATCAGCACCAGCTTGCCGGCGATATCCGCGCCGAGGCCTTCGATGGCCGCCAGTGCAGCACCGACATTGGTGGCCTTGGAGTCGTCGTAGTAGTTCACCCCGGCGCGCTCACCGACCCATTGGCAGCGATGCGGCAAACCGGCGAACTGACGCAGGGTGGCAAGCATGGCCTCCATCGGCAGACCAACGGCGTGACCAAGCGCCAGGGCTGCCAGCGCGTTAGACTGGTTGTGTGCTCCGCGAATCTTCAATTCGCTCACCGGCAGCAGCGCCTCGAAACGAAACGCCAGGCACTTTTCGCCGCTCTCTTCGAGCAGGCCGAAGCGCTTGAAGTCGGGTTTGCCCAGGCCGAATTCCCAGCTGGTCACCTGGTCGGCGATCAGCGGACGCGACAGCGCGTCGTCACGGTTGATCACCACCTGACGAGCGCCACGGAAGATCCGGTGCTTGGCCAGGTGATAAGCCGGCAGGCCGCTGTAGCGGTCCATGTGGTCTTCGCTGATGTTCAGGCAGGTGGCTACTTCGGCGTTGAGCTGATCGGTGGTTTCCAGCTGGAAGCTGGACAGCTCCAGCACGTACAGCTCGACGTCGTCGGCCAGCAGGTCCAGCGCCGGCGTGCCGAGGTTGCCGCCTACGGCCACGCGCTTACCGGCGGCAGCCGCCATTTCGCCCACCAGGGTGGTGACGGTGCTCTTGGCGTTGGAGCCGGTGATGGCGATGATCGGCGCCTTGGCATGGCGGGCGAACAGATCGATGTCGCCGGACAGTTTCACCCCACGCACAGCGGCTTCGGCCAATGCCGGCGTGGCCACGGCCAGGCCCGGGCTCACGTACAGCTCCGAGGCGCGGCAGAGGAAATCCACGTCCAGCTCACCGCAACGTACTTCCACCTGCGGGTAATCGCGCTTGAGCGTTTCCAGCTCCGGCGGGTTCGCGCGCGTGTCGGCCACGGCAAAGCGCACGCCCTGCTGCGCCAGGAAGCGCACCAGGGACATGCCGCTCTTGCCGAGGCCGACAACGATGCGGAACTGGTCGGAAGCGATCAACGACACGCTCAATTACCTCAGTTTCAGGGTGGCAAGGCCGATCAGCACGAGAATCACGGTGATGATCCAGAAACGGACGATCACGCGCGGCTCAGGCCAGCCTTTGAGTTCGAAATGGTGATGGATCGGCGCCATGCGGAACACGCGCTTGCCGGTCAACTTGAAGCTGGCGACCTGAATGATCACCGACAGGGTTTCCATGACGAAAACGCCGCCCATGATGAACAGCACCACTTCCTGGCGCACGATCACGGCGATGGTGCCCAGCGCGGCGCCGAGGGCCAGCGCACCAACGTCGCCCATGAAGACCTGCGCCGGATAGGTGTTGAACCACAGAAAGCCCAGGCCGGCGCCAACCAGCGCGGCGCAGAACACGATCAGCTCACCGGCACCCGGCACGTAGGGGATCAGCAGGTACTCGGAGAAATTCACGTTGCCCGACAGGTAGCAGAAGATACCCAGGGCGCCGCCAACCATCACGGTGGGCAGAATGGCCAGGCCATCGAGGCCGTCGGTAAGGTTCACCGCGTTGCTCGAGCCAACGATGACGAAGTAGGTCAGCACCACGAAACCGATGCCCAGCGGAATGCTGACGTCTTTCAGCAGCGGCAGGATCAGCGTGGTTTCTACCGGATTCTGCGCGGTCATATAAAGGAAGAAGGCAGCGCCCAGGCCGAACACCGACTGCCAGAAGTACTTCCAGCGACTCGGCAAGCCGCGCGAATTCTTCTCGATCACCTTGCGGTAGTCATCGACCCAGCCGATGGCGCCGAACGCCAGGGTAACGGCGAGCACCACCCACACGTAGCGGTTGGACAGGTCGGCCCAGAGCAGGGTGCTGACGGCGATGGCGGTGAGGATCAGCGCGCCGCCCATGGTCGGCGTGCCTTTCTTCGACAGGTGCGATTGCGGGCCGTCGTTGCGCACGGCCTGGCCGATCTGACGCACCTGCAGGGTGCGGATCATCCACGGACCGAGCCACAGCGACAGCGCCAAGGCGGTAAGCACGCCAAGGATGCCGCGCAGGGTCAGGTACTGAAAGACCGCGAAGCCCTTGTAAAACTGTTGCAGGTACTCTGCCAGCAGCAGCAGCATTTAGTGACTCTCCCCAGATACAGATATGCCACACAGCGCCGCCACGACCTTGTCCATGGCTGCGCTGCGTGAACCCTTGATTAGTAGTGTGCTGCCGGCCTGCTCGGCGTGAAGCGCTTCGATCAGCTCGGCTTGTTCGACGAAGTGGCGGCCTTTTGAGCCGAACTCCTCGACAGCAAAACGCATCAGCGGGCCGACGGCATACAGCGCATCGATCTTGCCCGCGGCATGGCGGCCGACATCGCGATGACCCTGTTCGGCCCATTCGCCCAGCTCGCCCATGTCTCCCAGCACCAGGACGGTGCGACCGGAGAAGCCGGCGAGTATATCCACCGCCGCGCACATAGACACGGGGTTGGCGTTGTAACTGTCATCGATAACCCGAACGCCGTTCGGCGCCAGCTGCGCTACGGCGCGGCCCTTGACCGGCTGCAGATTTTCCAGCCCCTGAACCATGGCGACCAACGGCATGCCAAGGGCATGAGCCGCGGCGCAGGCAGCCAGTGCATTGGCCACGTTGTGCTCGCCCAGCAGGTTGAGTTGAATACGCGCGCTGCCAAGCGGGCTGCGCAGAGTGAAGCCCTGACAACCACGCTCGTCGCGTGCCAGATCGCTGCCGTGAAAGTCGGCGCGAGTGTCACGCAAGGCAAAACTCAGCACCTTGCGTCCTGCAGCGCGGCGCTGCCAGGTGATAAAGGCCTTGTCATCCAGGTTGAGCACGGCCACGCCATCGTTCGGCAGGCCCTCGAGAATCTCGCCCTTGGCCTCGACGATCTTTTCCGGACCGCCGAACTCGCCGACATGGGCATTGCCGGCATTGGTGATGATCGCCACCTGCGGCCGGGTCAGGCTGACGGTGTAGGCGATCTCGCCGACATGGTTGGCGCCGAGTTCGATCACGCCGGCGCGATGCTCCGGTGCCAACTCCAACAGGGTCAGCGGTGCGCCAAGATCGTTGTTGAGGTTGCCACGGGTGGCCAGCACCGCGCCGTTCAGGCCGGCGCGCAGAATGGACGCGAGCATCTCCTTGACGCTGGTCTTGCCACTGGAGCCGGTAACAGCCGCCAGCGGGCCGGTGAAGGCCTGGCGATTCAGCGCGCCCAGCTGACCAAGCGCCATGCGGGTATCTGCCACCAGCAACTGCGGCAGCGGTGCTCCCTCCACTTCACGCTCGACCAGTGCAGCAACTGCGCCCTTTGCGGCGACTTCGGCCAGGTAGTCGTGGCCGTCGAAACGCGGCCCGGTCAGCGCCACGAACAACTGGCCAGCGGTGATGGTGCGGCTGTCGGTGCCCACGGCGGAAAACGCGACATCGGCGCCAATCACGCTCGCATTCAGGTCCGCGGCGACTTCGCTAAGCAGCCAGGGCTTAAGCATGAGCCGCCTCCCAGGCCGCCAGGGCCTTGTTCGCTTCGATCAGGTCGGAGAACGGCTGACGCACACCCATGATTTCCTGGTAATCCTCGTGACCCTTGCCTGCCAGCAACAGCACGTCGGCAGCCTCGGCCTGGGCGATCAGACGCGCAATGGCATCGCCACGACCGTGAATGAACTGCACCTGCTCCGGTGCTGCGAAGCCCGCGCGGATATCGGCAACGATCTGCGCCGGCTCTTCGGTACGCGGGTTGTCATCAGTCACCCACACCACATCGGCCAGGCGCTCGGCAACAGCGGCCATCAACGGACGCTTGCCACTATCGCGATCGCCGCCACAGCCGAACAGACAAACCAGACGCCCTTCCACATGCGGGCGCATGGCTTCGAGGACTTTCTCCAGAGCATCGGGGGTGTGTGCGTAATCGACCACTACCAGCGGCTTGTCACCGCCACCGAGGCGCTGCATGCGGCCAGCCGGGCCCTGCAACTGCGGCAGAACCTTGAGAATCTCGTCGAGTGCGTAGTCCAGCCCGAGCAGCGCACCGACCACGGCCAGCAGATTACTCAGGTTGAAACGGCCGAGCAGATTGCTGCGCAGCACGCCCTCGCCACGCGGCGTCACCAGCCGCGCGCGCACGCCGTGATCATCGAAGTGCGCTTCGCTGCAATAAAGGAAGGCGCCAGCATCGTTCAGGCTGTAGCCGATCAGGCGCGACTCGTGCGTTTGCGCCGCCAGCTCACGGCCGAAGGCGTCATCGAGGTTGATCACCCGGCAACGCAGATTTGGCCAGGCGAACAGCTTGGCCTTGGCTGCGCCATAAGCCTCCATGCTGCCGTGGTAATCGAGGTGATCACGCGACAGGTTGGTGAACACCGCAACGTCGAACTCCAGTGCGGCGACACGGCCCTGGTCCAGACCATGGGAAGACACTTCCATGGCCACGGCGCGAGCACCGGCTTGCTTGAGCGACGCGAGAGTGGCCTGCGTGCCGACCGGATCGGGCGTTGTGTGCTTGCCCTGCTCCAGCGCGCCATGGAAACCATTGCCCAAAGTACCAACGATGCCGCAGGGTTGGCCGAGTAGATCCAGCGCCTGCGCCAGCAACTGGCTGACACTGGTCTTGCCGTTGGTCCCGGTAATGCCGACCAGATACAGGGCACGGCTCGGCTCACCGTAGAAGCGCCCGGCGATGGCCGAAAGCTGTTTGGCGAGGCCTTTTACCGGGATCAGCACGGTGCTATCGGCGTGCAGGGCCGGGGCGCCTTCTGCCTCAAAGGCGACGGCGGCTGCGCCACGGGCGATGGCATCGGCGATATGCACGCGACCATCCTGCTGGGTACCCGGCACGGCCAGGAACAGATCACCCGGACGCACCTTGCGGCTATCCAGAGTCAGTTCACGAATAAGCACGCCGCTATCAGCAGATGGCAGCAATTGATTGAGTGGCATGGGCATCAGTTACGCCCTCCCTGGCCAGCGGCCGCCATCTTCTGCTCGGGGGACGGCAGGTTGTCCGGCGCAATATTCATCAAACGCAGCGAGCCAGCCATCACCCGGCTGAACACCGGTGCAGAGATCAGGCCGCCGTAATAGGCGCCCTTGCCGGGCTCGTCGATCACCACGACCAGCGCAATGCGCGGGTCCTGTGCCGGGGCGAAGCCCGCGAACAGGGAGCGATAGGAGTTGGTCTGGTAGCCCTTGGCCCCGGCGTTGGTCTTGCGCGCCGTGCCGCTCTTGCCAGCGACGTGGTAGCCCGGCACCTGAGCGCGGAACACACCGCGCGGCGCCTCGACCACCTGCTGCAACATGCCCTGCAGGGTCTTGGCCACCTCAGGCGGCACGACCTGCAACGCGCTCGGCTTGCTGTCCACACGAATCATCGACAGCGGCGTCATGCCGCCACCGTTGGCCAGTGCTGCATAGGCATGCGCCAGCTGCACGGCGGTCACCGACAGGCCATAGCCGTAGGACAACGTGGCCGTTTCCGCCTGACGCCACTGACGGTGATTGGGTAGATTGCCGACCCGCTCACCCGGGAAACCCAGGCCGGTGTCTCGGCCGAAGCCGAGGTTGCTCAGTACGTGATGGATGTTCTCTCCGCCTACGTCGAAGGCGATCTTGCTCATGCCGACGTTACTGGAGTTGATCAGGATGCCGGTCAGATCCAGCGCCGGACCTTGAGTACGGGAAACGTCGCGAATGCTGTAGCGACCGATCTGCAGGGTGCCATTGCCGACCTGGACGATATCGCTGGGCTTCCAGCGGCCGGACTCCAGGGCAGCGGCCATCGACAGCGGCTTGATGGTAGAGCCGGGTTCGAACACGTCGATCATGGCGCGGTTGCGCATGGCGGCCGGTGTCAGGCTGCGGCGGTTGTTCGGGTTGTAGGTCGGATGGTTGACCATCGCCAGCACTTCGCCAGTTTTCACGTCGACCATCACCAGGCTGCCGGCCTTGGCATCGTTTTCCAGCAGCGCATTGCGCAGCTCGCGATGGGCGAGGTACTGCAGGCGCAGGTCGATGGACAACGCCAGGGCCTTGCCAGCCTTGGCGTTCTGCGCGACCTGTACATCCTTGATCAGCTTGCCGCGACGGTCCTTGAGCACCTGGCGCTTGCCCGGCACACCGGCCAGCCAGTCTTCGTAGGCCAGCTCCATACCCTCGCGACCACGATCGTCGATGTCGGTGAAGCCGACGACATGTGCGGCAACTTCGCCTGCAGGGTAGAAACGGCGGAATTCTTCGATGGCATAGACGCCCGGCACTTTCAGGTCCAGCACGCGCTGACCGTTCTCCGGGGTCAGGCCGCGCACCAGGTACATGAACTCGCGTTCCTTGTTCTGCTCCAGGCGCGCGGCGAAGTTGGCCGGGTCCTGACCCAGGGCCGCAGCCAGCGCAGGCCACTGCTCACGACCGACCTGAAGCTCCTTGCCATTTGCCCACAAGGTGGTCACCGGCGTACTGACCGCCAGCGGCTCCCCGTTGCGGTCGGTGATCAGGCCGCGGTGGGCAGGAATCGGGATATGCCGAACACTACGGGCATCGCCATGAGCCTTGAGGAAATCATGGTCGAGCACCTGCAGATCGAGCATGCGCCAGGCGATGGCACCGACCATCAGTGCCAGCAGCACCAGCACCAGGCGGAAACGCCAGGGATAGAGTGCGCCTTCGAGACCGATCATGGACGCACCATGCGCACGGCGGCAGGGTCGGGAATGTGCATTTTCAGCTGTTCGCTGGCCAAAGCCTCGATGCGATTGTGCGCAGTCCAGGTGCTTTGCTCGAGAATCAGCCGGCCCCACTCGGCCTGGGTTTTGTCGCGCACGCTCAGCTCGCCATACAGCTCGTTGAGCAATACGCGATTCCAGTGCGCGCTGTAGGCCACGGCCACGGCAGAAACCAGAATGGCGACGAACAACAGCAGCATCAGAAAGCTGCCATTGGGCATGGATTTGATCAGCCGGCGGCTCACCGCAACTTCTCCGCGATGCGCATCACCGCGCTGCGCGAGCGCGGGTTGGCCTTGAGTTCGGCTTCGGCGGCATAGACCGGCTTGCCGATCAGCTTCAGACGCGGCTCGAAGGCTTTCGGGATGATCGGCAGGTCGCGCGGCAGTTTGTCCGCTTCGCCCTTGGCCTGGCGTTTCATGAACTGCTTGACGATACGGTCTTCCAGCGAATGGAAGCTGATCACCACCAGACGGCCGCCCACCTCCAGCGTTTCCAGCGCAGCCTCGAGCCCGCGCTCGAGATCGCCGAGCTCGTTGTTGACGTGAATGCGGATACCCTGAAAAGCGCGAGTCGCCGGGTTCTTGCCCTTTTCCCAGGCGGGATTGGCATCGGTCAGGACTTTCGCCAAATCAGCGGTGCGGGTGAACGGCTGCTCGGCACGGCGCTGCACCACAGCGCGCGCCATGCGCTTGGCAAAACGCTCCTCGCCGTAGTCCTTCATCACGCGGGCGATTTCGTCTTCATCCGCCGTGGCGATCCAGTCAGCGGCACTCACGCCGGCATCCGGATTCATGCGCATGTCCAGCGGGCCGTCATTGAGAAAGCTGAAGCCGCGTTCCGGGTCATCCAGTTGCGGCGAGGACACACCGAGGTCCAGAAGGATGCCGGAGACCTGACCGCGAAGATCGCGGACAACAGCTTCGTCGCCGAGTTCCGCAAAACTGCGCTGCACAACGACAAAGCGGCCGTCTTCGGCCGCCAATGCTTCCCCGGTGGCTATCGCCAGGGGATCCTTGTCGAACCCCAGTAGCCGCCCTCCCGGCCCGAGCTTCTGCAGGATCAGCCGGCTATGCCCCCCTCGTCCGAAGGTGCCATCCATATAGCAACCATCAGCGCGCACGGCGAGCCCCTCGACGGCTTCGTCGAGCAGCACGGTGATATGGCGGAAGTTGCTGTCGGTCATGGTCACAGGATCAGGCTACGCAGTTCATCGGAAAGGGCTCCCGGCAGCTTGATGGCGGCCAGGTCGTTTGCAGCTTGGGCATTCCAGGTTTCTTCATCCCACAACTGGAACTTGTTCAGGTGGCCGACCAGCATTGCGTGCTTGTCCAGCTTGACGTGCTCACGCAGGCGCGGCGGGATCAGGATGCGCGCACTGCCGTCCATTTCGAGATCTACCGCGTTCCCCACCAGCAGGCGCTGCAGGATCCGGTTCTTCTCATCCAGAGAGGCCAGCACGCTGAGCTTTTCCTCGATCCGCTCCCACTCGACCAGGGGATAGATGTTCAGGCAGGGGTCATTGATGTCGATGGTTACGATGAGCTGGCCTGCACAACGCGAAACGAGCTCGTCACGATACCGACTCGGCATCGCGAGGCGCCCTTTGGCGTCGAGACTGATGGCGTTAGCTCCGCGAAACACGGCTGCGCTTCCCCTGTAATTAGCTTTCCTTGCCCATAAAAACCCACTTCATGCCACTTTTCACCACTTGCGCACACTATAGAAACGCCTACGCCCCACCGTCAAGGCGCCACGAAAGGGAAAAATCCTTACAGGACGGAGATTTAGCGAACAAAAGCGAGGGGAAAAGGGATGCCAGGGCCGGCCTAGGACAGGCAAATTCCAGCCATTCCAGCGAGCTGAAAATCGAACTTAAAGTAATTTATTAAGAGTAAGAATTTTTCGGTATCAGAACAGCGAGGGATAGAAGCGCAAAACAAGAAGGGAGGAAGGAGGAGAGTCGATCTGTAAGCCGGGTTCTGTCGAGGACAGCCATTCCTCTACGACGTACATCACTGCACGCCTTTAGCAACCTACCCGGTTCCAGCGCGGGCCACGCCGATGGAACCCTATTTGGTCTTGCTCCGAGTGGGGTTTACCTAGCCACGGACTGTTGCCAGCCGTGCGGTGCGCTCTTACCGCACCTTTTCACCCTTACCGGCGCCGAAACGCTTAGGCGGTTATTTTCTGTGGCACTTTCCGTAGGCTCACGCCTCCCAGGCGTTACCTGGCACTCTGCCCTATGGAGCCCGGACTTTCCTCCCCCTTCTTGCGAAGGCAGCGACTGTCCGATCGACTCTCCGCCGGCAAGGGTAACAAAGCGGCAAGCGCCAAGCTACAAGCTGCAAGAAAAAGCACGCCGCGACCATTGGCGTAGGAGCAGCTTCAGCCGCGAATGGGCCACCATCGCTCCTGCCCTATTCGCGGCTAAAGCCGCTCCTACAGCTGGCGCTCCAGCGCCACCTGATACAGCAGGTTCTTACGCACGCCGGTGATCTGCGCCGCCAGCGCTGCCGCCCGCTTGAGGGGCATTTCCGCCATCAGCAGATCGAGCACGCGCAGCGCTTCGGCGCTGACCGCCTCCTCGCCTTCCGGCGCCTGCCAGCCCGCCACCAGCACCACGCACTCGCCACGCTGCTGATTACTGTCTGCGCCCACCCACTCGCACAGTTCGGCCAGCGGCAGCCCCTGCAGAGTCTCGAAGGTCTTGGTCAGCTCACGCGCCAGCAATGCCAGGCGCTCGGCGCCGAATACGTCGCGCATATCCTGCAGGCACTCCAGAATACGGTGCGGCGCCTCATAGAAGATCAGCGTGCGCGGCTCCTCGCGCACCTGCTCCAGGCGCGCCCGGCGACCTGCCGCCTTGGCTGGCAGGAAACCTTCGAAGATGAAGCGATCGGATGGCAGACCAGCGGCCGACAGCGCCGCGATCAGCGCGCAGGCACCCGGCACCGGTACCACTGCGAAGCCGGCGGCACGCGCCTGGCGCACCAGGTGATAGCCCGGATCGGAAATCAGCGGCGTACCGGCATCGGAAATCAGCGCCACATCTTCCCCTGCCTGCAATCGCGCCAGAAAGCGGCCGCCCTGGGCGCGCTCGTTGTGCTCATGGCAGGCAGCCAACGGCGTTGCGATGCCGAAGTGCTGCAGCAGGCGCGCCGAATGCCGAGTGTCCTCCGCGGCGATCAGCGCTACCTCGCGCAGAATCCGCAAGGCCCGCGCACTGATGTCATCCAGGTTGCCGATCGGCGTGGCGACCACATAAAGGCTGCCGGGCTGGACGCTTGCGACTGCGGGCTGACTCACTGGAAACACCTCGTTAATTGAATGAGCGCTCATTCTAGCCGGTTCCGCCCCTGCGGCATCGCACCGATCTCGGGGCTTGGGTACAATCGCCGCTTGATTTGCTCAAGTATCAGGATGACCCGATGATCGCTAGCCTGCGTCCTCTTTCCGCTCTTTTCCTGGCTGGCCTGCTCGCCGCCTGCGCCAGCTCGCCCTCCAACGACCTGGGCCAGTTGCCGCGTACGCCACAAGCGAGCATCGAGCAGATGCTCCAGCAAGCCGCCGAGAGCAAACCGGAACAGGCCGCCCTGCTGCGCCTGTCGGCAGCCGACCAGAGCTACCAGCAAAATGACGTGGCGCGTGCCACACGCATTCTCGAGCAGCTCGATATCACCAGCCTGCAGCCCGCGCAGCAGATCTTCGCCAGTACCCTGAAGGCGGAGCTGGCCATGGCCCGCCGGCAACCGCAAAGCGCGCTGAAAGCGCTGCAGCATCCCAGCCTGGAGCGCCTGGGCGAATTGCCGGTCGAGCAACAGATTCGCACCCAGCTGGTTCGCGCACGCGCCCTGGAAGCCGACGGCCAGACTCTGGCCGCCGCCCGCGAACGCGTGTTCATCGCCCCACTGCTGAGTGGCCAGGCCGCCCATGACAACCACGAGAATATCTGGGCACTGGTGTCCACTCTGCCAGCGCAAACCTCTGCCGGCGCCGACAGCGACCTGGCCGGCTGGCTGGCGCTGGCTCAGCTGACCAAGAGCAGCGCCACGCTCGAACAGCAGCAAGCCGCCATCGACCAGTGGGTCGCGCAGAACCCGCAGCACCCGGCTGCCGAGCAACTGCCCGAAGCACTGGGCAAGCTGCGCGAACTGGCCAGCCAGCCGCTGACCCGCATCGCCCTGCTGCTGCCACAGGAAGGTCAGCTTGCCAGTGTTGCCCGCGCACTGCGCGACGGTTTCCTCGCCGCACATTACGAAGCCCAGCAGGCCGGACAGAACCCGCCGGATATCAAACTCTATGACAGTTCGCGCATCGGCTCGCTTGACGCCTTCTACCAGCAGGCGCAGGCCGACGGCGTGCAACTGGTGGTCGGCCCACTGGAAAAACCACTGGTTAAGCAACTCAGCGATCGCGAGCAACTGCCCATCACCACCCTCGCCCTGAACTACAGCGATGCTGGCCAGGAAGGCCCCGCGCAGTTGTTCCAGTTCGGCCTGGCGGCCGAGGACGAGGCCCGCGAGGTCGCGCGCCGCGCCTGGAACGACGGCATGCGCCGCGCCGTCGCCCTGGTGCCGCGTGGTGATTGGGGTGATCGTGTACTGGATGCCTTCCGCCAGAGCTGGCAAGCCCAGGGCGGTACGCTGATCGCCGCCGAGCACGTCGACCAGCCCGTGGAGCTGGCCCGCCAGATCGCCGACCTGTTCCAACTGCGCGAGAGCGAGGCCCGTGCACGCCGCCTGCAAAACACCCTGGGCACCAGCCTGGACGCGCAACCGGCGCGCCGCCAGGACATCGACTTCATTTTCCTTGCCGCCACACCGCAACAGGCGCAGCAGATCAAGCCCACCCTGGCCTTCCAGTACGCCGGCGACGTGCCGGTCTACGCCACCTCGCACCTGTTCACCGGCGCGCACAGCCAGGCTCAGTATCAGGACCTCGAAGGCATTCGCTTCTGCGAAACCCCCTGGCTGCTCGACACTCACGCACCGCTGCGCCAGGAAGTCATGAACCAGTGGCCGCAGGCAGGCGGCAGCCTGGGTCGCCTGTACGCCATGGGCGTCGACGCCTATCGCCTGGCCCCGCGCCTGGGCCAGCTCAAGGCGCTGCCTGAGTCGCGCATCGACGGCCTGTCCGGCAGTCTCAGCCTCAATGCCACGCAGCGCATCGAACGCCAGCTGCCCTGGGCCGAGTTCCGTGACGGCCAGGTTCAGCGCCTACCCGACAGCATCAATTGAGCACACACAACGATCTGGGCCGAGCCTCCGAACAGGCGGCTCGTCAGCATCTGGAACGTAACGGCCTGCGCCTGATCGAACAGAACTGGAGCTGTCGGCGTGGCGAGCTCGATCTGGTCATGCTCGACGGCGATACAGTAGTATTCGTCGAAGTCCGCGCCCGCCGCCACAGCGCCTGGGGCGGCGCCCTGGAGAGCATCGATGCGCGCAAGCGTGGCAAGCTGGTCATCGCCGCAGAACTCTTCCTCCAGCAACACTCACGCTGGGCCCGCTACTCCTGCCGCTTCGATGTGGTCGCCATCAGCACTGACGGCGCCACTCGCCTCGACTGGATCAAGAACGCCTTCGACGCCTGACGGCCGTACATTCAAGGTTTAACCGATGGACATGCAATCCCGAATCCGCCAGCTCTTCCAAGCCAGCATCGACACCAAGCAACAGGCCATGGAAGTCCTGGCACCCTATATCGAGCACGCCAGCCTGGTGATGGTCCAGGCGCTGCTCAACGAGGGCAAGATTCTTTCCTGCGGCAACGGCGGTTCTGCCGGCGATGCCCAGCACTTTTCCTCCGAGCTGCTCAATCGCTTCGAGCGTGAGCGCCCGAGCCTGCCGGCCATTGCCCTGACCACCGACAGCTCGACCATCACCTCGATCGCCAACGACTACAGCTACAACGAGGTTTTTTCGAAACAGATCCGCGCGCTCGGCCAACCCGGCGACGTGCTGCTGGCAATTTCCACCAGCGGCAACTCGGCCAATGTCATCCAGGCCATTCAAGCCGCGCATGACCGCGAAATGATCGTCGTCGCCCTCACCGGCCGCGATGGCGGGGGCATGGCCTCGCTGCTGCTACCGGAAGACGTCGAGATCCGCGTTCCAGCCAAAGCCACCGCACGCATCCAGGAAGTCCACCTGCTGACCATCCACTGCTTGTGCGACCTGATCGACAGTCAATTGTTTGGGAGTGAAGAATGAAGCGTTCCGCCCTGATTCTGGCCGCCCTGGCCGTTACCCTGAGCCTGGCAGGCTGCGGCAGCCGCAGCATCGGCAACAAGATCGACGACCAGTTCCTCGGCCCGGAGGTCGCCTCGCGTATCAGCAACGCTCATGCCGACTTGTCCAGCCCGACCTCGCGCATCGTGGTCACCAGCTACAACGGCGTGATTCTGCTCGCCGGGCAAACCCCACGCAGTGAGCTCAAGGATCGCGCCGCGCAGACCGCTCGTGGAGTACAGGGCGTGAAGAAGGTCTACAACGAACTGCAGGTGCAGCAACCGGCATCCCTGCTGGCGCGCAGCAACGACTCGCTGCTGACCACCAAGATCAAGACGCAGATGCTGGCCGACAGCAATGTGCCGAGCGCACGCGTGAAGGTCGTCACCGAGAACGGCATCGTCTACATGCTCGGCCTGGTGACGCGCGAAGAAGCCAACGCTGCCACCCGCGTGGTACAGGGTGTGTCAGGCGTACAGCGGGTCGTGCGCCTGTTCGAATACACCAACTGAAGCCATCTCAAACTGCGGAACAAGAACGGGCGCCCTAGGGCGCCCGTTTTCGTGTACGGCAAAGATTGCTTCCCGTAGGAGCGAGCTCTGCTCGCGAAGCTTTTGCGTCGAGCGGATTCGCGAGCAGAGCTCGCTCCTACCCTAACGCTGTTCACTTAAGGTTGCATGCGTTTGGCTCCCCTCTCCCATTTATGGGAGAGGGGCTGGGGGAGAGGGCCGACAGCACCGCAAACTACTAGCTTTCCCCTCGCCGAACGCGGCCCGCCCTAACCCTCTCCCCAGAGGGGCGAGGGACTGATCGCGCTCGACCATTTTCTTATGTGAACAGCATTACGCTCCAACCCTATTTCACCACCTTGAGGCTGGGTCGGCCGCTGGGACGCGGTGGCTCGTCACCGGACGGACCGTCATCATCCGGCCCCGGCTCTTCCGGGCCGCCAGCAATCGACGGCTCCATATCGAAGACCATGCCCTGGCCGTTCTCCCGCGCATAGATCGCCAGGATCGCTGCAGCAGGGATATAGAGACTGTGCGCCACACCGCCGAAGCGCCCTTCGAAGCTCACCGCCTCATTGTCCATGTGCAGATGACGCACGGCACTGGGCGAGGCATTGAGCACGATCTGGCCGTCACTGGCGAAGCCAGATGGCACCTGCACCCCAGGGTGCTCGGCATTGACCAGCAGGTGCGGCGTGCAATCGTTATCGACGATCCATTCGTACAGGGCGCGAACCAGGTAGGGACGACTGGAATTCATGACTTCCTCCTTCTCAGCGCATTGCGCGCTCGGCTGCGGAAAGACTGGCCTGAAAGGCCTCACGGGCGAACTGGCGCTCCATATAGTCGAGCAGCGGCTTGGCCGGACGCGGCAGCTCGATACCCAGTACCGGCAAACGCCAGAGAATGGGCAGTAGACAACAATCCACCAGACTCAGCTCCTCGCTGAGGAAGAATGCCTTGTCCGCGAACAGTGGCGATACACCTGTCAGGCTCTCGCGCAGCTCCTTGCGCGCCAGCTGGCGCTCAGCCTCCTTGCTGCGCTTGTCGAGAATACGATCGACAAGCACGCACCAGTCGCGCTGGATGCGGTGCATCAGCAGGCGACTATTGGCCCGCGCCACCGGATACACCGGCAACAGCGGCGGATGCGGATAACGCTCGTCGAGATACTCCATCACCACGGACGCCTCGTACAGCGCCAGGTCACGGTCGACCAGGGTCGGCAAACTGCCATAGGGATTGACTTCGGCAAGCTTGGGCGGACAGCGGCCCTGCTCGACATCGATGATCTCGACGCTGACACCTTTCTCGGCGAGCACCAGACGCACGCGATGGGAATAGTGGTCGGCGGGGTCGGAGTAGCAGGTCAACCTGTTGGTCACCGCCATGGCGATCCTCCTCGCTTTTTGATTATTCAGAAACAGGAAAAATTGCCGGAGCAATTTTTTCGTCGCAGACACGGCGCCCTAAGGCGGCCGTTAGAAATGGCAGGGCAGAAAAACCTGCGCGCCCCTCAGGGCGCGCAGGTCTCATGCAGCTCGAACGACTTAGTGAACGTCCTTCCAGTACTCACGCTTGAGCAGGTAGGCGAACACGAAGAAGAACGCCAGGTACAGCAGCACGTAGGTGCCGATGCGCTGGGATTTCAGCTTGACCGGGTTGGCCGAGTAGGCCAGGAAGGTCACCAGGTTCTTGATCTTCTCGTCGAACTCGGCCTCGCTCAGCTTGCCGGTGTTCGGCTCGATGGTGAGCTGATCGCAGGCCTCGTGAGTGATCGGCGCACCGGTCAACGGGTCGAATTGCTTCTTGCCGTCGGTGACGACCTGAACCTGCTTGCAACCGATGACCTGATTGCCCTGCAGGCCAACCAGCACGTTGGGCATGCCGACGTTCGGGAACACCTTATTGTTGGAGCCCAGCGGACGGGTCGGATCGGCGTAGAAAGTACGCAGGTAGGTGTACAGCCAGTCGTTGCCACGCACACGAGCGACCAGGGTCAGATCGGGCGGCGCCGCACCGAACCAGGCCTTGGCATCGTCCGGCTTCATGCCGATCTTCATGTGGTCGCCGATCTTGGCGTCGTTGAACACCAGGTTGTCCAGCATGATTTCATGCGGGATGCCGAGGTCATCAGCGACACGCTCGTAACGCTGGTACTGGGCCGAGTGGCAGCCCATGCAGTAGTTGGCGAAGGTACGCGCGCCGTCCTGCATGGCAGCCTTGTCGGTCAGGTCGATGTCGACCTTGTCCAGTTGCACATCATGACCACCGGCGGCGAAGCTGAGGGCCGGCAGCGCAGCGAAAACAAATGCAGCAAAGAGCTTTTTCATCAGCCAGTCACCCTTTCCGGAACCGGTTTGGTCTTCTCCATCCTGGTGTAGAACGGCATCAGGATGAAGTACGCGAAGTACAGGAAGGTGCACACCTGCGACAGCAGGGTACGACCCGGGGTCGGCGCCAGCACACCCAGCACGCCCAGGATGACGAAGGAGATGCAGAACACCACCAGCCAGATCTTGCTCAGCCAACCCTTGTAGCGCATCGACTTGACCGGGCTGCGGTCGAGCCAAGGCAGCACGAACAGCACGGCGATGGCAGCCCCCATGGCGATAACGCCGAGCAGCTTGTCCGGTACCGCACGCAGAATCGCGTAGAACGGAGTGAAGTACCAAACCGGCGCGATGTGCTCAGGGGTCTTGAACGGGTTGGCCGCTTCGAAGTTCGGCTTCTCGAGGAAGTAACCGCCCATTTCCGGGAAGAAGAACACCACGAAGCAGAACACGAACAGGAAGACCACTACGCCGACGATGTCCTTCACGGTGTAGTACGGGTGGAACGCGATACCGTCCAGCGGCACGCCGTTCTCGTCTTTGAACTTCTTGATGTCGACGCCGTCCGGGTTGTTCGAGCCGACTTCGTGCAGCGCCAGGATGTGCAGCACGACCAGGCCGAGCAGAACGATCGGCAGCGCGATCACGTGCAGGGCGAAGAAGCGGTTCAGGGTGATGCCGGAGATCAGGTAGTCACCACGGATCCACTGGGTCAGGTCGTCACCGATGACCGGGATGGCACCGAACAGCGAGATGATCACCTGGGCGCCCCAGTAGGACATCTGGCCCCACGGCAGCAGGTAGCCCATGAAGGCTTCGGCCATCAGCACCAGATAGATCAGCATGCCGAAGATCCACACCAGCTCGCGCGGCTTCTGATAGGAGCCGTAGAGCAGACCGCGGAACATGTGCAGGTAGACCACCACGAAGAACGCCGAAGCGCCGGTGGAGTGCAGATAGCGAAGGATCCAACCGTATTCGACGTCACGCATGATGTATTCGACGGAGGCGAAAGCGCCTTCGGCCGAAGGTTCGAAGCTCATGGTCAGCCAGATACCGGTAACGATCTGGTTGACCAGCACCAGCAGTGCCAGCGAGCCGAAGAAGTAGAAGAAGTTGAAGTTCTTCGGGGCGTAGTACTTGGAGAGATGGTCTTCCCACATCTTGGTGGCGGGGAAGCGCGCATCCACCCATTCCATGAATTTGCTCATCACGCGTTCTCCTGGTCCACACCGATGATGATTACATCATCCGTTTCGTAGGTGTGCGGCGGCACCGGCAGGTTCAGCGGTGCAGGCTGGGCCTTGTACACGCGGCCGGCGAGGTCGTAGCGCGAGCCGTGGCAGGGGCAGAAATAGCCACCCACCCAGTCCGGCCCCAGGTCAGCCGGGGCGACTTCCGGGCGGAAGGACGGCGCACAGCCAAGGTGGGTGCAAAGACCTACCAGCACCAGCAGTTCCGGCTTGATCGAGCGGTTTTTCTTGTCCACGTACTCCGGCTGCACGGAAGCAGCCGACTCGGGATCCGCAACGCTACCTTCGATCTTGGTCAGGTTGGCCAGAATCTCCTCGGTACGGCGCACGATGAACACCGGCTGACCGCGCCATTCAGCAACCATCTGCTGACCTGCTTCGATCTTGCCGACGTTCACCTTCACCGGTGCACCGGCCGCCTTGGCCTTGGCACTGGGGAACCATGACCCCACGAACGGAGTCGCAGCACCTACCGCCCCTGCTGCACCCACCACGGAGGTGGCTGCAACCAGGAAGCGACGCCGGCCTGCATTCACGCCGTCATTGCTCATTCAGTCGTCTCCCATCAGCTTTGTGGCCTGTTGTTCAGGCCTCTACTAAGTAAAAATCGGGCCGCGCAAAAAATTCGCCAAATGGTAAAGAAAAGCCCCTTTTCTGACAAGGTAATTACCCCCGAAGAGACTGGCGAAAGCCTTGGCGCGTGCGGCTTGCGCGTATGCGGCACGTTGTCGCAGCAATTTTCCAGGCCCATAAAAAACGCCCAGCTCCGTAAGGAAACTGGGCGCTTTTGGAAGCGTAGACGCGATTAACGCTTCGAGTACTGCGGACGCTTACGCGCTTTCCGCAGACCGACTT
This sequence comes from Pseudomonas sp. Marseille-Q0931, assembly GCF_940789645.1. Lineage (NCBI taxonomy): Bacteria > Pseudomonadati > Pseudomonadota > Gammaproteobacteria > Pseudomonadales > Pseudomonadaceae > Pseudomonas > Pseudomonas sp. Marseille-Q0931. The sequence goes on along the minus strand of NZ_CALNWT010000012.1, from coordinate 38,209 downwards.
TCTTACGCTCGACTTCACGGGCGTCACGAGTGACGTAACCGGCTTTACGCAGCGGGCTGCGCAGGGTCTCGTCGTACTCGATCAGAGCGCGGGTGATGCCGTGACGAATGGCACCGGCCTGGCCGCTGACACCACCACCGGCAACGGTGACGAAGATGTCGAACTTCTCGACGGTCTCGGTCAGCTCCAGCGGCTGACGCACGACCATGCGAGCGGTTTCGCGACCGAAGAAGGTATCCAGGTTGCGATTGTTGATCGAGATGTTACCAGTGCCCGGACGCAGGAAAACGCGCGCGGTTGCGGTCTTGCGACGGCCAGTGCCGTAGTTTTGAGTCGCCGACATAATGAACTATTCCGTTAAATCTTCAGTTCTTGGGGCTGCTGAGCGGTGTGCGGGTGAGCGGCACCCTTGTACACCTTCAGCTTACGGTACATGTCGCGACCCAGCGGGTTCTTCGGCAGCATGCCTTTGACCGCGGTCTCGATCACGCGCTCAGGAGCACGAGCGATCAGCTTCTCGAAGTTGATCTCTTTGATGCCGCCCGGGAAACCGGAGTGGGAGTAGTACTTCTTGTCGCTGGCCTTGGCGCCAGTTACACGCACCTGCTCGGCATTGATCACGACGATGTAGTCGCCGGTATCAACGTGCGGGGTGTACTCAGGCTTGTGCTTGCCACGCAGACGGCTCGCGATTTCGGTGGCCAGACGACCCAGGGTCTGACCAGCAGCATCAACGACGAACCAATCGCGTTTTACTGTTTCCGGTTTAGCAGTAAAAGTTTTCATTCTTTATAGCCTCAGGGGCCGCCCAGCAAAAATAGACGGCGGATCTTACTGGATAGTGCGTACTTTGACAAGTCAAAGGCAGCCGCATACGGACGCTATCGGGGGCTCGGGTCAGCGCGTCCACAATACGGCAAGATTCTTCGGCAGGCGGCGCATCACTTCCACCGCAGAAAGAGGTGCCGGATTATCCGGATTGCGAAAAAAATTTCAACCTGCTTGTATGACTCTTTTAGCCAAGGAGCACTTCATGGAATACCGCAAGCTAGGCCGAACCGATCTCGATGTCAGCGCACTGTGCCTGGGCACGATGACCTGGGGCGAGCAGAACAGCGAGAGCGAAGGCCACGCCCAGATCGAGCGGGCCAAGGCCAGCGGCATCAATTTCATCGATACCGCCGAGATGTACCCGGTGCCGCCGCGCGCTGAAACCTACAGCAAGACCGAGCAGATCATCGGCAGCTATTTCAAGCGCCACGGCGATCGCGCCGACTGGATTCTGGCCAGCAAGATCGCCGGCCCCGGCAACGGCATCAGCCACATCCGCGATGGCCAGCTCAAATTCAACCGCCAGCACATCGTCGCCGCGCTGGATGCCAGCCTCGAGCGCCTGCAGACCGACTGGATCGACCTGTATCAGTTGCACTGGCCTGAGCGCCCGACCAACTTCTTCGGTCAGCTCGACTACAAACACAAGGACGTTGATTTCACGCCGCTGGAAGAGACACTCGAAGTGCTCGACGAGCAGGTCAAGGCCGGCAAGATCCGCCACATCGGCCTGTCCAACGAAACACCCTGGGGCACCATGAAGTTCCTGCAACTGGCCGAGAGCCGCGGCTGGCCGCGCGCGGTGTCGATCCAGAACCCTTACAACCTGCTCAATCGCAGCTTCGAAGTGGGTCTGGCGGAAGTGGCGATTCGCGAGCAATGCGGTCTACTGGCCTATTCACCGCTGGCGTTCGGCATGCTCAGCGGCAAGTACGAAGGTGGCGAGAAACCTTCCGGCGCGCGCCTGACACTATTCGAACGTTTCCAGCGCTACAACAATGCGCAGAGCATCGCAGCTACCTCCCGCTACGTGACCCTGGCCCGCGAGCATGGCCTGGACCCGGCGCAGATGGCCCTGGCTTTCGTTACCGCGCAGCCGTTCGTAACCAGCAACATTATCGGTGCCACCAGCCTGGAGCAGTTGGACAGCAACATCGCCAGCGCCGGGTTGAAACTCTCCGAAGAGGTGCTTGCCGGTATCGAGGCGATTCACAAGGCGCAGCCCAACCCCGCGCCCTAAAAAAGAGAGGGCTGATCGTTCCTGGCGTCGCGTCGCGAGGCCAGGCGATCGGCCAGTCGGGTCGGTTCGGGCAGGCGGTGACGCCTGACGCAGGCCATGACCAGCTCCGGCGCTCGCTCGAGACTGACCCGATTGCCCGGAGAGACGATCAGCGGTCGCACACCATCCTTGCTGCGCAATACCCAGCCGATTCGCTCGCCTCTCCTGCTCAGCAGCTCGACGCGCGCACCACGCGCCTCATCCAGCTCGGCGTGATGTCCGGTGAGAATCTTCTTGGCCACACCAATGGTCGGCAAGCCGCTGACCACGCCCAGGTGCGCGGCGATGCCCAGACCGCGCGGATGGGCGATGCCGTGACCGTCGACGAAGACCAGATCCGGTTCGTGCGGCAGATCAACCAATGCTCGAAGCAAAGCGGGCAATTCGCGAAAGGACAGCAACCCCGGCACGTAGGGCATGCTGGTGGGAATGCGCGCCACGCACTCGGCCAGCGGTTCGAGAGTATCGGCGTCCAATAGCACTGCGGCAGCGCGAGTGATGGCGCCGCCCTCCTCGAAGCCGACATCCACACCCGCCAAGCGCCGCAGCGGCGGATAATCGTCCTCCAGCCGTACTTGCCGGGCCAGTTGCGTCTGCAATTCGCGGGCAGCCGTCGGGCTGCCGTCCCAATCCGCGAAGGGGGCGGCAGCCAGATCGCTCAATCGGGTCATGAGGCTCTCCAGGCATTTCTACCTTGGAGCCGCGGGGCGACGCCTGAGTTCGCCCCGTGAACCACTACCCCATTACACCAACGAGCGGGAAATGATCTCCTTCATGATCTCGTTGGTACCGGCATAGATGCGCTGCACGCGCGCATCAGCCCAGGCACGCGCAATCGGATACTCCCACATGAAGCCGTAGCCGCCGTGCAGTTGCACGCACTCATCGAGTACCTTGCACTGCAGGTCAGTGGTCCAGTACTTGAGCATCGCCGCAGTCGGCACATCGAGCTTGCCATCAAGGTGCAGCTCCAAACAGCGGTCGATGAACACCCGGCCGACCTGAATTTCGGTCGCCATCTCGGCAAGCTTGAAGCGAGTATTCTGGAAATCCGCCACGGCCTTGCCGAATGCCTTGCGCTCGCGGGTGTACTCCAGCGTCCACTTGAGCGCCGCCTCGGCCGAAGCCAGCGCGCCGATGCCGACGGTCAGACGCTCCTGCGGCAATTCCTGCATCAGGTAGGCGAAGCCCATGCCCGGCTGACCCAGCAGGTTTTCCTTGGGCACGCGTACATCCTGGAAGAACAGCTCGGAGGTGTCCTGCGCTTTCATGCCGACTTTTTCCAGGCGCTTGCCCTTGGAGAAGCCCGGCGTATTGGCCTCCACCAGGAACAGGCTGGTGCCCTTGGCGCCGGCCTTGGGGTCGGTCTTGGCCACGACGATGACCAGATCCGCCAGCCAGCCATTGGTGATGAAGGTCTTCGAGCCATTGATGACGTACTCGTCGCCATCGAGCACAGCGGTGGTCTTCACACCCTGCAAGTCGGAGCCGGCGCCCGGCTCGGTCATGGCGATGGCGGTGACCATCTCGCCGCTCACCAGCTTGGGCAGGTAGCGCTGCTTCAGCGCCTCGCTGCCGTAATGCAGGATGTACGGCGCGACGATGTCCGAGTGCAGCGAGAAGCCGATACCGGTCAGCCCCAGACGACCGATCTCCTCGATCACCACGGTGCTGTAGAGGAAGTCGGCCGCCATGCCGCCGTACTCTTCGGGGATATGCGAGCAGAGCATGCCGGCCTCACCCGCCTTGTTCCACAGCGCCCGATCGATATGGCCGTCCTTCTCCCATTGATGATGATGAGGCACCGCTTCCTGCTCGAGAAACTTGCGCACGCTGTCTCGGAACAGTTCATGGTCGGAGCTGAATAGGGTTCTGGGAATCATAGCGCTACCTGTAGTCATCGAGGAATCAGCGCTCGACTTTAGCCAAGCAAACGCTTGCTTACACTGGACACAAGCGCCAAAAAATAAGACGATCCAGCCACCCAGTGACCACTTAGCCTTTATAAAAACAACATATGGTTAATCATCAGTCAGGCGCCTTACGGCGCGTCAGCATTCTCGCCACCGACGGCGTGTTCGCCTCTACGGTGATGCAAGCCAAGGACTTTTTCCACATGGCTGGCGTTCGCTACGCCAAGCAGCAAGGTCTTGACCTTAAGCCGCCTTTCGAAATCCACTTGGTCAGCCCCGACGGCCAGCCGGTGAACAGCTTCAGCAATGTACGCGTTCCGGTCGATAGCGGCCTGGACGCCTGCGATGTGATCATCCTGCCGGCCTTCTGGGACGACTTCGATGCGCTCAGCCGTCGTTACCCGCAGGTGCTGGACTGGCTCAAGCGTCAGCATGCCAGCGGTACGGCGATCTGCGGAGAAGCCAGCGGCGTATTCTGGATGGCCGAAGCTGGCCTGCTCGACGGCAAGGAGGCCACTACCTACTGGCGCTTCTTCCGCGAGTTCGCCGAGCGCTTCCCCAAGGTCCTGCTCAACCAGGACAAGCATCTGTCGGATGCCGACAACCTGTATTGCGCCGGCGGCGTCACCTCGGCCTGCGATCTGTATATCTACCTGATCGAACGTTACTGCGGCGCTGGCGTCGCCCAGGGTGTGGCACGTGACATTCTCTACGAGGTGCAACGCAGTTATACGCCGGGGCGCATCGGCTTCGGCGGGCAGAAACTGCATCAGGACGTCACCGTACTGCAGATCCAGCATTGGCTGGAGGAGCACTACGCCGACAAATTCCGTTTCGAGGACGTAGCCCGCGAGCACGGCATGAGCATTCGCAACTTCATGCGTCGCTTCCAGGGCGCCACCGGCGACAAACCGCTGCACTACCTGCAGCGCCTGCGCATCGAAACCGCCAAGAGCCTGCTCTCCTCCACACGCAAGAGCATCAAGACCATCAGCTACGAAGTCGGTTACGACGACGCCAGCTTCTTTGCACGCCTGTTCCGCCAGCACACCGACCTGTCGCCGAACCAGTACCGCCGGCAATTTCAGCAGAAGGAAAAACAGGAGTAAGCGTCGCCCTGCCCGTCGAGTTCGCCAGCTATCTGACGTAGGTGTAAGGCGACAGCAAAGACAACTCGCGGCAACGAGCAAGGCGGCCACTGCCATGGATAAGCGGGAAATGGCTTATGCGCAAATCTGCTGGCTTAGCCTCAGCAGAAGCTAGCGAGAAACCGAAGGCCGTAAGGCACGCCCGCAGGCGTAACGCTGTTCACGTAAGCGGCCGAACGCGATCAGTCCCTCACCTCTTCGGGAAAAGGGTTGGGACGGAGGAACTGACAGCCTTGCTGTATTTCAGCCCTCTCCCCCAACCCCTCCCCCAAGTGGGCGAGGGGAGACAGGCACATGCAGCCTTGGCGAACAGCGTTGACTTGAGCGCTATTTATCGTGGCTCGTCAGTTTCTCAGGGGCGGTGTGGGCGCGAGAGGAACTCGTGCGATTGCATTTCCAGCAGACGGCTCAGCGTACGCTGGAACTCGAAGCTCAGGCGGCCGCCGGTGTAGAGATCCTTGAGCTCCACCTCGGCAGAGATGATCAGCTTGACGTTGCGGTCGTAGAACTCATCTACCAGATTGATAAAGCGCCGTGCCATGTCGTCCTTGGCCACGCCCATCTGCTCGACGTTGGCCAGGATCACCGCGTGGAAGATCTTGCCCAGCTCGATGTAGTCGTTCTGGCTGCGCGGGCCGTCGCAGAGTTCGCGGAACTCGAACCAGGCCACGTCCTCGCACACACGTACGGCGTTGATCGCGCGGTTCTCGATCATCAGCGCCTCGTTCTCCACCATGTGCGTGCAGTCGGGCAGCAGGCTCTGGAAGCTCTTGCGCAGGCTCTCTTCCGCCGTCGGCCCGAGTGGGTAGTGGAACAGCTCGGCCTGCTCCAGTGCACGCAGGCGGTAGTCGACGCCGCTGTCGACGTTGACGATATCGGTATGCTCCTTGAGCAAAGCGATGGCTGGCAGGAAGCGCGCACGCTGCAGGCCATCCTTGTACAGGCCGTCCGGAACGATGTTGGAGGTGGCGACCAGCGACACACCGTTCTTGAACAGCTCTTCGAGCAGTGTGGCGAGGATCATCGCGTCGGTGATGTCGCTGACGAAGAACTCGTCGAAGCAGATCACCCGCGCCTCGTCGGCGAAACGCTTGCCAATGATGGTCAGCGGATTCTTCTCGCCCTTGAGGGTCTTCATTTCCTCGTGCACGCGCTTCATGAAACGGTGGAAGTGGGTGCGCATCTTCTGCTCGAACGGCAGCGCATCGAAGAAGGTGTCGACCAGATAGGTCTTGCCGCGTCCCACGCCGCCCCAGAAGTAAAGGCCCTTGACCGGCCCCTGCGGCTTCTTGCCGAACAGCTTGCCCATCAGCCCGGACTTGCCCTGGTCGCGCGCGATCAGATCGTCGTATAGACGCTGCAGATGGCGGACGGCATTTTCCTGGGCCGCATCATGGAAGAAGTCGGGCCGCTTGAGGTCGGCCTGATAACGCTCGAGAGGGGTCATGATTCGTTAGAGCCTGTTCAAAGTCTGCTGCGCGTCGGGCCTGCTGCGTTAGAAACAGTCTGGAACGCCAGCCCGGTCGAATGCTCATGTACACCAGTACACTCCGCGTCCTCGCCTGTCTCTGCCTTGCATGCCTCTAGCTCGCGAGCCTTTAAACAGGCTCTCGGCCGGCAAGTAAAAACGGGGGCGTCACTTTAGCGACGCCCCCGTTTGTTGGCAATCATGGCCGTAGCGCGGATGCAATCCGGGAGTCTTGGCGGTACCCGCCCCGGATTTCATCCAGGCTACTTCAATCCTGCGGCGCAAGCGCCTCACGCAGGCGGGCGATGGCAGCTTCCACGGCCTGACCGTCGGCAAATTCGGGGCTGCCTGCCACGTTTTCACCGTCAATCCATACCGAGAACGCCAGACCATCGGCACGCACATCCAGCGCTTCGCCGGACTGCAGGCGCTTGTTGACCATACCGGCCGACTTGCCATCGGCGAAGGATTTCGACAACAGCAGTTGCTCGCCATCGACATCCAGCAGACGGAAGCGGAAGCTGCCGTCGTCATCGCGGAAGCTGACGAAGCGTGCGCTCTTGCTGGCTTTCTTCTTCTCGCCAGTAGCCACCTGCACCTGCTCACGGAACGAGCGCAAGCCCACCGCCTCGCGCAGTTCGCCGAGGAATGGTGTGGCGATCTTGCGCGCCTTGGCGGCGCCGGCGAGGAGAATGTCCTCCAAATCGGCCGGCTTGGCGATCAGCGCGTTGTAGCGCTCGCGCGCCTCGCCCAGAGTGTCTTCGAGCAGCTGATACAGGCGATTCTTCGCCTCGCCCCAGGCCAGGCCACCTTCCAGGTCAGCGCGGAACTCGGCCTGCTGCGACTGGCTGGCGAAGGCCTGGTACAGGGTGAACAGGTGCGAGCCTTCGGCGTCCTTGGGTTCCCCCGGCAGCCTGGAATCGGTAACGATGCGCGCCACGGCATCCTTGAGCTGCTTCGCGGTGCCGAACAGCGGGATGGTGTTGTCGTAGCTCTTGCTCATCTTGCGCCCGTCGAGGCCCGGTAGCGTCGCCACCTCCTCCTCGATCACCACCTCGGGCAGCACGAAAAGGTCCTTGCCCTTGCCGAACAGGTGATTGAAGCGCTGGCCGATGTCACGGGCCATTTCCACGTGCTGGATCTGGTCGCGCCCCACCGGCACCTTCTTCGCGTTGAACATCAGAATGTCCGCCGCCATCAGCACCGGGTAGCTGAACAGGCCCATGGTCACGCCGGCGTCCGGGTCTTCACCGGCTTCTATATTCTTGTCCACCGAGGCCTTGTAGGCATGGGCACGGTTGAGCAGGCCCTTGCCGGCGACGCAGGTCAGCAGCCAGCACAGCTCGGGAATCTCGGGAATGTCGGACTGACGGTAGAAAGTCGCCTTGTCGGTATCCAGGCCCAGCGCCAGCCAGGTGGCGGCGATCTCCAGACGCGAGCGCTGGATGCGCGCCGGGTCATCGCACTTGATCAGCGCGTGGTAGTCGGCGAGGAAGTAGAACGAGTCCATCTGCGGGTCGCGGCTGGCCGCAATGGCCGGGCGGATGGCGCCGGCATAATTGCCCAGGTGCGGCGTGCCGGTGGTGGTGATACCGGTAAGGATACGGGTGGTCATGACGTTCGCTTAGAAATGGCTGGAAAACTTACAGTCGAGGCAACAGCAGATCCTTCAGATCCGTCAGCTTGCCGTGAAAAAAGTGACCGCATTCTGCCACTTTCAACAGCTCGTGGGCACGCCCGAGATTGGCCGACCACTCGTAGACCGCCTGCGGCTCGACCACTTCGTCGGCGTCAGGCTGGATCACCACCAGCGGACACTGGCTGGCCGGTGGCGTATCGGCCGTCAGACGATGCACCGCCGGTGCGACCATGAACAGCTTGCTGAGCGTAACGCCCTGTGCCTCCAGGCGAGCGCCCAGCGCAGCCGCCACGAAACCGCCGAAGGAGAAGCCCAGCAGGGTGATAGGCAGATTCGGGTACTTTTCCTGCAGCCAGGCAGCGACGGCTTCGGCGTCGTCCACTTCGCCAGTGCCCATGTCGTGACTGCCGGCACTGGCGCCAACACCGCGGTAGTTGAACCGCAGCGTGTGATAACCACAGTCACGCGCGGTACGCTGCAGCGTGGACACCACCTTGTTGAGCATGGTGCCGCCCTGTACCGGGTTGGGATGGCAGACCAACGCCACGCCCCGGGCGTCAGGCACCTCCAGTAGAAGGGCTTCGAGTTGGCCTACCGGGCCCTGAATGAAAAGAGGGGTTTCGCGACTGAGCAACACTGAACTCCGTGACCCCACATCGGGTCGACTCGTCTAGCAAACTGCCTGTGCGGCAAATGACCCTGTTCAGCGTTTCACACGCTCGCGCAATGCAAGGCAAAACAGGAGAGGAAACGCAGTGTACTGTTGTACATGAGCATTCCGAACCTGTTTTTACCCAGCATTGCCAACATGCAATAAACTCCGAGCAGGTTCTGGTCGTATACAGCACAGGCTCAAGCCGCTAACGTAAAGCAAAGCCGTTTTGAGAGGAAGGACTCGTGGAACAGACCGTTACAGCCTGGTTGATACCCGCTCTGACCCTGGTGGTCGGCATCGCCGTGGGCTTTGTGCTCGCCCGCCTGGCCCCCAATGCTGCACCTGGCCGTACGCAGCGGCAGATGGATGAAATGCAGGCGCGCTTCGAGGCCTACCAGAGCGAAGTGGTGACCCACTTCAACACCACCGCCAGCCTGGTTAAGAAACTTACCCAGAGCTACCAGGACGTGCAGGAGCACCTGTCCGACGGTGCCAACCGCCTGGCCCTGGACGAACTGACCCGCCAGCGCCTGCTGGCCACCCTGAACAGCACAGACTCGAGTGAAAAGCGCGAGCGCCTGACGCCGCCGAAGAACCACGAAATGCCCAAGGACTATGCGCCGAAGAGCGATGGCCCCGGCATGCTGGACGAAAGCTACGGGTTGAAGAAGTAACCAACCTGCACGTCCGGCTAGAACACAAAGCCCCGCAATGCGGGGCTTTTTCGTTGGCACCGGCGGCGGGTCATCCGCAGTCGCGCGCAGCTTCATCCCGGTCATCCGCTCAAAGAGTCTGTGGAAAAGCGGATCGCCGCGCCCCCTGCAAGAACAGCCTCAGCCTCCAGCCAGGCGCCATGACCTTCGCGGACAAGTCCGCTCCCACAGGGGGAGCGGTGGTGCTGTTGTGGGAGCGGACTTGTCCGCGAATGCTCGTCGGCCCATCGATAGTGCCCTAGGCGCTAGAGGGTTGCCGCACGCCTGTCGGCCCCCCTGCACTGCATCCTCACCGCCCCCCAGAACGAAAAAGCCCCGCACGAGGGCGGGGCTTTCGTTCAGCAGGCGACCGTCAGATCGCGCCGCGGCTACGCAACAGATCCAGCACCGCCTTGACGCCCTCCTCGACCGACTGAGTCTGGGTGTCGATCACCAGATCGGCATCCAGCGGTACGTCATAGGGGAAGCCTTCACCGGGGATGTTGTCGCCACCGGCGGCATACAGCCCCTGCGGGTCACGCTCGGCGCAGATCTGCGGAGAGGCCTGGACGTAGACGGTGACCAGACGCTCGCTGCCGATCAGCGCCTTGGCCTGCTCGCGGCCCTCGGCATCCGGGGCGACGAACGCTGCCAGGGCGATCAGCCCCGCCTCGTTGAACTGGCGCGCTACATGGGCGGCACGGCGCCAGTTCTCGGCGCGGCCGGCGCGATCCTGCGGCAGGCCCTTGTTCAGGTCATGGCGCAGGTTCTGCCCGTCGAGCACGTACACGGCGCGGCCCATGTCGAACAGCTTGCGCTCGACCGCATAGGCCAGGGTGCTCTTGCCCGCGCCGGAGAGGCCGCTGAACAGCACGGTGGCCGGCTGCTGGCCGAAGCGCGAGGCGCGCTCCTCGGTCGACACATGGGCCAGACGGCCATGCTGACCGCCGCCATGGGCGACCGGATCGGCGATGATCATGCCGGCGCCGACGGTGCCATTGGTCAGGCGATCGATGACGATGAAGGCACCGGTGGTGCGGTTGTACTCGTAGCCATCCAGGGCAATCGGCGCGTCCAGGGCGATCTTCACCCGGCCGATCTCGTTGAGCTTCAGCTCACTTGCCGCGCCCTGCTCCAGGGTGTTCACGTCAACGCGATGAACGATGCTGGGGATCGAGCCGGGCACGTAGCTGGTGGCGCGCTTGATGTCGTATTTCTTGCCCGGCAGCATCGGCTCTTCGCCCATCCACACCAGCATGGCCTCGAAGCTGTCGGTGACCTGCGGGCGGTTGTCGGCATGCACCAGCATGTCGCCGCGTGAAACGTCGATCTCGTCTTCCAGAGTCAGAGTGATCGCCTGGCCCGGGCCGGCATGCTCCAGCTCGCCCTCGAAGGTGACGATGGATTTGACCTTGCTGGTCTTGCCCGAAGGCAGCGCCATGACCTCATCGCCCTTGCGCACGATGCCGCTGGCCAGGGTGCCGGCGAAACCGCGGAAGTTGAGGTTCGGGCGGTTGACGTACTGCACCGGGAAGCGCAGGTCGTCGAAGTTGCGATCACCCGCCACTTCCACGCTTTCGAGGATTTCCATCAGCGACTGGCCGCTGTACCAGGGCGAGCGCTCGGATTTGTTGACCACGTTGTCGCCCTTGAGCGCCGACATCGGCACGAACTCAAGGGTGGTCGGACGCAGGTTGATCTTCTCGGCGAAGGCCAGGTAGTCGGCCTTGATCTGCTCGAACACGCCCTGGTCGAAATCCTTCAGATCCATCTTGTTGACGGCGACGACGATGTGCTTGATGCCCAGCAAGGACGCGATGAAGCTGTGGCGCTTGGTCTGGGTTTGCACGCCATAACGGGCGTCGATCAGGATGATGGCCAGGTCGCAGGTCGAGGCGCCGGTGGCCATGTTGCGCGTGTACTGCTCATGGCCGGGGGTGTCGGCGATGATGAACTTGCGCTTGGCGGTGGAGAAGTAGCGGTAGGCGACATCGATGGTGATGCCCTGCTCGCGCTCGGCCTGCAGGCCGTCGACCAGCAGCGCCAGGTCGACTTCCTCGCCGGTGGTGCCGCTCTTCTTGGAATCCTTGGTGATGGCTTCCAGGTGATCTTCATAGATCATCTTGGAGTCGTGCAGCAGGCGGCCGATCAACGTGCTCTTGCCGTCATCGACGTTGCCGCAGGTGAGGAAGCGCAGCAGTTCCTTGCGCTCGTGCTGAGCCAGGTAGGCGTGAATGTCCTGGCTGATCAAATCGGATTGGTGACTCATGGTGCGTGATCCTCAGAAATAGCCCTGACGTTTCTTCTCTTCCATCGACCCGGCGGCGTCGTGATCGATCACGCGGCCCTGGCGCTCGGAAGTCCGGGTCAGGAGCATTTCCTGGATGATGTCGGTCAGGCTTTCCGCCTCGGACTCCACCGCGCCGGTCAGCGGGTAGCAGCCCAGGGTGCGGAAACGCACTTTCTTCTTCTGGATGCGCGCCTTTTCCTCGTCGGTGAGGTGCTCGAGGATGCGTTCGTCATCGATCATGATCAGCGTGCCGTTCTTCTCGATCACTTCGCGCTCGGCAGCGAAGTACAGCGGCACGATTGGGATCTGCTCCAGGTAGATGTATTGCCAGATGTCCAGCTCGGTCCAGTTCGACAGCGGGAAGACGCGGATCGACTCGCCCTTCTTGACCTTGCCGTTGTACACGTTCCACAGCTCGGGGCGCTGGTTCTTCGGGTCCCAACGGTGCTTGCTGTCGCGGAAGGAATACACGCGCTCCTTGGCGCGCGACTTCTCTTCGTCGCGGCGCGCGCCACCGAAGGCGGCATCGAAGCCGTACTTGTCCAGCGCCTGCTTGAGACCTTCGGTCTTCATCACGTCGGTGTGCTTGGCACTGCCGTAGGTGAAGGGGTTCATGTCCTGTGCCACACCGTCGGGGTTGATGTGGGTCAGCAGATCCAGGCCGTATTCACTGACCATCTTTTCGCGAAAGCGGTACATCTCCTGGAATTTCCAGCGCGTATCGACGTGTAGCACCGGGAACGGCAGCTTGCCGGGGAAGAATGCCTTGCGGGCCAGGTGCAGCATCACGGCTGAATCCTTGCCGATGGAATAGAGCATCACCGGGTTGTCGAATTCGGCGGCCACTTCACGAATGATGTGGATGCTTTCCGCCTCGAGCTGTTTCAAGTGCGTCAGTTTGTCGAGCATGGCTACTCACGGTTTGCTGTTATGGGGCCGGCGGGCCGTGGACGAGCGCGCACTCTATCACAGCGTCTGCTTATACTCAGGACGCTGGTTAGACCGAAACGATCTAGGGTTATACCTGCGCGTTCAGACGCTTCAGACCGGATTCGGGCAGTCGATGAACAGGTGTTCAAGGGCGAAACGCCGCGCCAGATAATCGCCCAGCGCCTGCACGCCATAGCGCTCTGTGGCATGGTGGCCTGCAGCGATGAAGCTCACGCCATTCTCCCGCGCGCTGTGGAATGTCTGCTCCGAGGCTTCGCCGGTCAGGTAAAGATCGACACCAGCGGCGATCGCCTGATCGATATAGCCCTGCCCGCCCCCCGTGCACCAGCCGACCCGGCGGATCAGGCCTTCGCCTTCCACCAGCAGCGGCTCACGCCCCAGCGCCTGCTGTACGTGACGGGCGAAATCGATAGCACTCATCGGCTCTGTCAGCGAGCCGACGAGGCCAACGGTGCGCGGATTTTCCGGCTCCAGAGGGCCCTCGACCACGATGCCCAACTGCCGAGCGAGCTGCACGTTATTGCCCACTTCGGGATGAACGTCGAGCGGCAGGTGATAGGCCAGCAGGCTGATGTCATGAGCCAGCAACGCTTTCAGACGACGCTGTTTCATGCCGGTGACGCAGGGGTTTTCACCCTTCCAGAAATAGCCATGATGGACCAGCAGCACATCGGCCTCGGCGTCGATGGCGGCTTCGATCAGAGCCTGGCTGGCGGTGACGCCGCTGACGATACGACTGACCTGCGGACGCCCCTCGACCTGCAGGCCGTTAGGGCAGTAATCGCTGATGCGCGACGCGTTCAGAAAAGCGTCAGCTTCTTCCACCAACGTGGACAGGGCAATGGCCATTAAGATTCCTCTCAAGCTGTTGCGGGCCGCTGCCTAATTGGCGAGCACCTCACTATAATGCGCCACCTTAAGGGCCGAATTTGGCCCCTGCAACTCTCAGGATTGTCTCGATGCCCCAGGCACTGCGTTTTCTCGGTTGGCCCCTGCTGGTTGGTGTGCTGCTCGCACTGCTGCTGATCCAGCGCTACCCGCAATGGGTAGGTTTGCCAAGCCAGGACGTGCAACTGGTGCAGGCCCCCATCTACAGCCGCCTGCAGGAAGGGCCGGTGTCCTACGCCGAGGCCGTCGACACTGCTTCGCCGGCGGTAGCCAACCTGTACACCACCAAGCTGGTGAGCAAACCTGCGCACCCATTGTTCGAAGACCCGACGTTCCGCCGCTTCTTCGGCGACAACCTGCCACGCCAGCAGCGTATGGAGTCGAGCCTGGGCTCAGCGGTGCTGATGAGCAAGGAAGGCTACCTGCTGACCAACAACCATGTGGTCAGTGGCGCCGATCAGATCGTCGTGGCCCTCAAGGACGGGCGCGAAACCCTTGCGCGGGTGATCGGCAACGACCCGGAAACCGATCTGGCAGTCTTGAAGATCGACCTGCCCAATCTGCAGGCCATCACCCTGGGCCGCTCCGACAGCATTCGCATCGGCGACGTCACCCTGGCCATCGGCAACCCCTTCGGCGTGGGCCAGACCGTGACCATGGGCATCATCAGTGCCACCGGGCGCAACCAGTTGGGCCTCAACACCTACGAAGACTTCATCCAGACCGACGCGGCCATCAACCCCGGCAACTCCGGCGGCGCGCTGGTCGATGCGCACGGCAACCTGGTTGGCATCAACACGGCGATCTTCTCCAAGTCCGGTGGCTCGCAGGGCATCGGTTTCGCCATCCCGGTGAAGCTGGCCATGGAAGTGATGCGCGCCATCATCGAGCATGGCCAGGTAATCCGTGGTTACCTGGGGGTCGAGGTGCAGCCGCTGACGCCGGAGCTGGCCGAGTCCTTCGGCCTCGATGGCCGCCCCGGCATCGTCGTTGCGGGCGTGTACCGTGACGGCCCGGCGCAGAAGGCCGGTCTGCAACCGGGCGACCTGATTCTCAGCATCGATGGCGAACCAGCCAGCGACGGCCGCCGCTCGATGAACCAGGTGGCGCGCACCAAGCCGGGTGACAAGATTCGTATCGAGGTCCTACGCAACGGCAAGCCGCTGCAGCTGACCGCCGAGATCGGTATCCGCCCTCCCGTTAACGGCAACTGATCGACCAGCATTTTCAGGTGGGAACTTTTCTCGATTGAGGTTATTGTAATGTTATTACATTAATTACAATTCTCTGGAGATTCCCTTGCGCGCCACCACCGCCCTGCTTGCCGGCAGCCTGCTAACACCTTGGGTCGTTGCAGCAGAATCTCCGGCCCAACTCGCTGACAGCATCATCAGCGCCCCCAGCGAACAGGCCGATGGGCCGGTGCAGGGCTACCGCGCCAAACGCTCGGCCAGCGCCACCCGCACCGATACGCCGATCAGCGAGATTCCTCAGGCCATCAGCGTGGTGCCCGCGCAGGTGCTGGAAGATCTTGGCAGCAGCCGTATCGATCGCGCCCTGGACTTCGCCGGCGGCATGTCGCGGCAGAACAACTTTGGCGGCCTGACCTTCCTCAACTACAGTGTGCGCGGCTTCACCACTGGCGAGCTGTATCGCAACGGCTTCGCCATCAACCGCGGCAGCTACAGCTCGCCGGACGCCTCGGCCATCGAACGCCTGGAAGTGCTTAAGGGACCGGCCGCCGCGCTGTACGGGCGTGGCGATCCCGGCGGGCTGGTCAACATCGTCACCAAGCGCCCGCAGCTCGAAGCTTTCACTCAGTTCAAGGCCAGTGCCGGGCGCTGGGATCGCTACCGCAGCAGCCTCGACGTCAACAGCCCGCTGAACGATGAGGGCACGCTGCTCTCGCGGGTCAACCTGGCGGTGGAGGACAACGGCAGCTTTCGCGATCACGTCGGCAATCAACGGCAGATCGTCAACCCGACATTCAGCTGGCAACTGTCGCCCGACACCCTGCTGATGATCGACAGCGAGTTCTCGCGCACCGATGCGGTATTCGACCGTGGCATTCCCGCCGTCGACGGCAAGACGGGAGTAGTCAAGCGCTCTACCTTCCTCGGCGAGCCCAACGACGGCAAGATTCGCAACGACAACCAGTTGCTGCAGGTGAGCCTCGAACACTACCTGAACGATGCCTGGAAAATGCGTCTGGCCAGCCACTACAGCCAGGGCACGCTGGAAGGCAACAGCTCCGAGACGTCGCGGCTGATCGGTGATCAGGTCACTCGTTTTTACCGCGAGCGCAGCTTCGAGTGGAACGACAGCATCACCCAGGCCGAGCTGCACGGTCAGTTCGACTGGGCCGGCTGGCAGCACCAGACGCTGCTGGGCCTGGAATACGAGAACTACCGCAACAGCCAGAAGTACCCGCAAAGCGTCACCGGCCTCGGCTATGGTCTGGACATCTATAACCCGATCTACGGCCAGCCCAAGCCCCCCATCGTCAACCCCAACGACTTTCACGAGCACACGGAAAGCTACGCCCTCAACCTGCAGGACCAGATCAGCTTCAGCGAGCGCTGGAGCGGCCTGCTCGGCGTGCGTCTGGAGCGTTTCGAGCAGACCGCGCTGAACCGCAGCACGCGGGTCAGCAACGAGCAGAGCAAGGATGTCGCCACACCGCGCGCCGGCGTGCTCTATCAGCTGACTCCGGAAGTCGGCGTGTTCGCCAACGCCTCGATGTCGTTCAAGCCCAACGCCATAGGTGCCCAGGGCCAGGTGTTCAAGCCGGAGAAAGGTCTCGGCTACGAGACCGGCCTGAAGCTCGACCTGGCAGACGGGCGCATCGGCGCCACCGTGGCGTTGTTCCATATCGAAAAGGAAAACGTGCTGACCGCCGCCCCGAACAACCCCGGCGACAGTATCGCCGCCGGCAAGGCCCGCAGCCAGGGCCTGGATCTGCAGGTCAGCGGCCAGCTCAGCGACGCCCTAAGGGTGATCGGCGCCTACGCCTATATCGACGCCGAGGTAACCAAGGACAACAGCATCCCCGAGGGCAGCGACCTGCTTGGTATCGCTCGCAACAGCGCCAGCCTGATGAGCGTTTACCAATTCCAGGGCGGCACGCTGCAGGGTTCCGAACTGGGGGCAGCGATCACCTACGTTGGCGACCGTTCCGGGCAGACCGGCAGCGATTTCGAATTGCCGGCCTACACCACGGTCGACCTGCTCGCCCGCTGGCAGGCGACGAACGATCTGAGCCTGGGCCTGAATCTCAACAATCTGTTCGACCGCAAGTACTACGAACGCGCGTTCAACAACGTCTGGGTAATACCCGGCGACCCACGCAACCTCAGTGTCAGCCTGACCCTCAACCTCTGAATCGGAGATTCACATGCGCATTCCTGCCTACCTGCTCCTCGCCGGCCTGTTCGCCAGCAGCGGCGCTCTCGCCCACGGCCTGTGGACTGAAGAGCGACGCGGCAACATCGAAGTGGTCTATGGCCACGGCGCCGAAGATAACGCCTTCAAGGCAGAAAAGATCAGCGGCGCCTGGGCCTACGATGTTGCCGGCAAGATGATTCCGGTAACCGTCGAACGCCTGGCCGACCACGCCCGTCTGCAGCCACTGAAAAAGCCCGCCGTGCTCGGCGTGGCACTGGACAACGGCGCCTGGTCGAAAACCCCGGACGGCAAATGGGTCAATCAGGGCCGTAGCCAGGTGCCGGACTCCTCCGAGTCACTGCACACCTACAAATACAGCCTGGCGATCTACGCCGAAGGCGCCAAGCTCCCCGATCTCAAGGCGCTGAAACTGGTCATCGTTCCGGAGACCGATCCGCTCAAGGTCGGCCCGGGCAAGCCGCTGCCGGTACGCGTGCTGGCCGACGGCAAGCCGCTCGCAGGCGTCGAGCTGGTTGGTGATTACCGTGGCGCGCCGCACCAGGTCAGCGCCAAGACCGATGCCGAGGGCCGCGCTCAGGTCATGGTGCGCAACGAAGGGTTGAACATCATCAGCGCTTCGGTCTACCTGCCGGTGAAGAACGATCCGAACATCGAAAGCCGTGGTCTGTTCACCTCGCTGACCTTCCTCGGCCAGCCGCATCACGAGTGATTCCCGCGGAAAGCGCATGAAAAAGCCGGTGGCGCGTGAGCGTCACCGGCTTTTTTGCAACCTGCTGCCTGGCTTACAGGCCTTGCAGGGCGTCCAGCAGAGCCTGGTTCTGCTCCGCCGTGCCGATGGTGATACGCAGAAACTGAGCGATGCGCTGCTGCTTGAAGTGACGCACGATCACGCCCTGCTCGCGCAATCCTGCCGCCAGACTCGCGGCATCCTTGCCCGGATGACGGGCGAAGACAAAGTTGGCCGCTGACGGCAGTACGTCGAAGCCCAGACCCTGCAAGCCGGCGACCACCACCTCGCGGCTGGCGATCACCTGCTGGCAGGTCTTTTCGAAATAATCACGATCTTCGAACGCTGCTGCCGCACCGGCGATGGCCATGCGATCGAGCGGGTAGGAGTTGAAGCTGTTCTTGATCCGCTCCAGCGCCTCGATCAGATCCGGGTGACCGACCGCGATGCCGACGCGCAGACCGGCCAGCGAACGCGACTTGGACAAGGTCTGGGTGACCAGCAGGTTCGGGTACTTGTCGACCAGAGCGATGGCACTTTGGCCGCCGAAGTCGATATAGGCCTCGTCTACCAGCACCACTGAATCCGGGCTGTTCTGCAGCAGACGCTCGATGGCCTCAAGCGGCAGAAGGCAGCCGGTCGGCGCGTTGGGGTTGGGGAAGATGATGCCGGCGTTCGGCTTGGCGTAATCCTCAACGCGGATCTGGAACTCATCATCCAGCGCCACCTGCTCGAAGTCGATGCCATACAGGCCGCAGTAAACCGGGTAGAAGCTGTAGCTGATATCCGGGAACAGCAGCGGCGCATCGTGCTGGAACAGGCCGTGGAAGGCATGCGCCAGGACTTCGTCGGAACCGTTACCGACGAACACCTGGGCCGGCTGCACGCCGTAGTAATCGGCCACCGCCTGCTTCAGGCGCTCGCCGTTGGGGTCCGGATACAGACGCAGGTCGTCGTTGACCTCGGCCTGCATCGCCGCGATAGCCTTGGGCGACGGGCCATAGGGGTTCTCGTTGGTGTTGAGCTTGACCAGCTTGCTCAGCTTGGGCTGCTCACCCGGCACGTAGGGCACCAGGTCTTTGACGAAGGGGCTCCAGAATTTGCTCATCTGCCCTTCTCTCCTCGAATGCGGTTCGCGTTGCTTTTGTAGGAGCGAGCTTGCTCGCGAAAATGGCGTTCGCGAGCAGAACTCGCTCCTACGCGGTTCGGGTCACTCTTTGATGCGGTACTCGGCGCTGCGTGCGTGCGCGGTCAGCGACTCGCCACGGGCCAGCACCGAAGCACTCTTGCCCAGTTCCGATGCGCCGTCCGGCGAGCAGAAGATGATCGACGAGCGCTTCTGGAAGTCATACACCCCCAGCGGCGAGGAAAAGCGCGCAGTACCGGAAGTGGGCAGCACGTGATTCGGGCCGGCCACGTAGTCGCCCAGGGCTTCTGCGGTGTAGCGGCCCATGAAGATGGCGCCGGCGTGGCGGATCTGCGGCAACCAGGCTTCCGGGTCGGCCACCGACAGCTCCAGGTGCTCCGGCGCGATGTGGTTGGCCACCTTGATGGCCTGGGCCATGTCCGCCACCTGGATCAGCGCGCCACGGCCTTCCAGCGAGGTGCGGATGATCTCGGCCCGCTCCATGGTCGGCAGCAGCTTGGCGATGCTCTCGGCAACCTTGTCGAGGAAAGCGGCATCCGGGCTGACCAGGATCGACTGAGCATCCTCGTCGTGCTCTGCCTGGGAGAACAGGTCCATGGCGATCCAGTCCGGATCGGTCTGGCCGTCGCAGACCACCAGGATTTCCGACGGGCCGGCGATCATGTCGATGCCCACCTTGCCGAACACGTGGCGCTTGGCAGTGGCCACGTAGATATTGCCGGGGCCGACGATCTTGTCCACCGGCGGCACGCTCTCGGTGCCATACGCCAACGCGGCGACGGCCTGGGCGCCACCGATGGTGAAAACGCGGTCGACGCCGGCGATGGCAGCCGCAGCCAGGACGATCTCGTTGATCTCGCCGCGCGGGGTCGGCACCACCATGACCACCTCGGGCACGCCGGCGACCTTGGCAGGAATCGCGTTCATCAACACCGAAGACGGATAGGAGGCTTTGCCGCCCGGCACGTAAAGGCCGGCGCGGTCCAGCGGCGTGACCTTCTGACCCAGCACGGTGCCGTCGGCTTCGGTGTAGCGCCAGGAGTCCTGCTTCTGCTTCTCGTGGTAGCTGCGCACGCGCTCAGCGGCGACCTCGAGGGCCTGGCGCTGCTCGGCGCTGATGCGGGTCAGGGCCAGCTCCAGACGCTCGCGCGGCAGGATCAGGTCGGCCATGGAGGCGACCTCAAGGCCATCGAAACGCTGGGTGTACTCGACCAGAGCGGCATCGCCGCGCTCGCGCACGGCCTGGATGATTTCCAGCACGCGCTGGTTGACGCCATCGTCGGAGACGCTTTCCCAGGACAGCAGATGATCCAGATGACGCGCGAAGTCCGTGTCGGCGGCGTTGAGTCGGCGGATGGCAACGGGTGCGGTCATAGCGAAAGCCTCATTAAATGGCGTTTTTCTCGGGCGCCCGTAATGTAGCAAGCCCACCGTGCGGGCACCCAAGAAAAATGGCTATGACACGGATAGGCTGCCGCGACCAGAGGTCGCGAAAAGAGTCAGCCTTGGTGTCGCGCCTCGACGGCGCCACGCAGGGTTTCGATCAGCGCCTGGATGCGCGCGTGCTGCATCTTCATCGAAGCCTTGTTGACGATCAGGCGCGAGCTGATGGTGGCGATCAGTTCCTGCGGCTCCAGGCCGTTGGCACGCAGGGTGTTGCCGGTGTCGACCACGTCGATGATCTTGTCGGCCAGACCCACCAGCGGCGCCAACTCCATCGAGCCGTACAGCTTGATGATGTCGACTTGGCGGCCCTGCTCGGCGTAGTAGCGCTTGGCAACGTTGACGAACTTGGTGGCCACACGCAGGCGTCCTTTCGGCTCCGGCGCACCGACCTTGCCGGCGGTCATCAGCTTGCACTTGGCGATCTGCAGATCCAGCGGCTCGTAGATGCCCTGGCCGCCGTATTCCATCAGCACGTCCTTGCCTGCCACGCCGAGGTCGGCGGCGCCATGCTCGACATAGGTCGGCACGTCGGTGGCACGCACGATCAACAGGCGCACGTCATCCTGAGTGGTGGGGATGATCAGCTTGCGGCTCTTGTCCGGGTTCTCGGTCGGCTCGATACCGGCAGCCGCCAACAGCGGCAGGGTGTCATCGAGAATGCGGCCTTTGGACAGGGCGATGGTCAGCATGAAACGGTTTCCTTGAGCGGAAGCGGCCGCACCAATCGGTGCGGTCTTACAGCAATGGAGACTTAGCCCGGCACTCGGCGGATCTTGGCACCGAGCAGTTGCAGTTTCTCTTCGATGCACTCGTAGCCACGGTCGATGTGGTAGATGCGGTCGATCAGCGTATCGCCTTCGGCCACCAGCGCAGCCAGCACCAGGCTCGCCGACGCACGCAGGTCGGTCGCCATCACGGGCGCGCCCTTGAGCATCTCTACGCCGGTGACCACCGCCGTATTGCCTTCGACCAGGATGTTAGCGCCCATGCGCAGCATCTCGTAGACGTGCATGAAGCGGTTTTCGAAGACGGTTTCTATGATGGTGCCAGTGCCTTCGGCCACGGCATTCAGGGCGATGAACTGCGCCTGCATGTCGGTGGGGAACGCCGGGTACGGCGCAGTGCGCAGGTTGACGGCCTTCGGCCGCTTGCCCTTCATGTCCAGCTCGATCCAGTCCGGGCCGGTGGTGATCTCGGCGCCCGCTTCCTGCAGCTTGGCCAGCACGGCCTCCAGGGTCGACGGGTCGGCATCCTTGACCTTGACGCGGCCACCGGTGACGGCGGCGGCGACCAGGTAGGTACCGGTCTCGATACGGTCGGGCATCACGCTGAAGCGCGTGCCATGCAGGCGCTCGACGCCGTCGATGATGATGGTATCGGTGCCGGCACCCTGGATCTTCGCTCCCATGGCGATCAGGCAGTTGGCCAGGTCGACCACCTCCGGCTCGCGCGCGGCGTTTTCCAGCACGCTGCGGCCCTTGGCCAGGGTCGCGGCCATCATGATGTTCTCGGTACCGGTCACGCTGACCACGTCGAAGAAGAAGTGCGCGCCGCGCAGGCCGCCTTCCGGCGCCTTGGCCTTGATGTAGCCGCCTTCGACATCGATGATCGCGCCCATCGCCTCGAGGCCGCGGATGTGCAGGTCGACCGGACGCGAACCGATGGCGCAACCGCCCGGCAGCGCCACTTCGGCCTCACCGAAACGGGCGACCATCGGGCCGAGCACCAGGATCGAGGCGCGCATGGTCTTTACCAGCTCGTAGGGTGCAACCAGGGTCTTGATCGCGCGGGCGTCGACTTCCACCGCCAGCTTCTCGTCGATCACCGGCTCGATGCCCATGCGACCGAACAGCTCGATCATGGTGGTGATGTCGTGCAGGTGCGGCAGGTTGCAGATGGTGACGGGGGCGTCGCCCAGCAGGGTGGCAGCCAGAATCGGCAGCGCAGAGTTCTTCGCACCGGAAATGCGGATTTCGCCATCGAGGCGAGCACCGCCGGTAATGATCAGTTTATCCATAGGAATCTCGTCGCCCGCAGGCTCAGGAACGCGCGGCCCAATCGGCCTGGCTGAAGAATTTCATGGTCACGGCGTGGATGCTGCCACTGGCGATCCAGGCATTGAGATGGGCGTAGATCTGCTGCTGACGCTTGACCGGGCTGAGTGCAGCCAGCTCGTCGCTGATCAGGTTGAGCTGGAAGTTGCAGCCTTCGCCTTCGACTTCCACCTGGGTGTTCGGGAGTTTTTCCTCTAGGAGGCTTTTTACTTCTGCAGCCTGCATGCTCGACCTCGACTGACGCATTCGGGCTACCTACGCCCGCGGGTCGGCCATCATACAAAAAAGCCTCCCGCCTGCGAACCCCGCCAGCAGCGGTGCTGACGGAACGACGGGAAGCGCTTCACGGTTGCAGCGGCAGCAGTTCCAGCAAACCGCTGACCTGAGCGATCTCGCGCATGTCGTCGGGCAGCGCGCTGATCGACAGCTCACGCCCGGCCTTGCGCGCATCGCGAACGAACGCCAGCAGCAGCGCCAGACCGACGCTGCTGGATTTTTCCACCGCACTGCAGTCGAGCGACAGCTGCGCGGCGCTGCTGGCGGCGATCAAACGCGCGCCCTGCTCACGCAACTTCGGGCCGGTGCGGTAATCGAGCACACCACTGAGCTGCAGTTGCCCAGCGGCGCGCTCGCTGATGCTCGCCTGACTCACGATTCGCCCCGAGCCTGGCGCGCCCTGGCCACGGTATCGGCCCAGGTGTCGATGACCTTGTCCAGATCGTTGCGGTTGTTCTGCATCGACTGGGCGAACTGGTCGCGGAACAGCTTGCCGACGTTGATGCCATTGATCACCACGTTGCGCAGCTTCCAGGTGCCATCCTGGGAAACCATGGTGTAGGACAGCGGATAAACTACGCCCTTGCCGTCGCGGATTTCCATGCCGACCGACGTGCGCTCGGCGTCCTGCTTGCCGCTGGCCGGCAGTACGCGGATGTCCTGGTTGTTGTATTCGAGCAGGGCGTTGCCATAGAACTGCATCAGGCTGCGCTTGAAGTTCTCCTGGAAGCGGCTCATCTGCTCGGGCGAGGCCTGGCGCGAGTAGCGCACGGTCATCACGCCACGGGAGATGCCATCGACGTCGACCACCGGGCCGAGAATCTCGTTGAGCGACTCATAGAACGCATTGGGATCGCTGCGATAGCGCTCCTTGTTGGCCTTGAGGTCGGCCAGCAGGGTATCGGTGGTCTGCTGCACCACCTCGTGGGCGCTTGGCGCGGCGACGGCTAGCAGCGGCATGGCGGCAAGCAACGCCAGCAGGGAATTACGCACGGTCTTGAACATGTCAGGAGCCCTCATCAATTGGCTTCATCTTTATTGACCGAATTGAGCAGGAATTTGCCAATCAGGTCTTCCAGCACCAGCGAGGACTGCGTGTCGTGGATGGTACTGCCGTCCTTGAGCACCTCCTCGTCACCACCGACGCTGATGCCGATGTACTTCTCACCGAGCAGACCTGCAGTCAGGATCGACGCGGTGGAATCCTCGGGCAGGTTATTGACGTTGCCATCGAGTTCCAGGGTCACTCGGCCCATGTAACTGTCGCGGTCCAGGTCGACGGCGGTGACCTTGCCGATGCTCACGCCGGCCATGGTCACCTTGGCGCGTACGGTCAGCCCGGCGATGTTGTCGAAGTAGGCGTAGACCTTGTAGGTATCGCCTGCACTGCCGACGCTCAGGCCGCTGACGCGCAGGGCCAACAGCAGCAGGGCCAGCACACCGGCCATGAGGAACAGGCCGACACCAATCTCCAGCGTGCGGTTTTGCATCAGAAGTCTCCAAACATCAAAGCGGTCAAAATGAAATCCAGGCCAAGCACGGCCAGCGAGGCATACACCACGGTGCGTGTGGTCGCGCGGCTGATGCCCTCGGAAGTGGGTTCGCAGTCGTAGCCCTGGAATACGGCGATCCAGGTCACCACGAAGGCGAAGACGATGCTCTTGATCACGCCGTTGAGCACATCGTCATAAAAGGAAACACTGTTCTGCATGTTGGACCAGAACGATCCCTCGTAGACGCCCAGCCAGTCCACGGCGACCATCGCCCCGCCCCAGATGCCGACGACACTGAAGATCATCGCCAGCAGCGGCATCGAGATGAAACCGGCCCACAGCCGTGGCGCGACGATGTACTTGAGCGGGTCGACACCGATCATCTCCAGGCTGGAGAGCTGCTCGGTCGACTTCATGTTGCCGATCTCGGCGGTCAGCGCCGAACCTGCGCGACCGGCGAACAGCAGCGCAGTGACCACCGGCCCCAGTTCACGCAGCAGGGTCAGGGCGACCATCTGCCCGACCGCCTGCTCGGAGCCATAGCTGACCAGGATGTTGTAGCCCTGCAGGGCCAGCACCATGCCGATGAAAACGCCGGAGACGACGATGATCGCCAGCGACATCACGCCGACCGCGAACAGCTGTTTGATCAACAGTTGCAACGGCTTGCCGGCGCGACTGCGGCCGAACAGCGCGCCGACTAGGAACAGCACCGAGCGCCCCAGCGTCGCAACCACATCGATACCCGCACGACCGAACAGCCGCAGCCGTTCGAGCGGTGAAATTCTGCGCATCAACCTCTCCCCAACAGATCTTCGCGGTAGTCCGGCGCTGGAAAATGGAACGGCACCGGGCCGTCCGGAATGCCCTTCATGAACTGACGAATACGCGGATTATCCGACTCCATCAGCTCGGCCGGCGTGCCCTGCCCCAATACCTGCGCATCGCCGACAACGTAAATGTAATCCGCGATGCTGGCGGTTTCCGCGAGATCGTGAGAGACCACCACGCTGGTGATCCCCAGCGCATCGTTGAGCAGGCGAATCAGACGCACCAGCACGCCCATGGCGATAGGGTCCTGGCCGACGAACGGCTCGTCATACAGCAGAATTTGCGGATCGAGAGCGATAGCGCGGGCCAGCGCCACACGACGCTTCATGCCGCCGGACAGCTCGTCCGGCATCAGCTCCAGCGCGCCGCGCAGGCCAACGGCCTGCAGTTTCATCAGGACGATGTCGCGAATCATCTCTTCCGGAAGCTTGGTGTGCACCCGTAGCGGGAACGCCACGTTCTCGAACACGTCGAGATCGGTGAACAGCGCGCCGCTCTGAAACAGCACGCCCATCTGCTTGCGCATGTCGAACAGCTCGTCCCGCGACAGCTTCGGCAGGCTCACGCCGTCGACGCGGACATCGCCTGCGGAGGGGCGCAGCTCGGCGGCGATCAGACGCAACAAGGTAGTCTTGCCGCAGCCGGAGGGGCCCATGATGCCGGTGACCTTACCGCGCGGAATGCGGATGTCGACCTTTTCGAAAATCGACCGCGCGCCGCGCTGAAAGCTGACGCCCTGCAACTCGATCGCGTACTCGTGCTCGGCGCTCATCTGAACTCCTCGAAAACCAGGCCTTCCTTGCAGACGCCGCCTCCCGATGCCAGGACACGCGCCGGCCAGAGGGGGCCAAAATGGCCGCGAACTATAGCATTTGCCGGACATGCCGCCCAATAGCGCCACAATACGGCGTTCAGACTTGCGACAGCTTCGACAATGGCTGCTTAAAGCAGAGGTGAGCGCAGAAAGCTTTTCCCGTTATAATCCCCGTCTTTTTTCGCCCGACAGCTCAGCCCAATGAACCAGACCCGCGACCTGATCGACTCCGCGCAGCGCACCATTCGCCTCGAACTCGAAGCGGTGCAGGAGCTGCTGCCCCGTATCGATGCCGATTTCATCAGGGCCTGCGAGCTCATTCTGAACTGCAAGGGACGCGTGGTCGTAGTCGGTATGGGCAAGTCCGGGCACATCGGCAACAAGATCGCCGCGACCCTGGCCAGCACCGGCACCACGGCGTTCTTCGTCCATCCGGCCGAAGCCAGCCACGGCGACATGGGCATGATCACCAAGGACGACATCGTCCTGGCCCTGTCCAACTCGGGCTCGACCGCCGAGATCGTCACCCTGCTGCCGCTGATCAAGCGCCTCGGCATCCGCCTGATCAGCATGACCGGCAACCCCGACTCGCCGCTGGCCAAAGCCGCCGAGGTCAATCTCGATGCCCGCGTATCGCAGGAAGCCTGCCCGCTGAACCTGGCGCCAACCTCCTCGACCACCGCCAGCCTGGTACTGGGCGATGCCCTGGCCATCGCCCTGCTGGAAGCGCGCGGTTTCACCGCCGAAGACTTCGCCTTCTCCCATCCGGGTGGAGCCCTCGGCCGTCGCCTGTTGCTCAAGGTGGAAAACGTCATGCACAAGGGCGATGCGCTGCCCTGCGTGCGCCGTGGCACCAGCCTGCGCGACGCGCTGCTGGAAATGACCCAGAAAGGCCTGGGCATGACCGTGGTACTGGAAGAAGACGGCCGCCTGGCCGGCATCTTCACCGATGGCGATCTGCGCCGCACCCTGGACAAGGGCATCGACGTACGCCAGGCGTCGATCGACGAGGTCATGACCCCGCACGGCAAGACCGCCCGCGCCGAGATGCTCGCCGCCGAAGCCCTGAAGATCATGGAAGACCACAAGATCAACGCGCTGGTGGTGGTCGACGACCAGGACAAGCCGGTCGGCGCCCTCAACATGCACGACCTGCTGCGCGCCGGAGTAATGTGATGAACGACCTGCTGCAACGCGCCCGCGCCGTCAAACTGGCGATCTTCGACGTCGATGGCGTGCTCACCGACGGCCGCCTGTACTTTCTCGAAGACGGCAGCGAGTTCAAGACCTTCAATACGCTCGACGGTCACGGCATCAAGATGCTGATCAATTCGGGCGTGCGCACCGCCATCATCAGCGGCCGCAAGACCCCGGTAGTGGAGCGCCGCGCCAACAACCTCGGCATCCAGCACCTGTTCCAGGGCCGCGAGGACAAACTCGTGGTGCTCGACGGCCTGCTCGCCGAACTCGGCCTAAGCTATGAAGAAGTTGCCTATCTGGGCGACGACCTGCCGGACCTTCCGGTGATTCGCCGTGTCGGATTGGGCATGGCCGTGGCCAGCGCCGACAGTTTCGTGCGCCAGCATGCCCATGGCGTGACCCAGGCGCGTGGCGGTGACGGTGCGGCGCGGGAATTCTGCGAACTGATCATGCGTGCCCAGGGCACACTGGAAGCGGCCCAGGCCGCCTATCTATAGAGAACAGCATGCCGCGTAAACTTCTCAATACTCTGATCTTCGCGCTGATCGCAGTGGTGGTGGCCGCTCTCGGCTACTGGAACCTCGCGCCGGACAGCGCCCGCGTAGCCCAGCAGAACGGCGATGACAATGTCATCGACTTCTATGTGGTCGGCGCACGCACCGTGCAGTTCCAGGATGACGGCAAACTGCACTACCGCATGACCGCGGACAAGCTCGAACACGTCAAGAGTACCGACATCACCCTGATCGACACGCCCAAGCTGGACCTCTACCGCGGCACCGAATTGCCCTGGAAAGTGACCAGCCAGCGTGCCGAAGTCTCGCCCGGCGGCGTCGAGGTGGAACTGATCGACGACGTGCGCATCGCCCGCACCGATGCAAAGGACCGTCCAACCATCATCACCAGTAGCCGCATGACCGTTATTCCCGACAAGGAATATGCGCAGACCGAGCAAGCAGTTAGAATCGTCGCGGCCAACGGGGTGACCACGGCACAAGGAATGAAAGCGTACTTGAATGACGGCAGGATGCTCCTGCAGTCCAACGTAAGAGGCCAGCATGAGGTTCGTTAATACCCTCCCCCTGATTCTCAGCCTCAGCGCCGCATTGGGAAGCGCGGCTGCCTGGGCACTGCCATCGGATCGCGACCAGCCGATCCGCATCCAGGCCGACAGCGCCGAACTGGATGACAAGCAGGGCGTCGCGGTTTATCGCGGCGACGTGATCATCACCCAGGGCACCCTGAAGATCACCGGCGACACCGTGACCATCACGCAGACCGCCAGTGGCGATATCGACGTCTTCACCTCGGTGGGCAACCTGGCCTATTACGAGCAGAAGCCAGCCGTGGACAAGGACATCGTCAAGGCCTACGGCAAGACCATCCAGTACTTCGCCAGCAACGAGCGTATCGTACTGATCGACCAGGCCAAGGTGATTCAGGAAGGCAATACC
The DNA here is from genome assembly GCF_940789645.1 of Pseudomonas sp. Marseille-Q0931. Classification (NCBI taxonomy): domain Bacteria; kingdom Pseudomonadati; phylum Pseudomonadota; class Gammaproteobacteria; order Pseudomonadales; family Pseudomonadaceae; genus Pseudomonas; species Pseudomonas sp. Marseille-Q0931. The sequence continues at coordinate 9,608 of NZ_CALNWT010000012.1, read as the reverse complement.
TTCGAAGGCGAGAAGATCGTCTATGACACCCGCCGCCAGATCGTCAATGCCGGTCGCGCCACGGGCGGCAACGTCAGCACGCCACGCCCGCGCATCGACATGGTCATCCAGCCGAAGAACAAACCCGCGGATCAGCAACAGTAATGGCCATTCTCAAAGCCCAACACCTGGCGAAAAGCTACAAGAGCCGCCAGGTCGTGCGTGACGTCAGCCTGAGCATCGAAAGCGGTCAGATCGTCGGCCTGCTCGGCCCCAATGGCGCCGGCAAGACCACCTGCTTCTACATGATCGTTGGCCTGGTGCGCGCCGATCAGGGCCGCGTGCTGATCGACGACCACGACGTCAGCCACCAGCCCATGCACGGCCGCGCGCGCGCCGGCATCGGCTACCTGCCGCAGGAAGCCTCGATCTTCCGCAAACTGTCTGTGGCCGACAACATCATGGCTATTCTGGAAACGCGCAAGGACCTGGACCGCGCCGGGCGGCAGGCGGAACTGGACAGCCTGCTGCAGGAGTTCCATATCCACCACATCGCCGACAGCCTCGGCATGAGCCTGTCCGGTGGCGAGCGACGCCGCGTGGAGATCGCCCGCGCCCTGGCGACCAATCCCAAGTTCATCCTGCTCGACGAACCCTTCGCCGGTGTCGACCCGATTTCGGTGGGCGACATCAAGCAGATCATCCATCACCTCAAGACCAAGGGCATCGGCATCCTGATCACCGATCACAACGTGCGCGAGACCCTGGATATCTGCGAAACCGCTTACATCGTCAATGATGGGCAACTGATCGCCGAAGGTGACGCCGAGACCATCCTCGCCAACCAGACGGTGAAGGAAGTTTATCTGGGCCACGAGTTCCGCCTGTAGCAGGCTGCGTGAAAATACTGCGCCTTCACACTGCCTGTAGATCGCCGCTATTTCGCTACAGAAATATTGCAACCCCTAGGCAAGAACGAGAAATTCAGGCATATAATTTGCTTCCTGGCGGCGCTTCGGCGCCCTGATGTGGAAGGCGTAACTCGCCAGTAAATTAAGGTCTGCAATGAAACCATCGCTAGTCCTCAAGATGGGCCAGCAGCTGACGATGACCCCGCAGCTGCAACAGGCTATCCGCCTCCTCCAACTGTCGACCCTGGACCTGCAACAGGAAATCCAGGAGGCGCTGGAATCCAATCCCATGCTCGAGCGCCAGGAAGATGGCGACGACTTCGACAACAGCGACCCGATGGCTGATGGCGCCGAAAGCGCCGCTCCCGCCCCGAGCAAGGAAGAGAGCTACCAGGAGACCACTCCGACGGTGGATAACCTGGAGGATGGCGAATGGGGCGACCGCATCCCCAACGAGTTGCCAGTCGATACCGCCTGGGAAGACATCTACCAGACCAGCGCCAGCAGCCTGCCCAGCAACGATGATGACGAGTGGGACTTCACCACCCGCACTTCCACCGGCGAGAGCCTGCAGAGCCATCTGCTCTGGCAACTGAACCTGGCCCCCATGTCGGACAAGGACCGGCTGATCGCCGCCACCCTGATCGACTGTATCAACAACGATGGTTATCTCGAGGAAACCCTCGAGGAAGTGACCGAATCCTTCGACCCAGAGCTGGATATCGAGCTGGACGAAGTGGAAGTGGTGCTGCACCGCATCCAGCAGTTCGAACCGGCCGGTATCGGTGCCCGCGACCTGCGCGAATGCCTGCTGCTGCAATTGCGCCAGCTGCCTGCCAATACGAGCTGGCTGAACGAGACCCAGCGCGTCGTCAGCGATTATCTCGAGTTGCTCGGCAGCCGCGATTACGCCCAGCTGATGCGCCGCACCAAGCTCAAGGAAGACGAACTGCGCCAGGTCATCGACCTGATCCAGCGCCTGAATCCGCGCCCGGGGTCGCAGATCGAATCCAGCGAGCCGGAGTACGTCGTTCCGGACGTGATCGTGCGCAAGCACAACGACCGCTGGCTGGTGGAGCTGAACCAGGAAGCCATGCCGCGCCTGCGGGTCAACCCGCAGTATGCCGGCTTCGTCAAACGCGCCGACTCCAGCGCCGACAACACCTTCATGCGCAACCAGCTGCAGGAAGCGCGCTGGTTCATCAAGAGCCTGCAGAGCCGCAACGAGACGCTGATGAAGGTGGCCACGCAGATCGTCGAGCACCAACGCGGCTTTCTCGATTACGGCGACGAGGCGATGAAGCCTCTGGTGCTGCACGACATCGCCGAAGCGGTCGGCATGCACGAGTCGACCATTTCGCGCGTGACCACGCAGAAATTCATGCACACCCCGCGCGGCATTTACGAGCTGAAATATTTCTTCTCCAGCCACGTCAGCACCTCCGAAGGCGGCGAATGCTCGTCCACCGCGATCCGCGCGATCATCAAGAAACTGGTTGCGGCAGAAAACGCGAAAAAGCCGTTGAGTGACAGCAAGATCGCTGGTTTACTGGAGGCACAAGGCATCCAAGTCGCCCGTCGGACGGTCGCCAAGTATCGCGAGTCCCTCGGTATCGCGCCCTCCAGTGAGCGCAAGCGACTGATGTAGGCCAGATCGACTGAAGGCCCAGGGTCTTCAGGCCAGAGTGTTCCGGCGGCGGGTCGAACCAGACCCGTCTCTTACACAAGGCAACAAGGAGAAAGCGGTATGCAAGTCAACATCAGTGGACATCAGCTGGATGTGACCGACGCCCTGCGTGACTATATCGGCGAGAAACTGGGCCGACTGGAACGCCACTTCGACAAGATCACCAACGTTCAGGTGACCATGGAGGTCGAGAAACTCAAGCAGAAGATCGAAGCCACCCTGCATGTCGCCGGCGGCGAAGTCGTCGCCAATGCCGAACATCAGGACATGTACGCTGCCATCGACCTGTTGGCCGACAAACTCGACCGTCAACTCATCAAGCACAAGGAAAAGCAGCTCGAGCGTCTGCAAGGCGCCACGGCCCGCTAACATTCCCCATCCATGATCCGACTTGAAAACATCCTGACCCCCGGCCGTTCCCTGGTGAACGTGCCGGGCGGCAGTAAGAAACGCGTGCTCGAACAGATCGCCAACCTGGTTGCCCGCGACCTGCCCGACCTGGATGCCCAGGACATCTTCGAAAGCCTTATCGCCCGCGAGAAGCTCGGTTCCACCGGCTTCGGCAACGGCATTGCCATTCCCCACTGCCGCCTGGCCGGCTGCAGTGCACCGATCAGCGCCGTGTTGCACCTCGACACCGCGGTCGACTTCGACGCCATCGACGGCGTGCCGGTCGATCTGCTGTTCGTCCTGCTGGTGCCGGAAGCGGCAACCGACGCGCACCTCGAACTGCTGCGCCAGATCGCCAGCATGCTCGATCGCCAGGAAGTACGCGAACGTCTGCGCCAGGCCAACAGCGGCGAAGATCTCTATCAGGTCGTGGTGGACATTCAGAACGGTCAATGACATGCGCCTGATCATCGTCAGCGGTCGCTCCGGCTCGGGCAAGAGCACCGCCCTCGATGTACTTGAGGACAACGGTTTCTATTGCATCGACAACCTGCCGGCCGGCCTGCTGCCCGACCTCGCCGAGCGCTTCCTGCCACACAGCGATATGCTGCTGCCGCAGGTGGCCGTTTCCATCGATGCACGCAACCTGCTGAGCCAGCTCAAGCGCTTCCCGGAGCTGCTCGAAGAAGTACGCCAGCGCAACATCCGCTGCGACGTGCTCTACCTCGACGCCGAAGACGAGACGCTGCTCAAACGCTTCTCGGAAACCCGCAGACGCCACCCGCTGACCAACGACAACCGCTCGCTGGCCGAGGCCATCGCCTACGAAAGTCAGCTGCTGGCACCGATCACCGATCGCGCCGATCTGAAGATCGATACCACGAGGCTGAACCTCTATCAGCTGCGCGATACGCTCAAGCTGCGCCTGCTCGGCCAGACGCAGACCGGCACCGCCTTTCTCGTCGAGTCCTTCGGTTTCAAGCGTGGCATGCCGGTCGACGCCGATCTGGTGTTCGATGCACGCTGCCTGCCCAACCCTTACTGGAAGCCTGAGCTGCGCGACTATTCCGGCCTGGATCAACCAGTGGTCGACTACCTGGCGGCGCAACCGGAGGTCGAGGAGATGTATCAGGACATTCTCGCCTACCTGGAAAAATGGCTGCCGCGCTTCGCCGCCAGCAACCGCGCGTACGTCACCATCGCCATTGGTTGCACCGGTGGTCACCACCGCTCGGTGTATCTGGCCAACCGCCTGAGCCAGGCACTCAAAGACTCGCTGAAGAACGTCCAGGTGCGCCACCGCGACCTCAGCTAAGGAGCCATGCCGCGATGCCCGCACGTGAAATCACCATCATCAACAAGCTCGGCCTGCACGCCCGCGCCGCGGCGAAGTTCGTCGGCGTGGCGAGCACCTACCCCTGCCAGGTGCGAATCGGCCGTAGCGCCGAAAGCCTGGTGGACGGCAAGAGCATCATGGCAGTGATGATGCTGGCTGCGGGCAAGGGCACCTGTGTGCACCTGCATACCGAAGGCGAGCAGGACCAGCAGGCCATGGACGCTCTGGTCGGCCTCATCGAAAACTACTTCGACGAAGGCGAATGAGGCGCACCGAGACCGCCTCAAGCCAGCGCCGTATCCATCACCATCATTACGCAGAAGCCCGCCGTCAGCGCCAGGCTGGCATCGCCACGGTGCCCGTTACCGTGCGACTCGGGGATGATTTCGTGAATGACCGCGAACAGCATGGCGCCAGCGGCAAGCGCCAACCCCCAAGGCAACAGCACCTGCGAGACACTGACCAGCCATGCGCAGAGTACCGCGAACAGCGGTTCGACCAATCCGGACGCGGCACCGATCAGTACCGCCTTGCCGCGACTCACTCCCGCACTGGCCAGCACCAAAGCGACGATTAGCCCTTCGGGGACGTTCTGCAGGGCAATGCCGATCGCCAGGCCACCGGCGCCAGCCAGTCCGGCTCCCGCAGCGACTCCGACAGCCATGCCTTCCGGCACGTTGTGCAACATGATGGCAATCACGAACAGCAGCGCGCCCGGTCCCGGCCCCGCCTGTGGATCAGACAGGTAACGCCGTTCCTCGAGCAGCTTACCCAGGCCCAGCAGTGCTGCGGCGCCCAGCAGCAGGCCGATGCTGGCCATGACGCCCGCCCCCCAAGGCGTAAATCCCTGCTCCGCCGCCACGTCCAATGCCGGGGTGAGCAGGGAGAACACTGTCGCTGCCAGCATGACGCCGCCGCCGAAACCGAGCAGGCTGTCGCGCCAGCGCTGCGACAGCTCGCCCATGAACAGCACCGGCAAGGCGCCCAGCGCTGTCCCCGTTGCACACAGCAGGCCAGCCTGCATCGCTCGCATGAGTTGCGGCTGCACGCTCTGGTCGATCAGCGCGGCCGACTGAACGAAGAGCAACAACCCACCGCAAAACAGGATGGCACCACCGAGCAAATAACGCAGAACTCGGCCATTGAGGCTGGGAAGGGAAGTCAGCGGGGCTCGCATCACCTGGGATATCCGTACATTCAACTCAGGGCCTGCCGGTATCGACGCGCCACTTCACGCCAGTCGATGACGTTGTAGAAGGCCCCGATGTACTCCGGCCGGCGATTTTGATAGCGCAGGTAGTAAGCGTGCTCCCACACATCCAGCCCGAGGATCGGAGTGTTGCCATGCATCAAGGGGCTGTCCTGGTTGGCGCTGCTTTCTACCACGAGTTTTTTCTCCGACGTCACGCTGAGCCATGCCCAGCCACTGCCAAACCGGCTCAGAGCGGCCTTGGTAAAGGCGTCCTGGAACGCCGTGAAGCCGCCCAGCTCGGCATCGATCGCTGTCGCCAGCTCACCGTCGGGCTTACCCCCACCAGAAGGCGACATGACCGTCCAGAACAGTGTGTGGTTGGCATGTCCCCCACCCTGGTTGATCAATGCGGCGTGCAGGTTCTGCGGTAATTCCTTCCAGCGGCTCAGCAGCTCTTCCACCGGCTCTTGTGCATAGGACGTCCCTTCCAGGGCCGCGTTCAGATTGTTGATGTAGGTCTGGTGGTGTTTGACGTGATGAATTTCCATGGTCTGCGCATCGATATGCGGTTCCAGGGCATCGTAAGCGTATGGCAGTGCGGGCAGGCTATAGGGCATGGACGATCTCCTTCAGTGATAGTGGCGGCCTTGGCTGGCCGGATTGACCGACTGGCGCTGCCAGGCATGGCGCTGCGAAGCGCCCAGCAAACGATCGGTGCGAGGGAAGGCGCCGTGCTCGCCGATGAACTGCAACAGCTCGACGTAGGTGCGGCGGCTGTGGTGCAGGGCGACTTCGCGCAGAGCCTGCGGCTGCTGGCTGTCGGCCAGGGTCTGCAACAGGCGCTCATGACTGGCGCAGAGGTTTTCCGCAGCCTCCTCCGGCTGTCCCAGCGCCAAATGCAAATCGGCCAGGTTGTGATGGGAAATTACGAAGGCTGCCACCGCCATGTTGTGATCAGGCCAGCGCCCGAACATCACCTGAGCCTCGGCCAACGCCTGCAGATAGAGTTCGCGGGCCGTGACCCAGTCGCCTTCGCTGAAACAGCGGTTGCCGGTTTCGATGATGGTTTTCCAGTGCTCCATGACAGACCTCCTGGTAAGAACCCGTCCACGACTTACCGGCCCGGCTGCACGCTGTCTGGCCGAGCGGGCACGTGAGCAGTTTCCGGGACGAAAGCGACTCAGAGGCCGCCTTCAGTGAGTTTTTCCGGGTTGAGCAGCTGCTCGAGCTGCACTCGCGACAGGTCGGTATGTTCCAGCGCCACCTCGATGATCGGCCGTCCCTCGCGGTAGGCCTGCTTGGCGACTTCGGCGGCCTTGAGGTAACCGATGATCGGGTTCAGCGCCGTCACCAGAATCGGGTTGCGATCCAGTGCTTCCTTGAGCTTGGGCTGGTTGACCTTGAAGCTGGAAATGGCCCGATCAGCCAGCAGACGACTGGCGTTGGTCAGCAACTGAATGCTGTAGAGCAGATTGTCGGCAATCAGCGGCAGCATGACGTTGAGTTCGAAATTGCCGGACTGGCCGGCGATGGCGATGGCCGAGTCGTTGCCGATCACCTGCGCCGACACCATGGCTACCGCCTCGGGTATCACCGGATTGACCTTGCCGGGCATGATCGAGGAGCCGGGCTGGAGGGCTTCCAGCTCGATTTCCGCCAGTCCGGCCAGCGGCCCCGAGTTCATCCAGCGCAGATCGTTGGCGATCTTCATCAGCGATACGGCGGTAGTCTTGAGCTGGCCGGATACGGCCACGGCCGTGTCCTGCGAGCCGATCAGCGCGAAGAAGTTGTTGCCGGAGGTGAAATCAACCCCCGTCAGGCGGCCCAACTCCAGGCAGAACTGCTCGGCGAAACGAGGATGTGCATTGACGCCCGTACCGACCGCGGTGCCACCCTGGGCCAGCGCCTGCACGCTGGGCTGCAATGCCCGCAGGTGCTCGACATTGGCCTGAATTTGCTGCCCCCAGCCGTCCAGCACCTGACTCATGCGCACCGGCATGGCATCCATCAGATGCGTGCGCCCGGTTTTGATGTACGGCTGAACCTCCAGGGATTTTTCGCACAGCACCTTGAGCAGGTGGCCGAGCGCCGGGAGCAGACGTTCATGCAGTTCGATGGCTGCGCTGACATGGATGGTCGTGGGGATGATGTCGTTGCTGCTCTGGCCGCAATTGACGTGATCGTTGGCACTGACGCTATCGCCAAGGATGCGACTTGCCAGGGTGGCGATCACCTCGTTGGCGTTCATGTTGGAGCTGGTACCGGAGCCGGTCTGGAACACGTCCACCGGAAAATGCGCCATGAAATCGCCGTCGAGCAACTGCTGACAGGCACCCACAATGGCATCGCCCATCAGCGGATCGAGTTGCTGCAACTCGACGTTGGCCCGCGCTGCAGCGGCCTTGGCCAGGATCAGTGCACGAATGAAGGGCCCCGGCATGCGCTGCCCTGAAACCGGAAAATTATTCACCGCACGCTGGGTCTGCGCACCGTAGAGCGCCGCGCTCGGCACCTCCAGCTCGCCCATGCTGTCACGTTCGATGCGGGTGCCGCTGAGGGTTTCACTCATAAGGATGTCCTTTTGCCGATTCGGTGAAAGAGAGGGAGGGTTCCAGGCGCAGCGTTGCCAGGCGATTGAGCAGCATGCCCAGGCTGCGCTGACGCGCGGGATCGAGTGCCTGCTGCTGCATCACGCGCAACGGCCGGTAGGCGCGATCCAGGCAAAGGGAGCGCCAGTGCCAGGGCAACGCCGGGTCGCAGGCGGTGTCGAGCAAGAGTTCGAGCGTGATGCGCGAGACGCGCCAGGCATCCAGCAGGCCGCGCTCCACCAGCTGCCGACCATGCCATTCGTGGAAATCGAGCAGGCGCGGCTCATCGGGCCGCAGGGCGCAGCGCACGAGAAAACCCTGCCAACGCCAGCAGTTCGGACAAGGCGTGAAAAAGGGATAGAACATGGACACCCACCCAATCAATTAATGATATTAATTCTCTTTTGAGAAAAATAATCAATACATAGAATGTGTGGGCTTTCATGTGCAAGGCGACCCGCCGCTCAAGCGGGATCGTCAATGGCAGAACGTGCGCGGCCGGTCGGGCCGCGCATCAGCGGCTGTCAGCTACCAGCGACGGTCATCTTCTCGATCAGCACCGAGCCGGTGCAGATATTGCCGCGCCGCTCCAGATCGCGACCGACCGCGACGATCTGGCGGAACATGTTGCGCAGGTTGCCGGCGATGGTCACTTCCTGCACCGGGAACTGGATCTCGCCGTTCTCCACCCAGAAGCCCGCCGCACCACGGGAATAGTCGCCAGTGACCAGATTCAGGCCCTGGCCCATCAGCTCGGTCACCAGCAGGCCGCGCCCCATGCGCCGGATCAGCGCCTGCTGATCCTCGTCGCCATGAGTGACGAACAGGTTGTGCACGCCGCCGGAGTTGGCGGTGCTCGGCAGGCCCAGCTTACGCCCGGAGTAGGTGCCGAGTACGTAGGAAACCAGCTCGCCCTTTTCCACGAACGGCTTGGCGTAAGTGGCCAGGCCATCGCCGTCGAAGGCCGCGCTGCCCAGCGCCCGCGGCAGGTGCGGGCGCTCGTCGAGGCTTAGCCACTCGGGGAATAGACGTTGCCCCAGCGCACCTTCGAGGAAGGAGGAATGGCGATACAGATTGCCGCCCGAGATTGCCGCCAGCAGGTGGCTGAACAATCCGCCGGCGAGTTCGGCAGCGAACAGCACCGGCACCTCGCAGGTCGGCACCGGCCGTGCGCCAAGGCGGCTGACCGCGCGCTCGGCAGCGCGCTGGCCGATCCCAGCGGCGTCGGCCAGCAGCTCGCCCTGGCGATTGACGTCGTACCAGTAGTCGCGCTGCATCTGGCCTTCGCCTTCGGCGATCATCACGCAACTCAGGCTGTGGCGGGTGCTCGCATAAACGCCGGTAAAACCATGGCTGTTGCCATAAAAGCGGCAGCCCCGATGGGGGGTGAGGCTGGGGCCATCGGCGGTCTTTATCCCCGTGTCGGCGGCGGAAGCCGCCGCCCCGCCGGCCCGCGCCCGCTCGGCTGCCCGCTCCGGGGGGGGCGACCCGGGGGGGGCTCTTTTACACATCTCCCAGCCCACCG
>NZ_CALNWT010000011.1:0-204836 GCF_940789645.1 Pseudomonas sp. Marseille-Q0931 | reverse complement strand
GCGGCAACATCAGGAACTGGGTGCTGGCACCAATCGTGTGCCTGAACCCGGAGCGGGAAGCGGTACTGCAGCAAACATCAAAGGCAGCGTGACACGCTCACGCGACAACTACCTTGAAAATCGCCGGTCCTAATAATCCATTTTTGTTTCAGGTAGGTATTATTGCTGGAGGGAAGAAGAAACAGATTACCGATATGGGTCGGAAGCTTTCTCGTGCTCTTGACCACAATCTTCCAGAGCAAATATCAGAATGCTGGCGGGAGGTGATTCGGGGGAATGAGTTTCTTTCTAATATAATCTCTACTATACGTATTAAGAATGGGATGGCTGTTGATGATCTCATTGGTCATGTTCTTTACGCTTCTGGAGCAAAGAATACTAAGGCAAATAGGACAGGGGCAAAAACTGTAGCTGACCTGCTTATTGTCTCGAATTTGGTTGAAGACGATGCAGGTAAGCTACGTGTTGCAACACCAGTCCCTCAATCCTCCTCATCGGAATCAGAAGAAAGCCCTGCACCCCAACTGAATCATCCTGTATCGTCAGCAGACGTTCCTTCTCTGCCTTTGCCAGCTGCTCCCGTTCTGAGCACTTCAACTAATCCGGTTTCACCGACTATTGCTATTAATATTCAGTTGCAACTTCCTGAAACAGATAAGCCTGAAGTTTACGATGAGCTTTTCAAAGCACTTCGTCGTCATCTCTTTCCAGGATGATTCTCGTGTTGTCTTTAGAGGAATGGAAGAAACGTGCGGAGGCGGCCGAAAGCGAAGCCCATAAGATACTTGCTGCCCACGAGGCATCTAGATCGAGGGTTATCCATCTAAACTCCCTCCTCAATCATTTGTCTGGTGTCCCAATTGATATACAGGAGTACTTTAAAGAATCAATTAGGTGTTTGGAGACTGGTTGCATTCGTGCAGGTATGGTTATGGCGTGGTGTGGGTTTTTTGAGATTTTTGCAGTGTCCCTTTTTGATGCAAGGGAAAATGAAATAAGGTTGAAGAGGGCTGCTTGGAAGTTTAAGGATTTAGCGGAGTTAAAAGAGGGTGTTGCGGAGGGGCAGTTATTAGATGCTGCAAAAGAAGTTGGATATATCGGTAAGGCTCGCTTGCGGATATTGCAGGGGCATTTAGCAACTAGAAATCAATGCGCTCATCCTACGCTCTATGTGCCTAGTTTGAATGCTGGCATTGGTTATATAGATGAGCTGCTTTGTTTTTCGCGGGAATACCTTACGGTGAGCACTAAGTGATTTTAAGGTGCGGCTTTAGTTGTTTTGTTTGATAGGCCGCACTTTAGAGTTTTGTATGATTTTTTAATTGAGCTTGGGTTTACAGTCGGGCATACCAGCGCTTAGACACTTCCATTGTGATCGCTATCCCGCGTTGGGTTGGCTCAAGTTTCTGTTGGCTTCGTCATAGGCTGGGCTCGTCTGGCCGATCTCCGGCGCAGTCTTCCCACTAGCGAGCCATAAGGCGTACTGGGGGTAAATCTTCACCAGTACGTCGATCTCGTCCGCGCTTACGCGAACAGCGCCCTTGCTGACGTTTCTCCAGCGCTCGTAATCCCCGCCTTGCTCGCTTGCTTTTTTCGGGCCTACCAGCTTGATCAATACGCGTGCTCTATCGGCTGCGCTTTCCATATAGAAAATATTTCCTGAGTAGTAATTGCTCCATCGTGGGGGATGGGTAACAATCACTCCATGGGTAGCTATTACCCATGTCGTTGGTTGCTTATCAATGCCGAACATAGTGGAACAAAGCTTATGGATACGGAAGGTCTTGACCCGCAAAAGCTGCACGGCGCACCGCCCTTGATGCCGTGGCAGAAGTTCGCCGAGTGGATCGGCATGGGCGACGAACCCATCGTGGTACGCACCTGGGTAGAACGTAACTACCTGCCTTCGCAGAAGGTCGGCAAACGCACCATGGTCAACGTGGCCTTGCTGACTCGCCAGCTACTGGAACAGGAGTGGACGCTGTGAGCCGAACAGACCCGCAATTCAAGCTGCGCGTACCGCCCGAGCTGCGCGCCAAGATCGAACAGTCCGCCTTCGCCTCGCGCCGTTCGATGAACTCGGAAGTCGTCATTCGCCTGGAAGCGAGCTACGCCCAGGACAAAGCCGCCAAGGAGGGCAACCAATGACCGCCACTAACGAAAGCCTCGACCTGTGTAGCGTGAAGACCTTCGCCGAGCTGAGCGGCGTGACGGTCGAAGAGGTCATCAACTGGGTAGACAGCCAGACCATCCCGAGCATGAAGCTGGCTGACTTCCGCATGGTCAACCTTGCCCGCCTCCGCGCCGATCTGGAGAAGGGTAAAACCGTATTCAAGGAAGGGGACTACGCCCATGTCTGAGCGCGGAATCACCCTGGATGCAGCCACAGCCATTGGCTACATCGGCAAGACCGTCCTGATCGAACAGGTATGGGATATCTACCCTGACTCCATCTGGTCGATCTTCCACATCGTCGGCGTGATGCTGCCGATAGAAGGCGTCTACCCGCACGGCTGTTTCATGGTCGTTTGCCCGACCGATGACACGCCGTTTCCGGAAGAACTCTTCTTCGTGAACATCCGCACCCTCAAGGCTGTTCGTTACCGCGACCGCCACAGAGCGGCCAAGGTGCTGGAGCGCTTGCAGCTACCAACACAAGTCCATGCCTATGCCGAACCGATTCAGGGAGAGCGCCACAATGCCTAAGCGCGGATTGACCCTGGATACGCCTACTGCTCTGAGCTACGTCGGGAAAACCGTTCTGCTGGAGCTGATGTGGGAAGGCGACACTGAGCCCTTCTGGCAGTGCGCCGATATCGTCGGCGTGCTGATCCCACGAGACAGCATGCAGGGCGCTCCCTGCTTCCTCGCCGTTGAGGTCAGCTCCAGCACGGGCAACCCGAACGAGTTCTACTTCGACGACATTTGCACTATCAGGGCGATGCGGTACCGCGACCGGCATGGTTCCGGCAACGTACTGGGCCGCATGACCCTGACCCATTCCGCCGATGGTTCCGGGTCAGGGGCCGCGCTCCCGGCTCGTCGGAACAGCTCCATCGTTCCGGCGAACGGAAGCACGGGCGCAGCGCACCCTTGACCCCACGCCATGAAAACGAGCCTGACCACGGGAGAGTGGGGCAGCTTCACCGCCCCGCGCTCCCGAGCCCTCGGCGGCAAGAGTGGGATGACAAGGGCAAAGCCCTTGGTGTTGATCTTCAACACCCGCCAGTGCCGCACAACCTCCACGTCTGATCCTGGGCGTTCCCGCCTGCATCTGCTCCCGCCCACACCTGAAACCCTGCCGGGTTTTCTCGCGCTGATCCTCTACCTGCTGCTGTCCGCCTGGGGAAATAACTGGGTCTCGATGATGAGCCCAGGAAGTCCCTCGCCGAGCGCCTGGACAGTGACAGACGAAGGATGCGGGCCGGCGGTGGGGTTGCGTGCGAGGCACGAGCGCGGGTGCGCGCCGCCGGCCCGCTGACGCCCCTGTAACACGTCAGAAAGTAAGACGAAAACTTCCGCAGTAATCAGCAATAGGTGACTGAGTGAAAAAGCCAAAAGACTTCCTGAGACTCGACATGCTGGCACGTGAAGACGTGAACGGTCGGCTGTTCGTAGACCCAGGCAACGCCCGTATCGTTGACCTGTCGAAAGTCCGCCTGCTGCACTGTGGCGTCGATACCGTCCGCCAGTTGTACCGTGGCCTGCTCCGGCCGGAGCTGCTGTGCCTGTTCGACAAACCCGGCACCATCGTCGACTTCGCGGGAGAGCGCTGGCATGCAGGTCGTGTGAGCAAGGATTCTGGTTACCAGTACAAGCTCCAGAACGCCGACCTGGGCTTCGTGCTGCTGCTCAAGAACTACAACGCCAAAGTCGAGAACATCGGCCCACACCTGAAAATCGAAGTGTCACCCCATGCCATCGACAGCCTGTCGCCCGAGCGCCTCCAGGCCCGCATGGATTTCTATGCCGAGCAGATCCTTACCAACATCGAACGCAACCAATGCGCGGTCCATCTCGCCCTGGATGTTCAAGGCTGGCAACCGCCCGCTGATCTGGTCGCCCGCATGCACTGCCGCGCCCGATCCGCCCGCGATATCTCCGGCATCAAGGAAATTACCTGGGAGACCAAGAGCAGCGTCTACGGCCGCGGCGAAACCTACATGTTCGGCTCTGCTGGTGGCGTCCAGCTGGCGATTTACAACAAGACCGAGCAGGCCAAGGCCACGGACAAGCTCGACTACTGGGAAAGCGTCTGGCGACGACGTGACAGCTTCGACGAAGGCGACCCGGACAACTACAACCGGGATCAGACCGTTTGGCGTATCGAGCTGCGTTACCACCATTCGGTGATCCAGCAATTCGCCTCCGGCTCCGTCGATCTGCACACCGGCAACGCCATCGACACCAACAGCTATGCCGCCTTCACGCCTCATTTGGACGGCCTTTGGCGCTACGGTATGCAGCAGTTCAAGTTGCTGGCTCGCCCTGGCTACTACGAACCCATCTGGACCCTGCTACGTGAAGACGCCCGCGTCGATCTGCCGGTCGATTCTCTGCTCGATGACACTGAGTACAAGCGCAACTACAAAACGTCTCGGGGCTTCTCCGGCAAGAACGTGGAACTGTTCCTGGGAAACTTCGTAAGCCTGCTGGCACGGGAGCGAGTGGGCGCTAGGAGAGGGTTTCACCGCCTCAAGGATTGGGAATGCTGGCCGGTGATTCGTGACCACTACGCCTCCAAGGGCATGGATGAGGATGGGCTGTACAAGCACCTCAAGAACATCCTGGAGGAACGGCACGTCAGGTGGGGCAGGGCAGTATGACCGTCAAAAAGCAGCCTGATGGCCGATGGCTCGCAGACGTTCAGCCGATCCGTGGCCAGCGCTTCCGCAAGCTGTTCAAGACCAAGGCAGAAGCCTTGCGCTATGAGCAGTACATCACCGCCAACAAGGCCGCTGACCCAGCCTGGAACCCCAAGGCCCAGGATCGCCGCCGACTCTCGGAGCTGGTGGGTCTGTGGTTCGATCTGCACGGCCACATGCTCAAGGATGGTGAGCGCAGAAAGGCCAAGCTCGATGCCCTGTGCGTTCGTCTACGCGACCCCATCGCGATGAAGCTCGACCCGGCCACATACGCCCATGATCGCCGCTTGCGGGCAGAAGCCGGCATCACACCCAAGACGCTGAACAATGAACTCGGATATATCCGGGCAGTGTTCAACGAGCTGCGAGGCCTCGGCCAGATCGATTACGCCAATCCCCTGGAGCTGATGAAGCCTTACAAGATCGAAGAGCGAGAACTGTCCTGGCTGACCCAGGAACAGATAGCCGATCTGCTGACCGCGATTAGCGAAGGCTGCGACAACCCGCATGTCGAACCTATCGTGCTGCTCTGTCTGGCTACTGGTGCTCGATGGTCAGAGGCGGAAGGCCTCACACCGTCCAGGCTGCGCAATGGCGCCGTGACGTACAGCAAGACGAAATCCAGCAAGGTACGCACCGTGCCGATCCAGCCCGAGCTGGAAGCGTTCATACGTGATCACTGGAAGCGTCACGGCCAGTTCACCGGCGCTATCACGTCGTTCCGCCGAGCGTTGAGCCGATCCGGCATCGTGCTGCCGAAAGGGCAGGCCAGCCACGCACTCCGGCACACCTTCGCCAGCCACTTCATGCAGAAGGGCGGGAACATCCTCACGCTACAGAAAATCCTGGGTCACTCCAGCTTGGCTATGACCATGCGCTATGCGCACTTGGCACCGGAGCATTTGGCTGAGGCGGTGAGATTGAATCCGTTGGCGGATGTGTTTTCCCGTGTCTAGCACGGGGTTTCATAATGGTTCGGGCTTGAGTGCTCATCCCGGTATATTCCTCTATATCCCGGTATATCCCACTTTGGCCCTTGTCTCCTTTGCAGTACGTCGGCATACTGCACTCACGACTCAACCCTTGGCGGGCCGATTCAGTTCAGCCTTAGCCTCGGGTGAAGAAACCGGCCCATAAAGCCGGTTTTTTCGTTTCTAGGGATAGGGCATTGTGCGTACAGCTTTCTTCGTAGACGGCTACAACCTCTATTACGGCGTCCTGCATGGCTCCGACCACAAGTGGTTGGATTTGACTGCCTTGTTGAGCACCGTCCTTCACGTCCAGGATCCCGCCTCAGTGGTGGCATCGGTCGACTACTTTACCTCTCCTGTGATCGCTCGCCTTGCCACCCGTGGCCAGGCTTCGAATGATGCTCAGCATCGATACATTCGTGCCCTGCAAGCTAGAGGCGTTGCGGTTACCCTGGGGAATCATCGTCTCGCCAAAGGTTATGCGCCGCGGTTCGTCGAGGGGCAGAAAGCCTCCCGGCAGGATCAGGTCGCCGTCTGGCAGCTTGAGGAAAAAGAGACTGATGTGAACATTGCCCTGGGTATGTACCGGGCGGCCTGTCGTGCTGATCAGCTCCAGATTAGCCAGATTGTTCTGGTTTCCGGGGATACTGACTTGGCACCGGCTCTCGCCGCTATCCGCCAGGATTTTCCGCATATCCGCCTCGGCGTGATCCTTCCTCATCGGATGGAAGACAGGGCGCTTGTGCGTAATCCTCCTGGCTCTCTCAAGGCCCATGTGGACTGGGTGCGCGCCTATATCACAGAGGCGGAGTTGTCCGCTTGCCAGTTGCCGGTGAAGGTTCCGCTGCTCAGGAAACCAGCCATCGTCAAGCCGGATTATTGGTAGCCCGATCCTGCTGTGACACTTTCGGGACATTCGCTGCCCCTGAAAACACAAAACCCCTGAAATTCTCTAGGAAAATCAGGGGTTTATGCTTGCTTCAATTGGTGGAGCCGGGGGGATTTGAATCCAAAGACACAAAGACCCAGCTCAAATCAGCGTTTCGGGCGCTTGGCTCCAGAAAGCTGATTTGTAGGATTTCACTCAGTCGCTCAGCAGTATAGGAACCTTGAGCCTTCCGTCAAGAGCGCATCCAAATGAACCCAGTGCAAGCGTTGCAAGTTGAGCAATATGGCTGGGGGGCGGGTTCAAATCCTTGCTGGGGAGTTGAACTGGCTGGATTGCTCAAGGCGTCATGCGGCAGACAGGGCGGCCAGTCCTGCCTAGCTGCCTGCTCAATCATCCGTAACATTCGGCGCTTTTCCAAAGGTATCCCAGCGTCCGACCAGTTCATCAACTCGGTCTGGAAAACGTTCAGTTTTGCTCAGCACTAGGCAGCGTATTGAGCCAACGTATTCTTCGACTAGATAAAGGGAGTCGCCAACATCTACACCGAGTTCTTGGAGGGCCTCATCGGGAATGCGAATGGCGCCATCACCATCCCAATCCTCAATCACTACTTTCAGCGTTTTCATGTAAACACCTTGCTCCAATTTCGGCTTGCCAGTGACCGGCAGGCTTCTAGCGTACCGCCAAAGCATCTCCGAGAGACTGTCTGCATGCTGGCTTCAGTGACATAGGTGATGCCGTTGCCATCTTGGTCAATCAGCACGCCCCCTGCGCCAATTAGCAACGCATGACCTGCAGCCACATCGTGCGCTGAAACCGGCACAAGCGATACGCCTGCATCCCCATCACCTGCAGCGACTCGTGCCAACCGATAGGCGATGCTGGGCATCGCCACAAAGCAACCTGGTGAGCACAATTCAGAATTGATTTCGGGCTTGTCCGTTGCCGCAGTGCTGACCATAACTCTGCTGTTTTGATTCCATTCCTTTTGGGCGAGTGTCGCTTTAATGGGGCTCCCATTGCGAAGCACACATGGTGCCCCTTTTGCCCATGCGACGCAGTCAGAAGCACCATCCGGCAAAACAGGGGCATAGACCACGCCAAGCACCGGTTGGGCATCCTCAAGCAAGCCGACAGATATGGCAGAGCCTTTGTGGCCTTTCAGAAAGTCTGCAGTCCCATCATTGGGGTCAACAACCCAGCAATACCTGGCTCCTGTGAGCCTATGGCCTGTTTCCTCACCCCAGAAATCACAGTCGAGCAGCTGCAGTAACCGTGGCCTCAGCAGTGATTCAATTTCAACATCGACATCTGCTTTATCGCCTGAGCCGCGAGGCCCTTCTGGGCGCTGCCATTCAGTAGTGAGCAGCAGGCCAGCGTCCTCGACTAGTCGGACGACCTGTGCAAGAAGGCTTTCGTAATCCATAGGGTTCAGCATTGAGTGTTCGCTTTCTGCCTGAGGGCGCGAATGGTTAGACGTGAACTCATCAGTTCCCATGGCGCGATTTCCAGAGGGTGAACTCGGATGGCCGTAATCCGTAACGCGCCAGCACCCCTTCGTGCAGCCGTCGGAGCTCTTCAACGATCAGGGCTTGTACTTCTGGCTGCTCAGTGTCTGAAACATGCTCTGCTACAGCGCGTTGAATGCAGGCCAGTGGATCAAGCTCCGCATGAGTGACGACCTCGCGAATGGTCGTTTTGATGAAGTCCCGCCAGGTCAGTCGAAGTGGGTCTGGTTCAGCAAGGTCTTGCTTGATTGCCAGGTACTCCTGCGTTGAACGCTCGTAGGCCCAGAGGTACAGGTCGCGAAGTAGCTCTACCCGGGTCATTTCGTAGACGCCTAACGTGGCGCGGCTGTAGGCCTGTTCGGGTACATCCAGAAATGTCAGCGGGCATAGGTTGGCACGAAACAGTGGCAGATTCGCTGCCAGTCTGGAGGTGCGCTTGTTGATGTCGGCAAAGGGCTGCAGGTAGGGCAGGTGCACCATCATGAAGAAGGACTGCTCGAACGGATCAGTAATCTGATTGGCCTTGCTGAGCAGAACCTCCAGGGTGTCCTCAATCTGCTGTGGTGTTGATAGAGGGCGGTAGGTGCTTTTCCCAATGTCGACGGCATGTTGCCGAATGCGACCCTCATCAGCAGGGTTTGGAAGCAGGTTCTCGGCCAGGGCGCTGTGCAGGTTCATCAATGTGTAGCGGTTGAACTCGGCACTTTCGATGTTCTCGACCAGCAACTCGATTGCCGTCTTATGGTTCAAGATCATCTGTGTTTCGATAGCTGCTTTGCCTCGTGCGGCCTTGCCATGCTCAATGAGTTGTCGTGTATCGAGTCGCGAGTAGGTGTTCCCTTCTAAGTGACTGGATGCCCACGACAAATCAATCAGCAGGCGATTCAGGACTGCACGGCTGTACGTGCCTGCAGGCTCCACGGTATCTGTGGTTTTGCCCATTCTGTGCAGTTGGCGCCGCAAGGACTCAGGCAGGTAGCTCGTTACGTTCGGCCGGTAGGTGTCCAGAAAGTCGCGCTGGTAGCCAACGGGCTTGCGCGCTTCAGGTGGCTGGTTGATGTAAGCGAGAATGTCCCGGCTGTCTGCCGACAGCGGGATAAAGGACGGAAAGCTATCAGTGTCGGTGTCCAGGGGGCTGGTTTCTGCCTGGATAGCTGTTCCGAAGTAGCGCCGTGCTCTACCTTCACCTTGCGCTGAGATTTGACCGCTTTCTATCAGCTTTGCAATCAGCCGCTGTGCTGTTCTCCGAGCAATCTCGGGGTGTCTTGCCAATAGCTCAGTCAGCGTCAATCCGCTCCCAGATACGTGGATACTATTGAGTATGTCTTTGGAGGAGGGCATAGCTGAGGTGGCGCCGTTTGAATGCTGTTGGCGCAATTCTGGCGCAGTTTTCAGAACTGCGCCATTTTGGGCTGCGAATTTGGCGCAGTTCCAGGCGATCTGCGCCAGAGCGAGGGGCGAGGGTGCTGAGTGAGGGCTGCAGGTTAGATGTATTTTGGCTCTGGATATTGGTGCTTCCATGACCAATGACACGCAGAGTCTCTAGCGACTACGACGCAATTCGTCGCATGGGCCGCCTAGACTGCTGGCAAAAGGAGTTTAAGGCCTCATCTATGCCAATACCATCGCCACCGCTCACTTTTACCTACCCACGCTGTTCGTGGCAGAGAGCGACCCTGCCGAAGAGTGATGCACGCGCGATTGGTCGCTATTGGCATATCCAGTGCCCGAAATGTGGACATGAGTCAGGTGAGGTAGTGAGCGGCAACACCAATCGACGTGGTAGAGCTCCTGCTCGAACACTTGCTTCGACCTAGCCAGCATTAGATCTTTCTGAACCTGGAGTAGCAGCACATGAGAAATTTGCTTGCAGTTATCGGCTTCATTGTTGTGGTCAAGAAAGGCTGTGAGCTGTATCGCGAATACAGCGAGATGAAGCGTGAGCGTGAGGAGGGGTCAGTAAATCAGGAGCGTCGGTCAACGTAGGCATTTGCTGCTCTAAAGAGATTTATTAGTCAGGGTGCAAGTGGAAGCAATCGGGCGAATGAGTTTGTCGCTCAGGCCATTTACGCGGTGGAGCCATTTCTGCCCCTTACCGATGCAGGCAGGCTGCTCAGCTCACCCCATTAGTGGCCAGTTGCCTTGTGCTAGTAACTGCCGCCATCCTATATTCCTTTCCAACCTGCCAAGGACGAAAATATTGCCTGCTACATCCACGCAGCGACTTGTGCCGGACGGCAATCTGCTGGTTCAACTTGCTCATAAATACCCCGAGTTCTCGCGGCTGCGCCAGGAGCTTGATGAGTCGGCCAGCCTCGGCTCTCTGCCACGCATTGCCGTTTGCGGCTTGATGAATGCCGGCAAAAGCGCCCTGCTCAATGGTCTGACCGGAAGCCTGGAGAGCGAAGCCTTCGAAACCAAGGCTGTACGTGCGACCACTCGGGTGCAAGAGCTAGAGCATGAGGGGCGTGTCTATTTGGATACCCCGGGCATTGATGCCTGTGATGAGGATGACCGGCAGGCCTGGCTTGGGCTGGCCCATGCCGATGTGATCCTGTTCGTGCACAACCTGCGTACCGGCACGCTTGAGGAAATCGAAACCAGGTTTCTTTGCGAGCTTATGCGCCGTCGCCCGGATCTGAATCGACACCTGGTGGTCGTGCTGACGCACGCCGAAAGCGCCACGCAGCAGCAGACACGCGAGCAAGCGATCCGCGACATTCTGCAGTCCCTGTTCGAGGAGGTGCCTCCTACCTTTGTCACCTCCTTCAGCGCCTTGCGCAATGGCGTGCAGAAGCGCAGTCCGAAACTGCTCGAACTCAGTGGCTACGACCGCCTCAACGGCTATCTGGATACCCATCTGAAGCTGTCTGTTGAGAGCCTGCGTAACCTACGAGCCAGTCGCGACGAGCATCGTTACGCCGAGCTGGGGCACTTTCTCGACCAACAGATTGCCGAGCGCAAGGAGCAGCTGCTGAAGATTGAAGAGGCCCAATCGTCGAGCCTCAAGCAGTTGCAAGGAAGCGTGCAGAATCTCTTTACCTCGATTACTCAGGGCCTGGCTCGTAGCCGGGCCGATTAATAGCATTCAGGGAGAACCCAAGGATGTGGTGGTTGCTGATACCCGTGATTGGCACTGTGGTTGCCGCTGTCGCCAACTCTGATAGCGCTGAAAAGGAAGAGGCCGCACGCCGTGCCCGTGCAAGAGCGCGTGAGCAGGCTGAGGCCCTGGCAAGGAAAAAGGCAGCTGAGGAACGGCAAGCGCAGAGACGGCAACAGTTGGCCAGCGACACCGACAGGCAACTGGACGAGCTGATGGCATTGCACGCGGATATCGTGCAACGCCCGGCCGACGCTATGCTTGGCGTCAATCTGGAAGCCCTCCAGGCATTCGCCGCCAGTACACCGCTCCGCACGGCGCAGGGCCAGCTCAAAGCATTGCGTCTGCTGGATCCGAAAGTCTGCTTCAGCTCGCCCTGGCTCGACCGCGTAGTCGAGGCCAAGGTTCTGCGCAAGGAAATCCGCACGCTCAAGCAGCTGAAACAGGAACTGTTGGAGAGGGCGCCATGACAACAGCTCCCGCAAGTCGCACCGAACTGCTGCAGGTGTTCGAGCAGGTTGCCGGTGAGTTTGACCAGGTGCAGCGCCAGGTCGACCAGCGCGAGCAGAGCATCCGGCAGGCCCTGGACGAACTGGATCGGCTCCGTGGCATCTCGCCCTGGAGTCAGTCAAGTCTGCCGCCCGAGCATCCGTTCCTGGCGTTTGCCAGGGATTGCCAGCGCAATCTGGACGAGCGCTTCGAGGAGTGGATCCGGCAGGTCAGGAACTACGAGCGCAACACGCGCTTTCGCAGCACCTTCGGCGATTCCCTGCTGGTCTTCGTCTACGGCAAGGTCAAGGCCGGCAAATCGTCATTGGGCAACTACCTGGCCTACGGCAGGACCGAGCCCGATCCGCAACTGATCGCCGACGCCAAGCCCAAACCGGCCTTTTTCAGCGAGACCAGCACCAACCTCTGCGAACAGACGGACGATGCGCAGATTCGTCAGAACGGCCGTTTCGGCGTCGATGTGGTGGAAGCCACCAGTTCCATCCAGGGCTTCCGTCTGCCCGGCCTGACCTGGATAGACTCGCCCGGCCTGCACTCCGTCAACGCGGCCAACGGCGATTTGACCAAGGACTATGTGGACTCCGCCGACCTGGTGGTTTTCCTCAGCAACTCCGAGAGCCCGGGCCGTCGCTCGGACCTGCAGGAGGCAGCAGGCCTGCTGCGCAAGGGCAAGAATCTGATGCTGTTGATAACCGGCAGCGACACCACCGATATCGATGTGGACGACGATGGCGAGGTAGTGGAAAAGCTGGTCATGAAAGGCGACAGCGAACGTCAGGAGCAGATTGACTATATCACCCAGGCCTTGGGTAAAGAGGTTGTCGACCTGACGTCGGACGATGTCAGGGTGCACTCCATCTCCGCCTGCTATGGGGAGGAGGGCGCTGCCGAGGAACAGGCAGAGCGTTGGCGTGATAGCGGCCTGGCAGGATTCGCCGCCGATATCGAGCGTCTCGCCCGCGCCGAGGGCCTGCAGATCAAACGCCAGGTGCCGCTGAAAAACCTGCAGACCTTTTGCCGCGAACTGCGCGACTCCATCGCGTTGCAGCAAGCCATCCTGACCGACATGCATTGCCAACTGGCCAGTGCGCGCAAGGAACTGCAGAGCAGCACCGAGCGGATTCTTTACCAACTGCAGCAACAGCTACCCGCGGAAATCGACAAGCTCGCCGATAGGCACGCATTGGACGACCAGGGTTTCTCCGCTGCCAGTTGGGTCCTGTTCGACCGGTTCTACGCCCAGTGTGTCGGCGAGCTGTGTGAGGCGATCGGGCAGAAGCTCGAGGATGTTGCCCATGCCGCACAAAGCGTGGCGCCGGCCGGCAAACCCCTCCCGGGTTTTGCGGCACGCACGCGCACAGTCGAGCACCAGTCACGCCGCAACGAAGGTATCGGCAAGGCTGGTGGCGCCGGTCTTGGCGGCTGGGGAGGTGCCGAGGCGGGTGCGGCGCTGGGCACTGCGGTGCTTCCCGGTATCGGTACCGTGATCGGTGGCGTCATAGGCGCTGCGCTGGGCGGCTGGCTGGGCGGCAAGGTCGGAGGCATGGCCGGGAGCCAGTTCAACGACTCTGGCTCCTTCGACATAGTGGTCGGCGACAACCGCGACGAGGTTTCCCTGGCCACTCGCGAGCACTTTATCAGTCATGCCCAAGATCGCCTCGGCTGCCTTTACCAGCAGCTCGACCAGCTCTGCTTCGTCGACATTTCTAACTGGCTGCAGAAGCTCCGCCAGGCGCTGCAAGGCCTGGACAAGCTGGCTACTCAACAGATCAACGAGATTCACAAGGAATTGAACCATGGCACTGCCTGATTTCACCCGGGTACTGGACACCTACGAGCAAGTTTCCGCGCCCCTGTCGCGCTGGCTGCCCGCCGAGCGCTGCGGCGAGCTGGGTCATCGCCTGCAGGGCAAGTCGGAGCGACTACGCCCGCAGATCATGGTGTTCGGGCTCTACAACGCAGGCAAAAGCACCCTGCTGAATGCCTTGATGGGACGCGCCGAGGCGCCCATGGCCGACCGTCCGGAGACCGCCAAAGTAGCCCAGTACCCCTGGCAGGGGTATATCCTCCTGGACACTCCCGGGATTGATGCCCCGATCGAGCATGAAGAGGTCGCCACCCAGCAGTTGCAAGACAGCGAGGTCGTGCTGTTCGTTGTGGCTGCCGGAGGTACCACCGACGAAGCCGCGACCTGGGAGCGCCTGGTAAAGGTCCTCGTCTCTGGGCGCCGGGTCATGTTGATAGTCAACAACAAGGCGGCAGTCCAACGCGACAGCCGCGACTTTGTCGGCATCAACGACAATCTGCGGCAACATCTACAGCAGGCCGCCCAGGCCCATGGGCTCAGTGATGTCCTCGACCGGGTGCCAATTCTCTGGGTCAACGCCAAGGCGGCGCTACGCGGGCGCCTGGAAAACAAGGACGCCCTGGTTGAGTTCAGCGGGATTCTTGAGCTGGAGCAGGCCTTGGGCGAGTTCCTGGCCAGCAGTGACAGTGGGGTTGTCTTCGAAACCTGCCGCAAAGATCTGCAGGACGCCATCGAACTGGCCCAGCTGCGCCTGCACCAGGCTACCGGCGACATCCAGTCGGAGGCCCTGGCCAAGGCCCGCTCCCAGGTCGATAGCGAGCGAGCCAGGCTGGAGGGGGTTCTGCAGCATCATCTCGATAGCCGTTGCCAGCGGGCCAGGTCGAAAGTCGTCGCGCTGATCAACGAGGCCCATCTGCAACCCGCCGGCCAAGGTGAGCAGGCCATGGAGAAGGGCGCCGAGGAAGTCATCAAGGCGCTTACCGCTGACATGATGAGCACCCTCGATACGGAGTTGCCCAAGGCCCAGCGCAAGCTGGAGGACATCGGGCAAGCGCTTGCCGAGAGCGCCTTCGGGGCTGCCAGCGCATCCGTCGGCGGCGTGCCCCGTGACGGCAGCGACACTGATGGCGACAGTGGCTTGTCGCCCGCTCTCAAGGACGCCATGCGCAAGGTGCCTCTGGGTGATCTGAAGACCTTGACCGAGCAAGGGGTGAAGAAGGCGCTGGAGTTGGGCAAGGAGTTGCTGCCCAATTTGTTCAAGGGCATCGGCAAGAAGACCATGGAGCGCTGGGCTGCCATGGCCGGGCGCTGGGCCGGCCCATTGCTGCAGGCCGGCGTGGCCATCTATGGCATCTACAAGGCGTTCAGCACCGAAAAGGCCGAGAAGGCCGCTCTGGAGCGCCAGGCCAAGGCCGTGGAAGATGCGGCGAGCGCCTTTGTTGATGACCTGCGGCAAGCCTATCTGGCCCAGATAGCGCTGGTAACAGAGGAAGTGTTCAAACCTATTGACGACTGGATGGCGGCACAGCGCTCGCAGCTGGCACAAAGCCGACAAGAGCAGACGCAAGACCAGCAATTGTTCGAGCAGGCTTTGCTGGCACTGCGTCACGCGCTCTGAGCGAGAGGGACTTATGCTCTGGCCGCCGCGAGCACCTCGTGGCAGTCATCTCGCTAGCCAACCACTGGGTAGTTGGCATCGCCCCATAAGGTGTCTGGGTTGTCCAGCATGATCTGGATGATCAATGGCACCAGTTTGCCTAGCAGGTTGCAGCAGTCGCGTAGCTGATCCCTGTTTACCCGGCCATTCCAGGTTGCTCCGCCATGAATGAGCTGGTTCCGAAGGGTGTAGATCCGATTGAACATCACACCGAGTACTGCTGGTGTGTTGCGGTTGGCCAGCGCCAAAGCTGCTGCTTTTTTCCCACTGGCAAAACGATCTTTCCACTGTTCTTCGCTGATTTTTCCGCTTTGATGATCCCAGAAGCTTTGGAAGACATACTGGTTGTCCAGCAGCACCCGGATGCTGCCGGGGAACTCCGACCAGACGAGCTTCTCGATGCTGTTGGTGCTATCGAGCGAGCACAGCTTTTCGAGAAAGGCTTTGAAGGTTTCCTGTTCAGATAGCCGCATCTGCTCGTCGATATCGGTGGCGTAGGCTGCGTTGAATGCAATCCACAGAAAAATGAAGCGGCCATCAGTATCTTCGGCTTGCTCTGCTCGGTTCAGCCAACTCAGTGCTCGATGCAGTCGCAGGCTGAGATTGGGATGTTGCTGGCTGCGCTCTTGGCGGTGGCGGTCCTTCAAAGCCTGGTAGTGCATGCGATAACTCCCTGTGATGATTGTCTCACCTTATCAGGGCTTCTGCCTGCATGCAGCAGAGCTTTTCAGGCCGCTACTGTTGGGTTTTAGGCGAGGGCAATTCGTGGAGTTTCTTATCTCACCCGCCAAGTCATGTTCTCTGAAATGAGTCTTGGCTCGATGCTATCCAGTTGGGATATGAACTCGTTTAGTAGCGCTTGGTCATCTTTTCTGAGTGCGTGGAACCGAGGTCGCGGGAGTGCTGTGAGCAGTTGCTTGGTTGTCCTAAACGCCGCTAGGTTTTGCGCTTTGCGGGAGTTTTTTTGACATGGCTTCATGGCATGTTTCCATGCAGGGCTGTTTCAGCTTTGGCTAAGGGAGCATGCGCAAGATCGAGTGATTAATGGCTGAATCTCAGGAGCCTCAAGCCATATCCCGAGTAGTTGGGGCTCACCCAGCTAGTGGTGATGCAGTTGAGTTGGAGGCCTCGCTCTAGCGCACAGACAATATCGAGGTAATCACCAAGGCATGTGTCGATACCGCCCTCAATGATCAGGATTTCAACTTCTGCGTGACCTGGGGTTGTTGCGTCCACTGCAGCAAGCAGAGCATCTACAGCAGCCCTAGGTGTCGATCCCCAGCCAGAGATCACTGTGGCAATGCACGCAATGCGTGGTTGCCACATGCAATAGCTTGCCCAGTCCAGATCTAATGGCCAGCCTATCTCCCGGGAGAGATATAAGCTCGCCCAAAACTCTGTCAGGTCCTTTTCTGACCTCCAGTGATAGGTGCGAAGTCCGGGCTGTAGTTTTGTCTCGTTGTTTTCATACAGATGGATGTGCACATTGCTTCCCAGACTCTGCAGAAACTCTTGAGGTGGTTGGCAGGTAGAGAGGCCGTGAAGCCAATGGATCTCATCAAAAAGGTGCTGCGGGCGCCATGCCTGATCCAAGCCATAAGACGTGAAACGGTGCCTTGCCGTGCTATCTAGATGCTTGCCCATGGCCCCTGAGATTCGCTCGTTGAGCCGATCTGCCTCCGCTTGCGTAGCGGAAAAAAGTCCTACTTCATACACCTCCAAGCATGCGCTCTCTTGAGCAACTGCGTGCCTCGGGGCGCTATTGGGGCTTTTGAGGATTTCTCCCTGATTGAGCAGATAGTACAGATACTCTCGAAGCCCCGATTTGCCAAAGTGTGGCTTGGGCACTTTCAGCGCACTTGCACGGGGGCGTTGGCGCATTTGTAGCCCGGGTATTGGGCTTCGGCCGTGACGCGAGCCATTTCGGAGTTCACGGCCTGGACCGTGATCGTGAAGTTGGCGCGAGGACCTGCATTAGGGGTGACACGTTGTAGGAACGCGGAATAGGTCTTCATAGTGGAGTCCCCATGGTCAGATGACAGGAGACAGGTTGCTTCCGGTATGCGACAGCCTGTGTCGCATTAATCTTGTTCGTACAGTGCCGCCATCCGATGTGCCGATAAGGCCATTTGCTGTCTTAGCTCAGCCGGCTCCAGAACCTCCAAGTGTTCGCCCTGGCTCAATAGCCATAGTTCCAACCCCTGGCTAAGAGGCCGGCTGCCTGTCATCAGCCACCAGCCATCACCGGTGGGTTGTAGCTGCTGATCGGCAGTGAGCGCGTTCTCATACAGGCGTTCGTAGAGCGCCTGAGAAATGCGCAGCTTCAGTTGAACTGGGTGCTCTGATTTCTGGGATATCAGGCTGCGCTTGACCTCAAACGAGCTCATCTCAAAACCGTCAGGAGCCTTTAGGTTTTCCCATGTAGTCTTGGCAGATTGAAAGCGATGCAGGGGGAGGGACGCCAGCTTTCCATCGTGCAAGCCTTTGAAAATACATACGAGGTAGATATTGGAGTCTTGGTAGCAAAGACCCAGTGGCTTGATATGTAGCGTTCGTGGCTCACTGGCACCGCGCTTCAGGTAGATCGCTTCGATAGATGAATCATCCAGAAGTGCTTGTTGGACAACCTCCAGTACCTCTGGCTTCACTTGGCCTGGCTCCAGGACAATGAAGCGGGTGTTGCTGATGATCTTGCCTGAGCAGTCCTGGCTGGGGCGGTTTCCTTTCAACAGAGATATCGCGTAATCCCGCAGGGGTGCCAGGTTTTCTACCTGCACCGCCATTCCGAATCTAGCCGCGTGATCCATGATCATGACGAGGTTCATTGCATCTGTTGGCAGCATGCTCAGTCGCGACAGCGACTTTTCTGCCCACCACAACTTGGCTTTGCCCTTGGGCCTGCTGTGCACATGGGGGAATTTCTGTTCTAGCTCGCTCAGGTCACGCTGAATGGTGCGCTTATCAACCTGGACACCCTGGTTGGCTACTCGTTGGTGAATGGCGTTGCTATCGAGAGCGCTTTCCTTGCTCGGGAGCAGGCCAAGAATGAGCTCATGACGAAGCAGCTGTTCCACACTTCCGTCCTTGTTTGCGTGCGACATAGGCTGTCGCATGGCTGTTGAAAATGGTCAGACACGATCATCGATGGGGCAGCAGCATGAGCAAATCTGCAGACGTCTTCAATCTTATGGACAACCTTCTTCCCCGGGCTGAATACGTCGAGCTGGCTGAGCCTGACGAGCTGCAACGCCTTTATGCTGGAATCGGTATGCCGTCGCTGAGAGCGATGGAGCTGAGCGGGCAGGCGGGTGTGACCTACCACGAGATCAGGGCAGCCAATCCGCTTCTTGGATTGGTTGATCCGGTCAGGATTCGAAATCGCTATGTGGAGCTGCGTGAGCAGGCTCTGTTGGGCGATGCGGATGCGCTCAATGATCTAGGGTGGTTTTGGCTCAATGGTATGCGGCTCAAGCAAAATCCTGCACTGGCTAGGCGGTTGTTCAAGATTTCTGCGGTAATGGGCTCTGCCGAGGCCCTATTCAACCTCGCGGAGCAGGCCTTTTACGGCAAGGGGTTGGAGGTCAATCCGAGTTTGGCCGTCGACTATTACGAGCAGGCTTTTGAAGCAGGGATTCCCTGTGCTGCGCAAGCATTAGGGAGCTTGTATGAGCGTGGGGACGAGGGTGTCATTGTCGATCATGGCAAAGCCATTAGTTGGTACAAGCGTGGAGCGGCCGAGCAAGATTTGATGGCGTGCTTCTCACTGGGGCGGCTGGCTCTGGACGAGTCATCGCCTGAGTATGATCCTGCGCTGGGCTTGTACTGGTTGCAGTGGGCGGCTATGAAGGGGCAGGTGCAGGCGACTGAGCGGCTTACCGATTTTTACTTTTATACCTTTGAATCTCCGCCGGACCCTGAAGGACTGCTTTTTCGCTTCTGGAGGGATCTGGCGGTTAAGCAGGGCAGTATGAGAGCAATGGAACTGAGTGCTTTGGATAGTGCCATTTTCGCCGCACGCAAAAGCTCTTAGCAGGTCGACCAGAACATAGAGGAAGGCGCAGAGTATCAGATGAGGCCAATAACGATTAGCAATGCTCAGCTTGCTGTGGCTTTGCCCAAGGTGCAGCCCGGTTTGCAGAAGTACTGGTCAATCCAGCAACAGGTCCGGCGAGATAGATCAGGTTTCACTGACCCAGTATTGAGGCGATCCTACAATGGTTTTTATCGTGTTCGACGAGGCCTGCAGTGGCAGTCGACTTACTTCGACCTCATGCGTCAAGCCCAAGCCCATGGGTATGGCTTCTCGCAGGTACTCAGAGCCTTGCATCAATCGACTGGTAGATATGAAGCCTCATTTGCCAGCAAACTGATTGCGACACTAGATACCACCCAGCCTGTAATCGATTCGGTAGTTCTGAGCAATCTTGGCTGTAAGCTTGCCTCTTCAACTACCCCAAATCGTATGCAAGCTATCGAGTCCCTGCATCGTGACCTACAGCAAAACTTTCAGGGATTCTTGGCGTCAGCGGAGGGGCGGGCCTTGGTTTCTACTTTTAAAGCCGCCTATCCCTCGTTCGCAATTTCCGAAGAGAAGATGGTCGACTTAGTGTTGTGGCAAATGCGGTAAGAGCCATTCTGGTCAGTGCTGGTCTATCTGTAGTTCGAGGCTTTGCCGTAGGTTGTTTGATTTTTTGCCTACGAGACAGGCTGTCGCAAAGTGATTGAAAGTGGGCTGGCAGGCTATAAAAGAAGACAGGGAGTCCCTATGCAAGGACAGCGTATTACTTTTGGCTTGCATCTCGACGGCCAGCGCCCCAGGCCGGCGGCTGATGCACTCGGTGTATCGCTGGTCGGCCCCTTGGGTCTGCTGAATATTCTCGAAACCCAGTTGGGTCTGCTGGTGCTGCGCCCCTCGCAGGCCGAGCGCATTGTTCAGTATCAGGATTGCCTGCATCGGCTCGATTCCGAGCAGCGTTTCTATCATCGCAGCTTCGCTACCGACCCCCTGGGTACCGCGGCATGCCTGCTCGACTGGCGGGATCAATGGGCCCTGCATGGTTGGGATGGCGCCATACCGAGCATGGCGCCAAGGCGCCTGCGAGACCTGGCGGAGGTTGAAGCACTGGCCGCAACGGCTGTGGCGCCGAGTATTGGTCAGCGGCTTGGTGCGGTGAAGGCTGCGTTGCAGAAGCGCCAGCCCAGCATCGAGCAGATCCTGCTTGTGGATCCGCTGGAAACTCTGCCTTATCGCTGGCAAGCGGTGCTTGCCGAGCTGCCAATCGTGGTGGCCGGCGAATTCGCTGAGCAGGGCATGGGCTTCCTTGGCGTGCTGCAGAAGCAGCTCCACGGCGCTGCCAACGGCCAGCAGGAGGGGGCGAAGCTGGCGTGGCAGGAGGATGGCTCCGTGCTCGTCGTCCAGGCCGAAACGTCAATATTGGCGAACCACTGGTTGGTGACCCAGTTCGGCGCGGATTGCCCGACGCTTCTGCTCTGTACCCGTGACGGCATGCGCCTGGATGCCCAGCTTTCCGCTGCCGGACTGCCCCGGCAAGGGCTCCGGCATGCCAGTACCTTCCGCCCGGCGCTCCAGGTTCTTCCCCTGGCCCTGGAGCTGCTGTGGGAACCGCTCGACTTTCAGGCCCTGGTGCAGTTCCTCACTCACCCGATCTGCCCTGTCCCCGGCTATGCCGGGCGCCGTCTCGCGGAAAAAGTCGCCGATGCTCCGGGTATCGGCGGGGCGTATTGGCAACGGACCCTGGCCCGGATCGACGAGTACTACGGCGAGGAGCGCGCTGGCTCGGTTCGTGAAAAGATTGCCCTCTGGGTCGAGCATGCGCGTTTCCCTGCCGAGTCCGGCGCGCCGATAGAGGCAGTCATCGAGCGGGTTGCTCACTTGGCGGCATTCTTTCGCCAGCGCCTTGGCGAAGACGATAGTGCCAAGCACCTCGCCTTCCTGGCCAGCTATGGCCAGTGCCAGTCCTGTCTGGATTCACTGGTGCGGCTGCAGGCTCAGGGAACTCTAGTTATCCGCCCCAGGCAGCTGCAAAAACTCGTCGCTCAAGCTACCGCCAGCGGTACGGAAAACTCTCTCTGGCCAGCCGAGGTCGGCGCAGTTCAGGTGGTGAATCACCCGGGCGCGATTACCGAACCGGTTGCGCGGGTTATCTGGTCGCCCTTGGCGTTGCCGCCGCTGCCCGGCAGCGATCCCTGGTCGACTGCCGAACTCCGCGTCTTGAAGGAGGCCGGGGTGGAGCTGCCGTCGGCTGCGGACAGACTGGGACAGGTCACGGCCAGTTGGTTACGGCCGGTCATGGCCGCTCGTGAGCAACTGGTATTGGTACTTCCACCTGCTGAAGAGGAGGTGCACCCCCTCTGGTTAATGATCGAAGCACTCGTCGAGAAGCCCCGGATACATACCTTGGAGACGCTTCTTGGCGCAGGCGGCGCCATGCTGGCTCCGATCACTGCCCAGCCACTCCCTGCTCCAAAGCGCTGGTGGCAGTTGCCTGACGATGTCTCGGTGGCTTTGCGCCCTAAAGAGTCCTTTTCCAGTCTCGAAAAGCTGCTGTTCAATCCCTATCACTGGTTGCTGCAATACCCCGCCAGACTGCAAACGTCGCGAATCGTTAGCCTCGATGGCGGTTTCCGGCTGCTTGGCAATCTGGCTCATGGGCTGGTCGAGCAGTATTTCCTGCGTCAGGACGCGCTGACGATGCCCGCAG
Source organism: Pseudomonas sp. Marseille-Q0931 (assembly GCF_940789645.1). Classification (NCBI taxonomy): domain Bacteria; kingdom Pseudomonadati; phylum Pseudomonadota; class Gammaproteobacteria; order Pseudomonadales; family Pseudomonadaceae; genus Pseudomonas; species Pseudomonas sp. Marseille-Q0931. The sequence goes on along the minus strand of NZ_CALNWT010000011.1, from coordinate 182,807 downwards.
CGGAGTTTGACGCCTGGTTTGCTTGCTCCTTCACGGCGCTGATTGATGATGAAGGGGCCACCTTGAAAACCCCGGGAAGGGGCGCCGACTTGGAGGGTTTCCGCCTGCGCCTGCAGCAGGCCATGCGTAGTCTGCGCGAGCAGGTGGCCAAGGCCGGGATGCGGCAGGTGGTGCCGGAGCGGGCGGTTGGTGGGCAGTTCTCCGGAGGCGAGCTGGTGGGCTCGGTGGACCTGATGCTGGAGAACGCCTTGGGCGAGCTTGCCATCGTCGACATGAAATGGTCCGGGGTCAGGAAGTATCTGGAAAAGCTGCGCCAGAATCGCCATCTCCAGCTCGCCCTCTATGCCGAACTGTTGCGCCAGGAAACGGGGCGCTGGCCTTCGGTCGCCTATTACATTCTTGACCGTGCCCGCTTTTTCGCCCCCGACGACCGCGCCTTCCCGGACGCTGAGACAGTGCCGCCTGTGGATGGCGAAAGCATCCCACAGCTTTGGCAGCGCTTCCTGGCTACCTGGCGCTGGCGCGTGGCGCAGATACAGGCCGGGCGGTTCGAGGTGGTGCTAGAGGGCATCCCCGCCGACGAGGCGGCGCAACCGCCGGAGGACGCCATGGCCATGGAAACGCTCAATGAGGCCTACAACGATTATCGGACGCTTGCCGGATGGGAGCGCTAAGCATGGCGAGCAGAATGAAAGGCCAGATTACCTTTATCAGCGCCGGTGCCGGCAGCGGTAAGACCCACCGACTGACCGAGCTTCTGCACCACGAGCTGACTTCGGGCAGTGTCCGGCCAGCGGGCATCATGGCGACCACCTTCACCAAGAAGGCGGCTGCTGAACTGCGGGAGCGCGTGCGTGGGCATTTGCTCAAGCAGGGTAACTTTGCCCTGGCCAATTCAATGGGCCAGGCGCGCATCGGTACGGTTAACAGCGTTTGCGGCCAACTGATTGCCCGCTTCGCGTTTGAGGCCGGCATCGCCACCGAGCAGCAGGTGCTGGAGGAAGCACAGAGCGGGATTCTGCTGGGCCGCGCTATCGACGCGGTACTGGATGGACCGAGCATGCAGAGGCTCCTGGGCCTGGTTCGCCGCCTGGGGCTGGAGGATGACTGGAAAGCCGCCTTGCAGTTGCTGGTCAACCAGATCCGCAGCAACGATATCCCGCTTGGCCAGGTCCCCGGCTTCGCCCAGTTGAATGCCGACGACTTGCTGAGCCATTTCCCAACGCCGTCTCGGCAGGACCTGAGTCTTGATTTGCTCAAAGCAATCCGAGCGGCGCTACCAACAATCGAGGCGACCGCCCAGTCTGGCAGCAAAAAGAACACCAATGACTACCTGGCCCTGCTCAAAGGCTTTGCTCGTGGTCTTGAGGGGCAGGCCGCACCCTGGAGCGAATGGGTCAAGGTTGCTAAGGCGGCTCCCGAAGCGAGCCTGCGCCAGGTCATCGAGCCCATTGCGGACCTGGCCAGGCAGGTCGACGCGCATCCCAGCTTGCATAGGGACCTGCGCGATTACCTCGACCATATGTTCGACCTGGCGACCAAGGCTCTGGCCAGCTACCAGGCCCTGAAGCAGGAGCTGGGCGTTCTCGATTTTACCGATCAGGAACACCAACTGCTTGGCTTGCTCGACCACCCCGAAGTGGTGGCTGTGCTTGACGACGAGCTCGACCTGCTGATGGTCGATGAGTTTCAGGATACCAGCCCTATCCAGCTTGCCCTCTTCTTGAAGCTCGCCCGCTTTGCCAAGCGAGTCTACTGGGTCGGCGATATCAAGCAGGCGATCTACGGCTTCCGTGGTAGCGACACGGCTCTTATGCAGGCCATCATCACGGCCTTGCCGGACCTGGGGGGTAGCAAGGAAGTTTTGCCGTCGTCGTGGCGCTCGCGTCCGGAGTTGGTGAAGGTTGTGAATGCGCTCTTTACTCACGCCTTCGCGGACTCCCTGGCCAGGGAGGAGATCGAACTCAGGGCCGAGCGCACCGAACCCATGCCTGGGCCTGGCTTGGCCAACTGGGTACTCGCGGGCAAAAACGCAGGCCAAGAGGCCAGCGCGCTGGCATCCGGAGTTCGCCAGCTGATCGACAGCGGTTATGTCGTCTATGACAAGCACGCCCAGTCGCTGCGCCCTGTTCGCTTCGGGGATATTGCCATTCTGTCGCGTTCCCATGACGGAGTGGATGCTTTGGCTGCGGCTTTGTCCGCGCAGGGCATTCCCGTCGCCACTGCCCAGGCGGGCCTGCTGGCCACACCCGAGGCTACGCTGGCCCTGGCCTGCCTGCGCCGCCTCAATGACCCCACGGATACCCTGGCCACGGCTGAGATAGTGTCACTGGCCGACAGCCTGGAGCCTGAAGTGTGGCTAGCGGACCGGCTGAGGTACCTGGCGCAAGGCGGTAATGTCGATCTCTGGTGTGAGCAGGCCGTCGAAGGCCATCCGGCGCATCCCCTGCTGGAAGCCATTGCCGCTTTACGGCCCTCTATGCCGGTACTGGCCCCGCAGGAAGCCTTGGCGACGCTGATCGCAACCTGTTCCCTGGCGGAAAAGGTTGCACGCTGGACGCCGGATGGCGCCCGTGTGCGCCTGCGCCTGGCCAATCTGGAGGCCCTGGTTGCACTTGCTGAGCACTATGAAAGTCTTTGCCGAAGTGGTCAGCAGGCGGCTTCAGTTTCCGGCCTTATCCTCTGGCTCGATGAAATGGCTGAGCAGAAGCAGGACATGCTGGCCGAACCAGCCGTCGATGCGGTTAGGGTGTTGACGCATCACGCCGCCAAGGGGCTTGAATGGCCGGTGGTCATCCTCATGGACCTGGCCAAGGACATCAAGGACCGACTCTGGTCTATTTGCGTGGAATCCGGGGGCCTTTTTGATGCTCACAACCCGCTGGCCGATCGGTATATCCGCTATTGGCCCTGGCCATTCGGACCGCAAAAGAAGATCGCTATTGCTGACAAGATTGCGGACACCCCCTTGGCTGCTGGATTTAGACAGGCCGCCGTGGAGGAGGCCAAGCGGCTTCTTTATGTCAGCATGACTCGGGCGCGGGATCTGCTGGTGCTGGCGCGCTCCAGCCGCAGACCGAGCGGCGAATGGCTCGATTCGCTCGGGGCGCCGTGGTTACTGCCGGCGGAGGGATGTGATGCTGTGGAGTTGCCCAGTGGCGAGCGTATTCCTGCCGATCGCTGGATGCTTGAGCCGCTGGATGAGCCTGGCAATGGCGAGCCTGCGGCGGCAGAGTCGTTCCACTGGTTCCAGGGTCAGGGCAATACAGGGTTGCGGCTGCCACTCAGCTTCAGCCCATCGTCGGCGGGGCCGATCCCGGCTACTGTGCTGGAAACGTGTCGAGTCGGCGAGCGGATCGCCGTGGCCAAGGGCGTTGATGCGCGCGAGCTGGGCGAGGCTATTCATGCCTGTATCGGCTTGTCCTTCACCGACCCGCAGGTTCCGCTTTCTGAGGCCGAGATAGACACTATCCTGTCCGCGTTCAATGTGTCGGCGTATCTCTCTCCCGCGGCGATCCTGCAACAGGTCGGGGCTTTCCACGAATGGCTGGCCAGTCGCTGGCCCGGGGCGAAGGCGCACGCCGAGATTGCCCTGCAGAGCAGGTTGCCGAGCGGGCAGGTGGCGAACGGTCGGATTGATTTGCTGCTGGAGACCGATAGCGGCTGGGTCCTGATTGATCACAAGTCCAGCCAGTCGGCTGCGGGCCGTTGGGAGCAACTGGCCGCTGAATATGCAGCTCAGATGTTCGTCTATGCCCAAGGGGTGGAACAGGCCTCTGGCCGCAAGGTCGCGGAGCAGTGGCTGTTTCTGCCGGTTGCCGGTGGCGCGCTCAGTATCGGTTTTTCTTGAGGTGACCCCAGGCCTCAATCACGTTATCTTCTGAGGCCGGTCGGCCTGCAGGGAGTGGGGGGCCGCCTGATCAAAGCGGCAGGTTTTGGCTAATCAATAAGGATTGAACAATGAGCAGTATTCGCCTAGTGAGCACGACGAAGGAACTCAAGAAAGCCCTGGACGACAAGGTCGACAGTATCGTCATCACGGATTCGAAGCTGGCGACCAGTGTCCGAGTGATCAATAAGATTCCGTTGAAAACCCTCTCGGCCATTGCCGTAGGTTCCGGTGTCGTGGTCGCAAACGGTTGGAATCCACTGGGTTGGATTGGCGCCGGGATTGGCGGTGTGGCCTCTGCAGGTATCGTGGCCGCTGCGGTCGGAGCTGCCGGGATCACGGCAGGGACTGCCGTGGTGGCGACGGCTGCCATCGCCGTTATCGGTGGCCTGGGCCTTGCGGCCATGGTGATGCACAACAAGTATGACCTGGATACCGGGTTTGCCCTTGGCGGCAGTGCGAGCGAAGGTAAGAAAACGGGTGCTAGTGCCTCGGCGAATGCCAGTGGTCATGTGAGGCTGACTCGTCGTGTCTAGTTTTCACCCTGGCCCGCCGTACTTCTTCATTTGTAGGAGTTGCGCTAACCACTTCATGGCTGACCGAAAGCTGTTGCCTCGGTGCCCGAAGTGTAAGAGTTTCAGGGTGAGTGAAGATAAGCGCATTTCTAAGTGACTGAGTGAGGGCCGGCCTTATTGCCGCCCTCATACATCCGGGCGCGAGATAGGCATGCGTTTCCGCTTTGGTGATACCAGCTGCGATTAGCCTACTTGAGCGGACATGACCGTTGTTCGTCTTCAATCAACGAACCTATGTCCGCCTTGGCGTGGCAGGTCGGTTTGACGCTTGTTTTTTCTGTCGTATACAAAAAATAATTGATCGGCGTATTGCAATAGCTTTTGCTCATTGAGCATGCTGGTTATGTGCGAGCTCGTTCGTACGTATAAAAAGAAGAATCAGCATGAACACAGAGACCCAAAATGCTTACCGCTCACTAGCCAGCCACTTCTACGAAACGCGCCTGCCTGGCATCCCGGTCAGTGAGCTAAATGAGCTGAATATCATTGGTGCTTTATTGAGGGCTGCGCCTGAATATCGGCCCGACTATTTCAGGCGGTTGCGCAATGCACTCGCGCTGGATCAAAAGCTCCGGAATCACTTCTGGATTGCCCAGGAAATCAATCGGACACTCAACCCTGTTACCGTCTTGGGTTTGCCTCGCAAACGCAAGCAGGCGCGGCGGCAGAGAATTACTGATGAAGAGTTTGGGCGCTGGGTCAAGGAGCTGTTAGCAAAGGAACAGGTGGTTGAGGCGGGGGCCCTTTTGTTGATCAGTATGACAGGCGCGCGCCCTTGTGAGCTCAGTGGTATCAGCGTCAATGGCAATCGCATCATGATTCCTGGCGCGAAACACAGCCATGGCGGTCTGCGTGGTGCTGACCGAGTGCTTGAAGCCAGTGAGGATTTCTGCAGGCTGGTGAGCAATGCTCTTGAGGCTTTCCATTCTCAGGGCAGGAGCTTGGACTCAATCCGAATAGCGATTCGTCGCGCGGCTCTTGAGACCTTTCCTCGTAAAAAGGTGCCGAGTATGTACACGTTGCGCCACCAGTTCGGATCAAACCTCAAGGCATCGGGACTGTCGCGGGTCGAAATTGCTTATGTAATGGGCCATCAAGCGACGGACTCTATTGCTCGATATGGTGATAAACGATTTGGTCGCGCCGAGGCTGTCCAGGTCAGGCCTGCGTGCGAAGCAGACTTATCGAGAGTTCGAACAACACATGCTGCATACGCTCGATCTCGTTCGAAGGCCATGCGCATTGATTGCTGATTGTCGAGATCACCGGGCGTCGACCTTCAGTGGATCCCTCAGCGGGTGGTATGAGCGGGAGAGAGCAACTCCCGTCGCATGCTCCATTCGGCTGTTTTGGCAAGGCGCCCCCGGCTGCAGCGTTCCTCTTTCCCAGCGTTCGTTAATGGCCGAGAGTCGCCAATAGTTAGCCGATTGTGGCAGGTCTATCAGAATCGTCGCTGCTGGTAATACCTGGCATAAGTGCTGCCAGGTCTACGTGTGTAAAGGTTCTCAGCTCATTAGTCTGAGGCCAAAAATCACAAGGCCCAAATCCGAATCAACGCGTGCCCCATATCCACATTGACGGATTCCCGTCCCTCCACCCACTCATCATTACGCAGACGTTTACCGATATTGGTTTCCTGTTCGCCTTTGGCAATCACCAGCACGAATAAGCGAGATGGAGCGTCGACGGAGGAAAGCCTTTCGATATCGGCACGCACGGACCAATCACCTTCCAAGCATTTTGCTTGCGATCCGTCGCCCAGGCATTTGACCTCAGCCACCATGGTTGTCTTACCGCTTTCATCCTGCGAGTAAAGGTCTGCTTTGAGGCCTTCACCTAGGGGTAGGTCAGTCCAGATTTCAACTTCGTTCTTGAACCAGGCATGAAGGCTGATTTCAGCCTGTATCCAATGCTCTCGGCAGCTGTTTAGCTGCAGCACCTGCTCAAGTTTCTTGTCCATCGTGCGAAAGGCTTGCTCGAACAAGGTGATCCATTGTGCTGTGTCCATTATGTTCTCCTGGCGCTTGTTAATTTGAGTCCTAATCCCGGCGACCATCATCAATCAGCTCATAGGCGCTTGCTCATGCAGCTCTAGAGCCGCCCGTAGTCGTTGCTGGATCTCGTCTCTGAGACCCTGTGGTTGTTGTATCTGAATGGATCCTGCGTGGGACAAAATCCACCACTTCAGCTCCCAGCTGTCATTCACCGTGGCGGTTAGTCGTGAGCCTTCATCTTCTGTGGTCAGCAGCATGTCGTGGGATATGGGCGCCTCTTGCAGCAGGCGCGCGAGTCCTGCGCTGATCCAGGCTTCGAGCTTGATCTTCTCGTGGGTACCAAACTGCATGGCGCCACTATCGACATAGTCCTGCAGGTCAAACCCTTCCGGTTTGAAGCATTGAGTGGGCAGCCCACGTGCCTCTTCGAAACGATGAACAACGAACTGACGGATGTCGTCGAAGGGTTCGGCGCTGGCTATGAGGTAGGTGGTGTGGGCTCGCTGAACCAAGCCCAGTGGGTTAAGGGTGAAATTGTGATATTGATTCTTGTGGGCTGAGTAATAGCGGCAGCTGAGCTGGGTATCGTTCATCAGTGCTTGCTGAATCACGTCGAGAAGATCGGCGTTGATTTCTGGAGGGATTTGCGTGAGCTCTGGTTGCACGCTGGCCACCTTGTCTAGCCAGCGAGCCGAAGGATTTTCTTCGCTCATGGCTTCCAGCTTTTGCCTGGCTAGGTTGAAACGCGGCTCAAGCGTTTTCAGCATAAAAGCCGGTATCAAGGGACGAATGCTGCCTTCCACTAGCCGCAAGGTAAGGGCCTCGCCAAGTGTGATGCCAGGAAGCTCGGCGCTTTTTCCGGGCATCCAGTGCCAACCGTAGGGCATGCCTTTGTTATTGCATTGCAGGGGAAAAAGCCTGGATAGCTCAACAAGGTCACGCTCAATGGTGCGCTTTGTGGTTTCGTGCCCTGCGTCACCGAGTAGGCGTTGTAACTCAAGCGTTGTGATCCCCGGGCCCTTGGGTGGCAGCAGCTTGAGCAGTTCCCATTGTCGGGTCAGTGTGCTGCGGCTGGTGGCTGATGGCACAGCGGGCATCCTTGTCTGGAAGTGTCTAATTGGCATCATGCCCAGCCCCGGTACTCCAAGCAACTGCATCATAGGGATGCCCTGACACCAACAAATCAGCAGCAGGTTCAGCAACCTCAAGGCTGCCGAACCTTCCAGGATCTACCACTCGGCAAAGCCAATGGCTCTCATAGTGCTGGCGCTTTTCAGGCTGCTCTCAGCCAGCAGCGCATCAATCACGTGATTGGCGTCTGTGAAGGGGTTGAAGCGGGCACGCCTGGCCACCAGTGCAAAATCACCCGGTGTAAGGCAACTTTGTCTGAGTAGCCGGGCGAGCTTAAGGCTGTCCGGTCTCTTCAAGCCCATCTGGCGTAGATGCTGGCGGAGTAGTTGAGTGATTTGCTCCGCAGTGAGGTAGCCAAAACTAATCTTCAAGTCGAAGCGCCGCAGTGCCGCTTCGTCGAGGTTTTCCATCAGGTTGGTGGAGGCGATAAAGAGGCCGCGGTAGCTTTCCATCTGTGTCAGCATTTCGTTTACCGCACTGATCTCCCAGCTATGCCGGGCGTTGCGCCGGTCCTGCAGAAAGCTATCCACCTCATCGAGCAGCAGAATCGCATCATCGTCGTTGGCTTGTTCAAATGCCCGGGCGAAGTTTTGCTCGGTCATTCCCACATAAGGTGAAATCAAGTCGGATGCGCGGCGGGTCAACAGTGGCTTGCCGAGTTGCTGCGCCAGCCAATGACCAAACGCGGTCTTGCCTGTACCGGGAGGGCCGTAAAAGCACAGGCGCGCTTCGCCATAATTACGCAGCCCGCTCAAGAGCTGATCGAGTGGCATATCGGTATTGGCCAGTTCAGGGCTGTAAAACGTAGGCAAGGCATGCATGCGGCCCTGGCCGAGACGCGGAAAGCCCTGGGCTTGCAGCGTGGCATTGACCAGGAACTCAACAGTGGTGTCCAGATTGGTCGTGTTTGCCTGATCCTGAATACTCGCCACGCTCATCGCCCGTGTGATGATGGCTGGCATCAACTGCTCGTGGTCCGCCAGCTTGTCGATCAAGGGCTGGCTGAGCTGATTGTGGCTGGCGCTGCGAATGATGTTCTCACGCTGCCGCCGCGGTGGGTTTTCCAGCCTGAGAACAAGGTCGAAGCGCCGAATATAGGCATTGTCCAGCGCATGAATGTTGTTGGTGAGCCAAAAGCAGGGAATGGGGTTCTCCTCCAGCATGCGATTGATCCAGCCCTTCTGCAGCTCCTGGCCGGCCAGCATGGCCAGCTCGCTGCTGCCACTGAACAGATCTTCAATCTCATCCAGCACCAGCAGCGTCTTTTGCTGGCCGAGTACGCACATCGCTGAGCGAAGGGCGCACAGCCGTCCGCGGCGATCAATCGGATCGCCATTGTTATCCGTGCAGGCAATCTCATAGAGCTCGGCGCATAGTTCGTTTGCCAGCATGCGGGTGAGCTGACTTTTGCCTGTGCCGGGCGGGCCATAGATCAGAATGTTCACCCCCAGCTTCTTTTCCTCCAGTACCTGTTGCAGATAGGGGCGGGCGATATTCAGGGGCACACTGAGGTGGGTAAAGTCATCGGCACACAACAAGCTATCAGGGGCCGGACGAAAGGCGCTCTGAAAGAGTCCGATGGCACTGCCCTGATGGTGACGCACTGAAAACAGTAGGTCTTTGTTGTTGAAGCCCAACAAATCAGACACGTGATTTCGCGCACTGCTGCGCAGGTTGGTTTCAATCAAGCCCGACTGCACCAGGCGACCCTCTGCCGAAAGCCGCACGCGAATGTCATTCTGCGGGACGTCCAGCAGGATGCTCAGCACCCTAGTGAGGCGGTTAAAGCCGATGTAGCCGAGCTGGTTGCAACAGTCGTCCAGCAGAGTGTCAGTATTCATCAATGAGCAGAAACCGATCAGCTTCTGCTCAATCTCATCCAGGCCAATTAGCTGCGCGAGGTTCTCCAGATTTGCCTGGAGGTTGTCTGGCAGTACGGGGTTAGGGAAGGCTTTGTCGAAAAGCTTGCGCTCCGCACGCAGCGCAGCAAGCGTGCGTTCGTGGAAGCTAGGTTTGCGCGCTTTTTTCGAGGGCCCGGATCTATGGGTAAGAAAGACCGGCACCGCGTCTCCGTCATCACTGTCGTCAGCTTCAATCAGCCAGTAGACCCCCAGCTCACGAGCGACATCATCATCACTGAAGCAGCAGTGGTTGATAAAACCACGATGGCCAGAGCAGTCGAGCATCAACTTGAACATCCACGCTATAGCCAGCGGGCATGTGTCGTGACTGTGGGGGCCGGATTTGCGGGTGGGCTTTGGCATGGCGAGTCCTCCTGTGACCGTGGAGGAATTGTTGCAATGCCGTGCGACGTAATGTGTCGCATGCTGTGGTTGGCTAAATAGCTTGAGTTGAAGAAGCCAGCGGGAAGGGCGTGTTCGGCATTATGCCCGACAGAGGTGATCAGATGATGCATGTTCAGGTGGCGTATACAAAGGTCTTGAGAAACATCGCAGAAGTGAGTTAAGTATGGGAGAAGCTATGACTGCGCAGAATCAGATAATCGAGGCATTGAATACCGCCCGCCATATCGTCGTCCTGACAGGCGCAGGTGTTTCGGCAGAAAGCGGGATACCAACTTTTCGCGACCCGCTCACAGGGCTTTGGCAGCGCTTCGATCCAATGGAGTTGGCCAGTGCTCAAGCATTTCGCCGTAATCCGGCGCTTGTCTGGGGATGGTATGAATGGCGCCGCATGAAGGTGATGCAGGCTCAGCCGAATCCCGCACACTTGGCCTTGGCACGCCTTGCTGAGCACACACCGCAGATGACATTAATCACGCAAAACGTTGATGATCTGCATGAGCGGGCCGGCAGTCGCGATGTCATTCATCTGCATGGTTCATTGCTGCGGCCACGCTGTTTCGCCTGTGCACGTGAGCCCCAAAGCAGACTGCCAGAGCCGAATGAGCCAGAGCAGGGGCGTGAGCTAGAACCACCACGCTGCGAGCACTGCGGCGGTCGACTGCGCCCTGGTGTCGTTTGGTTTGGCGAGTCGCTACCTGATGCGGCCCTGAGAAGAGCTTTTAGCGCTGCAAAAGAAGCCGATCTACTGCTGGTTGTGGGCACCTCGGGCATTGTTTACCCGGCCGCTGAGCTGCCGACTATTGTCCGCAGAGCCGGGGCGAGGGTTATACATATCAACCCCCAACTCAGCCTTGAGGATGGGGAGTGGGGGATTGCCGGCACGGCAGGCGAGATTTTGCCGCAGCTGATTGCGTAAAGCCCCTAGAGCAGCCAAGTTCAGCCTTTATCCGTCGTCTTCACACGAATGATTTTGCGCGCAACGGCCAGGCTTACCAGCCAACTGATCAGTTGGGCATAGTTGATGTCTTCCAGTGCTGCGATGTGTTTGCGGACCTCCTCAAGGCTCGCCAGCATCGCGCGCATGGCATGAGCGTCCAAGGTATGCGTTTGCCCCGCCCTGGACATTAACGTGACGGGTTCAAGCAAGGCGTCGAATGCATCCTGCTGAATCAACAAGCGCGACAGATTGTTCAACTGCTCCTGCAAATGCTCAGGCGGTTCGGAATGGCTGAGAATTCGACGACCTAAGCGCTTGGTATTCGAGGTTTCCTGCAGGAGTGATTCGAGGTTTTCCTTGATCAGGCTATCCATGGTGCTGCTCCCTTGAGAGTGAGCAGCCATGCTGGACTCCGCCCGCGACGAAATGTGACGCGGGCTTATTTTCTTTTCGGCAGAGCCCGCTAGTGGAAGAGGACTCTGGCTAGTGGTAGAGCCACCCCTGCAACTCATCCAGATTCACCACCACAATTTGCTGCGCCGTCGCTTTGGCATGCACCTTGGTCGGATCGATCTGATAGCGCTGCAATACGTACTGCACCAATGCGCCGCGTGTTTCGATGATCAGTCGGCCATCCTGCATACCGTAGTCGGTTTCGATGATGGCTTGCTGCTCGGGCTTCAGGCGGGAGTCGGGTTCAATGATGACCTGCACCTGGGTAGTCCAACCCGGGTCTTGTTCGCGAGTATTTTCGGTCTTGTCGTCCATCAACTCCGGCACACCACGAAAGCGGCTTAACACAAAGTCGCGGTAATCCCGGTTCTTCTCGCAATAGGCGCGCACATGCCAGCGCATGCCGGTGTAGATCAGCGTGTGCGGGGCGATCAGACGCGTTTCAGCGTCAGGCGTGGTGAACGAAACATACTCACATTCCAGGCGCAGCCCTTCGCGGCAGGCGCGCAGAAGAGGGCGCAGCAGATCCGGGCGAACCGTGCGATCCGGCACCTGCAGCACTTCGGTATGCGCATAGGCCAATGCCAGCCCTTCGATGTGAGGGGCGCGGTCATGATTTTGGTTGAGCAAGTGTAGGTAGGCGCTGGCACTGTCATCAATAAACAGTGGCTTGAAGTGGCTGCTCGGTACATACCCCTTCAAATGCTTGTCATATTCCAGGTTCTGCGGTGCGTACTCGGAAATGTACGAGTTGATGTCCTTCGACGCCTGTTGCCGGCTGATGCCGAAGCTCTGCATCAGATGACCTGTAGTCAGACGCCCCTCCCACCAGGCCACCGTCTCGATCAAACGGTAGCGCAGTGCCAGATCCCAGCGAACCGACGTGATTTCCTGCTTACGCTTCATAGCCTCTCCATCTGCTCGAAAACTTTACCTGTACAGGTAAACACTCTGGATGTGTCGCTTAAAGCTACATATCTTGATGCTGTCGTTCAAGTCCGCTGCAACAGGGCGGACTGGCAAAGGGAGAGCAAAGCGTGTTTGGACTTGGGATGTCGTGGCTCGTTATGGGCATTTGCATGCTGCTTGTGCAAGGAGCTGGAGTTGCCCTGTATTGGCAGGTCCTTAAGCGGCGTGAAGCGTTCGCTAGCTTGCAAAACTTACAGGCCCAGTTGAAGCAGTCGCTGATGCGGGTTTATCTGCAAGAGGATGAGATACGCGAATTGACTGCCGGCCTGAGGGCGGAAAAGGCACACGTCGAGCAACTACAGCGAAAGCTTGAGTTTGCCCAAGAGCAGGCGAGGCAGAGACATCACGACTGTTAATTACCCGCAGACAAATCAACAAGGTTTGGGTACAACCTCTGGCAATGGATGCCTAGTAACAAGGAACACATCAGGATGAAGAAACCAGCATCGGTGCAGGCCCTGGAAGAATTGGGTCGGGTCAAGCTCTCCAAGCACTTTTTTATGCGTGATTTCCTCTACTCGGAAATCAGCCAGATCGAAGGCATCCCCAATATTCCGGACTACCCGGATCGGGCCATCGAAGCCGGGCGTGGGCTTTGTGAATACTTGCTGGAGCCACTGCAAGACCGCTTCGGTCGTATCGCCATTCGCTCCGCGTATCGCTCGCCGGCGGTAAATGCCAAGGGAGCGGAAGATGGCAACAACTGCGCGAAGAACGAAAGCAACTACGCCGAGCATATCTGGGATTACCCGGATGCAGAAGGCCACCTCGGGGCAGCGGCCTGCATCGTAGTGCCGGCCTTATTGTCCTGGTACGACGAGCATAAAGACTGGACGCCACTAGCCTGGTGGATCCATGACAACTTGCCGTATGCCAGCCAGTACTGGTTCCCCAAGCTGGCGGCGTTCAACCTGCGCTGGAGTGGCAATTCCAATGCGCTCCCCTGCATCAGCACCTACGTCAATAATCCGCACACGGGCGATAAAAAAGCTTTGGTGAAAGATGGCGTCGCAACCCTGGGCCTGGCTGAGCGAAAGGCGATTACTCAGCCCTGGTTAGCCAGCTTGGTGTAGGCGCTGCTCGTTGAATAGGCGAGCTGCTTCAACATGTTGAATATCTCAATTGAGTGCAGGTATGCACCTTACGTAGGGAGGGAAAGCGATGAAACCTTTGTACATCACCGTTGAAGACCATGCGGTGCCGCAGTTGATCACCTCTGCATTGGAGGCCTACGAAATTGGGCGTACGAGCCCGCGGAAGAAAGAAGACAAACTGGAAACCTTTGGCCTGCTTTGGGGATATATGACCCCCGAGCGGGGCAATCGCCCCCCGCGCATTATTGTGACAACCGCCACTGTTGAGACATCGGCCCTGGTGACCAAAGGCTCGGCCAACCCCGACCTGGCCTCGCTGCGCATGAAAATGGAGTTTGTCACACGCTATTGGCCTCATTTGGAGGTAGTGGGCACCTTTCACTCCCATCCATACGATTCATTAAGCGAGGCGCGCGAGTACAAAGGTTGGCAGGCATCCAGCCCGGACACTGTTGGGCCGAATCAGGGGGACACAGTGTTCTGGCCCTGGCTGCATGAAAAGCTTTTTCTGAATAATCCCTACCTCGGTCATCTGATTATCAGCGTGACCGCTCTGCAAAAAACAGGCTGGGCGTTGCCGAAAGCGATTGAGGGCGACTCGGGTTTTGAGTTGTCGCTAGGCAAGAGAAAGATCTGGATCACCAGTTACGCCAGCGAGGCCGTTGAGTACGAAGACGGGCCTGGAGCGCAGATGATGGATGCGCTCCCGGTGTTGGATATCCCATCGATGACCCACCGAGCGATTGAGGGCAATTTTGCCCAGGCAAGCGATTGACCCTTAAACCCTTGGGCTAAATGGGCAAGGGGCCGCTATGCCTCTTGCCGTAAAGCTGGAAGAAAGGCTCCAAAGAAGAGGCTACTTGGCTTAAGCGCTGCGCATTGCTGGGCGGGGAAACTGGCCGCACGGACACAAACTATTGGCTATGGCTTTACCCCTGTGCGGCCAGTGGATAAGGTGACGAGCATCACAGCATGGCAGGCCGCGGTATCCCAGGGATGGCCTCTCCAGTCGTCTTGGTACACCGCCCAATAAGCGTCACACAGCCATCCCCCACGCCTTTTGCCATCACCGTTTTAGTATCGGCGCGCCGCCAATATGCAGCGCGTATTGAGGAGTGTTGTATGAGTGTTTTGGCCCAACTTGGCGAAGCCCTGCTGGCTGCAGTGCCGGTTGATGGCAGCAGCATTGGCAATCAAACGTTGTTTGAGCGGCTAAAAGCGCAGTTGCCGGGAATCAGTGAGGAGCAGCTCTGGGCCGCTCGCGATGCCCTGATTGAACAAGGGGTACTGGTCAAAGGCCGTGGCCGCGGTGGTTCGGTCCTGCGCGCGCCAGCCTCGGGCAGCAGCCTGGCAGATCAGGTGTTGAACAAGGCCCGTGAACGCATGGCACCGGTCAATACCGAAGAGGCCTCCGCCGGCTATCTGGTGCAAGCCGCTGCCGCGGTGAAAAAGGGCAAAGCGGCCAAGCAACAAGCCACCAGTATCGAGGCCATGGAGAAAACCCTCTGGGCCACCGCTGACAAGTTGCGCGCCAATATGGACGCCGCCGAGTACAAGCACATTGTGCTCGGGCTGATCTTCCTCAAGTACATCTCCGACAGCTTCGCCGGTCGCCGTGTCGAGCTGGAACGCAAGCTCACCGACGAGAACGACGACTACTACCTGGGCGCTCACGCCCTTGACGGCAGTGACCCCGAGGCGCTCAACGCCGAGCTGGAAGACCGCGACTACTACCGCGAGGTCAATGTGTTCTGGGTGCCGGAAGTGGCGCGCTGGGAGTCGATTCGTGCGGCTGCCAAGCAGGTGGATATAGGCCGGCGCATCGACGAGGCCCTGGCCGCCATCGAAGCGGAAAACCCAAAACTGAAGAACATCCTCGACAAGCGCTACGCCCGCGCCCAGTTGCCGGACGGCAAGCTTGGCGAGCTGGTGGACCTGATCTCCACCATCGGCTTCGGCGACGATGCCAACAAGGCCCGCGACCTGCTCGGTCAGGTCTACGAATATTTCCTCGGCCAGTTCGCCAGCGCCGAGGGTAAGAAGGGCGGGCAGTTCTATACGCCGGCCAGCATCGTCAAAACCCTGGTGGCGGTACTCAACCCGCACCACGGCAAGGTCTACGACCCCTGCTGCGGCTCCGGCGGCATGTTCGTGCAGTCGGAGAAATTTATCGAAGCCCACGGCGGCAAGTTGGGCGATGTGTCCATCTACGGCCAGGAATCCAACCCTACCACTTGGCGTCTGGCGGCGATGAACCTGGCCATTCGCGGCATCGACTTCAACCTGGGCAAGGAGCCGGCTGACACCTTTATCCGTAACCAGCACAGCGACCTGCGCGCCGACTTCGTCCTGGCCAACCCGCCGTTCAATATCAGCGACTGGTGGCACGGCAGTCTGGAAGGCGACCCGCGCTGGGGCTATGGCACGCCACCGCAAGGCAACGCCAACTACGCCTGGCTGCAACATATGCTCTACCACCTCAAGCCCAATGGCCGCGCCGGCATCGTGCTGGCCAACGGCTCGATGAGCTCCAGCCAGAACAGCGAAGGTGAGATTCGCCGGGCGATGGTCGAGGCCGATGTGGTGGAAGTGATGGTCGCCTTGCCCGGCCAGCTGTTCTTCAACACCCAGATTCCTGCCTGCCTGTGGTTCCTCGCCAAGGACAAGCGCCATGCCCTGAGCAGTGGCGGCATCGACCGCAGTGGCCAGGTGCTGTTTATCGATGCGCGCAAGCTGGGCAGCAGCGTCAGCCGTGTGCAGATCGAACTGACCGATGCCGATATCGAGCGCATCGCCAGCACCGTGGCGGCCTGGCGTGGCGAGGCGCTGGATGAAGGCGGGCAGGTCGGTGAATACGTTGATATCCCCGGCTTCTGTCGCAGCGTCACCCTCGCGGGAATCGCCGAACATGGCTATGTACTGACGCCGGGCCGCTATGTCGGCGCCGAGGAAGTGGAGGACGACGACGAAGCCTTTGCTGAGAAGATGCAGCGGCTGACGAGGCAGTTGGGCGAGCAGATGCAGAAGGGCGCAGAGCTCGATCAGTTGATCCGGCAGAGGCTGGGGGGGCTGGGGTATGAGTTCTGAGTGGCGCGTGGCGAAAATCGAGGAGATCGCTGCTCCCTATTCAACAGCATTAGCGACAGGGCCATTTGGGTCGGCTATCAGTTCGAAGTACTTCGTCGATTCAGGTGTGCCCGTTATTCGTGGGTCGAACCTTAGTGCAGATACATCTACAAGGCTCATTGATGCTGATTTGGTCTTTGTCTCTCATGAGAAGGCGAATGAATTTCAGCGGTCTGTGGCAAAGCGTGGTGATCTTGTCTTTACGTGCTGGGGCACTATCAATCAGGTTGGTCTGATTGATAGTCGCTCGAAATTCGACAGCTACATTGTTTCGAACAAGCAGATGAAGCTAACGATTGATCCTGTCAAAGCGGACCATCGCTTCATCTATTACGTATTCTCCGGACCCGCCAAGCAAAATGAAATTCTCGAAAATGGCATCGGCAGCTCAGTGCCAGGTTTCAATCTTGGGCAACTGAAACGCCACGAAATTCTTCTGCCGCCAGTTCAAGAGCAGGTGCGTATTGCTGATTTCTTGGAGGCGTTCGACGACCGCATCACCTTGCTACGCGAAACCAACGCCACCCTGGAATCCATCGCCCAGGCGCTGTTCAAGTCCTGGTTCGTCGATTTCGACCCCGTGCGCGCCAAGGCCGAAGGCCGCCAGCCGGAAGGCATGGACGCTACCACCGCCGCTCTGTTCCCCGACAGCTTCGAAGAGTCCGAACTGGGCTTGGTGCCGAAGGGGTGGCGGGTCAGAGCTATCGGCGAGCTTGTAGAGGGGATTTACGACGGTCCCCATGCCACGCCGGCTGAGTCGGCAGATGGTCCAGTCTTTCTTGGGATCAAGAATCTAACTGGCACCAGCTTGGATCTGTCTGATATTCGCCATATCAGCGAGAGCGATTGGACGCAGTGGACACGCCGTATTGAGCCAAGGCACGGAGATATCGTGTTCAGCTACGAG
Organism: Pseudomonas sp. Marseille-Q0931; assembly: GCF_940789645.1. Taxonomy (NCBI): domain Bacteria; kingdom Pseudomonadati; phylum Pseudomonadota; class Gammaproteobacteria; order Pseudomonadales; family Pseudomonadaceae; genus Pseudomonas; species Pseudomonas sp. Marseille-Q0931. The sequence goes on along the minus strand of NZ_CALNWT010000011.1, from coordinate 165,426 downwards.
GCGACACTTGGTTTCTTTGCTTTGATTCCGCCAGGTGTACGTTGTTGCTTGGGACGGAGACTCGCGTTGGTGCGTCCGCATGCAGAAAACGGTGCCGGGATGTTCTGGTTCCACCAGTTCATCTCAGCGCCATTTCAACAATTGCTTGATAAGCACACGATCCACGGCGCAACGGTCAATCGGATTGCCCTCAAGGCTTTCCCAAGCTACCCGGTGCTCAATCCGCCCGAACCTTTAAAGTCGACATTCGTTGATTCGGTGGCTCCTCTTTGGGCTGCCATTCACGGGAACCAAGCGCAAGCCAAAACCCTCACCCAACTCCGCGACACCCTCTTACCCCGCCTGATCTCTGGCCAGCTGCGCCTGCCGGAAGCTGAGGCTCTGGTAGCCGAGGTGGCCTCGTGATGCCCTCAGAACCTGCCAAGGCAACGTTTGAACAAAGGCTGGGAGTGTTAAGGCACTTCAACGCCATCAAGGACTTGTCGGTACGTCTGGAGCTGGCCGGCGCGACTCAGGCCTTTTGTGATCTGGCTCTGGCTGTGCATGAACTGGGGTTGGACTGGTGGATCACCGAGGCGGGGGCCATTCATGCCGGGCGTAGCGAGGATTTCCGTGTCTGGGAGGTGGCGCTGGCGCTGCGGGTGGATGTTGGGGCAGAGGTCACTCGGGTCGCTTTATCCGGAGCCGGAGAGCTGAACTGGCAACGCCTGGATGATGCCTTGGTCGGCTCGTTGATTGCGGCTGTAGCGAGCCGGTCGGACCTTGCCCCTGCGACCACCCGTCAGGGCTACTGGCCGGATGACTACGACGCCATGGCTGGGCGGCTGGTGGTTACGCTGACGGATGGCGCTATTCGCAATGGGTATCTAAAGGTACCCAAGCTGCAGCAGCTGTTTCCGGATGATTGCTGGGGCGAGAGTGAGCGTCCCGCCCGGCAGCTGTTCACCCTGCGCCTGCCCGATGGCAGCAGCCAGAAAACCCAGGTACTGACGCAGTACCAGCGCATTCAGGCCCGGTTGCAAAGCCTGTTTTCTCGCGAGCAGCTGAAACCGGGTGATCAGGCCGTGATTGCGCGCCTTGCCGACTATGACTACCAACTCTCTTTCAAGCGTGCGGGGCAGGTTGCTGATACGGAGGCTTTGCCTGCCAGCCCTTCAGGGATGGATGATCGAATGAACGAAACCCCACTGAATCAGATTCTGTTCGGCCCACCGGGCACCGGCAAAACCTACCACACCATCAACCAGGCGCTGGCGATTCTGGCGCCGGACTTCCTGGTGCAGAACAGTGGTAATGACCCGGAGACGCGCAAGCGCCTTAAAGCGGAGTTCGACCGTTTCGTGAGCGCCGAGCGGGTGCGCTTTGTGACCTTCCACCAGAGCTTCAGCTACGAAGACTTTGTCGAAGGGCTGCGGGCGGATTCCGATGCGGAAACCGGGCAGGTCAAGTATTCCGTTGAGTCGGGGGTGTTCAAGCGCATTTGTGATGATGCCCGCACGCGACCGGCGTCTGACCTGGGGGTGCGGGGCAACCCTGCGATCTGGAAAATCTCCATTAATGGTACCGGCAGTTCACCGACCAAGAGTTACTGTCTGGACAATGGCGAAGCGCGAATCGGCTGGGGTGAAACCGGTGATTTGCGTGGGGACTATGAGCAGAACGCTTATTACCAGTCGCTTGGCGCTGGCGATAAAGGCACGCTCAACTACTTCGCTGAGCAGATGGTGGTGGGTGACATTCTGCTGTGCATCCACTCGGCCGAGCAGATCGGCTCGATTGGCGTGGTGACCAGCGACTACCGTTATGAGGCGCAGGTGCCGGGCGGGGTGATCGGCGACTATCAGCATGTGCGCTCGGTGCGCTGGCTGTATCGGGATATCAATCTGTCCATTCTGCCGCTCAATGACGAGCGCCAATTCACGCTGAAAACCGTGTATGCGATGAGCCGCTTCACCTGGGCGGATCTGCTGTCATACCTGCAGCAGCAGGGTGTGAAGCCGGTTGAGTCGGTGACGGTGGCCGGGGCAGCTGATGAGCCCTATGTGCTGATCATCGATGAGATCAACCGGGGCAATGTGTCTCGTATCTTCGGTGAGTTGATCACTCTGATCGAGGAGTCCAAGCGCGAGGGCGCCGATGAGGCGCTGAGCGTGAAACTGCCCTATTCGAAAAAGCCTTTCAGCGTGCCGAAGAATGTTTACCTGATCGGCACCATGAACACCGCCGACCGCTCGTTGGCCGGGCTGGATATTGCCTTGCGCCGGCGCTTCGTGTTCCGCGAGATGCCGCCGCGGCCCGAACTGCTGGATGATATCGAGGTGGCAGGGCTGAATATCGGTCAGCTGCTGAGGGTGATGAACCAGCGCATCGAGGTGCTGCTGGATCGGGATCATTGCCTGGGGCACGCCTACTTTATGCCGCTGAAAAAGGATGGCTCACAGGCTCGGCTGGAGCTGATCTTCCGTAACCAGATTCTGCCTTTGCTGCAGGAATATTTCTTCGAGGATTGGCAGCGCATCGCCTGGGTGTTGAATGACCAGCGCAAGGCGCCGAACGATCAGTTCATTCAGGAGCGAACCAGTCTTGCTGAAGGACTGTTCGGTCGGGACGTGGGGCAAGGTTTGGCGGGGAGCTACTGGACGCTTAATGATGAGGCGTTCGAGCGAATGGAGGCCTATCTCAGCATTCTCGATGCTTCGCTTGTAGGGGGTAATCAAGCCGTGAAGCGCGAGGTGGTGCAGGGCGAGATCACGCTGCGAGAGCTGGCCAGTGGCTCTATTGAAGTGTGGCGCGCGGGTGCCTTGCAGCAACCGACCAAGCCGGTTTTGCGTGAGCTGGCCGAGCAGCTGGGCCTCGCTTTGGAAAGTGTCAGTGGCAGCCTGCTGACCACCCGCGGTCTGGGGCGCCAGCTGATTGATCGACTGAGCCAGGGCGCGGCGTGATCACCACAGTCACCATCCGCGAGTACGCGCGGCTGACCACGGCTGAGGTCGATCCCTCGCTGGATCTGGCTCAGGTGTCGGTCAGTGCCTTCGAATGGCTCTGCGAGTTGAGCGCCAGTTTCAACCGCAACGGCGCCACGCTGTTGCAGGTGGACGGGCGGCGTGCGCTCAAGTGGGACTCCTACGTGGGCGTGCTGGAAACGCCCTGTGGCACGCGCCTTGAGATTCTGCCCAAGCACCATGAGCAGGACGATTGCCTAGCCAAGAGTCGCCAGTTGCTGCGCAAGCTGATTCAAAGCGCCTTGCAGCTCAAGCCGCGCGAGGCTTCGGTGGCCAGCCTGGAGTTGTTCGATGCGCCACTCAGCGAGTGGGTGATGGCGCAGTTTCTGGCAGAGTTGGATCTGCTGGTTAAGCGTGGCGTACGCTTCGACTACCAGCGCATTGAGGAAGAGCAGCGTTTTTTGCGTGGCCAGCTCAATGTGGTGGCGCAGATGCGCCAGCCGCCGGGGCGTCAGCATCACTTCCAGATTCGTCACGATGTGTTCCTGCCAGATCGTGCCGAGAACCGCTTGCTCAAGCTGGCTTTGGAGCTTGTGGCCAAGAGCACGCAGGACGCCGCCAACTGGCGTTTGGCCAATGAGCTGAGGGCGATGTTGGCCGAAGTGCCCGCCAGCCGCCAGGTGAACCAGGACTTGCGCGCCTGGAGCCGCGACCGGTTGATGGCGCATTACCAGGCGATCAAGCCCTGGTGCGAGCTGATCCTCAATCAGCAGATGCCGATAGCCGTGAGCGGTGAGTGGTGCGGCATGAGCCTGCTGTTCCCGATGGAGAAACTGTTCGAGCAGTATGTGGAAGGCTGGTTGCGCCGCCGTCTGCTCCCAGGCGCGCATCTGACGCCGCAGGCCTCCCGCCATAGTCTGTGTCAGCACGACGGCAGTGCGATGTTCCGCTTGGAGCCGGACCTGTTGCTGCAGCAAGGCAAGCAGTCCTGGGTGCTGGATACCAAGTGGAAACGTTTGGATGCGGCGGATCGGCAGAACAAGTACGGCCTGAGCCAGGCCGACTTCTACCAGCTGTTTGCCTATGGCCAGAAGTATCTGGCTGGGTGCGGTGAGATGGCATTGATTTACCCACGCACAGCCCAATTCTCAAGGCCGTTGCCGCCCTTTGATTTCAGCCCCGAGCTCAGGCTTTGGGTGTTGCCGTTTGATCTGGATAAAGACGTACTTTGGGCAGCCGATGATGTGGATTTCACGCGCTGCTTGAGCCAGCAGGGCCAGTCATGGCTGCGTTCGGCGTAATGGAACAACTGGGGTGCAGGAATGACCGAAGACCAACTGGAACAGGAAACCCTCGGCTGGCTCTGTGAGCAGGGTTACACGCACCTCTATGGGCCGGACATCGCCCATGACGGCGACAACCCCGAGCGTGAGAGCTATCGCGATGTGATCTTGACCATGCGCTTGCGCACGGCCATCGCGCGGCTCAACCCGCAGGTGCCGTTGGCTGCGCGCGAAGATGCGCTGCGCCAGGTGCTGGAGCTGGGTGTGCCGGTGCAGCTCTCGGCCAACCGTCTGTTCCATCGCCTACTGGTCAGCGGTGTGCCGGTGCAGTACCAAAAGGATGGCGAGACGCGTGGCGACTTCGTGCGCCTGATCGACTGGGCGGACGTGCAGGCCAACGAGTGGCTGGCGGTCAACCAGTTCAGCATTCAGGGGCCGAAGCATATTCGCCGGCCCGACATCATTCTGTTCGTCAACGGTCTGCCGCTGGTGCTGCTGGAGTTGAAGAACCCAGCGGATGTGAATGCCGACCTGGTCAAGGCATTCGACCAGATTCAGACCTACAAGGAGCAGATTCCGGACGTCTTCGAGTACAACGAAATTCTGGTCATCAGCGATGGCAGCGAGGCGCGCATGGGCTCGTTGTCAGCGGACATCGAGCGCTTTGCGCACTGGCGCACCATCGATGGTTTAACGGTCGATCCGCTGGGTGAGTTCAACGAGCTGGAGACGCTGGTGCGTGGTGTGCTGCAGCCGGCGATGCTGTTGGATTACCTGCGTTACTTCGTGCTGTTCGAGGATGACGGTCGGCTGGTGAAGAAGATTGCCGGCTATCACCAGTTCCATGCCGTGCGTGCCGCCATCCAACAGGTGGTCAGCGCCTCGCGCCCAGGTGGTACGCATAAGGGCGGGGTGGTTTGGCACACCCAGGGCTCGGGTAAGAGCATCACCATGACCTGCTTCGCCGCGCGCGTGATGCAGGAAGCGGCGATGGAAAACCCGACCATCGTGGTAATCACCGACCGCAATGACCTGGATGGCCAGCTGTTCGGCGTGTTCTCGCTGTCTCAGGATTTGCTGCGCGAGCAGCCGGTGCAGGCGCTGACCCGCGGTGACCTGCGCGAGAAGCTGGGCAACCGCCCCAGTGGCGGCATTGTCTTCGCCACTATCCAGAAGTTCATGCCGGGTGAGGATGAAGACAGCTTCCCGGTGCTCTCGGAGCGTTCGAATATCGTGGTGGTGGCCGACGAGGCGCATCGCACCCAGTACGGTTTTAGTGCCTCATTGAAGGCGCCGGACCTCAAGGTCGCCGAGGCCAGTGCCCGTTATCAAGTGGGCTATGCCCAGCACCTGCGCGATGCCCTGCCCAATGCCACCTTCGTGGCCTTCACCGGCACGCCGGTGTCCAGTGAGGATCGCGACACCCGCGCGGTGTTCGGCGACTACATCCACGTCTACGACATGCAGCAGGCCAAGGAAGATGGCGCCACCGTGGCCATCTACTACGAGTCGCGGCTGGCCAAGTTGTCGCTCAAGGACGCGGAGCTGGCGCATATCGACGAGGAGGTCGATGAGCTGGCCGAGGATGAGGAAGAAGATCAGCAGTCACGGCTGAAGTCGCGCTGGGCCGCGCTGGAGAAAGTCGTGGGGGCCGAGCCGCGTATCAAGAGTGTGGCGGCTGATCTGGTGGCACACTTCGAAGAACGTAACCAAGCGCAGAGCGGCAAGGCCATGGTGGTAGCCATGAGCCGCGAGATCTGTGTGCACCTGTACAACGAGATCATTGCGCTGCGCCCGGAGTGGCACGACGAAGACCCGAAGAAGGGTGCAGTGAAGATCGTCATGACCGGCAGTGCCTCGGACAAGGCTTTGCTGCGCCCGCACATCTATCCGAGCCAGGTGAAGAAGAGCCTGGAGGCGCGTTTCAAGGACCCGAAAGACCCGCTGCAGCTGGTCATCGTTCGCGACATGTGGCTGACCGGCTTCGATGCGCCCTGCGTGCATACCCTGTATGTCGACAAGCCCATGAAGGGGCACAACCTGATGCAGGCCATCGCCCGGGTGAACCGCGTGTTCAAGGACAAGCAGGGCGGCCTGGTGGTGGATTACATCGGCATCGCCAACGAGCTGAAGGCAGCGCTCAAGGAGTACACCGCCAGCAAGGGCCGGGGGCGGCCTACGGTCGATGCCCATGAGGCCTATGCCGTGCTTGAGGAAAAGCTCGATGTGCTGCGCAGCCTGCTGCATGGCTTCGATTACAGCGACTTCCTGACTGGCGGGCACAAGCTCCTTGCCGGTGCCGCTAACCACGTGCTGGGGCTGGAGGATGGCAAGAAGCGCTTTGCCGACAATGCGCTGGCCATGAGCAAGGCATTTACCTTGTGCTGCACGCTGGATGAAGCCAAGGCGGTACGTGAAGAGGTCGCCTTCCTGCAGGCCATCAAGGTGCTGCTGACCAAGCGCGAGATCAGTGCCAAAAAGAAAACTGATGAAGAGCGTGAGCTCGCCATTCGCCAGATCATCGGCAATGCCGTGGTCTCCGGCGAGGTAGTGGATGTGTTCCAAGCGGTGGGGCTGGACAAGCCCAATATCGGCCTGCTGGATGACGAGTTCCTGGCCGAGGTGCGTAACCTGCCAGAGAAGAACCTTGCCGTGGAGCTGCTGGAGCGGCTGCTGGAAGGCGAGATCAAGAGCAAGTTCGCCAGCAACCTGGCTCAGGAGAAGAAGTTCTCGGAACTGCTGGATAGCGTGATCAAGCGCTACCAGAACCGCTCCATCGAAACCGCCCAGGTCATCGAAGAGCTGATCGAGATGGCCAAGAAGTTCGCTGCCGCCAGCAAGCGTGGCGATCAGCTGGGGCTGAATGATGATGAGCTGGCCTTCTACGATGCCTTGGCCAACAACGAAGCCTCGGTGCGCGAGCTTGGCGATGAAGTCCTCGCCAAGATTGCCCATGAACTCACCGATAGCCTGCGCCAGAACGTAACGGTCGATTGGAGCAATCGAGACAGTGTGCGTGCCAAGCTGCGGCTTCTGGTTAAGCGCATACTGCGGAAATACAAATACCCGCCGGATCAGCAGGAGGAGGCGGCGCAGCTGGTGTTGGCGCAGGCGGAGACGCTGTGTGAAGCATGGATGTAGACAATTAGTCATGAGTACGACTGAGCTTTTCAGCGGTCCCTTCTACGAGTGGCTTCGCCGTCAGGAGCCTCTATGTGTAGCTGAGTTCTTTACCAAGGGCTCGTCTGCAATGCTGTTTCAGAGAGACGGGCGACTCTATCGCCTGACTCGGGATGGCTGCGGCCATAACTTTCTCGCATGGGAGTCCATGCACGGTAATCAACAGGTGACGCGTTTCCTTCAGGACTTCGGCGCCGTGGAACCTTCTGACGAGGGAGGTTGCGACGAGTTCTGTTGGCTGGCCGAAGTGGAATGGCTGGACGAACTCGATCGACAGAGTGCAACCATCCGGCGTCTGGCAGCCCTGCTGGATGAGCTGAGCGAGGGTGACCAAGTGGTTATGGAGCCGGATCTGCCGGCGCTCATTAAGCACTGTCAGGCCATGGCGGTGCTGCATCCAGAGTTTGCGCCGCTGTTGAAATCCCTGGCCAAAGCCGCTCGCTCTGGCGCTGATGCCGATGTGCGCATCAGAAACCTCATGCGCCGTCCTAGCGCCGGCGAGTTAGTTTGGATCGATCCGCTGTTCGGTGCTTCTTATCTGCCAGATGAGCAAAGCCTCGAAAGATTGATGTCAATTCGCCGGTCTCTTGGCATGATCCAAACCGAGCATTGAACAATCAGGTCTTGAACAAAGGGAAGTGTTCCGATGAATACCAATGTACCTGCAATCAACCCCTTCAAGGCCTGGCTAAGCGAGCTACTGCTCAATCGCGAACTCTTCAAGGGGCCGAACGGTAGGCCGCTATACAGCTATCAGCTCACCGAGAGTGAATACGCCTCGTTGCGTGATTTGCTTAAGCTACATTTGCAGCGCAGCGACAACCCTGCGCATTTGCAGCATTTGAGCGCCTGCTTTTGCCTATTTGTCAGTGAGCAGTATCGGCGCAACTACAACCGCTCTTGGTCTTGGGCTGGCGCCGAGGCAGAGCTTGGAGTCCTGCTCAGTCCAGCCGACCACGCCACGCTGACCCAAAAAGGCCTCGACTATTGGCAGCGTCCCGTTCGGCGGCGGGAAAATGGGCGCGACTGGCTGGGTACCCTGTTTGCCGAAGGCGGGCTGCCCTGGCCGCTGGTGCAGGATGACAAGCACGGCTTTGGCCGAGCGGTTAAGCGCGGAATCAAGCACTTCTTCCGTACTGAAGGTAACCGCCGAACCACCTCGGACTTGATGGCGGACTTCGAGGAGGATCTACCGCTAGCGTTCCGCACCCTGGAAACACGTCAGCTGTTGGCTGGGATCGTCGACCAACTGATGTACCTGGTTGAGCACTATCCACTGAAGGACCAACAGGACCCGGCCAGCTATCTGGATATGGTCGCTCCCTATTGGTCCGGAGAGTTCCCTATCCCGCTCGACGAAACTAACGCACGCAGCCTGATCAACGACTGGCTGCGTGATGCAGGGCAGAAACGTCAGGAACGCAAGGAGGTCCTCGAAAGGGCGCGTGAGTTTACCTGTGAACATGTACTGCAAGGCGTGCTTCCCGCGTGGGCGATTCGCACCGAACTGATCTTGCCACATCACGCCACATTCAAAATCGACCTTACCCAGCTCAGTAGCACTCGGTTGGATATCGCCTATTACGAAGGCGAGCACATACTGGCCCGAGGGGGTGCCGTTTACGGACAACTAAGCGGCGATAATCTGCAGGTTCGCTTCAGCAATACGCAGGTCACCCTGGAGCGCCGCCACGTGTCGGAGCCAGTGACGCTACGCCTGCTCGACAATGGGCGAGTGGTCCACCGCTTCCAGTTCGAGGACAGCGCGCTAGACTTCCAGTACTCGCCGCTGGTTTTCGAGCGCCGCGCAGAGCGTTGGCAGCTGGCAGGCACATCCTCTTGCAGTCTGTCAGGCAACAAGGCGCTGATTCGCTTGCCTTCAGGATTTGAGCTGAACGCCGAACTGGACTCACCAACCGATATTGGCCTCGACAGGGACGCCGGTCATTGGGTCGAAGTGACTGCAGATATTTCGTTGCACTTCAAGGATGACGTCTATCGTATCGAACTCAATCAGGCGCAGGAGGAGGCGCTGAAACCAGCACTTATTGGCAATCAGGCTCAGTACGACAGCAATCCCTCGACCATTTTCCTCGGCTGGCCCAGTCTCGACTTGCCGGAAGGCTTTACTTACGGCCGCGACGAGTTGGTCGAGTTTGCCAATGGCCAGCCATTGGACGCGCTAAGACGTTCGGGCTTTTATGGCCTGGTTCGTTACAGTCTGCGTTGCAAGAGCGGGAAAACCCTGCTGCAACGTCGATTTGCTGTGCTTCCCAGGGAGTTCAGCCTGGGATTATCTCCCGGCATTCAAGGGCAACCGGCACGGATCACGCTCAAGAGCGCGCAGCAGCTGGACTGCCGAATCGTTAGTGACAGCCTGAAATGCCAGCGGCTGTCCGATGTGCAAGAAAAGGTTTTTTTTCTGCAGCACGACAGCCAGAGGCCACCCGCTAGCTTTGTTCTGGAGCTTGGCACTGGAGGTAATCAGCAGACTATACAGTTGCGTCTGCAATACCCCTACCAGGGGGTCCGCCTGCTAGATGCCGATCTACAGCCTACCAGCAGCCGTGAGCTCAGCCTAAGTGAGCTGCTCGGCCATCGTGTTGCTCTGGCCTCAGGCCAGCCGCAGGGTCAGAGCTTTTTTCTGGTACTGGAGCTGGTAAGCGAATCAGCGTTGCGCCCTCAGCGGGTGTATGAGGTTAGGGTCGGTCAAGATCCCGTCCAGCTGAGTCTTTACAGCTATCAAAACGACATCCTACAGATGCTGGGGGCGGTGGACGAACAGGACGCCTTCATCAAACTCCATGTGGAAACCGAGCAACGCCTGCTCACCCTGAACATCCGGCGCTACAACGGGCGCCTAGCCTGGCAAGGGCGGGATATCTTTGCCATCTGCGATATCGGCTCCTCCAATGTACTCGACGCTGCGCAAGTCGAGGCCATGCTGATGTCCGACCCCAAGCAAGCTCCGCTGGTACTGGTGGAGAGGACAAGCCAGGACGTTGGCACGGGCTTGTTTGAGATACCAAATGCCTTGCAGCGCAGGGGCCCCTGGCTGATTTATCCAGCCCAGGACAGCAGCGTTCAGTTCCGCCCGGCGCTATACGTATCGAATACTCAGGATATCGACATGGCGGGTGAGGTCTGCTCGCTGCATCGGGCGACAGAGGTGTTCCATCCCGAGCGCAACCCGGAAGTGATTAATCAGCAGATCGCTGCGATGGCCGAAGACTTCGGTCACAGTGGCTGGCAGTACCTGGCCGACCTGAAACAGCACTTCGCGCATCTACCCTTGTCGTCGTTCGAAAGCTGGAAGGCGCTTTCACGTCATCCACGTGCCATGGCCTTGGCTGTGCTGCGCCTGGAAATGGACGAGGCATTCTGCAATCGGGTGCGCGATGAGCTGGCGGTGATCTGGGAGGCAACGTCATTGCGCCTCTGGGCGGAGGTGTATCAGTACTTCCTGCGCAGCCTTCATGACTTGGGCTTGCCGCAGGTATTGATCCGCAACCTTGAGGAGAATCGGGCTTCTGTGCTGCGTGCAGTCGTATCCGGTTTTGACCATGTCGACGACTATCTGCATACCGGTAAGTGCGCTTCGCTGACCAAGGTGCCGCCTGAAGCAGCTCTACCCATCTGGTGCGGGCAACTGCGCCAGGTGCATGGCTCAAACAGGCGCTGGCCGACGGAGCTGAGCTCCGAGCTCGGCACCTGGATCTCTCGGCAGGAGCTGCCGGCGCAGCTTAAGACGCTCTCGGCAGTGGGTTATGCCAATGCGGTGATCTATTTACCGATCTTCATGGCCTTTGTGACGGCTGAAAAGGCCAGGCTGAACGATCTGGGCGTGCCATTGCCCTATCTGAAATTTGCCGTCCGCCTGCTCGCCGACTTTGACAGGCAAAACTGGTTCAATCCGGCTCATGCACTGATGGTGTCCTATCTACTGGCCACGCAGAGCGAGGCATAAGGGTTTTCAATGCGTTACTTCAGAGACTTGATCGAGCAGAGCCTCAACCGTACGCGTGAGGCAACACTGGGTGTGCTGGGCATCAACCATGCGGGACTGCGTCACCACCTTAGCGAGAGCATGGTGGATGAGTTGGGGGCTGACGGCTGCTTTCTGGCGCCACCAGTGTTTGAGCACACTTTTGGCTGGCAAGAGTCCGACAAACGCTTGCAGGATTTATCGCCCAGCCTGCTCTCTGAGAGTCTGCTGGGCACCCTGCAGAATGCCCACGCCTATCAATTCCCGAAAAGCGCGAAGCCCTACGTCCACCAGCTTCATGCCTGGAGCATGCTTCTAGCTGACAAACCGAGATCGGTGGTGATTACTAGCGGCACCGGCTCGGGCAAGACGGAATGCTTCATGGTGCCGATCCTCGAGGATCTCATTCGTGAGCGTGAGCGGAACAAGGCGCCTTTGGTTGGGGTAAGGGCACTATTCCTCTATCCATTGAATGCGCTAATCAATTCCCAGCAAGAGCGCTTGGATGCCTGGACGCGGGCTTATGGCCAGGACATTCGATTCTGTCTCTATAACGGCAAGACCGAAGAGACGGAGGGCTTTGTACGTAAAGAGCAGGCCCTGAAGCCTAACCAGATCCTTTCCCGCCAACTGCTGCGCAAGGAGCCTGCCCCCATCCTGATGACCAATGCCACCATGCTGGAGTACATGCTGGTACGTCAGGTGGACAATCCAATCTTGGAAATTTCCAGACAACAGCAATCTCTCCGCTGGATCGTCCTCGATGAGGCGCACACATACATCGGCTCACAGGCTGCTGAGATGTCGCTGTTACTGCGGCGCGTGGTTCAGGCATTCGGCAAGCATCCCGAACAGATTCGCTTTGTGGCCACGTCCGCCACTATTGCGGGCGCCGATGCCGAAGAGCGCTTGAAGCATTATCTGGCCAATCTCGCAGGCGTAAGGCTTGAACAGGTCGAAGTCATCAGTGGCTCGCGAGTCTGGCCCGATCTGCAGTTTCACAAACCGCAGTACACACTCACCTTGGAAGATATCCAGGCTGTTGAGTCTGATACTGAGGCATCCATTGCTCGCTTTGAAGCACTGTGTCAGCACCCCATCGCCCAAACTCTCCGCCACACCGTTGTCAGCTCACCCAAGCCGCTGGATCTCAACGACCTGATTCGTTCCGTCAGTGACCTGTTGCAGGGCAACACCATACTGGCCCGACAGCAGGAGGTTCTGGACTGGCTAGATGTACTCACCGGCACTCGGCCGGCCCCCTCGGAGCCTCCTTTCTTGAAGCTGCGTGCCCACTTCTTCCAGCGCATGCTGAATGGTCTATGGGCCTGCGTTGATCCGAATTGCAGCGTGAAGTCCCAGCACCTGTTGGACTGGCCATTTGGCAATGTCTACGTCAATCAACGCGCCCGCTGTGAATGCCAGGCCCCAGTCTACGAGTTGGGTTTCTGTGATGACTGCAAGACGCCACATTTGATTGCGGAAGATCGCAGTGGCGAGCTGCACCAGCTCAGCCCCTACACCGGCGATGAGTTCTCCCTGAGCTACGAGCACGGAGAAGAGGATTCACCTTCAGGTAGTGCAGTTACGGGCCCCAGCCACAAGACGCCCGTTCAACGCCTTGTCATTGCCGGCTTACCTGCGGCTCATGAACCCTATCAATCTGATCGGATCGATCTTGAAACCCTGAAGGTCGGCAGTCTGGTGGGGCAGAAGCCTCTTCATATTGTTTTTGCTGAAGAAAAACGGGCCTGCTGCAGTGAATGCGAGCATGCGTTTCCAGATGGCCGAAGCTTCCTGAGAAAAGCCTATTTGGGGGCGCCATTTTACGTGGCGAATGCGGTTCCAACCGTATTGGAATTCTGCCCTGATCCCGATAAGGAAGACTGTGATGGCCGATCCCCAGAGGAGCTACCAGGACGCGGACGCAAGCTGATCACCTTTACCGATAGCCGCCAGGGTACTGCGCGCATGGCTGTACGCATGCAGCAGGAAGCAGAGCGCTCTCGTCTTCGTGGTTTGGTATTCGAGACGCTGCGTAATGCACAGGCCAAAATCGATAGCCAGCCGCAGGATGTGCCTACTGGCGATTACGATGCACTTATTATCCAGGCGGCCAACCTGGAGAAGCTCGGTATGGCGAGTATGGCGAGCGATCTTCGTACCCAAGCAGAAGCTATGCGCTCAGGAAGCCTGGCGCAGGATCGTGTTGCCGCAGTTGACTGGGAGCAAATGGTTCGAGAGCTGGCAGCCACGAAGGATATTGAGCAATCCATCCTTGAGTACAACCGCTATGCCAATCCGGCCCTGTTCGATGGCAGTCAAGGCGGCACAACCATGGCGCGGTTGTTGTTGGCCAGGGAGTTTGCCCGTCGCCCGAAGAGCCAGAACAGCACGGAAACGCTGGGTCTGGTTCGTGTTAGCTACAAAGGCTTGGAAACGATCAACAGTTGCCCATCGCTCTGGGAGCAGACCACTGCGATATCATCGACAGGCGACCCCGGCAGCAAATCTAAGCTGACGCTCCAGGACTGGCAGGACTTTCTAAAGGTTGCACTGGACTTTTATGTGCGGGAAAACACCTTCGTACGCTTGAGCCGAGACATGCAGCTTTGGATGGGCAGTCGATTTACGCCTAAGTCTCTTTTCCCGCCGAAGAGTGACATTGACGAAAGCCACGTGATCAAGAAGTGGCCACAAGTCAGAACTGGCAATCCCACGAGGCTGGTGAAACTCCTCGAGATGGCCACGGGTCTGAACCGAACTCAGAGCACCGATGCCGATAAAATCAACGGCTGGCTCGATGCCGCTTGGCACGCGCTGGTAAAGGCCACCATTCTGGAATCTACGGATGCTGGCCATAACCTCAGGCTAGAGTCCCTGACGTTTTCGTTGCCGGTCACAGGCTGGGTATGCCCCCTCACGCACCGCATTTTTGAGACAACGTTTAGAGGCCTTACGCCTTATCTCCCTATCAAGCAGCTACCGCGAGACTATCGGTGTCAACCAGTTCAGCTAGCACCTCTTAGTCGCCTGCAAGTGGATGGAAGTGCGACCGCTAAGCTAACTCAGATCAGAGCGCGTGTCGGTCAGGATCCGGTAATTGAAAAACTGCGATATGAAAGCCTCTGGTCAAATCTGAGCGACAGAACGGTTGAAGGTGGTTTCTATTATCGAACCGCAGAGCATTCTGCTCAGCAGTCTGCTCAAAAACTGGATACCTACGTAGAGCTGTTCAAAAAGGGCAGGATCAATGTACTGAACTGCTCCACCACTATGGAGATGGGCGTCGACATCGGCGGTATTTCTGCCGTGGTGATGAACAACGTACCACCACACCCAGCTAACTATCTTCAGCGCGCCGGGCGGGCAGGCCGCCGGAGTGAGGCTCGCGCCATTGCCTACACCCTGTGCAAGGCCGATCCGCACAATCAAAGGGCATTCGCTCAGCCCAAGTGGCCATTCATCACCGCCATTCCCGCACCGAGCATCACTCTGAGTTCGGACAGGATTGTGCAGCGACATGTGAATTCGCTGCTGCTTGCCATATTCCTGCGCACTCAGACTCAAAGCGATGGTGACCGCACCAAGCTGACCTTGCACTGGTTCTTTGGCGCGGATGAATCTCCCTGCCGGCAGTTCATCAGTTGGTTGGGCAGTTGCCCAGACGAGTATGCCGAACCGGTGCGCATGCTGGTTTCCGGAACGTGTCTGCAGGGGCGAGTAGTTCTGTCCATCACCGCGGATACCCGAGACGTCATTCAGGAAATTGAGAGCTGCTGGCTGGAGGAGTTGCGCAAGCTCAATCACAAGCAGCTGACTGCCAAGGACGAGCCTTACAAGAAAGCTCTCGAACTGGAAAAGAAACGGCACTGTGATGAGTACCTGCTCCGAGACCTTGCCGCCCGCGCCTTCTTGCCGGGGTATGGCTTTCCCACCGATGTGGTGACACTTAATACCTACAATATCGAGGACTTCAAGCATAAGCGCGAGCGGAAGAGCAGTCGTGAAGACAGCGTCTTCAACAACAAGGAGCTGCCGTCACGCGGGCTGAACATCGCCATTCGTGAGTATGCTCCAGGATCGCAGGTGGTCATCGATGGTCGGGTCTATCGGTCGGCTGGCGTGAGCCTGCAGTGGCATGCCTCTGGGCAGGTGAACGAGGCGCAAAAATTTGATATTGCCTGGCGTTGCTCACACTGTGGAGCCGCAGGCGTAAAAGAAAACGCCTATACGAACAGCGCGGAGTTGACCTGTACGCATTGTGCATCCCACATTCCGTTCTCCGAGCAGCGCAAGGTCCTGCGCCCAGGTGGGTTTGTCACTGACTTCTATGAGTCAACAAGTAACGATATCTCGTCGCAAAAATTTATCCGGGTCGAGCGCCCGCGTATCCAGGTGGCCGGTTCCAACATTGCTCTACCCGACCCTAGCTGCGGTTTCGTACGCTTTGGCCATGGAGGCAGCGTTTTCCATCATTCCTCCGGTGAGCATGAAAAAGGCTATGCCGTTTGCATGATCTGTGGCCGCGCTGAGTCGATGCTGGCATCAGGTGATATTCCGAAAACACTTCTTCCGGATCAATCGCATCGCCCGGTGGGCGGTATTACGGGTAGTCACAAGGAGCACGATTGCCCAGGCTCATCCGTACAAACCAGTATTTTTCTTGGCTACCAGATTCACACTGACGTGTTGGAAGTGTTCTTGAGAAGCCCTCTCACAGGCCACTGGCTGGGAGCCAGCACTAAAGAGCAAGCTATCGCCATGACACTGGCAGTCGCTATGCGTGATGTGATTGCGGATCAGCTCGGTATAGCTACTACAGAGATGGGGTTTGGTTTCCGCCTGGACAAGAATCTGGAAAGCGGCCAGGCCCGCAGTGTGATTCAGTTGTTCGACGAAGTCAGTGGCGGTGCTGGTTTCGTCCTGTCTGGATTAGAAGATCTGTCGAGTTTGCTGGAGAAAGCCCGAGCGAAGCTCGAGTGCCCTGTTAGCTGCGAGAATGTCTGTTCTCATTGCTTGGCAGGGCAAGACAGCCGGGTTGAGCGGGAGGAACTGGACCGCAGAATGACGCTGAAGTGGATCCAGCAATCCGGTTTGATTGAGCATCTGAAACTGCCAGGCGATCTTTCAAGGGTTCCTGGGGCGCGTTACTGTTCAGTTGGACCGCTGCGCTACCTGAACGCTGCTATCAACAAAATCGACCGGAGTGTTGGTGGCAACTCGATAACAGTGCTATTGCAGGGCGAAGCAGATGATTGGGAGATCGATCACCCTGAATTCCGCGAGCGTCTCTTAACCTGGCAGCTCGCAGACAAATTGCCAGTCAGAATTGCACTACCTGCAGGCGTCGCACTCAGTAGCGAGCTGAAGAACAGCCTGTCGGTACTGGCTCACCTAGGGGTGACGGTGCTCGAGGTCATCAGAGGGGTTCTTCCCGACGGCCTCTTCCTGGCGACTCAAATCACCTCTGGAGATATTTGCAAAAGTTTGCTTTGTAACGATCCGGCTCCAGTCATGCCCGGTGCTCAATGGCTGGAGGGTAACGGCAGTGCTGTCTGGGTCAGTACACAGCAATTACCCGGCCTCGAGGGCAAGGCCATCGACACGAGTGGCTGGCGTCGGCAAGAGCAGGACGCCAGGGTCATCCAGGTCACCACTGAGCTGAATGGGCCTGTGCGAGATCTGGGTAAACGGCTGCAAGCACTGATCGGTAAGCAGGCTCCAGAGGTTGCTGAACTGCTAGCGAATGACAGAGCTGTAAGCCTTAGCTATTCAGATCGATACCTGAAGTCGCCTTGGTCGTTGATGCTCCTCAGCGGTTTCCTAGATATATTTAAAAATCCTGAGCTCAAGAACCTTAGCATCCAGACACTCGCTGCCAGCCCTGGGCAGATGAGCTCGCTGACATCGCATGACTGGTTAGATGCAGCGGATCAAGAGGCCGTGCTTAGCCTATGGCTGGGTAGCCAATTCTCCCTGGAGCCTAAGATCGACATCAAAGAGCACGCCCGGGATCTACAGCACAGCAGGGAGATTTCCGTGATTTGGGCCTCAGGAAAGCGCTGCAAGATATTTCTTGATCAAGGAATGGGCTATTGGCGTGGCCGCATGCCTCAGCGTGATCAAATGGGCTTCGACTTCTACAGCGATTGCAAGGGGCAGGCGATGCAGATGCTGGCGAAGTACAAAGATGCCAGCATGGTCTCAGGAGGGGAGTGGCCGACTTGTATTAGTGTTCTTGTGGGCTGACCCATTGCAGGAGAGGACGCACAGTTGGTGATGCCTCAGGCGAAGGTGTTGTGCGAGGCCGGATGTAGGGCTGCGCCTACTTAGATAGCTGTTTGGTTTTAGAGCTAGCCATGCATGGCATCGAAAGACCAGCCAGCCATTCACCTGCAGCGAATGAAACAAGCTGATTTTTGACAACAAAGCCTGTCGCTGCGCGATGGCAGTTGGGCATTTTTCCACTCCGCTCGGCTTGCTTCACATTCGTTTCGCAAACCATGGCTACGTGGAAAAACACCCAACTGCCCCATACTTGAAGGCTTCAAGTATGGGGGGAGGGGACGTACTTGAAGATGCGCCTGGACGGCTGCCTCAAGTACGCCCCCTCCCTAACGTTTGTTGTCAAAGCTTAGCCAGCCCGGCATGCCGGGCTGAAAAGGCGGCGTTGCCGGTGGTGCGGTGTATTAGCTGCTCATGCCGTTTGCGATCAAGTTCAAAAAGTAGCCAGCGCACGAGGCGCTGAAGTGACGAACTCGGCGCCAGTAAACGTGTCATGGCCCATGCAGAAAAGCTGCATTCAAAAATGCTAGCCATGCGGTGGCGATTTGGTTATGAAAAAAGTCACCGAAGTCAGTGTTTACAAGGGTTGCAGCGATAATATAACCAAAAAAAGGAGTGCCAGTTTTGGCACGTTTCGCGCCACTTGAGACCAGTGCGGTGTCATTTTCGGCTTCCTCCAGTGCCACTACAGGCACTCAAACTGCCTCTAGTGGCACGATCCAGGTGTCGCAAACCGCGTGTGCGGCACGCATGGTGTATCGCAATAACTTAGTGCGATATGGTTGGAGTGTCGCAATGCGAGCGTGCGACAGACCGAGAGTGTCGTATTGATGTTCTGCGATACACCCTGAATATCGCAGGCCAGACCGTGCGACACGAAGGTTGTGTCGCAAATCTGCGATCACACTGCGGATGCTGCTTGAAGCACCGTATGGGGGGCGTAAACCGCATGTGCGATATGCTGGGTGTGTCGCAGACCGTTCATGCGACAAGGGGAGCGTATCGCAGCGTGAGAGTGCGACAGCCCAGGTGTGTCGCATCAAGGTGTCTCTGATACACAGTAAGTCCCGGTATGCCGGCACATGTAGTGGCCTGTTGCTAGTCTAAAGCTGGGGTCGTAGCCGTATGTGATGACCCAGTGCCGGTGGCATTTTGGTCGCATCAGCGCTCTGCGGCAGGTTAGTAATATCGCTGATGCCTAGATGCTTTCTAATAATGCAAAAAGGCCGCACTTACGGCGGCCCTTATTGATCCCTCATCGCATCATCTCCAGCTGATAATGGTTCCCTTCTTTAAGAAGGGGCTAGTGCAACGTCTTCCTCGCTCTCCGGCCACGTTTGCTGCGTCCTGCCTGGCTGCTCATCAAATGCTTGAAATGCTCCCAGTTTATGTCGCCTAAGGGCAGGTTGTAGCTTAGGTGGCGCTCCAGAGTATCCAGCAAAAGCACGGATTGCGGCTTGTCTAGGTAGTGCTCTTGGGTGACTTCGAGCTTGCCGTCAGAATGGCCCAGCAGATGTGCAATGGTAGTTGCCGGTACATTCGACGTCTCAAGCCGGACTGCAAACGTGCGGCGGAAGCTTTTAAAATTAAAGCCGCCATCCAATGCCACGGGGCAATGCTGACCTATAAATCCGGCGCCTGTTTCGGGACCGCAGAAGAAGCGGCTCGCGGCGCGCGAGTAGAGGTGTTTCTCGTCAAAGCGCAGCTCTGAAAAAAGTAGAGCATCCGGACCTTCGGCCTGACGGCGCTCCGTCACGAAGTCGAGAAAGCCCATTGTGATCAGCTTCGAGGAAATTGGGATCTCGCGTCTCGATTGCTCATTTTTCAGCGACTTATTGAAGCCGTTGTCGTTGATGCTGATCAGGGGCACGCCATGGGCGTCTTCGATCACATCGTGGGCGCGTAGCTGGCAGAGCTCGTTGAGTCTGGCTCCAGTGAAGAGTCCAAGCGGCATCAGCCAAAAACAATAGCTCTGCGCATCTTGGAGAACTGGCGCTGCAGGTGTGCTCGAATCGTATGCCTGATAGGGCCAGCTATTGAAGAGGCTTACTAGGTTTGAGTCGAGGAACGACTTGGTGATCTTCGATTTGGTGGTCTGGCAGCCTTTGATCTTGAGGTCTTCATCAATCCAGTGATCATTGGTTGCTTGATCCAGCATGCGATTAAACAGCCGGTAGTAGGCTTGTAAGGTATCGCCCTGGTTGCTCGATGCGTTGTTCTGCCTGAGCAGCTTTGGGAGCTCATCCTTCAGCGTTTGGATATCGCGATTGCTTAGGCTGGCTACTCGGCGCAAGGGATCATCTTGAGTAAGCACGGTCTTGATTTTGGCCATTCTGGCGCTGAGTTGGTATGCCGACTTTGCGTTGCGAGGGTTCTCTCGAAGGAAGCGACTCAGCACGTTATCCATGAACTCGGCCAGCAGCGGCGAGTTGTGGTGACGATAAATCGATTCAGAAATCTTGGCGAGGTGTGGCATCGCCAGTTCCAAGATTTTCGGATCATGCCCAGCCGCAAATGCTAACGATAGGCCGTGGGTGATTGGGACGGAGATGTGGGATTGGTTCAGCGCATTCATAAGTGCCTCTCTGGTTAATTGAGGCACAACAATATCACTGGATGTAAAACCAGTAAATAAAGTATTGGCAAATTAATCTGATTATTTCCAGGTATTGACAGTTTGTCAATAGGTTTTTGGTGCGGGGAAGGCGATTTCCCCGCACCGCCTCAACTATCGGGTGATGCGGGATTGCCAGTGCCGTTTTTCAGTCCAGCTGGTGGTTTTAGCCTTGTCGACGCCAGCCGGGCGGCCAATGCGAAAGACACCTTGCTCGGCTTGCAGCGCCCTGTAGTGGCTGTAGTGGATGTGCGCAGTCGAGGCCTCAAAGTCGATCTTGTCGAGCTCCTCTTTCAGCACATAGCTCGGGTAGCAATCGCCATAGCCGCCGGTGGTGCTGCGGTCGGCGTGGCCGACCAGGGCCTTGCCAATCAGCATGTCCAACTTCTGTCGGCGGAACTGCTGAATGAACGTGTGCCGCAGGCCGTGGAAGGTCAGCTCGTCATCGCCGAGTCCGCACTGTCCCAGGTAGCCTTTGTCATCTTTGTCTGAGCCTCGGTACCAGCGGCTGGCTGTGTGCCCGGGCGAAAGGTCGCCGTACACGCGGAGATTTTCAAAAAGCGGCGCCGACAGATCACCACCATGCGCCTTCAAGCGCTGCTGATGATACGCCAGGAGCCCGGCTTCAAGAATGACCTTATGCAGCGGCACGAGGCGCTCCGAGTCGACCGTTTTCAGCTGTCGCGCTCCAGAGCTGCTGATGCTGATTACCCAAATGCCAAGCTCTTCACGAATATCTCCAAGCTGAAGCTGGCAAAGCTCGCTCAAGCGAGCGCCGGTATACAGGCCGAGCAGTGGCAGCCAAAAGCGGTAGTCGTCCAAGCGCCAGCGCGGCGGTGCTTTGAGTGTGTAGACTGGGCCTTGCAGCAGTTGCTCGATCTGCCTGGGGTTATAGGTGCGCTTGCGTGGCGAGGGGGCGCCTTTGGTGCTGAACGTCAGGCCTGCGGCCAGATTCTCTTTCAAATATCCTTGGTCGTGCGCATAGCCGATGAGTGCGCGTGCCAGCTCGAAAAACTTCTTCGCCGTCCTAGCATTCAAGGGCTCGTACTTGCCGCTCTGGATAATCTGACTCAGGGGCTGATGGCGAGTCGCGCGCAAGCGATGCCGGTTCTTGGGGTAGCTGCGCAACTGGTCGCGCAAGGCATTAAAGTCAGCCCGGGTCAGGGTGGCGAGTGGGCGATGTCCGCCGATCAGTTCGGCCAGTCCCTCCAAGCGCGCATGCATGGTGATGCGGGTGCGTGGATTCTTCCACGCACCTTCGCGTACCTGGCGCTCTTCGAACTCACGGGTGAGGGCACCGAAGTGCCGGCAGTTCTCATGAGTGAGTGGTGGCTGGATCAGCAGGTCGTTTGAGGTGGGCGTCTCAAACAAGGCTTGTAGCTTGGCGTTCTGAGCAGGTGACAAAACGCTGCCGAGGGCATTCAGCAGTGCGAGCGTGCCAGCGTCCTGGGGCGCTGTGGCTGCGTCGTTGGCCGCGCTCATGTCCGGCAGAGTGTACATGGGCTCGGCTGGCGGTACTGGGCCAAGCATGCGCCGGATCAGGTCCTGAATTTCTTGCAGGGCGCGCTCATAGGCATCAGCTGAGGGAGCTTCAATAAAACTTTTCACCAGAATTTTGTCGATTTGACCCAGGCTGAAGTGCAAGAGGATCGACGCCAGGATCGGCGAACTAGTCAGCAGCTCGACTCGCATTTCATCGGGATGACGAGGCGCACCGGTGAGTCGTGCGCCGGTCAGCGGAATAAGGAGTGTATAGAGCCCGCTTTCCTCCTGAAGAATCTGAAAATTTTGGCAGAGTGTCAGGCGGTCGAGGTGTCCCGAGATCCGGCTGAGGTGAAACATGACGCTATGTGCGGAACGTGGCAGGCCCGGTGGAATATGCAGCAGATGGCGGCCTTGGTCGGGGCGTGCAAAACACAGGTACTCGTAGAGCGACAGCATCGTGATAAGCGGATGCCCGGTTTTGAAGACGTTCCTGGCCATTGGGGTAGTTTCCAGCACTGTGATGGCGCTGTAGATGTAAGCCGCAGCCGCGTTGGCGGTGACGTGGTCGTTGGTGCCGAGCGGCCAGTCGAAACGGGTGAAACCGAATTTGAGGGCTTGGCGCAGGGCTTCGCTCGGATACAAGGCGAAGTGGATTTCACCGCCCGGCTCGTTGCAATAAAGCACGGTGTGCTCTTGGCACTCTTTCAGCAGGCGCTCATGCCCGGCGCTCAGGTCAGAGTTGGCCAGTACGGCAGGTGCAGGGCGGAGCGCCCAGATTTTCAGGTGGCTTTCGGTAAAACGGCTGATTTCAGCGTGAACAGTGGCCAGGTTTAACAGAAAGCCATCAGGGTGCAGCTCAATCGTGGCGGCGCTGCTGCGCCTAAGCAGATCTTCGAAGCGCGGGTTGAGATATTGGGCGAGATCGCGTGCGAGCGCTTCATCATGGCCGAGTGACCAGCGGATTTGTGCCGGCAGCTGCGGGTGATTGCCGATATAGCTCGGGAAGGTGAAGTAGTACTGGAAGCCGGTTTTGGCTTGATAGACCAGGTGCTGAACACCGGTTTTGCTTTGACGCTTGGACATGATGGCGTACCTATTTGGATTCACAGTTGGACTGTGTGAAATCCAGTGCCATCAAATCGTGCCTGAAACCCGCGTTTTAGACGGGTTTCAGGGCTTATTTGGTGGAGCCGGGGGGATTTGAACCCCCGTCCGCCAGCTCTCCGCTATTGGTTCTACATGCTTAGCCATCTCTACTGAGTTAACTCCGCGCCGCCCGAGTGGCAGGGTGCTTGGAGCGAGCTGCATGAGTTTTAGCCGTTACGTCTGCAGCGAACTTGGCGGCGATCCTGTTCTATATGACTGACCAGATCTTCGGGTTTACAGGCATCCCCTAGGGTCAGCTGGCGCCCTTAGGCGGCCAGAGCGTAGTTGTCGTCGTTGGCAACTATGAAATTGTGGCAGCGGATTTACGAGAACTGTCACCTACTCGGCATGCCCCTCAAGTTTCGCTACCGGCGTCGAATCCTAATCGGCCCCAAAACTTTCGTGGTTACAGCTAGGACGCGGAGTCTACGCCAAAGGTTCCTCAGCGTCGACTGCGGATTCCGTCTCGGGACGCTATGATGGCCCTTCGCGTCTGCCCGCGACCTCTGAAAAGGAGCCGTAATGCCGAGTTCTAGCCGCTACCCCCTGCGTCAGTGGATCTGGCGAGCGTTCGTGCAAAGCGCGCTGATCCCGCTGATTCTCGTGGAGTCGGTGTTGATCGCGGTGTATCTGTTGAGTAACCAGGCGATCCGTGACGCGCAGGTCGAGCATCTGCAGGAAACGGCGGTGAAGGATCTGGCCAGCGCCGCGCTGCGTGAAGGGCAGATCATCGATGGCCGTTTACGCTCCATCGAGTCGTTGGTGCAGGTCTTCCGCGATGAGACACATGAGGCCTTGCTCGACTCTCGCTTCCAGGCGGACGAGCTCGAGCGCCAGCGTCATGCGAAGACTGAAAGCGGCGTTTTCTACACGCGCAGCGATGACGGCCGTGCGGCGTCCTTCTATGCCAACAGCACGCCTCTGGCGCAGCAGGATCACGCAAAAGTCATGCGCCTGTCGCAGATCGACCCGCTGATGCGTTCGATCCAGCAGGCCAATCCGCTGGTGGCTGCGCTGTATTTCAATACCTGGGACAGCTACAACCGCATCTACCCCTGGTTCGATACGCCCGCGCAGTATCCCCATGACATGGTGATACCCGATTACAACTTCTATTACCTCGCCGATGCCCAGCACAACCCGCAGCGACAGGTGATGTGGACCGAAGTTTACCTCGACCCGGCCGGCCTCGGTTGGATGCTATCGGCCATCGCCCCGGTATATCGCGATGATTTTCTCGAAGGGGTGGTCGGCCTCGATGTGACCGTAGGCCAGGTATTGGGCGAGATCGCCGAGCTCAACGTGCCGTGGCACGGCTATGCGATGCTGGTCAGTCATGACCACAACATCATGGCGCTGCCCAAGGCCGGGGAACTGGATTTTGGTCTGCGCGAGCTGACCCAGTATTCCTACGATGAGGCCGTGCGCCGTGAGGTGCTCAAACCCGAGGACTTCAATCTGGCCAAGCGCGAAGGCATGGCGCCGTTGCTGCAGGCGATGAACGAGGGCAACGGTAATGTGCAGGAAGTGCTGCTGGGCGGACGCAAGCAACTGGTGGCCTGGAGCGAGATTCCGCAGACCGGCTGGCGCTTGCTGCTGGTGGTGGACGAGGAGCAGATCTTCCACGACACCAACCAGCTGGCCGAGCGCTACCTGCACATCGGCTACCTGCTGATCGCCGGCCTGGCAGCGTTCTATCTGTTGTTCTTCGCCCTGATGTGGCTGCGTTCGCGCCACCTGAGCAACCAGTTGGCCGAGCCCATCGACGGCATCGTCGACATGGCCACCAGCCTGGGGCAGGGCGAGTACTCGCCAACGGTGCCGGACAGCCACATTGCCGAGGTCAGCCGCCTGGCCGAGGCGGTGCAGCAGGCTGGCAAACAACTCCAGGCCAGCGAACATGAGCGGCAGGAGACGCAAAGCATCCTGCAACTGGTGCTGGATAGCACCACCGAAAGCCTCTGGCAGATCGACACGCGTGATCTCACCATCGATCTCAGCGAGCGCTTCGTACGGCGTTTCGGCCTGGGTGCGAGACACCTGACGCTGAGCGAATTCAACCAGCGCGTGCACCCCGATGACCTGGAGCGCCTGCGCCACCTGCGCAAGCTGTTCGCCGACAATGGCGAGGAGTATTTCGACGCCGAGTATCGCTATCTCGATTGCCGCGGCGAGTACCTGTGGCTGCTTAGCCGAGGCAAGGTCCTGTTGCGTGACGAGAGTGGCTGGCCGCTGCGCATCGCCGGCACCCACGTCGATATCACCCGCCTCAAGCAGGTGGAGGACGAGCTGCGTCACGCCAGCCTCGAAGCGCTTGCCGCCAGCCAGGCCAAGAGCCGCTTCCTGTCGAGCATGAGTCACGAGCTGCGCACGCCGCTCAACGCGATCCATGGCTTCGCCCAGCTGATCGAGATGGAAGTACAGGACAAGCACGACGCGAAACTGGAGAGCGACTACTCACGCGAAATCGTCAATGCCAGTCGTCATCTCACCTCATTGGTGGACGACATTCTCGACCTGTCGAGCATCGAGAGCCGGCGCCAGCAGCTGCAGTTCCAGCCGATCGAGATCGGCGCGTTGCTCAGCGGTTGTGCCGAGCTGGTGCAGCCCGAGGTGCAACACAAACAGCTGCAACTGCAGGTGATGGAGGCAGCCGACCCGCCCTTGTTCGTGCAAGGCGATCCACGGCGGGTGCGGCAGATCCTGCTCAACCTGCTGTCCAACGCGATCAAGTACAACAGCCCGCGCGGCACGATCCGCATGGGCTACGAGGTGCGTGCCGACTGCGTGCGGCTGTGGGTCGACGATACCGGACCGGGCCTGTCGAGCGAGCAATTGGCGCAGCTGTTCCAGCCATTCCAGCGTCTGGGGCGTGAGAGCTCGAACATTCCCGGCACCGGTATAGGACTGGTGCTGTGTCGTGAACTGGCCACGCTGATGGATGGCGAGATCGGCGTGCGTAGCGAGCCCGGCGTGGGCAGTCGCTTCTGGCTCGACATACCCAGTGCCGCCAGCCCTGAAGGCCCTCACGACGAAGCCGTCGATGTGCCGGCGCAAGCTGCGCGCAGCCTGGTGCAGGTGTTGTGCGTGGAGGATCACCCGGCCTGCATGAAGATGCTCCAGGCCTCGCTGCGCGATTTCGCCGAGGTTCACGGCGTGAGTTCCTGCCAGCGGGCGCTGGTCGAATTGCAGAACAGCGAGCCAGCGCTGGTGGTGCTGGATATCGACCTGCCCGATGGCGATGGCCTGGCAGTGCTCGACGCCATGCGTGCCGAGCCGCGTTTACGCGATGTGCCGGTGCTGGTGATCAGCGCGGTGGCCGACGCTCGCCTGTTCGAAGACGCCAGGGCGCGTGGCGCCAGTGCCTGCCTGAGCAAGCCGGTGGATCTGCAGGAGGTCAGGCAGGTGGCGCTGGGCCTGCTCTACAGCGGTTTCTGAGCAGGCCCGCGCGGCCTGCATTTACTCGCTGGCTGACAGCAGGTCCAGCGCTTCGCCGAGGACCTTGACCGACTCGCCGTGATCGCCAGCCTTGTGCAGCGCTTCGCCCTCGGCGCGCAGCTCCTTGACCTTGGCCAGCACCTCGGGATCGGAGGGCGGATCGCTTTGCAGCAACGCGTCGATCTTGGCCATGTCCTGTGGGCAGTGCATGGCCCACAGCGGCAGGCTGATCAGGGCAGCGGCGAGAAACATGAGTGTGCGACGCATGATGGCTCTCCTGAAACGGGCAGCGGGAATTTCAGTATAGGAGCATCCTGTGTTTGCGTTTCCTGCCCGCGGGTCAGCGCTTATCGCGGCGGCTAGTGGAAGGCTTCAGGCAGCAACCGATGGCGGCGGGGTGCACCGGTATGCAGCGGCCGGCGGCACGCTTCAGTATGCTGTGCGGCATGATTCAACCCATGCAAGGAATGCGTATGAACCTGCCCATGACCGTCGAGCAACTGCAGCAGGCCTGCGCCGCTGGCGATCGCTTCGACTATCTGTATTTCTGGGGGCACAGCCGTGCGGCCGGCGCGCCGGTTGGCAAGAGTTGTCTGAGCCAATGGTATCCCTCGGCCTTCACTCTCGACGGAATCAACTACGCCACCGCCGAGCACTACATGATGGCCGGCAAGGCCCGGTTATTCGAGGATGCTGAGGCGCTGGAGCGTGTTCTGGCTGCGCACACGCCGAATGAAGTCAAGGCGATTGGCCGGCAAATCCGCGGCTTCGATGAGGCGCTCTGGCGTGAAAACCGTGAAGCCGTCGTCTTCGAAGGCAATCTCGGCAAGTTCTCGCAAGACCCCGAGCTGGCGCGATACCTGTTGGGGACCGCGCCGCGTGTACTGGTCGAGGCCAGCCCTGTCGATCCCGTCTGGGGTATCGGTCTGGCGGAGGGCGACCCGAACGCTCACACCCCGGCCTCCTGGCGTGGCCTCAACCTGCTGGGCTTCGCCCTGATGCAGGTGCGCGAGTGCTTGTTGAACGAACCCGGGCGCCTGCCGCGCGAGGCTTGAGCGAGCCGCCAGCGACTCGTGACCAGCAGCCGCTGAGCACTAATACGATCAGTAGTGATACCAGCGCAGCTCCAGTTTCACTTCGTTGACCGGGCTGGCCAGTTGGCTGAATTCACGCTGGGCGCTCAGGCGCAGGCCGAGGTTACGTGACACTTCCCACTGCTGGTTGAGCGACAGGCGCCGGCGCACTTCGCCGTTGTGGAAGTAGTCGCCGGCAGCCTCCAGCGTCAGGTTACCCAACGGGTTGCGCCACAGTAGCCCGCTGTTGAAGCCGAGTGCCGGAGAGACGACGGCGGCAAAGTCCTCGTTGTATTCCAGGCGCGCGGTGCCGAGGGCGAAGCCGAGCACGTCGTCGTGCAACTGCCAGGTGGCGCCGGCGCCACCGCTGATATGACCGACCAGCTGGCTGTCGCCGTCTTCGCCGAGTACTCGCTCCAGGCCGCCGCCAACCTGCCAGGACAGCGGCTGGAGCAGGGCGTTGCGCGGTGTCAGCGAGCGAATATTGGCCAGATCCAGGCGCTGCAGCTGCCAGTGGTTGTTCTCGTACTGGCGCAGCTTGAGCTGGAGGATCTCGATCTGCGCGCCCAATGGGAAGCCATCGAGATTGTCGTTCAGGTCGTGATAGGCCATGCGCAGGCCGTACTCGGCAAAGGCACGATCATCACGGCTGCCGCCGGCCAGTTGCCAGGTGCGCGATTCGTGGCCTTCCTCGGGCAGCAGTGGGCGCTCCACCTCCCGCGGTGGCGGCGGGTTGCGGTTGATCGCGCCGAGTAGCTGGAAGCTGCGCTGGGCGTTGCTGCTGCGTTCTTCGTCATTGGCGTGATAGCGCACCAGGCGGAATGCCGCATCCTGAATCAGTGCGCGACGCTCGACCGGGAGGGCGAGAAAATCGGTGTTGTCGAGCTGAGTCGGGTCTTCGCTCAGGCGCAGTACCCAGGTCTGTTCGTCGCTCTCCAGCGGTTCGGCGCGCGCCAGCAGCTCGCGCTCGCGTGATGGGCGATAGTCGATGCGTTCCACCAGCCCGGCGTCCTTGACCGCGCGCACGGTGTCGGTGGGGATGGCAGTGAGCGGGAAGTGCTCGGTCAGTTCGATACCCGGGCGGGCGATTTCCAACAGCTCCAGCAGGCGGTAGGAGCAGTTCTCGTCGAAGAAGAAGTAATCGAAGCGGATCTGCTTGAGCTCCCAGACGTGCTCGACCATGCGCGCGGTTTCTTCCTGCGTCAGGTTCAACCGGTATTCCCACAGGTCGCGGTTCTCCAGGCGGTTATATTCGCTGAGCTTCTCGCGGTAAGGCACCAGGGCGAACAGGCCCGGGTAGCCGCCCATCAGCCCGCGCCAGGCGTAAAGGATGCTGTTGTCGTTGCCTTCGATGAAGGCGCCGAAGTTCAGCGCATAGCTCAGCAGCGCAGTGTTGTGGCTGTCGATGTCGGGCTGGTCGATGCGCAGCAGGGTGTGGCCGAACATCGATGAGGGGCTGTTCAGATAGGCGGCCGGGAACACCAGCACCGTGCTGTGCGGATTGACGTCGGCGATCCAGTTTCGATACTCGGCGCAGTCCGGGTTGGGCAGGTCATTGAGTTGCAACTGGGCCTTGAGCCAGCGGGTGCGCGCCGGGTAGATGCATTGCGGGTGACGGTCGCCCAGTTCGGCGGGTTGATACAGGGCCTCGAGGGTTGCCTGCAGTTCAGCGGCCGGGTCGCTGTCGCCATTTTTGGCGAGGAAGAAGTCGTCGTCATCGACATAGCTGCGCCAGCCGCCGAGCTTGCCGGTTTCGTAGTGGCCGAGTGCGATCCAGTAAGGATCGGCGGCGAGTTGTTCGACCGTGGCGGCGTGCAGGGGAAGGGCGAGGCTTAGTGCGAGGACGGCGAATATCCGTTTCAAGGTCGCTGTTCTTCTGGTCATGGCGATGGCCGAGCTTTGGCCAAGCCAGGCGCGGATGTCAAGGTATGAGGGGCCGTGCAGGTGGACGTATCGCACCGTGGCGGGATTGCTGCGAAGGGGGCGAAAGGAATAACATGAGAATTCCTATCAATTGCGTCTTTGCCTTCCCGTATGTCCAGCGATACATCAGGCCTTTCCCCCTCCGTCGATCAGCTTTATCGCGAACATCAGTCCTGGTTGCACAGTTGGCTCAGCCGCCGGGTGGGCTGTCGGGACAATGCCTCGGATCTGGCGCAGGACGTGTTCGTGCGTCTGCTGCGCAGCGAGATGCCGGTAACGCTGCTCAATCCGCGTGCCTATCTGGGCCGTATCGCCCGCGGGCTGATGATCGATCAGTACCGACGTCGCGCATTGGAGCAGGCCTATTTGGAGAGCATTGCCCATCTGGGCGAGGGCGAGGCGCCTTCGGAGGAAGAACGCCTGCAACTGCTCGACACGCTGGAGGCACTGGATTGTCTGCTCGACAGGCTCAAGCCGCGGGTGCGTCAGGCTTTTCTGCTGGCCCAACTGGATGGTCTGACCTGCTTGCAGATCGCCGAGCAGCTTGGCGTATCGCGCGCCACTGTCGAGCGCGACCTGGCCAAGGCCCTGCACGCCTGCTATCGCTTCAGCCATGAACAGGACTGACCCGCCGCTTGATGCCGCGGTGCTCGAGGCTGGCATCCAGTGGCTGGTACGGATGCGCTTCGACGTGCCCGATGCCGCCACCGTGGAACGGTTCGAGCGCTGGCTGGGCGAATCTCCCGAGCATGAGCGCGCCTGGCAGAGCGTGACCCAGGCCGGCGAGCGCTTCGCCAATCTGCCGCCGGCCCTGAGCCGTCGAACACTGGGCGGCGTGCGCGAGCGCATGAGTCGTCGGCAGAGCCTCAAGATGCTCGGGTTGTTCGCGGCTTCCGGCGCGCTGCTCTGGCAGGCGCGCGAGCATACGCCGCTCCCCGGGTTGATGGCGCAGTACCGCAGCGATGTGGGCGAGCGGCGTCTGGTCGAGCTTGGCGAGGGTAGCCGTATCCACATGAACAGCGACAGCGCCTTCGATTCCGCTTTCGATGGGCAGTCCTGGCGTATTCGGCTGTATCGCGGTGAATTGCTGGTGGAGGTCGCAGGCGAGGATCGGCGGCCGCTTTGGGTCATGGGGCGCGACGGCCAGGTGCGGGGCCAGGCGTCGCGTTTCCTGCTGAACCAGCACCACAGCGGGTTCAGCACCCTGGCCGTGAGGGATGGAGAGGTGAGCCTGTTCGGCGATCCGCAAACGACTGCAGTTGCGCGCGTCGCGGCGGGCGAGCAGGTGCGCTTCGACGCCGATGGTGTGCGCCCGGCATTGAGCGATGGCCTGGACCCGTGGGCCTGGACCGATGGAGTGATCCGCGCTGCTGACATGCGCCTAGACGCCTTTCTGAGCGAGCTGTCGCGGCATCGGCGCGGCCTGCTGGTATGTCGCGACGAGGTCGCGCACCTGCGCGTATCCGGTACCTACCAACTGGACGATACCCGGCAGATCCTGGGGCTGCTGGCACTGGCGCTGCCGGTGCGGGTGGACTGCCGAACCGATTACTGGGTGACCGTCAGCGCAAGGGCCTGAGCCTTACCTGCAATGCTGTTCACTTGATTTACGATCAAGTGCAATCCGTCTCCTCGCCCCTCTCCACTAGGCGTGCCCCCAAGAAATGGGAGAGGGGAGCCAAACGCGAACAGCATTATGAGCCGTACCCGAGCTTGCGCAGCGCTTAGCGCAGCCCGGATGGCGGACGCTGACAAATAAACCCGCAAATACGAAAATAATTGAGGTGGTTTCTCATTAATGTTCGGCATGTCAGGAAAGGCCGGCTACAGGCTTCCAAATTCCAGACTGCTACGGAGCAATGAATGACCCTCTCCCTCCACCCCCTGACCCGCGCTTTGCGCGCCTCCCTGTTCGGTCTGTCGTTGGCCGTTGCCGCCGTGCCGGTCATGGCCGAACAGGGCGCCGCTTCGCAACAGCAGTCCTGGGACATCCCGGCCGGGCCACTGGCCGACGCGCTCGATCGTTTCGCCCGCCAGGCCGGCGTCAGCCTCTCTTATGCTGCCGAGGAAGTGGCTGGCAAGCAAAGCCCTGGCGTGCAGGCTCTGAGCGATACGGCCGAGGCATTGCGGATGCTGCTGGGCGGTACGGGCATGCAGGTGGAGCAACTCTCGCCCAAGGCGTTTCTGCTGAATGTGCCAGGTGATGCGCAGGGGGCGTTGAATCTGGGAGCCATCAGTGTGGTGGGCGCCGGCCTGGGCGGTGTCACCGAGGGCAGCGGTTCCTACACCACTGGCGCGGTGTCAATCGGCAAGACGCCGCAGTCCCTGCGTCGCACACCGCAGTCGGTCACGGTGCTGACCGAGCAACGGATGAAGGATCAGAACCTCACCAACCTCAAGCAGATGTTGCAGCAGACGCCTGGCGTAGTGGTCGATCAAACCGACAGCGAGCGGGTGACTTACTACTCGCGTGGCTACCAGATCGATGCTCTGCAGTTCGATGGTTCGACGATCAATGTCGATTGGCGCAGCGGCAATTTCATTCAGCCTGACGTCGCCACTCTGGACCACGTCGAGGTGTTGCGTGGTGCCAGCGGTATGCTGCGTGGTTCCGGTAACCCATCCGGCGTCGTGAACATGGTGCGCAAGCGTCCGACGCGCGAGTTCCAGGGCTCGGCCAGTTACACGCTCGGCTCGTGGGATGCCAATCGCTACGTGGCGGATGTGTCCGGGCCGTTGACCGAGAGCGGCAACATTCGTGGTCGGGTGATTGCGGTGCATGATGACAAGGATTTCTTCCAGGACACCCGCATGGAGCGCAAGAACGTGTTCTACACGGTGCTGGCAGCCGACCTGAGCGACAGCACCACCGTCACCGGCGGCCTGGAATACAGCGAGATCGATGCGACCGGGGCATGGGGTGGGCTGGTACCGGACTTCGACGGTTCGCCGCTGCGCTTTTCCCGCTCGACCTTCCTCGGCGCCAACTGGGCGCGCTGGGACCGCACCAATACCCATGCCTTCGCTGAGCTGGATCACGCGTTCGCTAACGGCTGGAGCCTCAAGTTGAACGCCAACCGCAGTCGCTTGGCATACAAGGACCACGGCTTCCAGCAGACCTCGCTGGCCAGAACCGCGGGTACCAGCAATCCCTACCTGTGGGACGTGAACTACAACTTCAACGACGGTGGTGGACGTACCAACTACAGCAACGTGGGTGCGGTTCTGGACGGGCCTTTCGCGCTGCTCGGGCGCGAGCACCGGCTGACCGTGGGGGCTGAGTGGAACGAGGCCGATGCCATCGGCGTGGAGTCGGTATGGGGCTACATCCTCGACGCTAACGGTCAGAGGCAGTCGTTCGACGTACGCTACTGGAACCCTGCAAATGTGAACAAGGATCGCATCGGCGCCCAGGCCAACCCGCAGGCGCATACCATCACTACCCAGAAGGCCACCTACGCCAGCCTCAACCTGTCGTTGGCCGATCCGCTCAACGCAATTATCGGTGCGCGCCTGAACTGGTACGACTTCGAGAACCGTAACAGCGCGACCGGCGATTACGAGGTCACCCGCGAGGTCGTCCCTTACGCCGCGCTGATCTACGATCTGACCGACAACATCAGCGCCTATACCAGCTACACCGAAATCTTCGCGCCGCAGACCAGTTACGACGTCTCAGGCTCGCTGCTCGAACCCATGACCGGTGAGGTCTACGAAATTGGGCTAAAGGGTGAGTTCTATCAGGGGCGTCTGAACAGTTCTATCGCGGTCTTTCGCACCAACCTAGTCGGTAAGGGACTGCAGGATGCCAACGCCATCGCGCTGCCTTGCCAGCCGAACAATGCCATCGGTTCCTGCATGGTTGCCGCCGGCAAGAGCCGCAGTGAAGGTGTGGAACTGGAAATATCCGGCGAGGTGATGTCGGGTTGGCAGGTAGGGGGCGGCTATACCTACACCACCACCGAATACCTGAAGGACACGGCCAATAATGAAGGCAACGTGCTGCGCACTACCGATCCCAAGCACTTGCTGCGGCTATTCACTACTTACAAACTGCCGGGACAGTTTGCCAACTGGACGGTGGGAGGCGGCGTCCAGGCGCAAAGTGACATTTACGCCGTCAACAATACGCGTACCGCACGGGCCGAGCAGGCCGGTTACGCGGTTTATAACGCCATGGTTGCCTACCGCTTCAACGAGCATTATTCGGCACAGTTCAATGCCAACAACCTGTTCGACAAGTACTACTACGAGAAGATCGGAGTGACCGGCGCCAACTACTACTACGGCGAACCCCGCAACTTCTCCCTGACCCTGCGCGGCGAGTTCTGATCCTTTCTCCGCGAACCCTGAACACCGCCTGAGGGCGGTGTTCCTGTATCTGCAGCCTCCGAGCCATGAAGCGTGCGCGTCATGGCTTTTTTGTCATATGGAGGAATCAAACCTTGATCGCGGCCAGATAGCAGGCCCAGAATCACCCCATGTTTTTGCGGAACTCCCGCTTGCTATAAAGGATTGCCAATGTCCAAGCGTAGCCTCGATGCTTTGCGCCTTGCCCCCGAATCGCTGACCCGCCCCTTCGCCCCCGAGCAGTTCAACTTCAGCAGCACCGATGATCTCGAACCCTTCCGCGGCGTACTCGGCCAGGCCCGCGCGGTCGAAGCGCTGCAGTTCGGCGTGGCAATGCCGCGCCCTGGCTACAACGTGTTCGTCATGGGCGAACCCGGCACCGGGCGCTTCTCCTTCGTCCAGCGCTACCTCAAGGCCGAAGCCAAGCGCATGGAGACGCCGGCCGATCGGGTTTACGTCAATCATTTCGACGAACCGCGCGAGCCGCGTGCGTTGGAGCTGCCAGCCGGTACGGCGAGCGACTTCATCGCCGATATCAGCCAACTGATCGACAACCTGCTGGCCACCTTCCCGGCGGTGTTCGAAACGCCGACCTACCAGCAGAAGAAGAGCGCCATCGACCGCGGCTTCAACAAGCGCTACGACCAAGCGCTGGACGTGATCGAGCGTCTCTCGCTGGAGAAGGGCGTGGCCCTGTACCGTGACAGCACCAATATCGCCTTCACCCCGATGGCCGACGGCAAGGCGCTGGACGAGGCCGAGTTCGCGCAGTTGCCGGAAGCCGACCGCGAGCGCTTCCACGCCGATATCGCCGCACTGGAAGAGCGCCTCAACGAGGAACTGGCCAGCCTGCCGCAGTGGAAGCGCGAGTCGAGCAATCTGCTACGTCAGCTCAACGAAGAGACCATCACCGTCGCGTTGCAGCCGCTGCTGGCGCCACTGTCGGAAAAGTATGCGGAAAACGCCGGTGTCTGCGCCTATTTGCAGGCGATGCAGATCAATCTGCTGAAAACCGCTGTCGAGCAACTGGTTGATGTCGACAAGGCCGATCCGCAGCTGCGCAAGCTGCTGGAGGAAATGTACTGCCCGAGCCTGGTGGTCGGTCACCACGCCAACGGCGGTGCGCCGGTGGTGTTCGAATCGCACCCGACCTACGACAATCTGTTCGGCCGTATCGAGTACAGCTCCGATCAGGGCGCGCTATACACCAGCTACCGCCAACTGCGCCCGGGCGCGCTGCACCGCGCCAACGGCGGCTACCTGGTGGTCGAGGCGGAAAAACTGCTCGGCGAACCCTTCGTCTGGGAAGCGCTCAAGCGCGCTCTGCATTCGCGCCAGTTGAAGATGGAGTCGCCTCTGGGCGATCTCGGCCGCATCGCCACCGTCACGCTCAACCCGCAGGTCATCCCGCTGCAGCTCAAGGTCATCATCATCGGCTCGCGGCAGCTGTACTACGCGCTGCAGGATCACGATCCGGACTTCCAGGAAATGTTCCGCGTACTGGTCGACTTCGACGAGGACATCCCGCTCGCCGAGGACAGCCTGGAGCAGTTCGCCCAACTGATGAAGACGCGTACCTCGGAAGAGGGCATGGCGCCCATGACCGGTGCTGCCGTGGCGCGTCTGGCTACCTACAGTGCGCGCCTGGCCGAGCACCAGGGGCGCCTGTCTGCGCGTATCGGCGACCTGTTCCAGCTGGTCAGTGAGGCCGATTTCATTCGCCAGCTCGCCGGGGAGAGCATCACCGACGTCGGTCATATCGAGCGTGCCCTCAAGGCCAAGGCCACGCGCACCGGACGGGTGTCGGCGCGGATCATTGACGACATGCTGGCCGGCATCATCCTCATCGACACCAGCGGCGCGGCCGTTGGCAAATGCAACGGCCTGACCGTGCTGGAAGTCGGCGACTCGGCCTTCGGTGTGCCGGCGCGGATTTCCGCCACCGTGTATCCGGGCGGCAGCGGTATCGTCGACATCGAGCGTGAGGTCAGCCTCGGCCAGTCGATCCACTCCAAGGGCGTGATGATCCTCACCGGCTTCCTCGGTAGCCGTTATGCACAGGAATTCCCGCTGGAGATTTCCGCGAGCATCGCCCTGGAGCAGTCCTACGGTTACGTCGACGGCGACAGCGCCTCGCTCGGCGAGGTGTGCACGCTGATCTCGGCGTTGTCGCGCACGCCGCTCAAGCAGTGCTTCGCCATTACCGGTTCGATCAACCAGTTCGGCGAGGTGCAGGCCGTCGGCGGGGTCAACGAGAAGATCGAGGGCTTCTTCCGCCTGTGCGAGGCGCGTGGCCTCACTGGCGAGCAAGGGGCGATCATCCCGCATTCCAACGTCGCCAACCTGATGCTCGACGAGCGCGTGCTGCAGGCCGTGCGAGACGGTCAGTTCAACGTCTATGCCGTGCGCCATGTCGATGAGGCGCTGAGCCTGCTGGTCGGTGAGGCGGCCGGTCACCCGGACGAGAAAGGGCGTTTCCCCAAGGGCAGCGTCAATGCCCGTGTGGTCGAGCGCCTGCGCGATATCGCCGAGATCGGCTTGGAGGAGGAGGGCAAGCCCGCCGAAGCGGAAAAGGCCAAAACCGAAGCCGAGCCGGCAGCCGCCAAGCCGGCAAAGGCGCCGCGACGCAAGAAGGGCGAGGGCGACGCGGCGAGCTGAGCAAATCTTGCACGATTGTCCCGGATCTCCCGGTATAGGCGCGTCGGACTCGTTGCTAACGCTTCATGCACACAGTTATCCACAGAACGCGTGGATAACTTTGGCTTCACAGTGCGGGCGCTCGGGGTGTAGGCTGGAGCCTGGATTCCGCGAGGGTCGCCGCCATGTCGCGCAGCCTCTGCCTCACCCGCCAATGCCTGGGCCTGGTCACGCGCATCGAATGCGTGATCCGGCCGATGGCAGATAACCAAGGACGCTGGATACTGCTCTGCGCCGCCGGCATGTCAGGCGCGCAACCTTCTGCGATCAAGGCGCAAGGCCCATTCTATGGGCCTTTTGTCGCAGAAGGGGTCCTTGATTCGATTGCCGAAAGCCTGGCCTTGCAGGGATATGCCGAGTGCAGCGAACCGCCCATCTGGCGCTTGCACATGCAGGCCGAGTTGCGCCGCGTCAACGGCGAACGCAACAGACCGCTCAGTGCCTTGCAGCGCCGCCCCGAAACTGACGGGCACAGCTGAAACGTCCGCAACAAAGCGCGCCGGAGCATTCACCGGGGACTCGCGTTGATGGGGGTTATCCACAATACGCTGGCTGCTTCTGCTGATGCTGGACGATGGGTATACTCGCCGCTTTTTCTCTCTTCAGTGAGTTTTCCATGGAACGCTTTATCGAAAACGCCATGTACGCATCGCGTTGGTTGCTGGCGCCGATCTATTTCGGTCTGTCTCTGGGTCTGCTGGCGTTGGCGCTGAAGTTCTTCCAGGAAGTCTTCCACATCCTGCCGAACGTGTTCGCCATGGCAGAGTCCGACCTGATTCTAGTGCTGCTGTCACTGATCGACATGGCGCTGGTAGGCGGCTTGCTGGTCATGGTGATGATCTCCGGCTACGAGAACTTCGTTTCGCAACTGGATATCGATGACAGCAAGGAGAAACTCAGCTGGCTGGGCAAGATGGACTCCAGCTCGTTGAAGATGAAGGTGGCCGCTTCGATCGTGGCCATTTCCTCGATCCACCTGCTGCGGGTGTTCATGGATGCGCGCAACTACGAAACGGACCATCTGATGTGGTACGTGATCATCCACATGACCTTCGTCGCCTCGGCGTTCGCCATGGGCTATCTGGACAAGCTGACCAAGCACGATTGATCCCGGCTTGTTTCAAGACCGCCCGTCCGAACAGGACGGGCGTTTTGCGTTCTGGGGTTGAGCTTTTTCTTTGTTTTACAAGAATTATGTTTGTATAAGTTCTTGTATAGAAAGACGAGGGAAAGCCAGATGAATCTGCATGATCTATCCGCTTATGCCCAAGCCGGGCGCATCGATGAACTCAACCTGATCTCGCTCGAAGGTGGCATCTACCTGCTCGAAGCACGGATGGAAGGGCGCGCGCATCCGATTATCGACGAACACGGCAGTACCTTGAGCCTGCGTTCGGTGGAGCATGCGCGCGACGTGCTGCAGGAAATGCCGACGCTGCCGTTCTTTCTGGTGCACAGCTCGGTACATGACGAGATGTGCGGCTTGCCCTCGGCCGCCAACAGTCTGCGTGTGCCCATCGCCTTTCGTTCCGGCTGGTGAAAGCTCCGCAGATGGCCGTTGATAGTGAGGGCGGTGTACGCCGCCTGATCCTGATTCTGGGTGATCAACTGACGCCCGGCCTCGGCGCGCTGCAGGACGTCGACCCGCAGCGCGACCATCTATTGCTGGCCGAGGTGATGGAGGAGGCCAGCCATGTACCGCATCACCCGAAGAAGATCGCCCTGATCTTCAGCGCCATGCGCCATTTCACCGAGGCCCTGCGCGCGCAGGGCCTCAAGGTGCATTACGTGACGCTCGATGATCCTGGCAACAGCGGCTCCCTGCCCGGCGAGTTATTGCGCTGGACGCAGCAGTTGGACCCCGCTGAAATCCATCTGACCGAGTGCGGCGACTGGCGCCTGGAGCAGGCCCTGCGCCACTGCGGCGTGCCGATCCACTGGCACCCGGACAGCCGTTTTCTGTGTACGCGCGATGCCTTCGCTGCCTGGGCGAAGGACCGCAAGCAGCTGCGCATGGAGTTCTTCTACCGCGAAATGCGCCGCGCCAGTGGCCTGCTGCTCAACCCCGACGGCACGCCTGAGGGTGGCGCCTGGAACTTCGACGCCGACAACCGCAAGGCGCTGCCCAAGGGCGTGCGTCCACCTGCGCCTCTGCGCATCGAGCCGGACGCGATCACCCGTGAGGTGCTGGATTTGGTGGGACAGCGCTTTGCCGGGCATTACGGCAGCCTGGAGGGCTTCGATTACCCGGTGACGGCCGAGCAGGCCGAGGGCCTTTGGCAGCATTTTCTCGCCCAAGGCCTGGCCGACTTTGGCGATTATCAGGACGCCATGGCCGACGACGAGCCCTTTCTCTTTCACTCGCGCATCAGCGCCGCGCTGAACATCGGCTTGCTCGATCTGCGGCGGATCTGCGCCGAGGTAGAGGCCGCCTATCGCGCCGGCGACGTGCCGCTGAATGCCGCCGAAGGGTTCATTCGCCAACTGATTGGCTGGCGCGAGTATGTACGCGGCGTCTATTGGCTGCGCATGCCGGAGTACGCCGAAGGCAATCGCCTCGGCAACTCACGAGCACTGCCCGAGTTCTACTGGACCGGCAAGACACGGATGAACTGCATGCGCCAGGCCATCGGCCAGACCCTGGAGCACGCCTATGCGCACCATATCCAGCGGCTGATGGTTACCGGCAACTTCGCGCTGCTGGCCGGCATCGCGCCCAAGGCTATCTGCGACTGGTACCTGGCCGTGTACATGGACGCCTTCGACTGGGTGGAGCTGCCTAACACCCTGGGCATGGTGATGCACGCCGACGGCGGCTACCTCGGCTCCAAGCCCTATTGCGCCAGCGGCCAGTACATCAAGCGCATGTCCGATCATTGCCAGGGCTGCAGCTACAAGGTGAGCGAAAGCACCGGCGAGTCGGCCTGTCCGTTCAATGCCTTGTACTGGCATTTCCTCATGCGCCACCGTGAGCCGCTTGAGCGCAACCCGCGCATGGGCATGGTCTATCGCAACCTGGCGCGTATGAACGAGGCCAAGCAGCAAGCGCTGTGGGACTGGGGCGAACGCCTG
Source organism: Pseudomonas sp. Marseille-Q0931 (assembly GCF_940789645.1). Lineage (NCBI taxonomy): Bacteria > Pseudomonadati > Pseudomonadota > Gammaproteobacteria > Pseudomonadales > Pseudomonadaceae > Pseudomonas > Pseudomonas sp. Marseille-Q0931. Next base: position 125,950 of record NZ_CALNWT010000011.1, on the reverse strand, counting down.
CTGGCCAGGCTCGATGCCGGGGAGATGCTGTGAAAAAGAGCGAGCTGCCGGTGAAGACCTGTGCGGTCTGCGGCTTGCCATTCACCTGGCGCAAGAAATGGGCGCGCTGCTGGGATGAGGTGCGCTACTGCTCCGAGCGCTGTCGCCGTGGGCGCAACAAGCAATAGGGCGAGAGTGTCGCCGCTGAAGCGTCTTCCTTGGGTTCAGCTGCGACGGGCAATGCCTGCGGCCGTGACGCCGCGCCTGGCTTCTGTGCTAGGCTGGCCGACCTTTTTCACAGCCCCTAGCGGAGCCTTTCATGTCCGAATTCAACTTCAGCCCCGATCTGTCCTCCGATGAAGGTCGCGTCAGCTACGGCATCGGTCGTCAACTCGGTGGTCAGTTGCGCGACAACCCGCCGCCCGGCGTCGACCTGAACGCGATCCTCGCCGGTCTGACCGATGCCTTCACCGGGCAGGCCAGCCGCGTTTCCGAGGCTGAGCTGGGCGCGAGCTTCAAGGTCATCCGCGAGATCATGCAGGCCGAGGCCGCTGCCAAGGCCGAAGCCGCTGCCGGCGAAGGCCGTGCCTACCTGGCCGAGAATGCCAAGCGCGAAGGCATGACCGTACTGGCTTCGGGTCTGCAGTACGAAGTGCTGGTGGCCGGCGAGGGCGCCAAGCCGTCGGCCGAGGATCAGGTACGTGTGCACTACCACGGCACCCTGATCGACGGTAGCGTGTTCGACAGCTCCTACGAGCGCGGCCAGCCGGCTGAATTCCCGGTCGGCGGCGTGATTCCGGGCTGGGTCGAGGCGTTGCAACTGATGGCTACCGGCAGCAAATGGCGCCTGCACGTGCCGAGCGAACTGGCCTACGGCGCTCAGGGCGTTGGCAGCATCCCGCCGCACAGCGTGCTGGTATTCGATGTCGAGCTGCTCGACATTCTGTAAGCGAAATGCGTAGGTAAGTCGTAGGGTGGACAACGCTGTTTTGTCCACCACGACGACGGTGGACGGGTAAAGCGTCGTCCACCCTACGATCGAGCGGCCCCCTGCATTGCAGGGGGCCGTTTTGTCTTTAGGACGGCCGCAAGGCCCGTGCGTAGCAGTAGAGAAACAGGCTGCGCACCAGCTCCTTGAGCACGATGGGTTCGCTGGAGCTGAGTTCATGCAGGTCCAAGTCGCCCTGGTCGCGCAGTTCGTCCAGCGCTTCTTCTTCGAGCATGGCGCAGACTTCGCCGGTTTCGCGATTGAGGATGCGCAGGTAGGGATGCGGGCGGTCCAGCCAGGCATCGATCAGGTAGGTCATGGCAGGTCTCCTTGGCCGTCATTACGTAACTGAGAATAATTCCTATTACATAAATAGCAAGGGCTAATTGCGACCTTTTGTCGTTTACGCGATCAGGTTTTGGCAATAAGGCGGGTGCCGGGAAGACAAGCGCGACGTCCGCAGCTGGCGTGTCTCCCGGCTCACGACCAGTTGGCGAGATTCCCGTTCGGACCTGTGATCCGCTGTCCGGCCCGGACAGCGGACTGTCGACATAAGGCTGAACGGGCAGGGTGGCGGCAATTGCATCGGACGCCCCGTCCTGCCGGAGTCGTTCGGCGGTGGCGTCAGGCACCCAAGCGGCGGGTCACCTCACCCAATTGTCCGGACATGTCGTGCAGGTTGCGGCTGGCCATCTGCGTGCGTTCCACGTTGTCCTGGTTGGCGCTGGCGATGGCGGTCAGCTCGGTGAGGTTGCGCGAGATGTCCTCGGCCACCGAGGTCTGTTCCTCGGCAGCCGTGGCGATCTGCTGGTTCATGTCGCGAATGGCCTCTACCGCCTCGGTGATGCGCTGCAGCATGGCGCCGGCTTCGGTGACCTGGGTGACACCCTGTTCGCTGCGCTGCTGGCCGCTCTCAATGGCGCGCACGGCATCCAGGGCGCCGTTTTGCACGGTGTCGATGATCTGGTTGATCTCGGCAGTGGATTCGGCCGTGCGTTGGGCGAGGTGACGCACCTCGTCGGCGACCACGGCGAAGCCGCGACCCTGCTCGCCGGCCCGGGCCGCTTCGATGGCGGCATTGAGAGCGAGCAGGTTGGTCTGCTCAGCAATGCCACGGATCACTTCCAGCACCTTGCCGATGCGCCCACTGTCGCTTTCCAGGCGACGGATCACTTCTGCCGTACTGGCAATCTCGCCGCGGATGTCGGTGATGGTGGCGATGGTCGATTGCATCACCGTGCTGCCCTGGCGCGCCGAGTCGTCGGCATCGTTGGCCGCGTGTGCGGCGTCGGCGGCATGGCGCGCCACCTCCTGCGCCGTGGCAGACATCTCGTGCATCGCGGTGGCGACCTGGTCGGTACGCTCGAACTGCTCGCTGACACCTTCGGTCATGCGCGAGGCGATGGCGTTGAGTTCGCCGCTGGCGCTGTCGAGATTCTGCGTGCTCTGATGCAGGCGCTCGGTGGTGCTGGCGAGAAAGTCGCGCAGGGTATTGGCGGCGCGTGCCAGCAGGCCCAGCTCGTCCTGGCGGGTGCTCTCCACACGTTGATCGAACTGGCCGTGGCTGAGCTGATCGACATGGCCGATCAGGTGGCGGATGGGAATGATCAGGTTGCGGTTGACCAGCCACAGGCTGAACAGGGCGATGACCAGCGCGGCGATGAGCATGACTACGGTACCGCTGAAGATGGTGCGCGCGGCGCTGGCGTTGATCTGCTCGGCCTGGCTCAGGCTGTTCTGGCGCAGTTGTTCGACCAGGGTGGTCATCTGCTCGCTGGCCGCGCGGTCGATGCCCTGCACGGCGTCATCACCTGCCTTGGCGTCGGCGCCGGCAGCCACGAAGGCGTCGCGGCCCTTGCGGTAGTTGGCACCGAGGGTCTGGTGTTCGCCGCGCAGGCGCTCGACCTGGGCCTTCAGCGCCGGATCAGCAGCGGCGACCTGGGTCAACTGGCCGAGAATATCCTGCACCTTGCGCTCCTGTGCTTCGAACTGGCTCCAGTAGCGTTGCAGGTTGGCGCTGTCCTGGCCGCGTAGCAGAACGTTCTTCCATTCCTGCACCTGTATCTTGAATTCAACGTTGGCCGCGTCGATCAGACGAGAGGATTCCAGCGGTCCGTCGAGCAGGCCGCGGTAGGACTGAATGCCGCTGGACAGAAAGCTGAAGCAGACCAGCGCGGTGATCAGGATCAGCGCCAGACTGCCGCCGAGCAGGGCGAGAATCTGCGCGCGCAGGGATTTTTGCAGGAACATGATGGGATGCCTCGGAAGCCAGGCGTGGCGGAACAGGCTCAGCGTAGTGGGCGAATGTTGCAGATTTGTGAAATGTCTAGACGAGTCGTAGCGGGCCGGATCAGTCAGGAAACAGCAGATGATTTCGATGCTTGAATGATTGCGCAATCATCTTAATCTGACTCGGGTTGTTCATTTTCGGCGGCCCAAAGGGTGCCGAGTTCATCACGAGGAAGTAGTCATGACCGATAACGCCACCCCACGCGCCGACGACGACCGCATTGCCTGGCTGAGCCTGCGTTCGGTAGCCCTGCCGCTGGCCAACCCGATCAGTGATGCCAAGGTGCTGACCGGCCGGCAGAAGCCGATGACCGAGATCGCCATCCTGATCGCCGAGATCGAGACCCGTGACGGTCATCGCGGCCTGGGTTTCAGTTACTCCAAGCGCGCCGGCGGTGCAGGCCAGTTCGCCCATGCCCTGGAAGTGGCGCCGAACCTGATCGGTGAGAACCCCAGCGATATCGCCAAGCTGTGGGACAAGCTGTGCTGGGCCGGCGCCTCGGTTGGCCGCAGCGGCCTGGCGACCCAGGCCATCGGCGCCTTCGACGTCGCTCTGTGGGACCTCAAGGCGCGTCGCTCCGGTCTGTCGCTGGCGCGCCTGCTCGGCAGTCACCGCGACTCCGTGCGCTGCTACAACACCTCCGGTGGCTTTCTGCATACGCCGCTCGATCAACTGCTGAAGAACACCGATATCTCCCGCGAGAAGGGCATTGGCGGGATCAAGCTCAAGGTCGGTCAGCCCGACTGGGCGCTGGATATCCACCGCGTCAGCACGGTGCGCGAGCATCTGGGCGAGAGCTTCCCGCTGATGGTCGATGCCAACCAGCAATGGGATCGCCCGACCGCGCGGCGCATGTGCCGCCGCCTGGAACCCTTCGACCTGATCTGGATCGAGGAGCCGCTGGACTGCTACGACGCCGAAGGCCATGCCGAGCTGGTGCGTCTGTTCGATACGCCGATCGCCACCGGTGAGATGCTCACCAGCCCGGCCGAGCACTGGGAGTTCATCCGCCAGCGCGGTGCCGATTTCCTCATGCCCGATGCGCCGCGCGTTGGCGGTATCACTCCGTACCTGCGCGTGCAGACCCTGGCCGAGCAGGCCGGCATGACCCTGGCGCCGCACTTCGCCATGGAGCTGCACGTGCACCTGGCCGCCAGTCATACGCGCGAGCCCTGGGTCGAGCATTTCGAGTGGCTGGAGCCGCTGTTCAACGAGCGCCTGGAGATTCGCGACGGGCGCATGCTGGTGCCGACCCGGCCGGGCCTTGGTTTGAGTCTGAGCGAGCAGGTTGCCGGCTGGACGGTGCAGCAGGCGGAGGTTGGCAAGCGCGCCTGATCTTCAATTCTGCGGATAGATGTCGCGAGCCGCCTGGCGCACGGCATCAATCACTGCCGGCAAGGCGGGGTTGTCGTTGTCGTCGCGCCAGACCAGGTGCAGCTCGCCGCATACGCCTTTGGGTAGTGGCAGCTCACGGAAACACACCTGCTCGAAGCGAATGGCGCTGGCGCTACGCGGCACCAGCGCCAGGCCCATGCCAGCGTTGACCAGCGACAGGATAGTCAGGGTCGACCCCAGCGCCTGAACGAACTCCGGCTGAATGCCGCTGGCGCGGAACAGGCCGGTGTGCAGTTCGTTGAAGGGCTGCCAGGCGGTATGCGCATAAAGAATGAAGGGCTGACCATGGAGCATCTCCAGGGTCGGCCGTTCGTGCTTTGCCAGCGGGTGTTCGGCGGGCGTGGCCAGCACGAAGGGCTCGCGCAACAGGCATTCGCTGATCAGCCCCGGTTGCTGCAGGGGCGCCCGCACGATGGTCAGGTCCACGCGCCTGGCGCGCAGTGCTTGCACCTGTTCGAAGGTGCTCATCTCCAGCAAGGCGATATCCACACCCGGGCGCTCACGCTTGGCGGTGGTGATCGCGCGCGGTAGCACGTCATACACCGCGCTGGCGACGAAACTGATGTTCAGCGAGCCGCTTTCACCGATGGCGGCCAGCCGGGCACTCTGTGCCGCGCGGTGGGCCTGATCGAGCAGGGCCTGGGCTTCGACGAAGAAGGCGCGACCGGCCGCCGTCAGGGCAACCGAGCGGGTGCTGCGGGTGAACAGCGTGACGCCCAGCTGATGTTCGAGCAACTGGATCTGTCGGCTCAACGGTGGCTGGGTCATGTGCAGGCGCTCGGCGGCGCGGCGGAAGTTCAGCTCGGCGGCCAGGGTGGTGAAGCAGCGCAGTTGGGCCAGGTCGAACATTGATTCATTCCGGGTATCAATCAAGTGGCTGATTAGATTAGACCTGGATCAATGCGGGCGTCCATCATCTACCGCAACGTGATTGCGGATGGCGCTGCAGGGCGCATGAAGCAGAGGCGGGGAAGGGAAAAAGAACCGCCCCCTGAGCAGAGGGGGCGGTGGAGTGGATCAGGTACGCAGGATCTCGTTGATCGCGCTGGGTTTGGGACGTAGCGCGCTGAACACCTGCCAGAGCACGAATGCCAGCGCCAGGCCAAGGAAGGTGCCGGCGATGGGATTGGTGAAGAAATCGGCGAAGCTGTTGTCCGACAGCATCAGACCGCGACGCAGGTTGGTCTCCGCCATCGGTCCGAGGATGAAGCCGATGATGAACGGAGCCGCGGGCATACCGGCCTTGACGAAGGCGTAGCCGAGCAGACCGAACAGCAGGATCGACCATACGTCGAACAGGCGGCTGGACAGACCGAAGGCACCCACTACGCACAGCACCAGGATGATCGGCAGCAGGATGTGCTTGGGCACGTCGAGCAGCTTGATGAACAGGCGCAGGCCGTAGAACTCCATGAACAGCATCATGCAGGTGGCGACGATCAGCGCGGCGAAGATGGTGTAAACCAGCGGACCCTGGCTGATGAACAGCAGCGGGCCGGGCTGGATGCCGTGGATCAGGAAACCGCCGAGCATGATCGCGGTGACGGTGTCGCCGGGAATGCCCAGGGTCATCAGCGGCATCATGGCACCACCGATGCCGGCGTTGTTGGCGGTTTCACTGGCGACCACGCCGCCGATGTTGCCTTTGCCGTAGGTGTGCCCGTCTTTCGCGCGCTTCTTGGCGATGATGTAGGAAACCAGGTTCGAGGTGCCCGCGCCGATGCCCGGCAGGATGCCGATGCCCAGGCCGATGATCCCCGAGCGACCGGCGTTCGGCAGTTGCTCGCGGAACTCCTTGAGCGAGAAGCCGAAGCCCTTGATGTTCTTCATGCTCACCGACCTGGCCTTGCCCTGCACGGCATGGCGACCGGTTTCGGCGAGCTTGATGATCTCGGCCACGGCGAACATGCCGATCATCACCGTGAGCATCGAGAAGCCGCCGTTGAGCTCGCTGATACCGAAGGTGAAGCGGCGAATGGCCTCGACCGGGGCGATGCCCACGGTGGATACGGCGATACCCAGTGCACCGGCGAACAGCCCCTTGACCATGGAGCCGGCCGACAGGGTGGCGATCAGGGTCAGGGAGAACACGGCGATGGCGAAGTATTCATGCGGGCCGAAGCTCAAGGCCACCTTGGCCAGCTGCGGGGCGATGAACATCAGTGCGACGATGCTGAAGATGGTGCCGAGGAAGGAGAACACGATGCCGACGCCCAGCGCCTTGACGCCATGGCCCTGCTCCATCAACGGGCCACCGTCGAACACCGTGGCGATGGAGGACGGTGTTCCCGGAATCTTCAACAGGATCGCCGAGATAAGCCCCCCGGATGTGGCGCCGATGAACAGCGCGACCAGCAGGGACAGGCCGGCTTGCGGGCCCATGGTGAAGGTCAGGGGCAGGCACAGGGCAACGGCCATCGTGGCCGAGAGGCCGGGCACGGCGCCGAAGACGATGCCCATGGCCACGCCAATGGCCATCAGCATCAGGATGTTCAGTGAGAATACGGCACCGAAGCCTTGCTGCAGTAATTCGAGCATGGTCGATCCTCAGATGTAGTCGTTCAGCAGGCCAGCGGGCAGCAACAGGTCGAAGGCCTCGCGGAACAGCAGGAAGATGAGCGCAGAGCAGATGACGGCGATCAGCAGATAGGTGAGGTGTTTGGCTTTCTGGTTTACCGGGGTCAGCACGAGGAACTGCAGATACAGGTAAACCACGGTCATGATCGGGAAACCCACAGGGCCGAGCAGGGCCATGTAGCCGAGGATCAGACCAAGGGTCTTGAAAACGGTCTTGGGTTCTACGACGTCGGCAGCCGGCTCTTCGGCTTCCACCACAGGCTGGGCCGCAGTGGTGGGTTCAGCGGCAGCCTTGGGTTTGGCGAAGGCGCTGAACAGTTGCATCACGCCCAGCAGCGACAACAGGCCGGCCAGCAGCTTGGGAACGGTGGCCGCATCGACACCTTCATGCCCGGGCAGCTGTTGCGCCAGTACCAGGTAGGTAAGGCTGGCAGCGAGCATGGCAACGCCGATGATCAGTTCTTTCTTATTCAGGGTGTTCATTGCATACCTCGATGTTCTGAGGTGCAGCGCCGGCCGAATCGATCGGGCCGGCGCTGCGTTGTGGTTTACTTGGCCTTGCGCAGCTCATCCTTGAACTGCATGAAGTCTTCGCGGGTCTTGGCCAGAATCTGCTTGGCGTCTTCGGTGGCGAAGAAGGCGACTGGCTGCTTGAACTTCTTCAGGTCTTCAGCGTAGGCAGGCTTCTCGGTGATCTGCTGCATGATGTCGGACATTTTCTTGACGATCGCCGGGTCGGTGCCTTTCGGGAAGGCGACCACGTATGGCTTGTCCAGGGTGATGTCCAGGCCTTGTTCCTTGAGGGTCGGTACGTCAGGGATCAGCGGGTTGCGTTCGTCGTTGGGCTGACCCAGAGCGACCATCTGGCCGCCGTTGACGTAGTCCTGTACCGAGCCGTAGCTGATGGCGCCCAGATCGACGCGGCCGCCGAGCATGGCGACAACGCGGTCGGATACGGTACCGGCATCGACCATCTTCAGTTTGGCGCCGCTGAGTTTTTCCAGCTGCAGGCCCTGCACGTGGGAGAAGTTACCCATCTCGGTGCCGTAAGTGAGGCTGCCCGGATTGGCCTTGGACTTCTCGACCAGGTCTTTCATGCTGGTCACGCCCGACTGCTTGGAGGCCACGAACACGGCGCTCTTGTCGACACCGGCGATGCAGGAGACATCGAAGGCTTCGTAGCTGTCTTCGGTCAGCCCGGCCACTTCGTTGACGATCAGCTGGCCCGGGTGGGTGAAGAGGATGGTGTTGCCATCCGCTGCAGCGCCCTTGACCTGCTCGGCCGCCAGGGTGCCACCGCCGCCAGCGACGTTGGTCACGACCATGGTCTTGCCGGTGATCTCGTTGAAGTACTTGGCCATCATGCGGGCGTTGAAGTCGGTGTCGCCACCGGGGTTGGCGATCACCACCACCTGGATCGGGCGAGTCGGCCAGTTGACCTCATCGGCGAAGGTGGCGGCATGGGTGACCAGGGCACCGACACCGACCAGGGCAGAGAGTAGGGAAGCGCGGAATGTTTTTTTCATTGGAATACTCCGGGTTGGGATAAAAAGCCGCGCGAGTCAGTCGCGGCCGAGGCTGGGACGTTTCGGGTCATACTGCCAACCCGGAACCAGGTACTGCATGGCCATGGCGTCGTCACGCGCGCCGCTGGCCACCTTCTTGTAAAGCTCGTGGGCGGCCATGATCCGCTCCATGTCCGGCTCGATGCCGAGGCCGGGCTTGTCCGATACCTGTACCTGACCACCGATGATCTGCAGCGGTTCGCGGGTCAGGCGTTCTTCGCCTTCCTGCCAGATCCAGTGCGTGTCGATGGCGGTGACGCGGCCCGGTACGGCGGCGGCGGCATGGGTGAACATGGCCAGGGAAATATCGAAGTGGTTGTTCGAATGCGAACCCCAGGTCAGGCCGAACTCTTCACAGACCTGGCCGAGGCGTACGGCGCCCTGCATGGTCCAGAAGTGCGGGTCGGCCAGGGGGATGTCGACGGCTTCCAGGCGCAGCGAATGCCCCATCTGCCGCCAGTCTGTGGCGACCATGTTGGTGGCGGTGGGAATGCCGGTGGCACGCTTGAATTCGGCCATCACCTCGCGGCCCGAGTAGCCGTTTTCCGGGCCACAGGGGTCCTCGGCATAGGTCAGCACATGGTTCTGGCCCTGACACAGGGCGATGGCCTCGTCCAGCGACCAGGCGCCATTGGGATCGAGGGTGACGCGCGCATCGGGGAAGCGCGCCTTGATCGCACGGATCGCGTCCATCTCCTCGGCGCCACGCATCACGCCGCCCTTGAGCTTGAAGTCGTTGAAGCCGTAGCGCGCATGCGCCGCCTCGGCCAGGCGGGCAATGGCCTCTGGCGTCAGTGCAGCCTGATGACGCAGGTGGTACCAGTCGTCCGCCGAGCCTGTGCCAGCGAGATAGGGCAGGTCGGTGCGCTGGCGTTCACCTATATAGAAGAGGTAGGCGAGCATCGGCACGCGATCGCGTTGCTGGCCGCTGCCGAGCAGCTCGGCCACCGGCACGTCGAGATGCTGGCCGAGCAGATCGAGCAGGGCGGCTTCGACCGCGGTGATCACGTTGTCCAGGCGCAGGTTGATCTCGTGCGGTTGCTTGAGTACACGCGCTTCGGATTCGGAGGTGACCTGGTGCTGGGTGGTCTGCGGCCCCTTGGCCGGGCCGGCGATGGCCTGGCGCAGGCGGTTGAGCACATGGTTGTAACGGCCTACCGATTGGCCGATCACCAGTTCACGGCAGCGCTCCAGCGCCTGGCGGATACCTTCGCCACCGGGGACCTCGCCACAACCGATGCGCCCGGCATTGTCCTTGAGCAGTACCAGGTTGCGGGTGAAATAGGGGCCGTGGGCGCCACACAGGTTGAGAAGCATGCTGTCATGGCCAGCGACCGGAATGACCTGCATCTCAACGATCTGGGGTGTGCTGCTGCGGGAGGCTTCGTACATCTTGGCTGGGGCTCCGAACGTGGCGCGGCCCTTGGCCGCAATGGCGAAGGTACGGTTCAGTCGTGCACCGGGATCAGCAAAAGATCCTCGTTGCAGCAAATGAGAGCTTGGGCAAAGACGGCAACGAGGCCTGCGCGGGGCGCGCTGGTCGTGCGGCTGCTGGCATCGCTGCGAGGGGCAGCGCGATGGCAGGGCGGAGCGGCAGTGAAGGTCTGTGACATGACCTGGGCCTCGTTTGTTTTTATTGGAATGTCATAGGTTGTCGTATGACTTGGTGAAATTAGTACCAGCCTGAAGTTGGCGTGTCAACGCTACCCATGGCGAATGATGATTGCGCTGGCATCTGTTCTGAGAGCATCATCCAGGCTGCTCTACGCTGAGCTTCGCCGCTTGCGGGCCGGTTCTGCGGGCAGGTATGGCGCACGGGCAAAAATCTTCGACGAACGGACGATACGAAAACTGGTGTTTTTTTTGTTGTTGTACGATAACGTATCTCTACAGCTTCGGCTGACGTAATCCCTCACAACTCGCTTTCCAGGGTGTTCGCATAATGAATCCACAAGAACTTAAGTCCATCCTTTCTTCCGGTCTGCTGTCTTTCCCGGTAACCGACTTCGATGCTGCCGGTGATTTCAACAAGGCCAGCTACGTGCGCCGCCTCGAGTGGCTGGCCCCTTACGGTGCTTCCGCTCTGTTCGCTGCCGGTGGCACTGGCGAGTTCTTCTCCCTGGCGCCGGACGAATACAGCGCCGTGATCAAGACTGCCGTAGATACCTGCGAGAAGTCCGTACCTATCCTGGCCGGCGTTGGCGGCCCGACCCGCGTTGCCATCCAGATGGCGCAGGAAGCCGAGCGCCTGGGCGCCAAAGGCCTGCTGCTGCTGCCGCACTACCTGACCGAAGCCTCGCAGGACGGCGTTGCCGCTCACGTCGAGCAGGTGTGCAAGTCGGTGAACATCGGCGTGGTGGTCTACAACCGTAACGTCTGCCGTCTGAACGCCAACCTGCTGGAGCAGGTGGCCGAGCGTTGCCCGAACCTGATCGGCTACAAGGACGGCCTTGGTGACATCGAACTGATGGTGTCGATCCGTCGTCGCCTGGGCGAGCGCCTGACCTACCTCGGCGGCCTGCCGACCGCTGAAGTCTACGCCGCTGCCTACAAGGCGCTGGGCGTACCGGTTTACTCCTCGGCGGTATTCAACTTCATCCCGAAAACCGCCATGGACTTCTACCGTGCCATCGCAGCCGAAGATCACGCCACCGTTGGCAAGCTGATCGACGATTTCTTCCTGCCATACCTGGACATCCGTAACCGCAAGGCCGGCTATGCCGTGAGCATCGTCAAGGCCGGCGCCAAGATCGTTGGCTACGATGCCGGTCCGGTACGCGCTCCGCTGACCGATCTGCTGCCGGAAGAGTACGAGGCCCTGGCCAAGCTGATCGAAGCGCAAGGCGCGCAATAATGCCGCAGGTGGCCGCTCGCTCGGCGAGCGGCCACCCGTTTGCGCTCCGCAGGCCGGGCGCGATGGCATTGAGCAATTGTCAAACCCTCATAAGAACAACAGGGGCACGCTAAATGACTTCACAGATTCCTGCCGCTGTCGGCACTCCGCTGATTACCGAGCTGCAAGTCGTACCGGTCGCCGGTCAGGACAGCATGCTGCTCAATCTGAGCGGTGCCCACGGCCCTTACTTCACCCGTAACATCCTCATTCTCAAGGACAGCGCCGGCCATGTCGGTGTCGGCGAAGTCCCCGGCGGCGAGGGCATCCGCAAGACCCTCGAAGACGCCCGCTCGATTCTCGTCGGCCAGCCGGTCGGCAACTACAACGCGCTGCTGAACCAGGTGCGCCGCGCTTTCGCCGATCGTGATTCCGGCGGCCGCGGTCTGCAGACCTTCGACCTGCGTATCACCATTCACGCCGTCACCGCACTGGAGTCGGCGCTGCTCGATCTGCTCGGCCAGCACCTCGGCGTGCCGGTCGCCGCACTGCTTGGTGAAGGCCAGCAGCGCGATGCGGTGGAAATGCTCGGCTACCTGTTCTTCATCGCCGACAAGGACAAGACCGATCTCGGCTACCGCGATGAGCGCGATGCCGATGACGCCTGGGAGCGCGTGCGCAACCAGACAGCGCTGACCCCCGAAGCCATCGTGCGCCAGGCCGAGGCTGCGCATGCGCGCTACGGCTTCAACGACTTCAAGCTCAAGGGCGGCGTGCTGCATGGCGAAGCCGAGGTCGAGGCGATTCGTGCCCTGGCCGCGCGCTTCCCCGACGCCCGTGTGACCCTCGACCCCAATGGCGGCTGGTCGCTGGATCAGGCCATCGCCCTGTGCCGCGACCTGCATGGCGTGCTGGCCTATGCCGAAGACCCGTGCGGCGCCGAGAATGGTTACTCCGGTCGTGAAGTGATGGCCGAGTTCCGCCGTGCCACCGGCCTGCCGACCGCGACCAACATGATCGCCACCGACTGGCGTCAGATGGGCCACACCATCTCCCTGCAATCGGTGGATATCCCGCTGGCCGACCCGCATTTCTGGACCATGGCCGGTTCCGTACGCGTGGCGCAGATGTGCAACGACTGGGGCCTGACCTGGGGCTCGCACTCCAACAACCACTTCGACATCTCCCTGGCCATGTTCACCCACGTCGCCGCCGCGGCGCCGGGTCGCGTCACCGCCATCGACACCCACTGGATCTGGCAGGACGGCCAGTACCTGACGCGCAACCCGCTGCGCATCGAGGGTGGCCTGGTACAGGTGCCGAAGACGCCAGGGCTCGGTGTCGAGCTGGACTGGGACGCGCTGGCCAAGGCGCACGAGCTGTACCAGACCAAGGGCCTGGGTGCGCGTGACGACGCGGTGGCCATGCAGTACCTGATTCCGGGTTGGACCTTCAATAACAAGAAGCCCTGCATGGTGCGTTGAGCCTGGTGCGGTCCCGTGATCCTGTAGGGTGGGCCGGGCGGCGTTCCGCTTCAGCCCACCGTGACTACAATCGGTGGGCTAAAGCCCACCCTACGGATTGATGACCTTGGCTGACGCGGAACGCCGGCCCACCTTACAGGCTGAACTTTCCTTCTGTCTCACGAGCCTTGCCGATGCCAGATGCCAAACCGGGTCGGGTGCGCTACAGCATTCTGCTGATGCTGTTTCTCGTCACCACCATCACCTTCGCCGATCGCTCCAGCCTGTCGGTCGCCGGTTCGGCGATGCAGGCCGGCCTGGGCATCGACGCGGTGACGCTCGGCTACATCTTCTCGGCGTTCGGCTGGGCCTACGTGATCGGGCAAATTCCCGGTGGCTGGCTGTTCGACCGCTTCGGCACCAAGCCGGTGTACACCCTGGCGCTGTTCATCTGGTCGGCGCTGACGCTGCTGCAGGGCTTCGTCGGCTGGCTGCCGACGACCTGGGCAGTGACCTCGATGTTCCTGCTGCGGTTGCTGGTGGGCTTTGCCAGTGCGCCGTGCTTTCCGGGCAATGCGCGCATCATTGCCTCCTGGTTTCCCACCGCGGAGCGCGCCACGGCCACGGCCATCTCCAGCTCGGCGCAATATGCCGCCACGGCGGTGTTCGCGCCGCTGATGGGTTGGGTGGTGCAGGCGATGGGCTGGCAGTCGGTGTTCATCGTGCTCGGTTGCCTGGGCCTGGCGTTGTCGTTGCTGTGGCTGAAGCAACTGCATGGTCCGCGTCAGCATCCGCGTATCGAGGCAGCTGAACTGGAGCACCTGGAGCGAGGCGGGGCGTTGATCGACCTCGAAGGCCAGCGTGGCAATGCTGGCGGCTCGCAGTGGCGGCACCTGGGCCTGTTGCTCAGGCAACGCACGATGATTGGCATTTACTTCGGTCAGTACTGCAACAACGCCATTACCTACTTTTTTCTCACCTGGTTTCCCGTTTATCTGGTGCAGGCGCGCGGCATGAGCATTCTCGGCGCCGGTTTCGCCGCCGCCTTGCCGGCCATCAGCGGTTGCGTCGGTGGCGTGCTGGGTGGATTGTTGTCCGACGGCATGCTGCGCCGCGGCCATTCGCTGACCCTGGCGCGCAAGCTGCCGATGGTGCTTGGCCTGCTGCTGTCGAGCAGCATGGTGCTGTGCATCTTCGCAGGCAGCGACGCCGCGGTGGTGGCGCTGATGGCCCTTGCCTTCTTCGGCAAGGGGCTCGGCTCGCTGGGCTGGACGCTGGTGGCCGATACCTCGCCGCGGCAGATTCTTGGCCTGTCCGGCGGGCTGTTCAATACCTTCGGCAACCTGGCGGCGATCACGACACCTATCGTCATCGGCTACCTGGTAAGCCGTACCGGATCATTCGATTGGGCGTTGGCCTATGTTGGCCTCAATGCCCTGCTGGCGGTCGTGAGCTTCGGCCTGATCGTCGGCCGTATTCACAGGGTCGAACTGGACAATGGCGCCTCTGGCTCCACATCCGGCTCGGTATCCTGAGCGCACACAGGAGCAAGCATCATGCAGTTGATTCCCCATCAGGATTCGCCCCGTTATATCCGCCTGCACCCGAGCGACAACGTCGGCGTGGTGGTCAATGACCAGGGCGTAGCAGTCGGCGGTCAGTTCGACGATGGCCTGAAAGCCATCGAAGGCATTCCGCAGAGCCACAAGGTGGCGTTGGTCGACATCGCCGAGGGTGGCGAGGTGGTGCGCTATGGCGAGGTCATCGGCTATGCGCTGAAAGCCATCGCCGCCGGCAGCTGGGTGACCGAGCAGGTGCTGCGCATGCCCGAGCCGCCGGTGCTGGACAACCTGCCCAAGGCGACCATCCAGGCTACGCCGGGCGAGCCGCTGGAGGGCTACACCTTCGAGGGCTTCCGCAACCCGGACGGCAGCGTCGGCACTCGTAACATTCTCGGCGTGACCACCACCGTGCAATGCGTGGTCGGCGTGCTCGATCATGTGGTTGAGCGCGTGCGCAAGGAAATCCTGCCCAAGTACCCCAACGTCGACGACGTGGTGGCGCTGTCGCACAGCTACGGCTGCGGCGTGGCGATCAACGCGCCGGACGCCGTGGTGCCGATCCGCACCCTGTACAACATCAGCCGCAACCCCAACCTGGGTGGCCAGGCGCTGGTGATCAGCCTGGGCTGCGAAAAGCTGCAGGCCAACCAGCTGATGGATGGCGACCAGCTCACCAACGGCATGGACGAGGAAGACTGGCTGTT
Organism: Pseudomonas sp. Marseille-Q0931; assembly: GCF_940789645.1. Classification (NCBI taxonomy): domain Bacteria; kingdom Pseudomonadati; phylum Pseudomonadota; class Gammaproteobacteria; order Pseudomonadales; family Pseudomonadaceae; genus Pseudomonas; species Pseudomonas sp. Marseille-Q0931. Next base: position 110,594 of record NZ_CALNWT010000011.1, on the reverse strand, counting down.
CCGCCTGCAGGATTCCGGCACCGGCTTCACCGGCATGGTCGAGCAGATCATGGGCATGATCGAGGAGCGCCTGCAGGTGCTCGACCAGCGTCGCCGCGAGACTGTACCGGCGGCCGAGCTGGTGGTCGGCATGCAGTGCGGCGGCAGCGACGCCTTTTCCGGCATCACCGCCAACCCGGCCCTGGGTGTGGCCGCCGACCTGCTGGTACGCGCCGGTGCCACCGTGATGTTCTCCGAGAACACCGAAGTGCGTGACGGCATCCACCTGCTCACGCCGCGCGCCGCCAGCGTCGAGGTGGCCGATGCGCTGATCCGCGAGATGGACTGGTACGACCGCTACCTGCAGCGCGGCATGGCCGATCGCAGCGCCAACACCACGCCGGGCAACAAGAAGGGCGGGTTGAACAACATCGTCGAGAAGGCCATGGGTTCGATCGCCAAGTCCGGCAACGGCACCATCACCGGTGTGGTTTCCCCGGGCGAGCGCATTCGCGGCAAGGGCCTGTGGTTCTGCGCCACGCCGGCCAGCGACTTCATCTGCGGCACGCTGCAGCTGGCGGCGGGCATGAACCTGCACATCTTCACCACCGGTCGTGGCACGCCGTATGGCCTGTCGATGGTGCCGGTGATCAAGGTCGCGACCCGTACCCAACTGGCAGAGCGCTGGCCGGATCTGATCGACGTCGACGCCGGGCAGATCGTTTCCGGGCGCATGACGCTGGAGGAAATGGGCTGGCACATCTTCCAGCTCTATCTGGACGTGGCCAGCGGGCGCAAGCAGACCTGCGCCGAACACCTGCGTCTGCACAACGACCTGGTGCTGTTCAACCCGGCGCCGGTGACCTGATATGAGCGGCCTGTCCGAAAATCTCATTCAGACGTTGCGCGAGGTGGTCGGCGAGGCTGGCCTGATCACTGACGCCGAGCGTATGCAAAGCTACCTGAGCGACTGGCGCGGCGCCTATCGTGGCCAGGCGGCTGCGGTGCTGCGCCCGGCCTCGACCGAGGAGGTGGCGGCGGTGGTGCGTCTGTGTGCGCAGGCCGGCGTCGCCCTGGTGCCGCAAGGCGGCAACACCGGCCTGTGCGGCGGCTCGATCCCTGACGACTCCGGGGCGCAGCTCGTGCTGTCGCTGACGCGCATGAAGCGCATCCGCGAAGTGGACGTGGGCAATGAAACCATCACCGTCGAGGCCGGGGTGATCCTCCAGCAGTTGCAGGAGGCCGCCGCCGAAGTCGGCCGGCTGTTCCCGCTGTCGCTGGGCGCCGAGGGCAGTTGCACGGTCGGCGGCAACCTGGCGACCAATGCTGGCGGCACCGCCGTGCTGCGCTACGGCAACATGCGCGACCTGGCGCTGGGCCTGGAAGTGGTGCTGCCCGATGGGCGCATCTGGGACGGCCTGCGCGGCCTGCGCAAGGACAACACCGGCTACGACCTCAAGCACCTGTTCATTGGCAGCGAGGGCACCCTGGGCATCATCACCGCCGCCGTGCTCAAGCTGTTCCCCGCCGTGCGCAGCTTGACCACCGCCTGGGTGGCGCTGCCCAGCCCGCAGGCTTCCGTCGAGCTGATCGGGCAGATGCGCGGGCTGTGTGGCGACCGCCTGACCGGCTTCGAGCTGATGTCGCGGCAAAGCGTCGAGTTCGTCCTGCGCCATGTCGCCGGTGTCAGCGATCCCTTCGCCGAGGTGCACCCCTGGTACGTGCTGATCGAGCTGAGCGACACCCAGCCCAACGCGCCGTTGAACGAACTGCTCGAACAGGGCCTCGGCGAGGCCTTCGAGCTGGGCGTGGCGCTGGACGCCGTGGTGGCGGGTAGCGATGCGCAGGTGCACGCGTTGTGGGCGTTGCGCGAGGGCATTTCGGAGGCACAGAACCACGAGGGGCCAAGCCTCAAGCACGACATCAGTGTGCCGGTAAGCCGTATCCCCGACTTCATCGCGCGTACCGATCAGGCGCTGCAGCAGGCGTTCCCCGGTGTGCGCATCGTGGCCTATGGGCACGTCGGCGACGGCAACCTGCATTACAACATCAGCAAGCCAATCGGCGCCGAGGATGCCGTGTTCAAGGCGCAAGCCGAGGCGATCATGCGGGTGATCTACGACCAGACCCTGCATGATGCCGGCAGCATCAGCGCCGAACATGGCCTTGGCCAGTCCAAGCGCCTGGCCGCGCAGCATTACAAGGCGCCGCTGGAGCTGGAGTTGATGGCTCGAGTCAAGCAGGCGCTGGATCCAGCCGGACTGATGAATCCGGGCAAATTGCTGTAAATCGCATGATCGAAACAGGAGGTTCCATGAGCAAACCCAAGGTGCTGCAGATCGGCCCGCTGAGCGAGCGCTTCAACCGCGAGCTGGCCGAACAATACGAGGTCAGCGCGCTATGGCAACAGGCCGAGCCGCTGGCGTTCCTGCGCGAGCACGGCGAGCAGTTCATCTACATGGTGTCCTCGGCGCGTTTCGGCTGTACGGCCGAGCAGCTGGCGCTGCTGCCGAATCTGCGCGCCATCTGCAGTTTCGGTGTCGGCTACGACCCCTATCCGCTGGATCTGCTGCGCGATCGTGGCATCGTCCTCAGCACCACGCCGGACGTGCTCAACGACTGCGTGGCGGACCTGGCCATGGGCCTGATGATCGACAGCGCTCGGCGTCTGTCCGAGGGCGATCGCTTCGTGCGCAGCGGCGCCTGGAGCAGCACCACCGGGTTCCCGCTGGCGCGTCGGGTCAGCGGCAAGCGCCTGGGGATCGTCGGTCTCGGCCGCATCGGCGAGGCAGTGGCGCTGCGCGCCTCGGGTTTCTCCATGCCGGTGCGTTACCACAATCGCCGTGCGGTCGAGGGCAGCCCTTACCAGCATGAGCCGGATCTGCTGGCGCTGGCGCGCTGGGCGGACTTCCTGGTGCTGACCTGCCCGGGCGGCAAGGCCACCCATCATCTGATCAACGCCGAGGTGCTCGAAGCGCTGGGGCCTGATGGCTTTCTGGTCAACGTCGCGCGCGGCTCGGTGGTCGATGAGGCGGCGCTGATCACGGCGTTGCAGCAGAAGGTGATTGGCGGCGCCGGGCTGGACGTTTTCGAGCGCGAACCCCAGGTACCGGCCGAACTGCGCGAACTGGACAACGTGGTACTGTTGCCGCACGTCGGCAGCGGCAGCATCGAGACCCGCCAGCAGATGGCTGATCTGGTGCTGGATAACCTGCGAGCCTTCATCGCCACCGGCAGCCTCTTGACTCCGTTGTAGGGCGGGTGCAACCCGCCGCCTCAGTTGGCGGGTTGCACCCGCCCTACGGCCATGCGTGCGTTCAGGCGCACGCCACTGAATACGCCTGGCGGCACTCGCCGCCGGGCTTATCGTTACGGCGCCACAAGTGCCGTGATCGTTTCCTACCTCACCTGCAGCATCCCGGCGCACCACAAGTGCGCCGTTTTTTCCACTTCTGCGCTGATCTCGCTGTCTCAAGCCCTGTAAACTGTGGCGTTTTCCGCAGGCAAGGGGCTACCCACCGTGCACTCGGTCATTTCCATCCAGCAACTGAACAAGATCTATGCGTCCGGGCATCCTGCCCTGCAAGGCATCGACCTGGACATTCGCCAGGGCGAGATCTTCGCCCTGCTCGGGCCCAATGGCGCCGGCAAGACCACCCTGATCAGCATCATCTGCGGCATCGTCAATCCGGGCGAGGGCAGGGTGCTGGTCGGCGGTAAGGACATCGTCCGCGACTACCGCGCAGCCCGCTCGCAGATCGGCCTGGTACCGCAGGAGCTGGTCAGCGACGTGTTCGAAACCGTCTGGGCAACGGTCAAGTTCAGCCGTGGCCTGTTCGGCAAAAAACCAGACCCGGCCTACCTGGAACAGCTGCTCAAGGATCTGTCGCTGTGGGACAAGCGCAACGCCAAGATCATGGAACTGTCCGGCGGCATGAAGCGCCGGGTGATGATCGCCAAGGCGCTCTCTCACGAGCCGCAGATTCTCTTTCTCGACGAGCCCACCGCAGGCGTCGACGTGGAGTTGCGGCGCGACATGTGGAACATGGTGCGGCGCCTGCGCGAGCGCGGCGTGACCATCATCCTCACCACCCACTACATCGAAGAGGCCGAGGAAATGGCCGATCGTATCGGGGTGATCAGCAAGGGCCGCATCATCCTGGTGGAAGACAAGCAGGTGCTGATGCACAAGCTGGGCAAGAAGCAGCTGACCCTGCACCTGCAGCAGCCGTTGTCCTGCGTGCCGAGCGAGCTGGCGCGCTATGGCCTGGAGCTGGCGGATCAGGGCCATGCGCTGGTGTTCACCTTCGATGCCCAGCACGAGAACACCGGCATTGCCGAACTGCTGCGCGATCTCGCCCAACACGGCATCGATTTCAAGGATCTGCAGTCGAGTCAGAGTTCTCTGGAGGAGATTTTCGTGTCACTGCTGGAGGAGTCGCGCGCATGAACCTTTATGCCATCAAGGCCATCTACCTGTTCGAGCTGGCGCGCACCTGGCGCACCCTGTTGCAGAGCATCGCCACGCCGGTGATCAGCACCTCGCTGTACTTCGTGGTGTTCGGCTCGGCCATCGGTTCGAGCATGACCCAGGTGCAGGGCGTGAGCTACGGGGCCTTTATCATCCCCGGTCTGATCATGCTGGCGCTGTTGACCGAGAGCATCTCCAACGCGTCGTTCGGCATCTACATGCCCAAGTACTCGGGAAGCATCTACGAGATTCTTTCGGCGCCGGTGTCCTATCTGGAAATTCTGATTGGCTACGTGGGGGCAGCGGCGACCAAGTCGATGATCCTAGGTCTGATCATCCTGCTCACCGCAAGGCTGTTCGTCGATTTCGAAATTCAGCATCCGATCTGGATGGTGGCCTTCCTGGTGCTGACCGCGCTGACCTTCAGCCTGTTCGGCTTCATCATCGGCGTCTGGGCCGATGGCTGGGAGAAACTACAGATCGTCCCGGCGTTGATCGTCACGCCGCTGACTTTTCTCGGCGGCGCCTTCTACTCCATAAGCATGCTGCCGCCAGCCTGGCAGACGGTGACGCTGTTCAACCCGGTGGTGTACCTGATCAGCGCCTTCCGCTGGAGCTTCTATGGCGTATCCGACGTCAACGTCGGCGTCAGCCTGGCCATGGTGCTGGGCTTCCTGGCGCTGTGCATCGTGCTGGTGGGTTGGATCTTCAAGACCGGCTACCGGCTCAAGAGCTGAGGTCGGATGTGGGAGCGGCATTCGCGGCTGAAGCCGCTCCTACATAGGTCGCGTAGGCCTCGGTTTGTAGGAGCGGCTTCAGCCGCGAAACCAGCGATCATGCCTTTTGCTAATTCTCAGCCTGTAGGGCGGGTGAAACCCGCCATAACTAGGTGGCGGGTTGCACCCGCCCTATGGAAAGCATCTCAGCGGCGGCTAACGTCGAGCCGTTGCGGCTGTAGCCCCTCCCACAGAAGCCGTACCATGCGCGGCTATTTCACTTCACCCGCAATTCACAATCGAAGGTTTCCGCTGGCGGTACGTTGGGCTCCCACGGCTGCTGGTAAGTCAGCAGCAGGCGGCCTTCACCGGCTTCGCGCGCAGTGAAACGCCAGGTGGAGATGCCGCCAGCACCCACCAGCCCGGCGTCTTCCGGATTGCTGTAGACCTCCGGGCCGAGGCTTTGCAAAACCTTCTCTGCGCCATCGCGGATTTCCCAGCGAAATCCGGTGGTGGGGTTGCTGGGCAGGCTGAGAATCATTTGCTGGCCCTGATCGAGCGTCAGCGGGCACTGCCGATCCTTGTTCAGCTCCAGTGTGCCGGATTGATGCGCGCAGGCGGTTAGCAGGGCCAGGGCGGGCAGGGTAAGCAGGCGCAAGGTGGCGTGCATGACGAACTCCAGTCGACGAAACCTGGCCCAGCATAGCCGCATTGGCTTGTCGGTGGCGACCGTACAGGCGGGCAGCTGGGTGTAGGAGCGAGCTCTGCTCGCGAAGCTTTTCAGGCTCGCCGACATTCGCGGGCAGAGCTCGCTCCTACATTGGCCCTCTTTAGTCGAACAGCACTTTCGCCACGTCGCCATAGCGCTTGGCGAAGTGCACGGTCAGGCCTTCCTTGAGATAGTCCGGCAATTCCTCGTAACTGCCTCGGTTGGCCTCCGGCAGGATCAGCTCGAAGATCTTCTGCCGGCGCGCCGCGATCACCTTCTCGCGCACGCCGCCGATGGGCAGCACCTGGCCGGTGAGGGTCAGCTCGCCGGTCATGGCCACGCCTTTCTTCGGCGCCTGGTTGCGTGCTAGGGAGAGCAGGGCGCTGGCCATGGTGATGCCGGCACTGGGGCCGTCCTTGGGCGTGGCGCCTTCCGGCACGTGCAGGTGGACGAAGGCCTGGTCGAAGAAGGTCGGGTCGCCGCCGAATTGCTTGAGGTGCGAGCTGACGTAGCTGTAGGCGATCTCCGCCGACTCCTTCATCACCTCGCCGAGTTGGCCGGTGAGCTTGAAGCCGCGGTTGAGCGTATGGATGCGCGTCGCCTCGATCGGCAGGGTAGCGCCGCCCATGCTGGTCCAGGCCAGGCCGGTGATAACGCCTGTACCAGCCAGCACTCGCTCGTTGCGGAACACCGGCATGCCGAGCGCTTCTTCCAGGTCCTTGGCGCCGATGCGGATCTTCGCCTCGGGACTTTCCAGCAGTTTCACCACCGACTTGCGCACCAGCTTGCCCAACTGTTTCTCCAACTGGCGCACGCCGGCCTCGCGGGCATAGCCTTCGATCACCGCGCGCAGCGCCGCATCGCTGATCGACAGGCGCGCTTTCGGCACGCCGGCCTTGTCCAACTGCTTGGGCCACAGGTGGCGCTTGGCGATGGCCAGCTTTTCTTCGGTGATGTAGCCGGACAGGCGGATCACCTCCATGCGGTCGAGCAGCGGCCCGGGAATCGAGTCGAGGGTGTTGGCGGTGCAGACGAACAGCACCTTGGACAGGTCCAGGCGCAAATCCAGGTAGTGGTCGAGGAACTCGACGTTCTGTTCCGGATCGAGGGTCTCCAGCAGCGCCGAGGCCGGGTCGCCTTGGTAGCTGGTGCCCATCTTGTCGATTTCGTCGAGCATGATCACCGGGTTCATCACCTCGGCTTCCTTGAGCGCCTGTACCAGCTTTCCGGGCATGGCGCCGATGTAGGTGCGGCGATGGCCCTTGATCTCCGCCTCGTCACGCATGCCGCCCACCGAGAAGCGGTAGAACGGCCGGCCGAGTGATTCGGCGATGGACTTGCCGATGCTGGTCTTGCCCACGCCGGGTGGGCCGACCAGCAGCACGATGGAGCCGGCGATCTCGCCCTTGAAGGCGCCGACGGCCAGGAATTCGGTAATGCGCTGCTTGATGTCGTCCATGCCGGCGTGATGCTTGTCCAGCACCTTGCGCGCGCGGCCCAGGTCGAGCTTGTCCTGACCGTGAATGCCCCAGGGTAGGGCGGTTGCCCAGTCCAGGTAGTTGCGCGTGACGGCGTACTCGGGCGAACCGGTTTCCAGAATCGACAGCTTGTTCAGTTCTTCGTCGATGCGCTTCTGCGCCGGCGCCGGCAGGGTCTTGCCTTCGAGGCGGGCGAGGAATTCCTCGCGGTCGGCGCTCTTGTCGTCCTTGCTGATGCCCAGCTCCTGCTGGATCAGCTTGAGCTGCTCCTTGAGGAAGAACTCGCGCTGGCGCTCGCCGATCTGCTTGTTGACCTCGGCGGACAGCTCTTTCTGCAGGCGGCCGACCTCGACCTCCTTGCGCAGCAGCGGTAACACCTTCTCCATGCGCTTGAGCATGGGCACGGTATCCAGCACTTCCTGCAGGTCATGGCCGGAGGCGGTGGTCAGGGCGGCGGCGAAGTCGGTCAGCGGCGACGGCTCATTGGGGCTGAAGCGATTGAGGTAATTTTTCAGCTCTTCGCTGTACAGCGGGTTGAGCGGCAGCAGTTCCTTGATCGCGTTGATCAGGGCCATGCCGTAGGCCTTGACCTCGTCGCGCGGGTTGTTGGACGGCTGTGGGTATTCGACCTCGGCCAGATACGGGCCGCGGCGGCTGAGCCAGCTACGGATGCGTACGCGGGTCAGGCCCTGGGCGACGAACTGCAGCTTGCCGCCTTCCTCGCTGACATGGTGCACGCGCACCAGGGTGCCGTGTTCGGGCAGGCTGTCGACGTCGAACTCACCGTTCTCGTCCGGCGGATTATCGACGTAGAACACCGCCAGGCATTTGTGCTCGGTATTGTCCACGCGCTTGAGCGTGCGCCCCCATGGGTGCTCATTGACGATCACCGGCAACACCTGCGCGGGGAAGAACGGGCGATTGTTGATGGGGATGACGTAGAGCTTGTCCGGCAGCCTTTGTGCGGGCAGCACCAGGCCGGTGGCCGATTGTGCGTTTTCGTCGACAGCTTCGGAGTGGATGTCCTGATCGTTCATGGAGCACCTTTGCTTGCACGTTGAATGCTACATGGGGCGACCTCAGGATTTTTTCAACGTTTCAGCTGTGGGCAGGCAATTACTGATCCACGTGGGACGTATTGCCTAGTTTTGGTTGCTACAGGTGCAACCGTTTCGCTGATAGGTGGTTGCGGCGTTTTCGTTGGGAAAGGAGTAAAGTGCAACCCTCGTTTCGTGCCGCCAGTTTTTAGCGATGCTGCAAGCCCGTGTGATTCGCCTGGATGAGCAGGCCCATGAACATGCCCACGATCATCACCAGTTGGTGATGTCTCTGGTGGGCCGCGCCGAATTCGAGGTCGGCGGTCGCGGCGGGGAAGTCTGTCGGATGCGTGCCTGCCTGGTGCCGGGCGATGCAGCCCACCAGTTCGCCGGCATGGGCGACAACCGCATGCTGATTCTCGATCTGGACGAGCAGGACACGCCTAGCGAAGACCTGGAGTTGCTCCATCGTCTGTTCGAAACGCCGCGCTATCCTGCCCTCGATGTGGATTTTCAGCACCTGCTGACCTATGCCGGCGCCGAGCTGGAGCGTTATGGCAGTGATTCGATCCTCGCGCGCTCTCTCGGCGGCGTCCTGCTCCGTGCCCTGCACCTGCGCCTGTTCGGCGAGCAGCGCCGGCAGCCGCAAGGCGCGCTGGATCTGCAGCGGCTGGACGATTACATCGGCGAACACCTGGCGCGGCGCATCAGTGTTGCCGAGCTGGCGCACGAGATGTGCCTGAGTCCCAGCCACTTCCACGCCCAGTTCAAGGACTGCGTCGGCCTCACGCCACACCAGTACCTGCTCAAGACCCGCCTCGACCGCGCCGCGCGTATGCTGCGCGAGAGCAACCTGCCATTGGTGCGTATCGCCGAGGAATGTGGCTTTTCCAGCCAGAGCGCCCTGACTACGGCCATGCGCCGCTACATGGGCCTGACCCCGAAGCGCCTGCGCAGCGCCTGAGCGAAAGTGTTTTTGTGGGAGCGAGCTCTGCTCGCGAAGCGTCTATTGCTGGTGGTGTTCGCGAGCAGAGCTCGCTCCTACAGGTTCGTCTGCCGGTCGTCGGCGCGTAGCCCGGATGCAATCAGGGCGCAAGTCCGTAGGTTGGGTTAGCCGCCTGTCACCTTGTTGATCACGCCACCGCATCTGCAGCGGCGCAACCCACCATTGGCGCAATGTGATCCATCGCTTGGTGGGTTACGCGACGCACCACCGCAGCGCTTGCTTGTCGATCCGCTTCCCGCGTTGCTAACCACTACGAGAAGCCGGGCGACCGGCATGTGATTGTGTTGCGACGCTAGGCGTAATTCTGCGGGCTCAGCTTGCGCTCGATCAGCTCGATCAGAATGTGCAGGGTCTTGATGTGCAGCTCCTGCACACGGTCGGCGAAATCGCCGCCGGGGGCGCAGATGCATACGTCGGCCAGGCTTTCCAGTAGCGAGCCGGGCTTGCCGGTCAGGGCGATCACCTTCACTCCCAGGGTCTTGGCGGCTTCGGCAGCCTTGACCACGTTGGGGCTCTTGCCGCTGGTGCTGATGGCGATCAGCACGTCACCTTCGCGGCCGTGCGACTCGATATAGCGCGAGAAGATGAAGTCGTAACCGAAATCGTTGGCCACGCAGCTGATGTGGCTGGGGTCGCTGATCGATACGGCGGCGATGCCGGGGCGGTTCTTGCGGTAGCGCCCGGTCAGCTCCTCGGCGAAGTGCATGGCGTCGCACATCGAGCCGCCGTTGCCGCAGGAGAAGGCCTTGCCCTTGTTCTCGAAGCTCTCGACCAGCAGTTCGGCGGCCTTCTGGATATTGCCCAGGGTCTGTTCGTTGGCGAGGAAGGCCTCCAGCGCGCGCTGGGCCTCCAGCAGGCTGTTGCGGATATGTTCGATCATCGCGTCAGAACCTCAGGGGAGTTCAGGGCTGGAATAGAAGGCCGTCAGTACTTTCACCAGGTGATCGACGTCATGGCTGCCGGCCAGTTCGCGGATCGAGTGCATGGCGAAGGTTGGCAGGCCGATGTCGACCGTGCGCACGCCGAGCTGGCTGGCAGTGATCGGGCCGATGGTGGAGCCGCAGCCCATGTCGCTGCGCACCACGAAGCTTTGCACCGGTACTTCGTTCTCCAGGCACAGGTGGCGGAAGAAACCGGCGGTCTCGCTGTTGGTGGCGTAGCGCTGATTGCTGTTGATCTTGATCACCGGGCCGGCGTTGAGCTTGGGGCCGTGGTTGCCGTCGTGCTTGTCGGCATAGTTGGGGTGCACACCGTGGGCGTTGTCGGCCGATACCAGCAGCGAGCGCTGGATGGTGCGGACGAAATCATCGCCGCCCGGCAGCACGCGGCGCAGCACCTGCTCAAGGAAGGGGCCATCGGCGCCACAGGCGGAGCAGGAACCGACTTCCTCGTGGTCGGTGCAGACCAGCACGCAGGTTTCCTCGTCGTCCGAGTCGATCAGCGCCTGCAGGCCGGCGTAGCAGGACAGCAGGTTGTCGAGGCGCGCGCTGGCGATGAAGTCCTGATTGAGGCCGACGATGGCGGCGCTCTGGGTGTCGTAGAAGCTCAGCTCGTAATCGAGCACCGCGTCCGGGTTGAAATCGTGCTCCATGGCCAGCTGCTCGGCGAGCAGGGCGCGGAAGTCGGCGGTTTCGCTGCTGGCGAGCTGGGCCAGGATCGGCGGCAACTCGGTCTGCGGGTTGATCGCCCAGCCCTGGTTGGCCTCACGATTGAGGTGGATGGCCAGGCTGGGGATCACCGCGATGGGTTGGTAGAAGTCGATCAGCTGGCTTTCGACCTTGCCGTCGCGGCGGTACGTCACGCGGCCGGCCAGCGACAGATCACGGTCGAACCAGGGCGCGAGCAGGGCGCCGCCATAGACTTCCACGCCGAGCTGGAAATAGCCCTGGCGCTGCAGTTCCGGGCTTGGCTTGACGCGCAGACATGGGCTGTCGGTATGCGCGCCGACCAGGCGAATGCCACCGTCGACGGTGGGGCGCTTGCCCAGCTTGAAGGCGATGATCGAGGAGTCGTTGCGGGTCACGTAGTAACGACCACCCGCTTCGGTATGCCAGGGCGCGCGTTCGTCGAGGTGACGAAAACCGGCGGCTTCCAGGCGCATGGCCAGGCTGGTGGTGGCGTGGAAGGGGGTCGGCGAGGCGTTGAGAAAATCGAGCAGGCCTTGGATCAGTTCTTCGCGCATAGGGACTCCGGGCAACGATGGCGCGAGTTTAACCAATTTGTATCGCGCTGTGCCGGCTACGCACTCGTTTGGGGCGATAGTTGGCGTCTATCTGCTGGGTCGGATGTGCTGGGCGCACACTGCCATGTGTCTTTCTGCCAATGCGCAACCGGCAGGCCGTCAAAACGGTGCTGGGCACTCGAAGCGCATGCGCTCGCCGGTTTGTGGGTGGGTCAAGGCGAGCATGCTGGCGTGCAGACACAGGCGCTCATGGGCGGCCAGCGCCTGTTCATGGGCGTAGAGACGATCGCCCAGCAGCGGATGGCCGATGGACAGCATATGCACGCGCAACTGGTGCGAGCGACCAGTGATGGGCGTGAGTTCGACCCGGCACCAGTCGCCGCAGCGCTCGACGATGCGCCAGTGAGTCAGCGCATGCTTGCCCAGTTCGTGATCGACCACGTGGCGCGGCTTGGTCGGCGGATCGTAGCGCAGCGGCAGATCGATGCTGCCGCTGTCGGCCTGCGGCTGGCCCCAGCACAGCGCGGTGTAAGCCTTCTCGGTTTCGCGGTCGTGAAACTGCCGGGACAGCTCGCGGTGGCTGTCGGCGTCGCGAGCCAGGACGATGATGCCGGAGGTCTCCCAGTCCAGCCGATGCACGATGCGCGCCTCGGGGTAGCCGTTTTCCTGCAGGCGGGTGACCAGGCAATCCTTGTTGTCATCAGCCCGGCCGGGCACCGACAGCAGCAGGGTGGGCTTGTTGATCACCAACAGGGCGGCGTCCTGGTGGAGAATTTCGATCTGGCTTAGCGGCATGATGTGTGGGCTGGTGTAGGAGCGGATTTATCCGCGATGCTTTTGGCCTGCAGAAGCTTCGCGGATGAATCCGCTCCTACAGGTGCGCGTTGCTACAAACGAACACGGCGGCCGAAGCCGCCGTGCGCGTGGCCAGGATCGATCAGCGATCCGGCAGGGTGATGTTCAGCTCCAGGATCGAGCAGCTGCCCTGGTTTTCCAGTGCGACTTGAACCTGGTCCGAGTCGATGGCCACGTACTTGCGGATCACTTCCACCAGTTCCTGCTGCAAGGCAGGCAGGTAGTCAGGCTGGCTGCGCTGGCCACGTTCGTGGGCCACGATGATCTGCAGGCGTTCCTTGGCGATGGATGCGGTGGTTTCCTTCTTGCGCGAGCGCAAGAAGTCGAAAATATTCATTCGCGACCTCCGAATAGACGTTGCAGGAAGCCCTGCTTCTTCACATCAAGGAAGCGATGCGCCACTTCCTTGCCGAGCAGGCGATCGACTGCATCGCTGTAGGCCTGGCCAGCGTCGCTCTGGTCATCGAGGATGACCGGAATGCCCTGGTTGGAAGCCTTGAGCACGGCCTGGGATTCGGGAATCACGCCAAGCAGGCGGATGGCGAGGATTTCCTCGACGTCTTCGACGCCGAGCATTTCGCCCTTGGTGACGCGCTCGGGGTTGTAACGGGTCAGCAGCAGGTGTTCCTTGATCGGCTCCTCGCCTTTCTCGGCGCGGCGCGATTTGCTCGCCAGCAGGCCGAGCATGCGGTCGGAGTCACGTACCGAAGACACTTCCGGGTTGGTCACGACGATGGCCTCGTCGGCGAAGTACATCGCCAGGTGAGCGCCTTTCTCGATACCGGCCGGCGAGTCGCAGACCACGTATTCGAAATTCTGCGACAGCTCAGTGATGACCTTCTCGACACCTTCGGGGGTCAGCGCGTCCTTGTCACGGGTCTGGCTGGCGGCCAGCACGTAGAGGTTCTCGAGGCGCTTGTCCTTGATCAGGGCCTGGGTCAGGGTGGATTCGCCGTTGACGACGTTGACGAAGTCGTACACCACGCGGCGTTCGCAGCCCATGATCAGGTCGAGGTTACGCAGGCCGACGTCGAAGTCGACGATGACGGTCTTGTGCCCGCGCAGGGCGAGGCCGGTACCGATGGCAGCGCTGGTGGTGGTTTTACCGACGCCACCCTTGCCGGAAGTGACTACGAGGATCTTGGCCAAGGTGATTCACCCCAAAAAATGAAGATAACGCGGGAATCTGAGGCCAATCGAGGCTTCCAGATGCCCTTTTGACGGAGCCTCAAAAACTGGCTGCGTTGCCAGCGTTTTTAGAGGCTCCTTTATGTCCGTAAAAGTGGCCGCAGTATCCGTTAAAGGCGGGTGATGTTCAACACGTCACCCGACAGGCTGACCTGCACCGCATCGCCCCAAAGCGGGTCGCGGCGCAGGTCTTCGGCGACCTTGTAATGGCCGGCGATGGACAACATTTCGGCGCCCATTTGCTGGCAGAAAATCCGTGCCTTGGTGTTGCCCTTGATGCCAGCCAGGGCGCGACCACGCATGGGCGCGTAAACATGGATGTTGCCATCGGCGAGAAGTTCCGCCCCGGCACTGACTGGCGCCAGCACGATCAGGTCGCCGCCCTGGGCATAGATCTGCTGGCCGCCGCGTACCGGCGTGGTGATGATGCGGCTGGGTTTGTGCTCGGGTTCGGCCGGTTTTTCCTCGACCTTCTTCGGCGCCGGATCGAGCGGCCGCTCGCGTGCGCCGGACGGCGGCAGCACCGGCAGATCCATGGCTTCGGCGGCGGCGACGTCGCTTTCGCGCGAGGCGCGGATGGCCAGGGTGCGCAGGCCATGGCGGCGGCAGACGGCCATCAGCTCGGCCAGGTCCAGTTCACCTTCGCCTTCCGGCAGTTTGTCCAGGGCCAGTACCAGCGGCGTATTGCTGAAGAAGGCCGGGGCCTGGGCGACCTTTTCCGTCAGTTGCGCGTCGAGGCGCTCGAGGTCGTTGTGCGCCAGTTCCATCACGGTGATGGCGAGCATGCTGCCCTTGAGCTGGAATACGGGGTCTTGGGCGAGGAGGTCGGCTTGGCTCATGGTGATGCGATGGGCCTTCTGGCGAGTCGAAAGATGCCCGGACTTATAACGACATAGCCCGCATGCCGCAAGCGACGAACGACGGCGGGGCAGACGCCCCGGTTCGTCGATCCACTGCCGTGAGCCGCGCTGTCGGCAGCGATGCCACCGAGTCGGCTGGAAAACTGCGTTAGAATGCGCGGCTTTGTATGTGATCGGAAACGCCTCATGGATCGCCCCCGCTTTCGCGCCTATTTCCTTCATCCGCGCTTCTGGCCGCTGTGGCTGGGGTTCGGACTGCTGTGGCTGGTGGTGCAGCTGCCGTATGGCTTGCAGCTGAAGCTGGGGCGGGCGCTGGGCTGGCTGATGTATCGCACGGCGACCTCGCGCCGGCAGATAGCGGCGCGCAACCTGGAGCTGTGCTTCCCCGGCAAGAGCGCTGCCGAGCGCGAACGTCTGCTCAAGGAGAATTTCGCCTCCACCGGTATCGCCTTCTTCGAGATGGCCATGAGCTGGTGGTGGCCCAAGGCGCGCCTGGCAAAGCTGGCGCATGTCGAGGGCCTCGAGCATCTGCAGCAGGCGCAGGCCGAAGGGCAGGGCGTCATCCTCATGGCGGTGCACTTCACCACCCTGGAGATCGGCGCCGCGCTGCTCGGTCAGTTGCACACCATCGACGGCATGTACCGCGAGCATGACAACCCGCTGTTCGACTACGTCCAGCGGCGTGGCCGCGAGCGCCACAACCTCGATGCCACCGCCATCGAGCGCGAGGACATTCGCGCCATGCTCAAGGTGCTGCGTGCCGGTCGCGCCATCTGGTACGCGCCGGATCAGGACTACGGCCGCAAGCAGAGCATCTTCGTGCCGTTGTTCGGCATCCAGGCGGCGACGGTCACCGCCACCACCAAGTTCGCTCGCCTGGGCAAGGCGTGCGTGGTGCCCTTCACCCAGCAGCGCCTGGCCGATGGCAGCGGTTATCGTCTGGTGATCCATGCGCCGCTCGAAGGCTTCCCCGGCGAGAGCGAAGAGGCCGATTGCCTACGCATCAACCAATGGATCGAGCAGGTGGTCAGCGCCTGTCCCGAGCAGTATCTGTGGGCGCATCGGCGCTTCAAGACGCGCCCCGAGGGCGAGGCGAAGCTGTACGGAAAGCGTAAGTAACGCACCTATACTCAACAGAAAAATCAGGATTGGCCGATGACCGCAGCTGCCCAGCCCCATGAGCCCGTCACCGGGCTGATTCTCTCCGGTGGTGGGGCGCGGGCGGCTTATCAGGTCGGAGTCCTGGCCGCCATCGCCGATCTGCTGCCGGATGCCTCGCACAACCCCTTTCCGGTGATAGTCGGCACCTCCGCCGGCGCGATCAACGCCGTTGGCCTGGCCTGCGGCGCGTTGCAGTTCGGCGAAGCGGTGCGGCGCCTGACCTCGGTCTGGCAGGGCTTTCACACCCATATGGTGTATCGCAGCGACTGGCCTGGCGTGCTGCGTCAGGCGACGCGTTTCGTCGGCCACAGCCTGCTGGGTATCGGTCGCGACGTTCCAGTGGCGCTGCTCGACAGCTCGCCGTTGCGCGACCTACTCGAACGCGAGCTGGATTTCTCCGGTATCGCCGCCGCCGTGCGCCATCGTCAGTTGCGTGCAGTCGCGGTGACGGCCTTCGGTTATGAAAGCGGCCAGGCAATGACCTTCTATCAGGGCCGCGCCACCATCGACCCCTGGTTTCGCCATCGCCGCGTGGGCGTGCCGACACGTTTGCAACTTCACCATCTGCTCGCCAGCGCGTCGATTCCGCTGATCTTCCCGCCAGTGAAGATCAACCGTGAGTACTTCGGTGACGGCGCGGTGCGCCAGGCGGCGCCGATCAGCCCGGCGCTGCACTTGGGCGCCAGCCGCGTGCTGGTGATCGGCGTCAGCGGCAATGCCCAGCTCGAAGCCGGTGCCGCACTGCCGCGTGTAGCGAGCACGCGGCCGCCGAGCCTGGCGCAGATCGGCGGGCACATGCTCAATAGTACCTTCATCGACAATCTGGAGACGGATATCGAACTGCTCGAACGTCTCAACCAGATGAGCGCGCTGGTGCCGCCGGATCGACGTCCGCGTGGCCTGGGGCTCAATCCGGTGGAGGTATTGGTGATCGCGCCGAGCCAGCCGCTGGATCAGATCGCCGCCCGCCACCAGCGTGAGCTGCCCAGGGCGCTGCGTCTGTTTCTGCGTGGCCCGGGGGCGACCAAGGCCGGTGGTGCCGGCGTGCTCAGCTACCTGCTGTTCGAACCCGGCTATTGCAGCGAGCTGATCGAACTGGGGTATCAGGACGCGATGACGCGCAAGGCCGACCTCTGCCGATTTCTTGGCTTGACCGAGGCCGTCCAGCTGGCCTGATGCACTCAGGCCAGCACGCCATCGCGAAAATCACGCAGGGCCTGTTCGATTTCCTCGCGGCTGTTCATCACGAACGGCCCGTACTGCACGATGGGCTCGTTCAGCGGAGTGCCGGCGATCAGCAGCACTCGCGCACCATGGCTACTGGCCAGACGCAGCTCGCCTGCATCCGACAGCCGCACCAGGCGCCCGGCGCTGATCGGTTGTGCGCTGGCGTCGGGCAGTTCGAGCAGGCCTTCGTAGACGTAGAGCATGACCCGCTGTCCGTCGGCCAGGCGCGGCGCCACCTGGCTGCCGGCCGGCAGATGCAGGTCGAACAGCTGCGGCTGGGTATGCGGACGCTGCACAGCGCCTGCCTGGCGGATCTCGCCATCGTCAAACTCGCCGGCGATCACCACCACCTCGACGCCGGATGCTGTGCTGATACGTGGAATGTCCGTGGCGGGAATATCGCGATAACCCGCTTCGCCCAGCTTGTCCTTGGCCGGCAGGTTGAGCCAGAGCTGGAAACCGCGCATGGCGCCGGACTCCTGCTCTGGCATCTCGCTGTGGATGATGCCGCGCGCGGCGGTCATCCATTGCACGCCGCCGCTGCCCAGCAGGCCGACGTTGCCCAGGTGATCTTCATGGCGCATGCGCCCTTCGAGCATATAGGTAATTGTCTCGAAGCCGCGATGCGGATGCGGCGGGAAGCCGGCGATGTAGTCGTCGGGGTTGTCGGTGGAAAACTCGTCAAGCATCAGGAAGGGATCGAAACGCTCCAGGCCAGGCCCGCCGATGACGCGGTTAAGGCGCACACCGGCGCCGTCGGAGGCAGGTTGGCCAGGCTGGATGCTGATGACGCGGCGTTGCGAAGTCATGGCGCGCTCCTTGTTAGATAGGGATGGCGCCATGCTATTCGCATTAAATCGATATTTGGGTGGAAAATTTCCTAATAAATTATCGATAAATCCAATGAGTCAGGGTTAGTCGGCAATTCTCAGTTTGCGCGACTCCGTATAGAAGTAGCGCAGCTTCTCGTATTCGAACGGCGAGTTGAGCTGGCCATAGTGGAAGCCGGTGTTGGCACGCGTGTCGACGGCGCGCAGGACCATGATGCCTGGATTGTCGCGGCTGGCGTCGGCCACGTCGAGGTAGTTGACCGCATTCTCCAGGCTGAAATCCGCCACCAGGCCGCCCGTGTCGCGCAGGTTCGACGGGCCGAGCAGCGGCAGCATCAGGTAAGGGCCGGCGGGCACGCCGTAGTAGCCAAGCGTCTGGCCGAAGTCTTCGCTCAACCTGGGCAGGCCCATTTTCGTTGCCGGGTCCCAGATACCGCCGACCCCGATAATGGTATTGAACAGCAGGCGTGCGGTGGTGTTCATCGCCCGCTTGCCCTTGAGCTGCAGCACGCTGTTGGCCAGCGTGGGAATCTCGCCGAGGTTGCTGAAGAAGTTGTGCACGCCGGTCTGCAGCAGATCCGGGGTGACGTAGCGGTAGCCATCGACTACGGGCAGGAATACCCACTGATCGAAACGGTAGTTGAAGTGATAGACGCGGCGGTTCCATGACTCCAGTGGGTCATAGACCTGCAGGGCGTCACTGGAGGCGCGCTCGAACTCCTGCTGATCCAGCCCCGGGTTGAACTGCAGATTCTGCAGCGGGTTGGTGAAACCGTCGGCGTCGACCTGACGTTCGGCCAGTGCCTGCCCGCTGGCCAGCAGCAGGGCGATGATGAGGGAGCTGTGCTTAACCACGGAAGAACTCCAGCATGGCGTCGCTGTTGACGCGATAGTTGAGGTTGCCGCAGTGCCCGCCGCGCGGGTAAAGGGTCAGGCGGTCGCCAAAGGTGCGGCGCAGAAAACCGATGTCGCCCTGACCGAGGATCAGGTCGTCGGCGTTGTGCATCACCGCGACCTTGTCGCTGCCTTTGAGATAGTCCTCCAGTGCGTACATGCTGGTTTTCTCGATCAGTTGATTGAGGCTGCCACCGTCATAACGGGCACGCCACATGGGCATCAGCTGCTCGGCGATGTAGCAATCGAAGTCGCAGCGCAGGGCCATCTGGAAGAAAGGCGTGAGGCTGGTGTTTTCGGTAATGCGGTAATCGCGCGGAGTGATCAGGCCGCGGCGGTTGAGCAGGTCCGAGGTGAAGACGATATCGGCGGAGGAGAAACGGAACGAGGTGCCGATCAGCATGGCCATCTGTTCGTCCGAGAGCCGCTCGGTGGATTGCTGGAAGTCGTAGAGCATGGCCTCGTTGATATCCAGATAGCCCTTGTCGTTGAAATAGCGCGTCAGCTTGCCCAGCACCAGGTCATAGAAGTTGGTGCTGTTGTCGATCCCCTGGACTCGGGTCTGCACCAGCTTGTCCAGGTTGCTGATGGAGGTGTAGAGGTTGACCGGCGGGTTGAGCAGCAGCACGCGCTGGAAATCGAAGGCGCGGCGGGTTTCGTCGATCTGGCTGACGAAGGCGGCATGCAGCGCGCCGAGGCTGTATCCGGTCAGCAAATATTCGCTGACTTGCAGTTTCGGGTGCTGGGCGCGTACTGCCTGCATGGCGCGGTACAGGTCGTCGGCATCTTCCGGGCTATAGCCGGGGGTGGCGAAGCGCGAGGCGGCGGCCATGAAATCGTAGCTGGTCGGCGACGACAGCTGCACGACATGGAAACCAGCGCCGTAGAACAGCTTCTTCAGGTACTCATTGGTACCGTTGGCGTAGTGCGCTCCAGTACCGGCGATGATGAAGATCAGCGGCGCCCGGCCTTTTTGCTCGGCCAGGCGGTAGCGTAGCTTGGTCACCGGCCAGAAGTTGTCCAGCAGTTCGAATTCGCGGTCCGGACGCAGGCGTACCGAGTAGTCGCGCTGACTGATGTCGCCGTCGGCCGGGAGTTCCGGGCGTAGTTCGGGCGGCGTGGTGGCGATGGTCGCTTCGAACGGGTTGGCCAGCGGGTAACCGTAGCTTTCGGCATCCACATCGGCGGCAACGGCGAAGGCACAGAAGACCAGGCCACCGAGCAAGGCGGCGAGACGGGCAAGGCTGGGCATGTGCTAAGTCCCTTTAAATCAGAGAGCGTCTGGATTAAACAGCTGGCTTATGACAGCAGCAAGAAGGGCAAAGTGCCAGACTATCTTAGCTAAATCGTAGGAATCTCGAGTCACAGCAATTGTAGTCATGCCTGCCTGGCGAAGCGCAGGCGCGTTCGCTCAGGCGTGATGATGCAGCCAGGCATGCTTGGGGCGTTCCGGCGCAGGCTGACGCTTGCGCTCGAAACGCTGCCAGACCTTTTCGTGGAAGTAAAAGCCCACCGAATTGCACAGCGGTTCGATTGCCGCTACCAGGCTGCTGGCTGCAACGCTGCCGGTCAGTACGTAGGTGACGCCGAAGGCAATGCAGAAGTGCATGATGGTGAAGGTCAGTGTCTTGAGCATGATGCACCTCGTTGAGAATCATTTCGTCTTGTAGGAAGGCTATTCCTGTTCGTTCGGCTCGGGAAATGTGGCGTGTGCATGGCCTTGATAGTCGCTCTAAATTGATTTGATTCACATGAAATAAATTACCTATTTATTCGACTGGTGGGTCGCTGCGTTAAGGTGAGGCTCTATTTCGATGGAGCCAAACCATGCAAATCAGTGATATCCCCTTCGGTGTGACGGATTGGAGCGCGATGCCAGCTACCGAGCACCCGGGCGAGCGTGGCGTAGCGCGCTGGCGCACCTGCCAGTTCGGTGCGCTGCGGGTACGCATGGTGGAATATTCACCGGGCTATCTGGCTGACCACTGGTGCCATAAGGGGCACGTGTTGTTGTGTCTGGAGGGGAGCTGGTTACCGAGCTGGAAGATGGCCGGGTATTCGTGCTCAAGCCCGGTATGAGCTATCAGGTGGCCGATGGCGCTGAGGCGCATCGCTCCTCGACATCGGCTGGCGCGCGCTTGTTCGTGGTGGACTGAGTCGCGATGCTCTGGCGTATGGCTGCCGATGCGCTGGTGCTGGTGCACCTGGGCTTCATTTTGTTCGTGCTGCTCGGTGGCTTGCTGTTGCTGCGCTGGCCGCGCTTGCTCTGGCTGCACCTGCCCGCAGTGGCCTGGGGTATCGTCGTGGAGTGCCTGCATCTGGGTTGCCCGCTGACACCCTGGGAAAATCAGTTGCGCCGGGCGGCGGGACAAGCTGGATATGAGGGTGGCTTCATCGAGCATTACCTGATACCGCTGATCTACCCGGCCGGGCTCACGCCGCAGATCCAGCTCTGGCTGGGGGCCATCGTCGTGCTGGTGAACCTGGCCGTTTACGCCTGGCTGATCTGGCGCTGGCGCAGCGGGCCGCGCGCCTGATTAGCCCAGCCTATTCATAAGCCTGATGAAGGCTCGGACCCTTTATCTCCTTCGCTACACTGCAGCCATCGCAACCAAACAATGAAGGCAGGGCTGCTATGCAAAACCGCATGATGATCACTGGCGCGGGCTCCGGCCTGGGGCGCGAAATTGCCCTGCGTTGGGCGCGCGAAGGCTGGCAATTGGCGCTGGCCGACGTCAACGAAGCCGGCCTGGCGGAAACCTTGGGGCTGGTGCGCGAGGCGGGCGGCGACGGCTTCACCCGCCGTTGCGACGTGCGCGACTACAGTCAGCTGACCGCCCTGGCGCAGGCCTGCGAAGAGCAGTTTGGCGGCATCGATGTCATCGTCAATAACGCTGGCGTCGCTTCCGGTGGTTTCTTCAGCGAGCTGTCGCTGGAGGACTGGGACTGGCAGATCTCGATCAACCTGATGGGCGTGGTCAAAGGCTGCAAGGCGTTCCTGCCGCTGCTGGAACGGAGCAAGGGCAAGATCGTCAATATCGCCTCCATGGCCGCGCTGATGCAGGGACCGGGCATGAGCAACTACAACGTGGCCAAGGCCGGCGTGGTGGCCTTGTCGGAAAGCCTGCTGGTGGAGCTGCGTCAGCTGGAGATCGGCGTGCATGTGGTCTGCCCATCCTTCTTCCAGACCAACCTGCTGGACTCTTTCCGTGGCCCGACGCCTGCGATGAAGGCTCAGGTGGGCAAGCTGCTGGAAAGTTCGCCGATCACTGCGGCGAATATCGCTGACTATATCCACGATGAAATGGCCAAGGGCAGCTTCATGATCCTGCCGCATGAAATGGGCCGCATGGCCTGGGCAGTCAAGCAGAAGAACCCGCAGGCGCTGTACGACGAGATGGCCAACATGGCCGAAAAAATGCGCGGCAAGGCCAAATCCGTCAGCTGACCGATAAGTCAGTTATTCATGCCTTCAGGCTTGCCTGGCGCGGCCTGCAGGGGTAGGGTGGCCGCCCCGGCCGCCCCGGCCGGCCTGCCGTCATGACCATGGAACATTTGTGAAACCAGTCCCTCGGGTCCTGCTACTAGTGGCCCTGGTGCTGGCGGCGATCAATTTGCGCCCCGGCATCACCTCCCTTGCACCGCTGATCGAGCGTATTGCCGCCGAGCTGTCGCTGAGCCGCAGTTTCATCAGCCTGACTACCGCCTTGCCAGTGCTGTGCATGGGCCTGCTGGCGCCTTTGGCGCCGCGCCTGGCGATGCGCTGGGGGCTCGAACGCACCATCGTGCTTTGCCTCGGCCTGATCGGCCTGGCGCTGCTGGCGCGTCTGGCCGCACACCAGAGTACGGTGCTGATCGGTAGCGCCATCGCCCTGGGCGCAGGTATAGCGGTGGCCGGCCCGTTGCTATCGGGCTTCATCAAACGTCATTTCGCCAGCCAGATGGGACGCGTGGTGGGTTGGTATTCGCTGGGTATGGCCATCGGCGGGGCGGGTGGCGCGGTATTCACGGCGCCGGTCACCACATTCTTTGGCGATGCCTGGCATCTGGGGCTGGCGGTGTGGGCCGCACCAGCGTTGCTCGGGGTAATTCTCTGGTTGTGGTTGCCCAGCCAGGTGGGCGTTGTAGAGGCGCAGGAAAGCACCGGCCTGCCTTGGCGGCAGCCACGCGCCTGGCTGATCAGTTGCTTCTTCGCCATTCAGGCGGGGCTGTTCTATGCCATCGCCACCTGGGCCGTGGCGCGCTACCACGAAGCCGGGCTGAGCGTGCTGCGCAGCAACTCGCTGCTCAGCCTGGCCATGCTCATGGGGCTGCCCAGTTCATTCCTGCTGCCCTGGCTGGCACAGCGCTACAACGCGCGCTATCCGCTATTGCTGGCTTGCGGTGCGGTCACCTGCGGTTGTCTGGCGATGGTCACCTTCATGCCGCGTTTCGTTCCGGAGCTCTGGGCGCTGATCCTGGGCTTTTCGCTGGGCGGCTCCTTCGCCCTGTCGCTGGTATTGCCGCTGTACGAAGCCGGCTCGCCGATGGCGGTCAGCCGCTGGACGGCGATGATGTTGTTCACCGGTTACTGCCTTGGCTGCCTGACGCCGATTCTGACCGGCCTGGCTCGCGATCTGTCCGGCAGCTACCGCCTGCCGTTCGCAGTGCTCACTGCGCTGGCGCTGGTGATGACGCTGGTGGCCTGGTTGCTGGGGCGTAGCAGGCGCAAGGCGCGCTGAAGAATTCGCCCCCGTTCCTTTCTTGCCCTGGCGTGCTGTGTTAGAAGGCTTGCTGCTTTTTCAGGAGTGCCGGTGTGGAGTCCGAATCCATCGTCTATGGCTGCATCCGCGACTGGCCCTCGGATGACCCCGAGCAGAGTCGTCTGCGCCGTGAAACCAACCATGGCGTGTTGGCCGAACTGCCCTCGGGCGATCTCTGGCCCTTTCTGGGGCGCGAGATGTTCTCTTTCTGCGAGCTGCCGGGGGCGGGCCTTTACCAGACCCAGGTGATCCACTTCGGCGCCAGCTACGGCGCAGTGGAGTATGAGTGGAACCTGTGGATCGAAGCCTTTGAGGCGCTACTCAAGCGCCTGTACTGGACCAGTGCCGTGGTGCATCTGGAAACCGAACTGAACGGCCTGCATACCTTCCGATGGGAATCCGACAACGGCTTTCACAGCCCCCAGGAAGGTGCGCTGCGAGTGCGCTGCGCGTGGGAGCGAGAGGGGATGTTGCGTAGCTGAGACAGAGTTTTCGGTACAGCTACAAACGGTAGATACCGGCGCTGTCGCGGGCTGTCGAGGGCGCTCCCGCGTGGCGGGAGCGCCCTCGGTTTGGGTTACTGCTGAGCCCACTTGAGGAAGGCGCTGCGGCTTTCCGGCGTGAGCAGGTTCCACATCTGCTGCAGGGTGGTCAGGGTGGCGTCGTTATGCGGCAGGGCAGCGGCCTGGGCCGGAGTCAGAGCGACCGCCTGTGGTGCGCTCGCTGCGGCGGCACCCAGCGGTGCGACGCTGGTGGCCTGCGCAGCGACTTCGCTGGAGCCCATCAGTACGCTAAATGCCGAAACGTTACGATTACCTGCTTCGGCGTCCTTGCGTTCGCCGGTGCGGGTGTTCACGGCCCAGGCCGGAAAGTCTTCTTCGAACTTCTGGGCTTCGGCCAGGTTGGCCGGACGCTTGAACTCCAGGCGCCACAGATCGCCGGGCTTGCCGTCGATGGTGAAGATGGCGGTGCGGCTGCGCACCACTTCGTGACTCATGCCGCCGGCGATGTCGAAGCCGTTCTTGTAGAAAGCGTGGATCTGGTAAGCGCCTGGCTGCAGCAGCAGCTCCTTGTCGTTCAGGCCGGAAGCGGCAATGGCGGCGGAGTAGGGCTGGCCATTGATGCTGCGGATTTCCAGCTCGCCGGGTACGACCACGGTGAGGACCTGGTTCTGCGGCAGCGGTGCGCCGGAATACAGTTGGACTTTGGGTTGCTGGGCGCAGGCGGCCAGCAGGCCAGCCATGGCGATTACGAACAAGCGGCGCATGAAAACTCCTAAGTACGAAGGTCCGCCGATGCTCGGCGGGCTGGGGTCGATGACATTCCGGAAACAAGAATAAGACGGCCAGGTGTCAGTTAAATGACAAACCGGGCTGCCCCTCGCGGAGCAACCCGGTTTGTTTTATCTGTTCCGCAAGCGGGATCAGAAGTCGTAGCGCAGACCTACGGTGAAGCCGGCAGCTTTTTCGCCAGCGGCTTCGTTCACGCCGTTAACGATGGACTGGTTGCTCGGGGTAGCGGTACGCGACTGCATCCACGGCGAGTAGGCGACGTTGGAATCGTTGTCGACGACGGCGTAGTTGGCGTAGACGCGCACGGCCTTGTCCAGCTTGTGCTCGATACCCACGACCCACATGTCGGCATCGGAGTTGTCGGCGTCGCTGTCGTTGGTCATATAGGTGGCTTTCAGAGCGGTGTTCTTGGCAATCGCCAGTTCGCCACCGATGCCGTAGACGTCGAAGGTGCCGGCGTCGCGCTGAGCACTGGTGGTGCCGGATACACCTTCGAAATCGGTGGTCTGGTAGAAACCGACCAGCTTGAAGGCATCGGTCAGCTTGTAGGCAACGGCAGCGCGGACGGAGTCAGCCTTGCCACGCAGGGTGTCTTCTTCCACTTTCTCGTAGGCCAGGGAGGCTTCCAGCGGGCCGCCGATGTAGTTCAGCGAGGTGCTGAAGGCATCGCTGTCTTCGTTGTTGGCGGGGGTGTCGGTGATGTTCAGCGACTGGCCCTTGTACATCGAGTAGGCCACTTTAACGTTGAAGCCGTTGAAGTCCGGGGTGGTGTACTGGATGGTGTTGTCGTAACGCTCGTCCAGACGGCCGGCGGTGACGCGAGCCAGGTTGTTCATGTCGCCGACCTGGTCGCCGAACAGGTTGAACGGACCACGGGCTACCTTGAACGGGCTGTCGAAACGACCGACCTGGATGGCGCCGAAGTTGCTGCTCAGACCCACGAAGGTGTCGCGGGTGGCGAAGTCGGTACCGCCGCTCGAGGCGCCAGTGGTGAAGTTGATTTGTTGTTCGATCTGGAAGAACGCCTTCAGATCCGGGTTGATGGCGTGGTCGCCTTTGAAGCCCAGTCGCGAGGAGTTGCTCGACAGGTTGGTTTCGGAGTACTTGGCACCATCATCGAGGTAATCCACCGACACATGTGCACGGCCATAGACGGTCACGTCTGCCATTGCCACAGCCGGTACCGCCAGAGCAGCACCCACAGCAACCGCAATCAACTTCATCTTCATCGAAAAAACTCCTTCGTTTTATGAAACGCCGTCATTGCCTGTGGCATGACATCGTCTGTTTGGACGGAGGCGATTATGGAAATCCGATATGACAGAAGGCTTGCTGCCGTGTGACATTTTCGAGTCAGGGGAACTTTTTTAAAAACATATGCTTAGGAAGTTTTTTTGAATCTTTTAGGCTGTTTTTAAGGGGGTCGGAGAAGTCCCGCGGCGACTGTATAGAGGCATTGTTAAAGTTTCGAGAAAAGCGCAGCGTGGGCCTCGTCCTGGATGAAATTTCGTCATGTTGCTCTCGCCCCGAGCGGATTTCCTGTTCTATTGACGTGCTGATAACCTGATTCGCTCAGGGAGAACCCATCCCTTTCTGGAGTGCAGTTGTGACCTTGTTCGTTGCCGATTCGCTGTCCAGCGTCAGCGCAGGCCCATGGAATGCGTTGCTGACCGATTCACAACCTTTCCTGCGCCACGCCTTCCTCGCTGCGTTGGAGGAAAGCGGCAGTGTGGGTGGGCGCAGCGGCTGGCAACCGGCGCACCGCCTCTGGCTCGATGATCAGGGCGTGGTCCGGGCTGCCATGCCGGCCTATCTCAAGCAGCACTCCTATGGCGAATACGTATTCGACCACGGCTGGGCAGACGCCTGCCGCCGTGCGGGCATTGCGTACTACCCCAAGCTGCTCGGGGCCGTACCCTTTTCACCCGTTAGCGGGGCACGCCTGCTGGGCGACGCGCAAAGCGCCGGCAGACTGCTCGATTCCCTGGCCGCGGGTCTCGCAGAGGAGGGCCTGTCGAGCCTGCACATCAATTTCACCAGCACCGCCTGCGATGCGTTGATAGCCCAGCGTGAAGGCTGGCTCGAGCGCCTCGGCTGCCAGTTCCACTGGCACAACCGCGGTTATCGTGACTTTCAGGATTTTCTCGACGCGCTCAGCTCACGCAAACGCAAACAGATGCGCAAGGAACGAGAACAGGTCGCGGGGCAGGGCATCGATTTCGACTGGCGACGCGGCCATGAGTTGAGCGAGGCGGACTGGGATTTCGTCTACCACTGCTATGCCAACACTTATCATGTACGCGGTCAGGCACCCTATCTGATGAGGGATTTCTTCAGCCTACTGGCCGAGCGCATGCCGGAGATGATCCGCGTGGTGTTCGCGCGGCAGCAGGGGCGGCCGCTGGCGATGGCCTTCAGCCTGGTCGATGGCGAAACCTTCTTCGGTCGCTACTGGGGCTGCCTGGCCGAGTTCGACCGCCTGCATTTCGAAACCTGCTTCTATCAAGGAATGGAGCTAGCCATCGCCGAAGGTCTGCAACGCTTCGACGCCGGGGCCCAGGGGGAGCACAAACTGATACGCGGTTTCGAGCCGGTCATCACCCGTTCGTGGCATTATCTCTGTCACCCGGGGTTGTATGCTGCAGTCGCCGAGTTTCTCGAACAGGAGCGCTCTGGCGTGCGGGCTTACGCGGAACAGGCGCGCGGTTATCTGCCTTTTCGCCAGCCCAGTGGGGACTGATCGAGCGATCAGGTTATCGTGCTGGCGCCGAAACAGCTGTTTGCCGGAAGTTCCCCGTGTCGGAGATTTCTGCAAAAACTCCAGAGCTTTCAGCAAGAAGCCCGTTCACCTCTGCCACTAAATTCCGCCCTTCACTTTCGTTACGACCGTTTTGTCTGCGCCGATTGGTCAGACCAGCTTTGCTGGGCTAGACCGATAATAGACGTGCATGCAGCCGAAGTAGGGGTGGTAACGCGATTCGGTGGCCGCAGGCGTAAGCCAGGGAGGTCAGGGAAAGTGCTCATGCACTTGCCGATGCAGTGACGAAGTGGTGGAGATTTTCACTGCGCCGGTATCTGTCCCTGATCGTGCTCGCCAGGCATCGGTGTGACGAGGAAAGAAACCGGAGCCCCGTATCCGCGAACGCGGGTGCGCTTTGCCAAGCCGGGCACGGTGCCCAAGAACAACAAACGAGAGGGGAGCCCCCCAAATGACAGCTAGTACTCCAATGCTCGTCACCTTCGTGGTGTACATCGCAGCCATGGTGCTGATCGGCTTGATCGCCTATCTGCGTACCAAGAACCTTTCCGACTACATTCTCGGTGGCCGCAGCCTCGGTAGCTTCGTTACCGCGCTGTCCGCCGGCGCTTCCGACATGAGTGGCTGGCTGCTGATGGGCCTGCCGGGCGCGATCTTCGTCGCCGGCATCTCCGAAAGCTGGATCGCCATCGGCCTGGTGGCGGGTGCCTACCTCAACTGGCTGTTCGTTGCCGGCCGTCTGCGCGTGCAAACCGAGCACAACGGCAATGCCCTGACCCTGCCGGACTACTTCACCAACCGTTTCGAAGACAACAGCCGCATCCTGCGCATCTTCTCGGCGCTGGTGATCCTGGTGTTCTTCACCATCTACTGCGCCTCCGGCGTGGTAGCCGGTGCCCGCCTGTTCGAGAGCACCTTCGGCATGTCCTACGAGACCGCACTGTGGGCCGGCGCCGCTGCGACGATCGCCTACACCTTCATCGGTGGCTTCCTGGCGGTGAGCTGGACCGATACCGTGCAGGCCACGCTGATGATCTTCGCGCTGATCCTGACCCCGGTGGTGGTGATGATCGCCACCGGCGGTTTCGATCCGGCCATGGCTGCCATCGAGGCGGTCGATCCTACCAACTTCGACATGCTCAAGGGCGCGACCTTCGTCGGCGTGATCTCGCTGATGGCCTGGGGCCTGGGCTACTTCGGCCAGCCGCACATCCTGGCGCGCTTCATGGCCGCCGATTCGGTCAAGTCGATCCCGGCTGCGCGCCGCATCTCCATGACCTGGATGGTCCTGACCCTGGCCGGCGCGGTTGCCGTAGGCTTCTTCGGCATCGCCTACTTCTCGGCGCACCCGGAAGTCGCCGGCCCGGTCGGCGAGAACCCGGAGCGCGTGTTCATCGAACTGGCCAAGCTGCTGTTCAACCCGTGGATCGCCGGCATTCTGCTGTCCGCCATCCTGGCTGCGGTGATGAGCACCCTGAGCTGCCAGTTGCTGGTGTGCTCCAGTGCGCTGACCGAGGATTTCTACAAGGCCTTCTTGCGCAAGGGTGCCTCGCAGACCGAACTGGTCTGGGTCGGTCGTGGCATGGTGCTGCTGGTGGCGCTGGTCGCCATCGCTCTGGCCGCCAATCCTGACAACCGTGTACTCGGCCTGGTGTCCTACGCCTGGGCCGGCTTCGGCGCCGCGTTCGGGCCGGTGGTCATCCTGTCCCTGCTGTGGAAGGGCATGACCCGCAACGGCGCGCTGGCCGGTATGCTGGTCGGCGCCACCACCGTAATCGTGTGGAAGAACTGGATTGGTCTGGGTCTGTACGAGATCATTCCAGGCTTCATCCTCGCCACCCTGGCCATCGTTATCTTCAGCCGTATCGGTCAAGCGCCGAGCCCGTCGATGCTGAGCCGCTTCGACAAGGCCGAGAGCGAATACAAGTCGGCCTGACCTTGCCGGCTTGACTCGAAGGCGATGACTACCAGGTAGTCATCGCCTTTTTCGTTTGCGGCTCTAAGATATGCCTACCATTTTCGACGGATGCTCTCATGACCAGCAATGATCCACTCCACGGCCTGACCTTACAGGCGATTCTCACCGCGCTGGAGGAGCGCATCGGCTGGGAGGGGCTGGCCCGAGAGGTCGATGTGCGCTGTTTCAAGCATGAGCCGAGCATCAAGTCGAGCCTGACCTTTCTGCGCAAGACGCCCTGGGCGCGGGCCAAGGTCGAACAGCTCTACCTGCAGCAATTCAAGTCCTGAAATCGCGCGGGTCAGTTGATCTCCAGCCCCAGCGCCTGCAACGCCTGTCGGTAGCTGTTACCGGCCATGCGCAGGCCGTTGTTGTGGTTGGCGCCCTCGATCAGCAGCAACTGCTTCGGCTCGCTGGCCGCATCGAACAGCGCTTCACTGAAGCGTGAGGGCACGTAGCGGTCGTTGCGCCCATGCGCGATCAGCACCGGGATGCCGACCTCGCCGATCTTGCTCAGCGAATCGAACTCCTGAGACAGCAGCCAGCGAACCGGCAGCGAGGTGTTGGCCACTGCGGCGGCCACATCGCCCAGATTGGTGAAGCTGGATTCGACGATCAGGCCGGCGGCCTGCGCTCGATCTTCGCCCGCCAGTTCGTGCGCCAGATTGACGGCTACCGCGCCGCCAAGCGAATGGCCATAGATGAAGCGTTTGTCCGCTTCGGGCTGCAGGCGAGTCAGGTGTTCCCAGGCGATCAGCGAGTCCTGATAAACGCTGCGCTCGGAGGGCAGGGCGCCACGGCTTTGGCCGAAGCCGCGATAATCCACCGCCAGTACCGAGAAGCCCATGGCGTGCAACTGCTCGATGCGAAACAGCTGGCCTGTCAGGTTCCAGCGTGAACCATGCAGATAGAGCAGCGCCGGGGCATCCTTGCGGGCTGCGGGCCACCACCAGGCGTGCAGGCTTTCATCGGCGCCCAGGTCTGGCGATTGCAGTTGCACGTCCTCGATGCCGGTGGGCAGGCCACTGAACCAGCGGGCGGTGCCGGGCTCGATGCGAAACACCAACTCGCGTTCGGTCTGCTCCAGTTTGGCGCAGCCGACGGGTATCAGCACCAGCAGGCAGGCCATCACGATCAGGCTCAGGCGACGGCGGCGTAGCAGGGCGAACCAGGATGAGCGCATCGGCGATACTCATGAACAGCAACGAATGATGCAGCGATGGACTGCACAACCGATGCCGGGTTTCGCCAGTCGCCGGCCGCTGTGGTTACCAGGTATTACCGGCGGCTGATCTGCACTGCGCTCAGCGCTGTGTCGCAGCGCGTCGCGCTGCCCGGTTCGAGATAGGGCTCGAGAATCGGCGCCATGCCCTTGAGCACCTGTACCGGCAACGCCGAAGTGAAGGTGAAACGCTCGGCCTCACGTCCCGGTACGAAAGCGGTGAGGGTGCCGTAGTGCCGCGGGCCGAGAAAGAATACGAAGGTGGCCGTGCGGTTCATAGCCCTGGAGCTGATCACCCGGCCGCCTGCGCCGACGCTTTCGATGCGGTTGTCGCCGGTACCAGTCTTGCCGCCGAGCGTCAGGCTCTGGCCGTCGTGCAACTGGAAACTGCCCTGCAGGCGCCGCGCGGTACCGCCTTCGACGACCTGGGAAAGGGCATTGCGTAGCGCTGCGGCGACTTCCGACTGCATCACCCGCTTGCCACCATGAATATCGCGCTCGACCCGCGTTTCGTAAGGCGTGCCGGCGGCGAAGTGCAGCTCGTCGATGCGCAGCACCGGCTGCCGGATACCGTCGTTCTGGATGATGCCCATCAGTTCGGCCAGCGCTGCGGGCCGGTCACCGGAGCTGCCCAGCGCGGTAGCCAGTGAGGGAACCAGATGCTGGAAGGGATAGCCGAGATTCTTCCAGCGCCGGTGGATGTCGGAGAAGGCTTCGACTTCCAGCATGATGCGGATGCGGCTGTCACGCGCGCTCTTGTGCCGGCTGCGGAACAGCCAGCCGTAGACTTCCTGACGCTCGTCGACACTGGCTGCTACGGCGTCGCTGAAGTTCGCCTGCGGGTTGTCGATCAGGTAACCCAGTAGCCATAGTTCCAGCGGGTGAACGCGGGCGATATAGCCCTGATCCGGCAGGCTGTAGGCACCGGGGCCGTAATCCTTGTAGAGGCGGGCGATCCGTTGATCGCTGAGTTTTTCCTGCGGCAGCTGCGCGCGCAGGAATGTGGCAAAGGTTTCCTCATCGGCCTGCGGCAGCAAATAACGATGCACGGCGCCCAGGCGTACCGAGGTCTGGCGCAGGCCGCTGATGAAGGTCTCCAGGCGCTGCTGCTCTGCCTGGCCTTGATACTTGCGCCAGAAGCGCAGCAGGAAGGTGCGCCCCTCGCGGTCGGCGAAGCGCTGCAGGTATTCCTGGCGGCGCGGGTCCTTGTCGTCCTTGAGCAGTTCGGCGCTGCTCTGGTAGCTGCTGTAGCGCACCAGGTCGCGCATCAGACGTACGAAGGGCAGGTTGATCGACTCGCGCAACGACTCGCGCAGGGTCGGGTTACGACCGTTGTCCTCGCGGCGGAAGTTGCCGAAGGTATGCAGCCCGCCGCCGGTGAAGAAGCGCTCATGTGGGCTGGCCGAATAGCGCCGTTCCAGCGCGGCGTCGAGCATGCTGGCCAGGCCCGCGCCGGGGTTGGCCTGCAGATAGGAGATGGCCCAGCGGCTGAGGTAATCCTGCTCGGCGATTTCCACCTGGCGCAGCTCGGCCGGGCTCTTGTCGGCGTGGCGCTGATGCAGCTCGGCGATGATTTCCAGATAGGTGGCCAGCACTCGCAGTTTGGCGGTAGAGCCGAGCTCCAGCTTGCTGCCCTCGTTGATGTCGAAAGGCTGGTCGGTGCTGTCGGTCTGCACCCGCACCCGGCTGCCTGTCGGCGTGCGTTCGAACAGGGTGAAGCTGTAGCGCACTTCAGCAGTCTTCTGCGGCGACAGCAGGCGTTCTCCGAACAGGCCGATCTGCCCGGCGAATTCCGGATTGGCCAGGTCCTGCAGGTAGGTGCTGACCTGCTGCTGCAGATCGCGCTGCAGGGTGCTGCGCGCAGCCAGATCGAGGCGATCCAGGTCGTAGAATGGCATGCCCAGCAGGTTGGACAGGCGTGAGCGCGCCACGCTGATGCCTTTGTCGCTTTCCACCGCACGCAGGTTGGGTTCCTGCTGCCAGTCGCGATATTGCAGTTTCTGCGCGAGGGCCGCGTCGCGCAGGTCGGCATCGATCAGGCCGCCGCCGGCGAGCAGGCGAATATGGCTATCGGTCAGCGACTCCATGTCGTGTCGCCCTTGCGCGAGGTAATAGGAGGGCCGGCGTTGAGCGATCATCAACGACAGCATCTGCCGTAGGGCCATGCCACGCTCGGCAAGGCTGGCGTCGGGCGAGCGGCGCGGATCGAGCAGGGCGTTGCTGCGCTCGAAGTCGGCGCCGTACCAGATGCGCAGGCCATCGGCCAGGCCGTGCACCTCACCATGGCCGGGCGCGGCGGACAGCGGCACGCTGTTGAGATAGTCGCGCACGATGCGCTGACGCGCCTCCAGCGTCTGCGGCCCGTGCTGGTAGGCGCGCACGCTGGCGGACAGCATCTGCCGCAGTTTTTCCCCGGCAGACAGTGTCAACCCGTCTGGCGAGTGGCGGTACTTCTCCAGCTGAGTGGCCAGGGTGCTGCCGCCAGCGGACTGGTCCTGCACGTCGAGCATCTTGCCGAGTTGCGATAGCGCCGCCATGGCGAAGCGCGGCCAGTCCACCGCCGGGTTGGCCAGCGGCTGCGACGGGTCGAGCAGGTGGCGGTTCTCGATGAACAGCAGGCTGTTGACCACCAGTGGCGGGATGCTGTCGAAGTCGGCATAGCCGTGCTGCGGGTAGCGAAACTCGTAGAAGGGCGTGCCGCGGCAGTCGCTGATGGTCAGGCCGCTCTGGCTCTTCTCGGTAAAGGGTGGGAACAGGCCGCGGCGACTGTAGGCCATCAGTTCGTCGGAGAAACGCGCCTGCTCGGTGATCTGGTAATCGCGCTGCTGCAGGCGCTCCAGCATCAGTGGCAGGTAGGCATAGCCCTGGCGT
The DNA here is from genome assembly GCF_940789645.1 of Pseudomonas sp. Marseille-Q0931. Taxonomy (NCBI): domain Bacteria; kingdom Pseudomonadati; phylum Pseudomonadota; class Gammaproteobacteria; order Pseudomonadales; family Pseudomonadaceae; genus Pseudomonas; species Pseudomonas sp. Marseille-Q0931. The sequence goes on along the minus strand of NZ_CALNWT010000011.1, from coordinate 77,159 downwards.
TTGTCGAAGGGGCCATCGCTTGGGTACAGGATATTTTCGCTGGGGCCGGCTTCGACCTGATAGGTGAGGCTTGCGGCATAGCGGCTCAGTTCGCGCGACTGGAAATGTGCGCTGCGCGATTCGAACACCAGCAGCGCGGTGCCAGCCAGCACCAGCGATACCAGCAGCAAATACAGGCTCAGACGCCAGTGACGCCCTGCCGAAGCCGGCTTTCGCTGAGCCTGTGCGCTGGCCGATGAGGCCAGTTCACGCTGCTGCGAATTCACTTGCCATGATGCGCCCATAAATCACCGGCCTGGTCTGTCAGCATCATATAAACCGCGAGATTGCCTCTTGCCGGAAGCTGACCCTGGGTCGGCTGGGCTGCGGTCGTCTCGTCTGCCTCACTATCAGCGTAGACGCTGGCGCGGCGTCTGGCTGGCGCTTTTTGCAGGTTGCGCGGCTTGTACCTCGATTGCGAGCAGGCCTGCTAGACTCGCAGGATTGCATCGATGCAGGGAATCGGCATGCAGCGCGACCATCGTGAACAGCTTCAGCAAAGCTGGCAGGCCAACGCCGATGCCTGGGCTGCCGCAGTGCGCGAACAGCGTATCGAAAGCCGGCGCCTGGTCACCGATGCGGCCATCATCCAGGCCGTTCTGGCGCTGCAACCCAAGCGAGTGCTGGATATTGGTTGCGGCGAGGGCTGGCTGTGCCGTGGTCTGGCCGAGCATGGCATCGAGCCGGTCGGGGTGGACGCCTCTGCGCCGCTGATCGAAGCAGCCCGCGCAGCTTGCGACGGGCGCAGCCAGTACCGCGTCTGTGGATATGCCGAGCTTGAGGCGCATGCCGAGCAACTTGGGCGTTTCGAGGTGCTGGTGTGCAATTTCGCCCTGTTCGAGGAGCCGCTGCAGCCGTTCCTGCGCAGCCTGCACGCGTTGCTCGCACCTGGTGGCAGCCTGTTGATCCAGACCCTGCATCCCTGGCGCGCCAGCCATGGCGAGCCCTATCAGGACGGTTGGCGGGTCGAGGATTTCGTCGGTTTTGGCGAGGGTTTTCAGGCGCCCATGCCCTGGTTCTTCCGCACCCTGCAGTCCTGGCTGTCGCTGATCGGTGAGACCGGCTGGCGGCTCGAATGGCTGCAGGAGCCGCTGCATCCCGAGAGCGTGCAGCCGGTGTCCTTGCTGTTGTTGCTCAAGCCGCTCTGATCATGCAACTGCTGCTCAACCTCGACGTTCCCGATCTGCCGGCCGCCGTGGCCTTCTATCAGCAGGGTCTTGGTTTAAGCGTGGGGCGCGTGCTGTTCGACGGCTCGGTGGTCGAGATGCTCGGCGCAGCCGTACCGCTCTACCTGCTGCACAAGGCTGCCGCCACTCGACCCAGCCCAGAGGCAGATGTGCAGCGCGACTACCGCCGGCACTGGATGCCGCTGCACCTAGATCTGGTCGTCGCTGACCTCGACGCTGCGCTGGCTCGGGCACTGGGTGCAGGCGCACAGCAGGAAGGTGAAATCCATGAATATGACTGGGGGCGCCTGGCCACGCTGAGTGATCCCTTCGGTCACGGGCTGTGCCTGCTGCAATGGCGTGGCGAGGGATATGACCTGGTTACAACCCATGGGGGAGCTATCGATGCGCAGAATTGAGTTGGCAGGCACACAGGTACCGGTGATCGGCCAGGGTACCTGGCGCATGGGCGAGGACGAACGCCAGCGTACGCGTGAAGTCGCGGCGTTGCGTGAGGGGCTCGACCTCGGCCTGAGCCTGATCGATACCGCCGAAATGTATGGCGAGGGCGGCGCGGAGCAGGTGGTGGGCGAGGCCATCGCCGGGCGTCGGGACGAGGTGTTTCTGGTTAGCAAGGTCTACCCGCACAACGCCAGTGTGGAAGGTGTCCAGGCGGCCTGTGAGCGCAGTCTTAAGCGCCTGGGTTGCGAGCGCATCGACCTGTATCTGTTGCACTGGCGCGGCCGCTATCCGCTGGCGGAAACCGTCGAAGGTTTCGAGCGCCTGCGTGAGCAGGGCAAGATTGGCGCCTGGGGCGTCTCCAACTTCGACCTGGACGATCTGCTCGAGCTGGATCAGCCGGCGTGCCGGACCAACCAGGTGCTGTACAACCTGGAGGCGCGCGGCGTCGAGTATGACCTGCTGCCCTGGCAACAGCGCGCCGGCATGCCGCTGATGGCCTATTGTCCGCTGAGCCAGGCGGGCGCCTTGCTGCATGAACCCGTGCTGCGACAGGTGGCTGAGCGGCATGGGGCTGCGCCGGCGCAGATCGCGCTGGCCTGGACGCTCAGGCAGGACGGCGTGATTGCGATTCCCAAGGCCGTAGGCAGCGCGCATCTGCGCGACAACGCCGCGGCGGCTGCGATCATCTTGAGTGCGGACGACCTGGCCTTGCTCGATGCGGCCTTTGCGCCGCCTGCGCGCAAACAGACTTTGCAGATGGTTTAACGGGATCAATCGTAGAGCGGGTACAACCTTTAGGGTGCAACTGCGACAATCGAGCTCAGTTGGCCGGATCGGCAGCCAGGCGTCCGGCGTCTTTGAGCAGCGCCTTGAGGAAGGCGTCCTGTAACTCGGGGTCGTTGCGCGTCAGCTCGATCAGGCTCTGTTCCAGCTCGCTGGCTTCCTCCTCCAGGCCGAGATCGGACAGGCGCTTGACCCGGTGCACCCATTGGGCGACGTCGTCGCCTTCGAGGTCGTCGAAGATCAGATCATGCGCTTCATGAAGCTTGCCGCGAAGGGTGTGGCTGACCATCAGCGTCGTTTCGGCACGTGCAACATCATCGCCAAGGCGGTCTTCCACGCTTAGCTGCAGCATGTTCAGACGGGTGATGTCCTGCTCGGTGAACGGGCTGTCCAGCAGATTGAGGCGCAGCACACCGGTGCTGTCGGTGAGCAGCTCGAACTGCTGATCGCCCGCCCTGACCTGAACCGGGCGTTCGGCCCAGGGCAGGTTGATGTATTCCATGCGGCGATCGCGCTGAACCTCGTCGATGCTGGCGAGGTTCTGCTCGGCACGACCGTTGGACTCGACGTTCATGAACGGGTTGAGGCCGGCCATGCCGTAGCTGATCCAGTCGCGGGTCGCGGTTTCCGGCAAGCTGCCGAGCAACACCACGTTGAGGATGTTCGCGCCGACACCGGCAACCACCGCGACCGCCCCCATCGGCACTTCATAAATCTCGCGCCAGGGCTGGTAAGGGGTGTAGCGGTCGTAGCGGCGGGTCACCTCGAAAGCCGTGACCTCGAAGCTCTTCTGGTCATGCACACGCACACGGCGTTGCGGCAGCTCCAATACCTTGGGCTCGCCGGCATCGATCTGCAGCTGGTGATCCAGCAGTTTGCGTTCGACGCGCTCCTCATGCTCGCTGCGTTGCGGCAGCTGGTTGGCGCAGCCGCTGAGGAAGAGGGCGCCGCACAGGGCGGCGCCGATGAGGCGAAGGTTGCTGCTCGTGTACATGATGTCTCGGTAGGGCGTGATCAGCGACTGATACGGGCTTGCAGGAAGGACAGTATCTCGGCCAGCGGTACGGCTTGCGCTTCGGTCTCGGCACGGCTCTTGTACTCGAGGTTGCCCTCGGCGAGTCCACGGTCGCTAACCACCACGCGGTGCGGGATACCGATCAGCTCCATATCGGCGAACTTGATGCCGGGGCTAGTTTTCTTGTCGCGATCGTCCAGCAGCACCTCGAAGCCGGCTGCAGTGAGCTCGGCGTAGAGCTTGTCGGTGGCCTCGCGGACCTGCTCGGTTTCGTAGCGCAGCGGCACTAGGGCGATGTGGAACGGCGCCAGGGCGTCGTTCCAGCGGATACCGCGCTCGTCGAAATTCTGTTCGATGGCCGCAGCCACCACGCGCGATACGCCGATGCCGTAGCAGCCCATGGTCAGGGTGACCGGCTTGCCGTTCTCGCCGAGAACCTGGCAGTTCATCGCCTCGCTGTACTTGGTGCCGAGCTGGAAGATATGGCCAACCTCGATACCGCGCTTGATCACCAGCGTGCCCTGGCCGTCCGGGCTCGGATCGCCCTCGACGACATTGCGCAGATCGGCCACCGTCGGAACCGGCAGATCACGCTCCCAGTTGACGCCGAAATAGTGCTTGTCATCGATGTTGGCACCGATAGCGAAGTCGCTCATCAGCTCCACGGAGCGGTCGATGATCACCGGCAGCGGCAGATTCAGCGGGCCCAGAGAGCCGGCGCCTGCACCGATGGCGGCACGCAGCTCGGCATCGGTGGCCATGGTCAGCGGGTTGGCGACCTGCTCCAGATTGGCGGCCTTGATCTCGTTGAGTTCGTGATCGCCACGCACCACCAGCGCGATCAGCTTGCCTTCTTCGGCAGCATGAACGATCAGGGTCTTGATGGTCTTCTCGATCGGCAGGTTGAAGCCTTCGACCAGAGCTGCGATGGTTTTCGCGTCGGGGGTATCGACCAGGCGCAGCTCTTCACTCGGCGCAGGGCGCACTTTCTCGCGCGGCAGGGCTTCGGCCTTTTCGATATTGGCAGCGTAATCGGAGCTGTCGCTGAAGGCGATATCGTCTTCGCCGGAGTCGGCCAGCACATGAAATTCATGCGAGCCGGTACCGCCGATGGAGCCGGTATCGGCTTGTACCGGGCGGAAGTTCAGGCCCAGGCGGGTAAACACGTTGCAGTACGCCTGGTGCATGCGGTCATAGGTTTCCTGCAGGGAAGCCTGGTCGGCATGGAAGGAGTAGGCGTCCTTCATGATGAACTCGCGACCGCGCATCAGGCCGAAGCGCGGACGGATCTCGTCACGGAATTTGGTCTGGATCTGGTAGAAGTTGATCGGCAGTTGCTTGTAGCTGTTCAGCTCGTTGCGGGCCAGTTCGGTGATCACTTCCTCATGGGTCGGGCCGACGCAGAATTCGCGATCATGGCGATCCTTCACACGCAGCAACTCGGGGCCGTACTGCACCCAGCGGCCGGATTCCTGCCACAGCTCGGCCGGCTGGATGGCGGGCATCAGCACTTCCAGCGCGCCAGCGGCGTTCATTTCCTCGCGCACCACGGTCTCGACCTTGCGCAGCACGCGCAGGCCCATCGGCAGCCAGGTGTACAGGCCGGAGGCCAGCTTGCGGATCATGCCGGCACGCAGCATCAGCTGGTGGCTGATCACCACGGCATCGGAAGGGTTTTCTTTCAGGGTCGAGAGCAGGAACTGACTGGTACGCATGTTTGGCCGTTCTGTCGGTTGCTAGGGCTTGGAATAGGCCGGCATTGTACGGTGCCTATACAGTGGCGTACAGGAGTGGCGCGGGGGCGGGAGCGCTGCCGCGTTGATCAGGAGGAATAATAGTGGGGCTGACTGCATTTGAAGTCCAAACCCTGATTCGGGGTGGGCTGCCGATGGCCGAGGACATTGATCTGCGGATCGACCGGCTCGACGAGAAGGGCGTGCTGGCGCGGGTGCCCTTTCACGCCAAACTGGTGCGCCCGGGCGGGACGCTGTCCGGTCCAACCATCATGGCGCTGGGTGATGCAGCGATGTATGCGGTGGTGCTGGGGCGCCTGGGGCGGGTAGAGATGGCAGTGACGTCCAATCTCAATATCAACTTTTTGATCAAACCCAAACCGGTCGATTTGTTGGCCGAAGCGCGCATATTGCGGTTGAGTCGGCGTCAGGCTGTTTGCGAAGTTTCGTTATATTCGGATGGAAATGAGAATGAGTTGGTTGCGCATGTAACGGGAACTTACGCTTTGCCTCTCTAAATTGCTGAAGCGTAAATAAAGAAACCCGGCCTTGGCCGGGTTTCTCTATGCTGCTATCGAGTAGCGCTGAAGTTACAGAACGCTCAGCGGGTATTCGACGATCAGGCGCAGGTCGTTGTTGTCTGAACCGTTGACCGAGTTGTACGCACTGTTGGCACGCCAGATGGCGCTACGAAGGCGGAACGACAGGTCTTTGGCGGCACCATCCTGAACGACGTACTTGGTTTCGAAGTTGAACTCATGTTCTTTACCTTCGTCAGCGAAACCTACAACGTCGATATTGTCGCCGTAGATATAGCGAGTCATGAAGCTCAGACCCGGTACGCCATACTCGGCCATGTTCAGGTCGTAGCGAGCCTGCCAGGAGCGTTCGTCCTTGCCATTGAAGTCGGAGTATTGCACGGAGTTGGCCAGCCAGACGGTACCGCCGCCGTCTACGCCGTATTCATAGCCACGATCACCGCTCGAGCGCTGGTGGGCCAGGGTGAAAGTGTGGGCGCCCAGCGAGTAGGCAACTGCAAGACTCCAGATGGTGTTGTCTTGGTCGCTAGCAGTATTGGTGTAGGTCTTGTCGTAGTCGGTCTTGTAGACGTTGAAATCGAAGTTCAGAGCCTGCTCTTCGGCCAGAGACAGGTTGTAGTTGACGTTGCCGTAGTACTTCTTCCAGTAGTCCTCTACATCGGAGGCGTGGAATGCTGCACTCAGGTCATCGGTGAACGAGTAGGAAGCACCCACGATATTGGCGTACTTCAGGCCAGCTTCACCTTTGCCGTTGATGTCATCGCGGCTGGTGCCGGTCTGGCTGCTCATGGCGGTGAAGCGACCGGCGCTCAGTTCCAGGCCTTCAATTTCGTTACTTACCAGATAGGTACCGGTGGTGACTTCTGGCAGGATGCGGCTATCGTCGGTGGAGAATACCGGGCTGGCGGTGAACTGACTGCCATACTTCAGAACAGTGTCGGAAATACGCAGCTTGACAGCGCCACCAACCTCGGTCTGAGTATCGTCGCCACGACCGTCATCGGTCTGGGCGAACTGGCCAGTGCCGTAGCGACCGCGACCGCTGTCGAGCTTGATGCTGCTCAGGGAGTGAGCGTCGAAACCTACGCCTACGGTACCTTGGGTGAAGCCGGATTGGTACAGCAGGCGAATGCCCAGGCCGGTCTCTTCGCGATAACCTGCCGGATTGGCAGAAGTGCTTGCACCGTTCGAGGCGCCATTCTTGAAATCGCGGTTCATGTACAGAACGCGGTTGAAGATGTCGAAGCTGCTGTCTTCGAGGAAGCCGTTCGACTCGGACTGGCTGGACGCCACGGCCATTTGGCTGGTGCCCGCGGCTACTGCCAGGGCGATTACGCTCCACTTCATCACTTGCATCGTGATTGCTCCTTGGGTTTGGAAGAGTTGCGCTGCCCACTGTTTTTTTATATGGGCGGCTCTTTCTTTTTGTGTCGGCGCTAACTTATAGCACGCAGCCAATGTTGGCGATAGTTGCAGTCTATTCGTTGCGGCTTCGTTCATGCTTGTGTCGCATCGCGTGAGGAGGAATGTCGCAAATCTATAGCTCTGCACTTGCGTTTCGTTGCACCAACGTCTCCGCGGTTCTCGGGTGCCAAAGACCGCTGTTATTGGTCGACTGCACGGCTTGCCGGGCATTGCTCTCACAAATAGCAAAAGTCATGCTCAAAATCTGCTTCTCACTCTAAAACCTTGATTTTTGAGCGCAGAGCAACTCGTTCTGCCGCGCAAATGCTGCCCTTGGCGCGGGTTTGCGAGGGGGATGCGGGCCTGTGCGGGCTGCAGCCAGAGTGCGCCGTCAGTAAGCTGCCTGTCGCTTCGTCGGTAACGCTCAGCGTCGTCCCATTACGGGAAGAAACAAAATGGTGCACGCCTGCGGTGCGTGTGCGCCTGGCCTGCCTTGGGTTGGTGCGCGTTCGTCGGGTGAATTGTCCGCTGAGCCCGCGTATGCTGCGCGCCATTGCGTCGGCCCTCGCGGCACTACGCTTGACGATCTGTATTGAAGGAGGAGCGCGCGATGTTCACCCTGGATTCACGGCTGCAGCAGGATTGCCTGCTGGTCGGGGATTTTCCCCTCTGCCACCTGCTGCTGATGAATGACGCCAGCTACCCCTGGTTCATCCTCGTGCCCCGGCGTGCAGAGGTTAGCGAATTGTTCCAGCTCGATGCGGCTGACCAGCGTCAGCTCTGGCAGGAAACCACCTTGCTGGTTGAAACCCTCAAGGACACCTTTGCTGCCGACAAGATGAACGTGGCTACGCTGGGTAACGTAGTCAGCCAGTTGCACATGCATGTGATCGTGCGTCGTCGTGACGACGCCTCCTGGCCCGCGCCGGTCTGGGGTCGCCACCCTGCGCAGCATTATTCCGAGCAGCAGGTGGTGCAGATCATCGACAAGCTGCGTCTGGTGCTGACCAAGGATTTTCAATTCGCCGGAGCGTTCGCATGAGCCTGGAGTCGCGGATCATGGAGCTAGAAAGCCGCCTGGCCTTTCAGGATGACACCATTCAGGCGTTGAGCGATGAGCTGGTCGAGCAGAACCGCCGCATCGAGCGGATGCAATTGCAATTGACTGCTATGGCGCGTCGTCAGGAAGAGTTGAACGGGCTCGCGGGGATTGCCCAGGACGAAGCGCCACCACCGCACTATTGATACGAAAAAGCCCGGTTTCCCGGGCTTTTTCTTGCGTGCCGCTCAGCGTCGTGAGGGCGCTGCCGCAATCACATCTTCCGCCTGCAGGCCCTTGTCACGCTGCATGACGGAGAACTCCACGCGTTGACCTTCGATCAATACGCGATGACCCTCGCCGCGAATGGCACGAAAGTGCACGAAGATGTCTTCGCCCGAGTCTCGGGAAATGAAGCCGAACCCCTTTGATGTGTTGAACCACTTGACCGTGCCGGTCTCGCGATCTTCCTGAGGTGTGCTGGAACTGGTTTGCGCAAAAGGCTGCTGTTCTTTGGTCTGCGGTTGTGCGCGCAGCTGGGCGGCAAGGCTCAGTAGCACGGCGACGACCGAGGTCAGCAAAGGCAGCCAGATAGCCGGCTGGCCACCGATGCTGGGTAGCGGTGCGAGCAGGATCAGGCTCTGGACCACGGCAGCCAGGATCAGCAAAGCCGAGGACAGGCCCAGCAACTGCTGGCGTGTGGCTGCTGCATTCTGCTGCTGTGCGGCGGCGAGCAGGTTCAGCAGGCCGGTCAGGGCCAGGTAGATGGCATCCGGGGTGCTCAGGAACGAAGTGGAAATACCGGGTACGGCGGACAGCAGCAGGGCGGCGAACCCTGTCACGAGATGGGCAATCTTCAACATCTTCGACGAACTCACTGATTGAATGATGACTCAAGGTGTTGCGGAGGGAGCGCGCTTCACTGGTGGCCAGCTGAACGGCCATAACGCGCGCCGCTATACAGGTTGGCGACGCCGCGGGATGGTAACGCGGCGTGCGAAGCTATTTAACAGCAAAGGCAGGGGCTTCTCAAATCAAGCGGTTAGCATCTTTTCGCTGGTGATCGGATGGACCTGATTGCGGCCAGCGCGCTTGGCCTGATAGAGCGCGTCATCGGCGCGGGTCAGCAGCGATTCGAAGGTGTCGCCAGTTTCGGCCATGGCGCAGCCAAAGGAGGCGGTGATGCTGTCCAGAATCTGGTCGGTGCGGCGCACCTTGACTCTCAGGGACTGGATCTTGTTGCGCAGTTGTTCGGCGAAACCTACAACCTCGCTGAGGTGGGGGCAGTTGCGCAGTACCACGCAAAACTCTTCGCCGCCGTAGCGCGCAGCAAAGGCCTCCGGCGGCAGCAGGTCGCGCAACAGTTGGCCGACGTGTTGCAGCACGCGATCACCCAGCGGGTGACCGTACTGGTCGTTGAACTGCTTGAAGTGGTCGATATCCAGAATCACCAGAGCCAGGCCCTGTTGTGATTCGTGCAGGGCGCGTTCCAGCAGACGAGTGAAGGCATGGCGGTTGAACACGCGGGTCAGGCTATCGAGCGTGGCTGCCAGATGGGCACGCTCCAATTGGCTGCGTAGATGGGTAATTTCCTGTTGTGCGGTGCGCAGACGATAGAGAAATTTTTCCTGCTGATCCTGCATCAGCTGGGTGCTTTCCTGCAGTTCGCTGAGCACGCTGGGCAGGTCGTCGATGATAGGCTCCTGCAGGGCATTCAGGCCTTGGCTCAGGCTCTGCTGGTAGTGCTGGCTGCCAATCACGCTGCGTGAAACGTCGTCTTCGATATCGTCGACCAGTTCGATGACCTGTTGCTGACCGGCGCGTGCCTCATCCAGTTCGCCACGGATGATGTAGTCGCGAAACAGCCGGCTGGCGGTTTCCGGAGGAAACACGTCGAAGTCTTCGACCACCTTGTCCATGCGGCGGTTGAGTTCTGGCTCGCTGCCTCGGCTGTAGGTGTACCACAGTGCGTAATGCACCGGATTGGGCGGGATGTCGTGGCGCATCATCAAGGGGACGGCCTGTTTCAGGAGCTCGGCCGCCTTGCGGGTTTCCTCCGGATACAGTTCGATGATGCTGGGCGGTTTGTTGGCTTGACTCATGGATGTCGACAACTCGATGGCGAATGGCCAGAGCATAGATCAGAGCGGGGTGGCCTGCCTAATGAAAAGGCCCGGATAACCGGGCCTTCGAGCATCTCAAGCTGCAAGCAGACTGCGCAGCATCCAGGCGGTTTTCTCATGCACCTGCATGCGCTGGGTCAACAGGTCCGCAGTGGGCTCGTCGCTGACCTTGTCCAGCAGCGGGAAAATGCCGCGGGCGGTGCGCACGACCGCTTCCTGACCTTGCACCAGTTGCTTGATCATTTCCTCGGCGCTGGGCACGCCTTCCTCTTCCTTGATCGAGGACAGGCGCGCGTAAGCGGCATAAGTCCCCGGAGCAGGGAAGCCCAGAGCGCGGATACGTTCGGCGATTGCGTCAACCGCCAGGGCGAGTTCGGTGTACTGACCTTCGAACATCAGGTGCAGGGTGTTGAACATCGGGCCGGTAACGTTCCAGTGGAAGTTATGGGTCTTGAGGTACAGCGTGTAGGTGTCGGCCAGCAGGCGCGAGAGGCCTTCGGCGATGGCGGCGCGATCCTGTTCGGCGATTCCGATATTGATTTCCATGGCTTGTCTCCTTTCAGGTGAGCCCGGGGTTTCTATCCCGCAGTGTTAGGCAGAGCCTAGCACGCAGGACGGCGGGATGATCTTGGCTTATATCAATTAAAGCGATGTTTAGAGACTATCGATAACGCTCGGTTCACCCGGTTCCCGGCAATTGTTCGCAGCAGGGGGAGTAGCTCGGCTGCGTCGCGACGATTTACGCTATATAATCCCGCTCTTTATCGAAGCGCGGCGTGCTGTTGGGCCTGTGCCGCGGCGTGGCTCCTGCCCATGGTGCTGGGGGCTACCTGACCTATCCAAGACCTTAGAGAAGCGAAACACGATCATGATGCGCAGCCACTATTGCGGCCAACTGAACGAGAGCCTGGATGGCCAGGAAATCACCCTTTGCGGCTGGGTACACCGTCGCCGCGACCATGGCGGGGTGATCTTCCTCGATATTCGTGATCGTGAAGGCCTGGCTCAGGTGGTGTTCGATCCGGATCGTGCCGAAACCTTCGCCAAGGCTGACCGCGTGCGCAGCGAATACGTGGTCAAGATCACCGGCAAGGTGCGTCTGCGTCCTGAGGGCGCGCGCAACGCCAACATGGCCAGCGGCGCCATCGAGGTGCTGGGTTACGAGCTGGACGTGCTCAACGAAGCGGAAACCCCGCCGTTCCCGCTCAACGAGTATTCCGACGTCGGTGAGGAAACCCGCCTGCGTTATCGCTTCATCGACTTGCGCCGTCCGGAAATGGCCGAGAAGCTCAAGCTGCGTTCGCGCATCACCTCGAGCATCCGTCGCTATCTGGATGACAACGGCTTCCTCGACGTGGAAACGCCGATCCTGACCCGCGCCACGCCGGAAGGCGCACGCGATTATCTGGTGCCGAGCCGCACTCATCCCGGCAGCTTCTTCGCCCTGCCGCAATCGCCGCAGCTGTTCAAACAACTGCTGATGGTGGCCGGCTTCGACCGCTACTACCAGATCGCCAAGTGCTTCCGCGACGAAGACCTGCGTGCCGACCGTCAGCCGGAATTCACCCAGATCGACATCGAGACCAGCTTCCTCGATGAAAAAGACATCATGGACATCACCGAGACCATGGTGCGCAACCTATTCAAGGAAGTGCTGGACGTCGAGTTCGGCGAACTGCCGCACATGACCCTGGCCGAAGCCATGCGCCGCTTCGGTTCGGACAAGCCGGACCTGCGTATCCCGCTGGAACTGGTGGATGTTGAGGATCAGCTCAAGGACGTCGAATTCAAGGTCTTCGCGGGACCTGCCAACGACCCGAAATGCCGCGTCACCGCGTTGCGGGTACCGGGCGGGGCGAGCATGCCGCGCAAGCAGATCGACGACTACACCAAGTTCGTCGGCATCTATGGCGCCAAGGGCCTGGCCTACATCAAGGTCAACGAGCGTGCCGCCGGTGTCGAAGGCCTGCAGTCGCCGATCGTCAAGAACATCCCGCTGGACAACATCAATGTCATCCTCGACCGCGTCGGTGCTGTCGATGGCGATATCGTGTTCTTCGGTGCCGACAAGGCCAAGATCGTTTCTGAAGCCCTGGGCGCGCTGCGCATCAAGCTGGGCCATGACCTGAATCTGTTCACCTGCGAGTGGGCGCCGCTGTGGGTCGTCGACTTCCCGATGTTCGAAGAGAACGACGATGGCAGCCTGACCGCCATGCACCACCCCTTCACCTCGCCGAAGTGCACCCCCGAGGAGCTGGAGGCCAACCCGGCTGCCGCGCTGTCGCGTGCCTACGACATGGTGCTCAACGGTACGGAGCTGGGTGGCGGTTCGATCCGTATTCACGACAAGGCCATGCAGCAGACCGTGTTCCGCGTATTGGGCATCAGCGAAGAAGAACAGCAGGAGAAGTTCGGCTTCCTCCTCGATGCGCTGAAATATGGTGCGCCGCCCCATGGTGGCCTGGCCTTCGGCCTGGATCGCCTGGTGATGCTGATGACCGGTGCGCAGTCGATCCGCGAAGTGATCGCCTTCCCGAAAACCCAGAGCGCGGCCTGCGTCATGACTCAGGCGCCGGGTGTGGTGGATGGCAAGTCGCTGCGCGAGCTACATATCCGCCTGCGCGAGCAACCCAAGGCCGAATAAGCCTGTACAAGAAGCCTGGATTTCCAGGCTTCTTCGTTCTGGGGCGTTCATTCGGGCGCCCCTGCAATTCTCAAGTGGAAAAGATGGAGTGAGTTATGGCTGGTCATTCCAAATGGGCCAACATCAAGCACCGCAAGGGGCGTCAGGACGCCAAGCGGGGCAAGATCTTCACCAAGCTGATTCGTGAGCTGACGGTCGCCGCCAAGCACGGCGGCCCGATTCCGGCGGATAACCCGCGTCTACGCCTGGCCGTGGACAAGGCGCTGACCAACAACATGTCGCGCGAGGTGATCGATCGCGCCATCGCCCGTGGTGCCGGCAACAACGAAGCCGACAACGTCGTCGAGTTCAGCTATGAAGGTTACGCGCCCAGTGGTGTGGCGATCATCGTCGAGGTGATGACCGATAACCGCAACCGCACCGCAGCCGAAGTGCGGCATGCCTTCACCAAATGCGGCGGCAACCTCGGCACCGATGGTTCGGTCGCCTACATGTTCGACCGCAAAGGGCAGATCAGCTTCGCACCGGGTGTCGATGAGGACGTCTTGATGGAAGCGGCCCTGGAAGCAGGGGCCGACGATGTGGAAATGGGTGAGGATGGCTCGGCGCTGGTATCGACCAGTTTCACCGAGTTTCACGCGGTGAACGAGGCGCTGAGTGCGGCCGGGTTCAAGGGTGAAGAGGCAGAGATCGCCATGATCCCGTCGATTAGTGCGCCGATCACTGATCTGGAAACGGCGCAGAAGGTCTTCAAGCTGATCGACATGCTCGAAGATCTGGATGACGTGCAAAACGTCTATCACAACGCTGAAGTCGCCGACGAGATCATGGAGCAGCTCGGCTGAGGCTGTAGCCCGAACGCGATCTGGTACGTATTTCCCGGACTGCATTCGGGCTAAGAACGAGGAGGCCGGAAGCGCCGCATGGTGCTTCCGGCTTTTTTCGTCTGGCTGAGCAGTGGCGGATGACGCAGCAGGGGGCGCCCCGTATACTCGCCAACTGGATAAATAGACAGTTGCTGACATGACCCTGATCCTAGGAATCGATCCCGGCTCGCGCATTACCGGATACGGTGTGGTGCGCGATACCGGGCGTGGCTGCGAGTACGTGGCTTCGGGCTGCATTCGTACCGGCAATGGATCTCTGGCCGAGCGCCTGCAGATCGTCTTTCGCGGCGTCAGCGAGGTGATTCGCACCCATGGCCCGGTGACCATGGGGATCGAGCAGGTGTTCATGGCGCGCAATGCCGATTCGGCGCTGAAGCTGGGGCAGGCGCGTGGCGCGGCTATCGTCGCCGCAGTGGAGGCCGGGCTGGAGGTCAGCGAGTACACCGCCACCCAGGTCAAGCAGGCCGTGGTCGGCACCGGGGCGGCCGACAAGCAGCAGGTGCAGATGATGGTCATGCACCTGCTGGGGCTGGTGCAGAAGCCACAGATCGACGCCTCCGATGCGCTGGGTATCGCCCTGTGCCATGCCCACCATCGGCAGAGTCTCATTCCCCATGGACTGGCCAGCGCCAAGCGGCGCGGCGGTCGTCTTCGTTTGTAATCGGAATAAAGGAAAAGCAGCGGTGATCGGACGTTTGCGCGGCACCCTGGCGGAGAAGCAGCCGCCGCATTTGCTTCTGGATGTGAATGGCGTCGGTTATGAGCTGGAAGTACCGATGACGACCCTTTATCGTCTGCCTGCGGTGGGCGAGCCGGTAACCCTGCACACGCATCAGGTAGTGCGTGAGGATGCGCATCTGCTCTACGGTTTTTTCGAAAAGCGCGAGCGCGAGCTGTTCCGCGAGCTGATTCGCCTTAACGGAGTCGGCCCCAAGCTGGCGCTGGCATTGATGTCCGGGCTCGAGGTCGATGAGTTGGTGCGCTGCGTGCAGGCGCAGGACACCGCGGCGCTGGTCAAGGTGCCGGGCGTCGGCAAGAAAACCGCCGAGCGCCTGCTGGTCGAGCTCAAGGACCGTTTCAAGGCCTGGGAGTCGATACCGTCCATTGCGCCCCTGGTGGTTGAACCTCAACTGGCTCAGGCAGTCTCAAGCGCGGAGAATGACGCCGTCAGTGCGTTGATATCCCTCGGTTACAAGCCGCAGGAGGCCAGCCGAGCCGTTGCCGCCGTCAAGGAGGATGGTATGAGCAGTGAAGACTTAATTCGTCGCGCGTTGCGCGGCGTGGCGTGACAAGGTGTTGAATAACTACCTGCGTTGCCGAGGCGTTGTTAAAAACAGGCTCAAAATGCCCATTTACACTCGTAAACTCCGCTTTCTCGCCTGTTTTTGCCTAGCCTCGGCTGCCTCGCTGACGTTCTTCAACACCTTGTCGATGGAAGTATTGCGATGATCGAAGCCGATCGCCTGATTACCGCCAGCCCACGTGAGCGCGAAGAGCAGCAGGATCGTGCCATTCGCCCGCTGCGTCTGGCCGACTATATCGGTCAGCCCGTGGTGCGCGAGCAGATGGCGCTGTTCATCCAGGCCGCGCGGGGCAGGGCGGAAGCGCTCGACCATACGCTGATCTTCGGGCCACCGGGCCTGGGCAAGACCACCCTGGCCAATATCATCGCCGAGGAAATGGGCAGCTCGATCAAGAGCACGTCCGGCCCGGTGCTCGAGCGGCCGGGCGATCTGGCGGCGCTTCTGACCAACCTGGAAAGCGGCGATGTGCTGTTCATCGACGAGATCCATCGTCTTTCGCCGGTGGTCGAGGAGGTGCTGTATCCGGCGATGGAGGATTTTCAGCTCGACATCATGATCGGCGAAGGCCCCGCGGCACGCTCGATCAAGCTGGATCTGCCGCCCTTCACCCTGGTCGGCGCCACCACGCGTGCCGGCATGTTGACCAATCCACTGCGCGACCGCTTCGGCATCGTCCAGCGCCTGGAGTTCTACGGTATCGATGACCTGGCCACCATCGTCTCGCGCTCCGCCGGGATTCTCGGGCTGCCCATCGAGGCCAAAGGCGCTTTCGAGATTGCCCGTCGCGCGCGTGGCACGCCGCGTATCGCCAATCGTCTGCTACGCAGAGTGCGCGACTTTGCCGAAGTGCGCGGCACGGGTCATATCTCCCAGTCCATCGCCGACCAGGCGCTGAACCTCCTGGATGTCGACGAGCGTGGCTTCGACCATTCCGACCGCCGCCTGCTGCTGGCCATGATCGAGAAGTTCGACGGCGGCCCGGTGGGGCTCGACAGCATTGCCGCGGCCATCGGCGAAGAGCGCCACACCATCGAGGACGTGCTCGAGCCTTATCTGATCCAGCAGGGCTACATGATGCGCACTCCGCGCGGGCGTGTGGTCACCCGGCATGCCTATCTGCACTTCGGGCTGAACATTCCCAAGCGCCCGGGCAAGTCGCCCAGTGGCGACCTTTTCAGCGCGGGTGACGAATGACGAAAAAATTGTTACCAGGCCGGATTGGCAAGCAGCAGGCCGGGGACTAGAGTATGCGCGCGCAAAACGGAGTCCAGCCGTTCAGCCACCATTGCCGGGTCTACTACGAAGACACCGATGCGGGCGGCATCGTCTACTACGTCAACTACCTCAAATTCATGGAGCGGGCTCGCACCGAGCGCCTGCGTGAGCTGGGTTATGCCCAGTCGACGCTTGCCGGTGAGGGCCTGTTGTTCGTCGTGCATTCGGCCGAAGCGCGCTATCACGCGCCGGCACGCCTGGATGACGAGCTGGTGATCAGCGCCGATGTAATCGAATTGAACCGTGCCAGCCTGCGCTTTCGTCAACAGGTCAGGCGGGCTGCGGATGATGTGCTGCTCTGCGAAGGGCAGTTTCTGGTGGCCTGTGTGCGCGCCGACAACTTGAAACCCCGGGCTATTCCCGAAACCCTGCGACACGCGTTCGCCGGGACGCAGGCGCCGGGATTAATTGCAGCAGGAGAGTAAGCGTGGAAGCTAACGCCGTTGACCATATGTCGATGTGGAGTCTGATCAGTAACGCCAGTCTGTTGGTTCAGCTGGTGATGCTGACCCTGGTGGCCGCGTCGGTGATTTCCTGGGTGATGATCTTCCAGCGCAGCAATGCGCTGCGCGCTGCCAAACGCGCGCTGGACAACTTCGAAGATCGATTCTGGTCCGGCATCGACCTGTCCAAGCTGTATCGTCAGGCCGGCAGCAACCCCGATCCGGATTCCGGCCTGGAGCAGATCTTCCGTGCCGGCTTCAAGGAGTTCTCCCGTCTGCGCCAGCAGCAGGGCGTGGACCCGGACGCGGTGATGGACGGCGTGGCGCGCGCCATGCGTGTGGCCATCTCCCGTGAGGAAGAGAAGCTGGAAACCGCACTGCCGTTCCTGGCTACCGTTGGTTCCACCAGCCCGTACATCGGTCTGTTCGGTACCGTGTGGGGCATCATGAACTCCTTCCGCGGCCTGGCTCAGGTGCAGCAGGCCACCCTGGCCACCGTCGCCCCGGGCATCGCCGAAGCGCTGATCGCCACCGCCATCGGCCTGTTCGCCGCGATTCCGGCGGTCATCGCCTACAACCGCTTCTCTGCCCGCGGCGAAATGCTGATCGGCCGCTACTACACCTTCGCCGACGAGTTCCAGGCCATCCTGCACCGCAAGGTGCACACCTCGGAAGAATAAGACGCGCGCACAGAATAGGTTCTAGCCATGGCGAGAATTCGCAACAGACGCAAACCGGTCGCCGAGATGAACGTGGTGCCATACATCGACGTGATGCTGGTACTGCTGGTCATCTTCATGGTCACCGCGCCGATGCTCAACCAGGGCGTCAAGGTCGATCTGCCCAAGGTCAGCAGCGAAGCGCTGCCGCAGGATAACGACGCCCAGGTACTGACCATTTCCATCAAGGCCGACAAGACCTACTACTGGAACATGGGCAGCGAGGTCGACGTCGACACCGAGCAGGAACGTGCTTCGACCCTCGAGCAGATGACCCAGGCCGTTTCGGCGATCATTGCCGAGAACCGTCGTCAGGGTAAGCAGGTGCAGGTATTCGTGCGCGGTGATCGCACCGTCGATTACGGCACCGTGATGGCGGCCATGGGCGGCCTGCAGCAGGCCGACGTGGGTAACGTCGGATTGATTACCGAGGCCCCCTGATGCAGCAAACCGAGCGTTCGCAATCGGAAAGCTACTTCTGGCCCGTGGTCTGGGCCGTGGGTCTGCACGTCCTGATGTTCGCCATGCTGTTCGTCAGCTTCGCCTTCACCCCGGAACTGCCACCGGCGCGTCCGGTGGTACAGGCTACGCTGTATCAGTTGCAGTCGCAGAGCCAGGCCACCACCCAGACCACGCAGAAGGTCGCGGGTGAGGCGCAGAAGACCTCGGCACCGCAGTTCGAGACCGAACGACTGGAGCAGAAGAAAGCCGAGGAGCAGAAGCAGGCCCAGGCCGAAGCGCAGAAGGTAGCCGCGGCCAAGAAAGCCGAGGAACAAAAGCAGGCTGAAGAGGCTCGAAAGGCCGAACAAGCCAAAGCTGAAGCTGCTAAGAAGGCCGAAGCCGAGAAGGCTGCCGAGCAGAAGCGCCAGGCGGATATCGCCAAGAAGCGCGCCGAGGAAGAGGCGAAGAAGAAAGCCGCTGAAGAGGCCAAGAAAAAGGCCGCTGCAGAAGAGGCGAAGAAGAAGGCGGCAGCTGCCGAGGCAGCGAAGAAGAAGGCTGCCGAGGATGCCAAGCGCAAGGCCGAAGAGGCGCGACGCAAGGCAGCCGAGGATCAGAAGGCTGCGGCGCTGGCCGAGTTGCTCTCGGACAACGTGCAGAACCAGCAGGCGCTGGCCGAAACCCATGGCGACCAGGTTGCCGGCAACCTCGACGACCTGATCATCAAACTGATCACCGAGAACTGGCAGCGACCGATGTCGGCGCGCCGTGGCATGAGCGTCGAGCTGCTGATTCAGATGCTGCCCGACGGCACCGTGACCAACGCCAGCGTATCGCGCTCCAGTGGCGATGCGCCGTTCGACAACTCGGCCGTTGCCGCTGTACGTAACGTCGGGCGTATTCCCGAGATGCAACAATTGGATCGCGCTACCTTCGACCGTATGTACAGGCAGCGTCGCGTCATTTTCAAACCGGAGGATTGAGCTCTGTGAACAACCTGATTCGTATCGCCCTGCTTGGGCTGGTCATGCTGGTCGGTAGCGTCCAGGCAGCCGACCCGCTGGTGATCTCCCAAGGCGCCGACCGCGCTACGCCCATCGCCGTTGTGCCCTTCGGCTGGCAGGGTGGTTCGGTGCTGCCCGAAGACATGTCGCAGATCATCGGCAACGACCTGCGCAACTCCGGCTATTTCGAGCCCATCCCGCGACAGAACATGATCAGCCTGCCGACCCAGGCCAGCGAAGTCATCTACCGCGACTGGAAAGCTCTCGGCGCCCAGTATGTGCTGGTCGGCAATATCGTGCCCAACGGTGGCCGGTTGCAGATCCAGTACGCACTGTTCAACGTCAACACCGAGCAGCAGGTGATGACCGGCAATGTAGGTGGCGGCACCGACCAATTGCGCGACATGGCCCACCATATCGCCGACCAGTCGTTCGAGAAGCTCACCGGCGTCAAGGGGGCGTTCTCCACTCGCCTGCTATATGTCACCGCCGAGCGCATGGGCGCCAACAACACCCGCTACACCCTGCAGCGTTCCGACTACGACGGTGCCCGCGCCGTGACCCTGTTGCAGTCGCGTGAGCCGATCCTGTCGCCGTCCTTCGCTCCTGATGGTCGCCGCATTGCCTACGTCTCGTTCGAGCAGCGTCGCCCGCGTATTTTCGTGCAGCACATCGACACCGGCCGTCGCGAGCAGGTCACCAATTTCGAAGGCCTCAACGGAGCGCCAGCCTGGTCGCCGGATGGCTCGCGTCTGGCCTTCGTGCTGTCCAAGGACGGCAACCCGGAAATCTACGTGATGGATATGGGCAGTCGGCAGATGCGCCGCATCACCAACCATTACGCAATTGATACCGAACCCTTCTGGGGCAAGGATGGTCAGACCCTTTACTTCACTTCCGATCGCGCGGGTAAGCCGCAGATCTACAAAACCAACATCAGCAGTGGGGCAGTTGAGCGAGTGACCTTCGTCGGTAACTACAACGCCAACCCGAAATTGTCGGCTGATGAGAAGACCCTGGTGATGATCCATCGCCAAGATGGTTTTACCGTGTTCAAGGTGGCTGCACAGGACCTGGAAACCAACCGTTTGCGCATACTTTCAGACACAAGTTTGGATGAGTCGCCCACTGTTGCGCCCAATGGGGCCATGCTAATCTACGCCACCCGCCAGCAGGGCCGGGGAGTCTTGATGTTAGCGTCCACCAACGGACGTGTGAGGCTCCCTCTTCCTACCGCTCAAGGCGAAGTTCGAGAGCCTTCTTGGTCCCCTTACCTGAACTGATGCGGCGTTACACCTATATTGCTTAACACAACTGGGGTTCATTAGGAGTTACATGATGGAAATGCTGAAATTCGGTAAGTTCGCTGCACTGTCCCTGGCTCTCGCCGTTGCTGTAGGTTGCTCCTCCAAAGGCGGCGACGCTGCTGGTGAAGGCGCTGTTGACCCGAACGCTGGCTACGGTGCCAACACTGGCGCTGTTGACGGCAGCCTGAGCGAAGAAGCGGCTCTGCGCGCTATCACCACCTTCTACTTCGAGTACGACAGCTCCGACCTGAAAGCCGAAGCCATGCGCGCTCTGGACGTACACGCCAAGGACCTGAAAGGCAACGGCGCTCGCGTCGTTCTGGAAGGCCACGCTGACGAGCGCGGTACCCGTGAGTACAACATGGCTCTGGGCGAGCGTCGTGCCAAGGCCGTTCAGCGCTACCTGGTTCTGCAGGGCGTTTCCCCGGCTCAGCTGGAACTGGTTTCCTACGGCGAAGAGCGTCCGGTTGCCACTGGCAACGACGAGCAGTCCTGGGCTCAGAACCGTCGCGTAGAGCTGCGTAAGTAAGCTGCCATGCGAGATTGCCGCCGTATCCTGACCCTTCTGACACTCGCCCTGCCGCTCGCGGCGGTAGCGGAGGTTCCCGTACTGGAAAGCAGCTCCATGCAACAGGGCAGCAGCTATCCACCGGCGGGTTATGGTACGGCCGGCTCCTCCGCCGGAGCGGGCGCGCAAGCGCCCGCTTCTGCGCAGGGTATGCTATTCAACCAGCTCGAGCAGATGCAGCAGGAAATTGCGCAACTGCGTGGCATGGTCGAAGAGCAGCAAAACGAAATCCAGCGCCTCAAGCAGGAAGGGCTGGAGCGTTACCAGGATCTGGATCAACGTATTTCTTCCGGCGCAGCTGCCGGTGGAGCTCCCGCACAGAATTCAGCCGATGGCGCGGTAAACGCCAATGGCACCCCGACGCCACCTGCTGCACAGCAGCAGGGCAGCGCCGAGCCGGGTGATCCGGCCAAGGAAAAGCTTTACTACGATGCCGCCTTCGACCTGATCAAGGCCAAGGATTTCGACAAGGCATCGCAGGCATTCGCTGCCTTCCTCAATCGTTATCCCAACAGTCAGTACGCCGGCAACGCTCAGTATTGGCTGGGTGAAGTGAATCTGGCCAAGGGCGATCTGCAAGCCGCCGGCCAGGCCTTTGCCAAGGTCAGCCAGGCCTATCCAAGCCATGCCAAGGTGCCGGATTCGCTGTTCAAGCTGGCCGATGTCGAGCGCCGCCTGGGGCACAACGATAAGGCGCGCGGTATCCTGCAGCAGGTGATCGCTCAGTATCCGGGCAGCTCGGCCGCCCAATTGGCCCAGCGCGACCTGCAGCGCCTGTAAGCCGATCTTGATGAACGAACCCGCGCATGTCGCGGGTTTTTCTTGTGGCCTGCTCCCAGGCAGCAATCTTTATGGGCCGTCGCGAAGCGACGTTAAAAATCCACTCCGATGATTTTTGTCTGCCATTCGGCGACTTCCATTAGAATGCGCGCTCGCATGGGTGTGGGGTTTCAGCTCGGCTGATGTCCCTGCCGCCATGCCTCGTCGAATACCGACCACTGCCGGTGTTCCTGTCTTTTCACGCAACGGAGGCGGATGACCTGTTTCGTCATCACGCCCGTGGCTACCATGCAAGAAACCCTGCGCATCACCGAGATTTTCTACTCGTTGCAGGGGGAAACGCGTACCGCCGGCTTGCCGACGGTATTCGTGCGCCTGACCGGCTGCCCCCTGCGCTGTCAGTACTGTGACACCGCCTACGCCTTCAGCGGCGGTGAGATCGTCACGCTGGACAGTATTCTCACTCAGGTGGCCGCCTATCGGCCGCGCTACGTCTGCGTAACCGGCGGTGAGCCGCTGGCCCAACCCAACTGCATCCCCTTGCTCTCGCGTCTGTGTGACGCCGGTTACGAGGTGTCGCTGGAAACCAGTGGCGCACTCGACGTCTCGGCCGTCGATCCACGGGTGAGCAAGGTGCTCGACCTGAAGACGCCCGGTTCGGCCGAGGTGCAGCGCAACCGTTACGAGAACATCGAGTGGCTCACCGCCAATGACCAGGTCAAGTTCGTCATCTGCTCGCGCGAGGATTACGACTGGGCCTTGTCCAGGCTGATCCAGTACGACCTGGCGGCCCGGGCCGGCGAGGTGCTGTTCTCGCCCAGCCACCAGCAGGTCGATGCACGCGCGCTGGCAGACTGGATAGTGGCGGACAACCTGCCGGTGCGCCTGCAACTGCAACTGCACAAGATTCTCTGGAACGACGAGCCGGGACATTGATCATGAACGACAAGAAAGCGGTCATTCTCCTTTCCGGCGGCCTGGATTCGGCCACGGTCGTCGCAATGGCCAGGGCCGAAGGCTACGCCTGCTACAGCATGAGCTTCGATTACGGGCAGCGTCATCGCGCCGAACTGCAGGCGGCCGAGCGCGTCGCTCGGCAACTGGGTGTGGTCGAGCACAAGGTGATCGGCCTCAATCTCAACGGTATCGGTGGCTCGGCGTTGACCGATAGCAGCATCGCGGTTCCGGAAACCCCAGGTGAGGGCATTCCCGTGACCTACGTGCCGGCGCGCAACACGGTGTTTCTCTCCCTGGCGCTGGGCTGGGCGGAAGTGGTCGAAGCACGCGACATCTTCATCGGCGTCAATGCGGTGGATTATTCGGGCTATCCCGATTGCCGCCCGGAGTTCGTCGAGGCCTTCGAGCGCATGGCCAACCTGGCGACCAAAGCCGGTGTGGAGGGTGAGGGTTTTGTCATCCGCGCACCGCTGCAGCAGATGAGCAAGGGCGAAATCATTCAGGCCGGTATGCGTCTGGGGGTGGATTACGCGCTCACGGTCTCCTGCTACCAGGCCGACGATGATGGCCGCGCTTGTGGCAAATGCGACAGCTGCCGCCTGCGCGCTGCCGGTTTCGTCGCTGCTGGCGTGCCTGATGCCACCCGCTATTTCTGAAAAAATTTTCGCGAAGTGTTGATTTCCTGAATTAAATCAGTATCATGCGCCTCGCGTTGGGTCGTTAGCTCAGTTGGTAGAGCAGTTGGCTTTTAACCAATTGGTCGTAGGTTCGAATCCTACACGACCCACCAGATCGCAAAAGCCAGTCGTGAGACTGGCTTTTTTTTGCCCTCGGAAAAGCCCTCTGGCCGAGGCTGGCCCGCCTGTGGCGATGGGCAGCCAGGGGGTATACTCGCAGCTCGCTCAAGAGCGCCGCAGGTTCGATGATATGACGCAGATTTCCGAACGCCTTCTGGTTCAAGCCCACCTCGATGCCAAACAGCCCAAGCCGCTGACCGCCGAGGAGGAGGCCTTCTATCGCCGTGAGATCGCCGCCGAGCTGAAGAAGCAGAACGCGGTGCTGGTGGCGCACTATTACTGTGATCCGGTTATCCAGGCGCTGGCCGAGGAAACTGGTGGCTGCGTCTCCGATTCCCTGGAAATGGCTCGCTTTGGCAACCAGCACCCGGCGCAGACCGTGGTAGTGGCCGGGGTCAAATTCATGGGCGAGACGGCGAAGATTCTCAACCCGGAAAAGCGCGTGCTGATGCCGACGCTGGAGGCGACCTGTTCGCTGGATCTGGGCTGCCCGGTGGACGAGTTCTCGGCCTTCTGCGATCAGCATCCCGAGCGCACCGTGGTGGTGTATGCCAATACCTCGGCGGCGGTGAAGGCTCGTGCCGACTGGGTGGTGACATCCAGCTGCGCGCTGGAGATCGTCGAGAGCCTGATGGATAACGGCGAGACCATCATCTGGGCGCCGGACAAGCACCTTGGCAACTACATTCAGCGCGAGACCGGCGCCGACATGCTGCTGTGGGACGGTGCCTGCATTGTTCACGAAGAATTCAAGTCCAAGCAGCTGCTGGACATGAAGGCGCTGTATCCCGATGCAGCCATTCTGGTGCACCCCGAGTCGCCACAGAACGTGGTGGAACTGGCCGACGCAGTGGGTTCCACCAGCCAGTTGATCAAGGCGGCGCAGACGCTGCCCAATTCGACCTTTATCGTCGCTACCGACCGCGGCATCTTCTATAAGATGCAGCAGCTGTGCCCGGACAAGACCTTTATCGAAGCGCCGACGGCCGGCAACGGCGCCGCCTGCCGTAGCTGTGCGCACTGCCCATGGATGGCGATGAACACCTTGGAGCGCGTGCTCACCGGCCTGCGCCAGGGCTCCGGCGAGATTCATGTCGACCCGGCGCTGATTCCCAAGGCGATCAAGCCGCTCAAGCGCATGCTCGATTTCACCCAGGCGGCGCGGATGAAGGTCGCCGGCAACGCCTGATAGGCATGCAGCAAAAAGAAGCCCAGCCAAATGCTGGGCTTCTTGCTTTGCGTAGCCCGGCTGCAATCCGGGAATGGCGAGAGGCCAATACCCCGGATTTCATCCGGGCTACGGCAACTCGTCAGCTCAGGTTGCCCAGTTCTCCGGTTCGTTGACCACATTGAGCAGGGCCCGCAGGCGGCCATAATCGCGACCGTTGAAGGCGAAGGCCAGGCGGGTGAGGTCGCGCAATTCCGGTTCGTCGCGTTCCTGCTCGCCATGAGGCTGCTGGGTAAAACCGCCCTCTTTGCACAGGCAGGAGAAGTCGCTGTGCAGCTTCGCCAGAGCTGCCTTGTTGAGCGGGTGATTGAGGCGAATCACGAAGCGGTCCTTGAGCCAGCGGCTGGAGTGGAAGTTGCGATAGAAGCGGGCGATTTCATCCACGGCCTCTTCAGCGCTGTAGACCAGGTGCAGCAGGTTGAGGTCGGTCGGCAGGATGTAGCCGTTGTCGCCGAGCTGCCGGCGGATGAACCCCAGCGCATCTTCCCAGTAGCTGCCACCCGGTTGATCGAGCAGCACCACCGGTACCAACGGGCTCTTGCCGGTCTGGATCAGGGTGAGCACCTCCAGGGCTTCATCGAGCGTGCCGAAACCGCCGGGGCAGAGCACCAGGCCATCGGCTTCCTTGACGAAGAACAGCTTGCGCAGGAAGAAGAAGTGGAACGAGAGCAGATGGTGACTGCCGCGCATGGTGGCATTGGCGGCTTGCTCGAAGGGCAGGGTGATATTGAACCCCAGGCTGTTTTCCGTGCCGGCGCCTTCATGAGCTGCCGCCATGATGCCGCCACCGGCTCCCGTGACCACCATCAGGTCGCGGCGCGCCAGCAGTTCGCCGAGTTCGCGAGCCAGCCGATACAGGGGGTGATCGGCTGGCGTACGTGCCGAGCCGAACACCGTGACCTTGCGCCGACGCTTGAGCTGCTCCAGCACGCCGAAGGCATGTTCCATTTCGCGCAGGGTCTGCATCATGATCTTGGCATCCCAGCGATTGCGATCTGCCTGGGCCATATGGATCACGGTGGTGAGCATTTCGCGGTACAGCGACAGGTTGGGGCTGTTGCTCGGGGCTGCCAGCGCCACCAGTTCCTCTACCTTGCTGCTCAGGTCGACCTCGCTGGTTTGCACGTGGCGCGACAGATAGTCGTCCGCTTCAAAGGGCATGGAAACTCTCCTCTTCCGGGCCTGAGAAAGGCACAGCCGCTCAACTTGGCCGGCTCCCTGATTATGGCGTGTCAGGTAGCTTGCCACAGCCACGCTGCCGTTTCGTTGCCACCTTTTCGTAAGCGTCGATTACGGGGCGATTCGGTTCAGTCGCTCATGCAGGATCTGCCAGCCATGAAGTGCTGTTTCTGTCCGTGGCTAGTGGGCATAGGGCTGGTAGCCGACGAGCGGCGGAACCTCGCCCGCTACGCCGAGTCTGCTGTTTGGTCAAGGTGAAGGGAGTGACAGGCATGCCCAAGTTGACTCTGGAGATAGAAACGAGCCTCTATCGCATGCTGCAGCAGGCAGCGCATAACAGCCAGCTGAGTCTCGAGGACGAGTGCACGCGTCGCCTCGAAGGTGGTGGGCGACGCTCACGCTACATGGAGGCCTTGCTTGCCGAACTGCGCGCCGATGACGCGCAGCGCCGGGTGCACAGGGGCTGACGCCAGCCTTCGATCAAAGGCCGCAGTCGCCCTTGTCGAAGACTTCGACGGTTACCGGGCGATTGCTGCGGTACTCGCTGAACTGGTAGCGCAGTTGCGCGCCTTCGGCCAGCAGGGCGCGATAACCCGAATTGCGGCAGACGCTGGCGGCCAGTTGCGCACGCACGATGTCGGGATTGCCGCGCATCTGCGCAGCATGCGCTTCACGTACGCTGAGGTGGTTGATCAGCGTATGGCCTTCCACGGTATAACCCTGATCGAGAATGTCCTCGTTGATCGCCCGTGGCGTGCCTTCGCTGCTTTGTCGGGCGACCTGCTCCAGGGTGCGAGTCAGTTCCATCTCCTTCAGCGAAGCGGCCTGAGCGGTAGAAAACATCAGGCTGAACGCGAGGGCGGGAAGGATGTAGCGCAGCATGTAATGACTCCTGAAAACGTGGACGAGGGTTGGACAGGGCCTCGGGAAGAATGTTCGCGGCGCTGGCCGTTGGCTGTCTGAAACGGTGAATTACCGATAACAGCGCTGCATGCTGTCCAGGCGGCAAGACTCGCCTTTTTCGACGCAAGCCGGTACGTGATGACCTTAGGTAGTGTACTGGTTTGGCCAGACGCTCGGGCGCAGGCATGCCGTCATCCAATGGATGTGCGACGTTCAGGCGAGATGCTCGGCCGCCTACCTCGGCTGGCCTGATCTGGGCGACGACCGCGCCGGCGCGTACGACCCCCGCATCCACTTCATCGGTCTGTCCTTGGTCCACGCCGTTCGAAGGGCGAGCGCGGTGGTAGAATCCCGCCCCCGTTTGCAGTTGCTCGCTCCATGACTCATCCAGCCCCACATGCCGTTGCCCGTTTGCGCGCAGAGCGCCTGGCGCGCAGCGTCAAACCCTTCATCGCCCGCGGTTCGCGCGCCGAGCGCTGCCCTGACTGTCGGGTGCAGCCGACTCATTGCCTGTGTGCCTGGCGCCCGCAGGTTCAGGCCAATGCCGGCATGTGCCTGGTGATGCACGATATCGAGGCGCTGAAACCGAGCAATACCGGTTGGCTGATCGCCGACGTGGTGCCTGAAACTCACGCCTTCGGCTGGACGCGCACCGCTGTCGATCCGGCGCTGCTGGAGCTGTTGGCCGATCCGCAGTGGCAGCCTTATCTGGTCTTTCCCGGTGAG
Organism: Pseudomonas sp. Marseille-Q0931; assembly: GCF_940789645.1. Taxonomy (NCBI): domain Bacteria; kingdom Pseudomonadati; phylum Pseudomonadota; class Gammaproteobacteria; order Pseudomonadales; family Pseudomonadaceae; genus Pseudomonas; species Pseudomonas sp. Marseille-Q0931. Next base: position 49,697 of record NZ_CALNWT010000011.1, on the reverse strand, counting down.
TACGTCACGCCGCAGCGCGTGGTGGAAGAGGTGCAGCTTGTGCCCGGCAAGCGGCCGCTGTTCGTGCTGCTCGATGCCACCTGGACCGAGGCGCGCAAGATGTTTCGCAAGAGCCCTTATCTGGACGCCTTGCCGGTGCTCAGCCTGACACCGGCGCAGCTATCGCGCTATCGCCTGCGTCGCTCCACGCGCGGGGAGCATCTGTGCACGGCCGAAGTGGCCGCCATGTGCTTGGAGCTGGCGGGTGATCTGCGCGCCGGCGAGGCGCTGGACGACTATCTCGATGCTTTCAGCCAGCACTACCTGGCGGCTAAGCGGCGCCTGCCACTGGAGCTCAACGACGCTCTGCACCAGCGCTTGCAGTCGTACCGCTGAGATCGTTCGGCAGAGGCTTGGGCCACAGCTGAGCCAGCAGCATGCCGCCGAACATCAGTGCACAACCCAGATAGCCGCGCAGTGCCAGCACCTCACCCAGCAGCAGGGCGCCGGCTATCGCGGCGAACACCGCCTCCAGCGAGAGAATGATCGCCGCGTGCGAGGCGATGGCATGCTGCTGCGCGACCACCTGCAGGGTAAAGCCCACCGCTACGCCGAACAGGCCGCCATAGAGAATGGCCGGTGCGGCCTGGAGGATGCCGTCCAGTGTCGCGGTTTCGAATACCGCTGCCAGTAGCAGGCTGATCACCGCGCAGGTGGCGAACTGGATGAAGGCCAGGCGCAGCGGGTCGTGGCGGCTGGCGAAGAAGCCCACCAGCAACACGTGAACACCCCAGACGAAGGCGCCGGCCAGCTGCAGCCAGTCGCCTGAGGCCACGGTGAAACCCTCACCGACGCTGAGCAAAAACATGCCGACCACCGCCAGACTGGCGCCCAGCCAGATGCCTGCACTGCTGCGTTGGCCGATCAGCAGGCCGAGAATCGGTACGACGATCACGTACAGCCCGGTGATGAAGCCGGAGTTGGTCACGGTGGTGAACAGCAGGCCGACCTGCTGCAGGTTGATGCCCAGCGACAGCGCCAGGCCCATGATCACGCCGCCGATCAGCAGGTTGCGATTCAGAGGGGCGACCGGGCATTGTTGACGACGCTGCAGCAGGGCCAGCACCGGCAGCAGCGCCAGGCAGGCGAGGGCGAAACGCAGGCCGGTATAAAGGAAGGGACCGATATTATCCATGCCCAGGCGCTGGGCGACGAATGAGCTGCCCCAGATCATCGCGGTAATCAGCATCAACAGGTCGGCGCGCAGGGCTTGGCTTCGCATCGGAGCGTCTCGCTAGGAAAGTTGCGCATGCTGCCGCAAAGCGTTGAGCTTGACCACCCCGCCACAGCTCGGCATGCTGAGCGCCGCCGTCGGTCCGAGTGGGGAGTCTGTGATGTGGATGAGCAGGCTTGAGCGGATCTTCAGGCGAAAAGCACTGCCATACTCACCTCGGTGCCACTCATAAGAAGAACAGGATCTGCCAATGGCCGCCTATGAAATCCTGATTGCCGACGACCACCCGCTGTTTCGCAGCGCACTGCAGCAAGCATTGACCCTGGGGCTGGGGCCTGAGGTCCGTCTGGTAGAAGCTGCCAGCATCGCTGAACTCGAAGGCCACCTGGCCGCCAAGAGCGATTGGGACCTGGTCCTGCTCGATCTGAACATGCCGGGCGCCTACGGGTTTTCCGGCCTGGTGCTGCTGCGCGGTCAGTACCCGCAGATTCCCGTAGTGATGATTTCCGCTCAGGAAGAAGCTTCCGTGGTCAACCGCTCCCGCGAGTTCGGCGCCAGCGGCTTCATTCCCAAATCCAGCCCGCTGGAAACCTTGCAGCAGGCCGTGCGTCAGGTGCTCGATGGCGACACCTGGTGGCCGCCGCTGGCCGAGGAGAGCGCACCGGTGTCCGAAGAGGCCAAGGCCGCCAGCGCCGGCCTCGCCAGCCTGACGCCGCAACAGTTCCGCGTGCTGACCATGGTTTGCGAAGGTCTGCTGAACAAGCAGATCGCCTACGAGCTGAGCGTGTCCGAGGCGACGGTCAAGGCGCATGTCACGGCGATTTTCCGCAAGCTCGGCGTGCGTACCCGCACCCAGGCGGCGCTGCTGTTGCAGCAGATGGAGTCGATTCCGGGCTGATATCGCGGCGCCGCGTGACGCTGGATCGACGCTGACCGTTCAGACGATCGGTGGCAGGACGATCTGATCACTGCGGCTGACTCCGGCGGTCAGCGCACGACACTGTTCGAGAAACTCGCGCATCGCCGCCGTCTGGTACTTCTGCTTGTGCCAGATGAAGTAGAACTGCCGGCGCAGGTCCAATTCCGGGGTCTCCACCGGCATCAGGCTGCCGCGGCGAAAGGCGTCGCGCAGCGCCAGGCGTGAAATGCAGCCGATGCCCAGGCCTGATTCCACCGCGCGCTTGATCGCCTCGGTGTGTTCCAGCTCCAGGCGGATATTGAGGTTGCGCGGGTGATGACGCATGGCCTGATCGAAGGTCAGGCGGGTGCCCGAGCCCTGTTCGCGCAGAATCCAAGCTTCGTGCGTCAGCTCTTCCAGGCTGGCGCTACCTCGTTTGGCCAGCGGGTGCTGCGGGGCGCAGAACACCACCAGCTCATCCTTGACCCAGGGTTGCACCTCGATGTCCGGATGCTGGCAGTCGCCTTCGATCAAACCGAGATCCAGCTCGTAATGGGCGATCTGCTGCACCACATGGGCGGTGTTGTGCACCTGCAGCTTCACCCGGCACTCCGGGTGGTGCTGCATGAAGCTGCCAATCAGCAGCGTCGCCAGGTAGTTGCCCACAGTAAGCGTGGCGCCAACGTTCAGCGAGCCATAACCACTCTTACCGCCCAGCAGGCGTTCGATCTCGCGCGCCTGGTCGATCAGCGCCACGGCCTCGGGCAGCAACTGCCGACCCAATGCGTTGAGCGCCAGGCGTTTGCCGGCGCGATCGAACAGCTGGCAGTCGGACTGCCGCTCCAGCTCGGTCAGCGAGGTGCTGGTGGCAGACTGCGACAATGCGAGCGATTGCGCCGCGCGCGAGACGCTCTCATGCTGCGCCACGGCAACGAATACTTGAAGTTGTCTGAGAGTAAATCGCATATCGATATAACCGATAACCTATATCTTGATAATCCACTTAACAGATATTGTTGCCGCGAATAGAATGCCGCGCAATCGCGCCTTTTGGCGCTGAAGTTCTTCGAGGAAATCATCATGAGCAATATGAACGTCGAGCGCGTGCTCAGCGTCCACCACTGGAACGATACGCTGTTCAGCTTCAAGTGCACCCGTGACCCGGGCCTGCGCTTCGAAAATGGCCAGTTCGTGATGATCGGCCTGCAGCAGGACAATGGCCGCCCGCTGATGCGCGCATACTCCATCGCCAGCCCGAACTGGGAAGAGCACCTGGAATTCTTCAGCATCAAGGTGCCGGACGGCCCGCTGACCTCGCAGCTGCAGCACCTGAAGGAAGGCGACGAGATCATCATCAGCAAGAAGCCCACCGGCACCCTGGTGCTCGATGACCTCAACCCCGGCAAGCACCTGTACCTGCTGAGCACCGGCACCGGCCTGGCGCCGTTCATGAGCGTGATCCAGGACCCGGAAACCTACGAGCGCTTCGAGAAGGTGATTCTGGTGCACGGCGTGCGTTACGTGAACGAAGTCGCCTACCGCGAGTTCATCACCGAGCACCTGCCGCAGAACGAATTCTTCGGCGACGCGCTGAAGAACAAGCTGGTCTACTACCCGACCGTGACCCGTGAGCCGTTCGAGAATCAGGGCCGCCTGACCGATCTGATGCGTAGCGGCAAGCTGTTCGCCGACATCGGCCTGCCGCCGATCAACCCGCAGGACGACCGCGCGATGATCTGCGGTAGCCCGAGCATGCTCGACGAGACCAGCGAAGTGCTCGACAGCTTCGGCCTGAAGATTTCCCCGCGCATGCGTGAGCCGGGTGACTATCTGATCGAGCGTGCCTTCGTCGAGAAGTAAGCGCCTCCGTTGAAACGACAAAGCCGCCCAATGGGCGGCTTTGTCGTTGTAGGAGCGAATTCATTCGCGATGCGTATTGGCCAATCGCGAATGAATTCGCTCCTACAGGTGCTTGATCAGTCGTGGTGCGATCTCCCGGATTGCATCCGGGCTACGGTGTTGATCAGGTGTGCCCGCGGCGCCTTGTTATTCGCGGGCAAGCCCGCTCCCACAGCGCGGCTATCGTCATGTGGGAGCGGGCTTGTCCGCGAACTGCGGTCTTGGGTATTTAAAGGCGCTTGGCGTCGATGATCAGCACCGGCTCGCGCGGCACGTTCTGGTGCATGCCGCGGTTGCTGGTGGGTACTTGGGCGATCTTGTCCACCACGTCCATGCCGCGGGTCACCTTGCCGAACACGGCGTAGCCGAAGTCGCGCGAGCTGTGGTCGAGGAAGGCGTTGTCCTTGTGGTTGATGAAGAACTGGCTGGTGGCCGAGTCGCGCGCTTGAGTGCGGGCCATGGCCAGGGTGCCACGGACGTTGTGCAGGCCATTGTCGGCCTCGTTCTTGATCGGTACTTCGGTGTCCTTCTGGCGCATGTCGGCATCGAAACCGCCGCCCTGGATCATGAAGCCCGGAATCACCCGGTGGAACTGCGTGCCGTTGTAAAAGCCGCTGTCGACGTACTGGAGGAAGTTCTGCGTGCTGACCGGTGCCTTGTCGGCGGCCAGCTCTACTTCCACCTCACCCAGGCTAGTGGTCAGCAGGACTTTAGGGTTTTCCGCGGCCAGCAGGCTGGACGACAGCAGCAGAGCGCCGGTGGCAAGAACGAGTTGCTTGAGCATGATGGTCAGTTTTCCTTGTTGGCAGTCTCGCCGAGGAAGGCGAGCAGGGCGCTATTAAAGCGTTCGGGTTGATCCAGTGGTGTGGCGTGGCGCGAATTTTCGATCACCAGCAGGCGCGCGTTCGGCATTTCTGCCACGTATTCGCGCTTGCGTTCAACCGGTGTGTAGTCGCGGTCGGCACTGATCACCAGGGTAGGACAGGTGATGCGTGCGAGGTGTTCCCGCACGCCCCAGCCGATGATGGCGTCGAGACTGGCGAGGTAGGCGCGCTTGTCGTTCTGTGGCCAGCGCTCTTCGACCTTGCGCCGCAGTTCGGCCTGTTCCGGCCTGGGAAACAGCAGCTTGGCCAGGGCCCTGGCGATGGTCTCCAGGCTGAGCAGGCGCGATAGCGTCCAGCGCTTGGCGATCTCCAGCCAGTCGCGTGCGCTTTTGGCCTTCACTTCCGGGCCGCTGTTGACGATGGTCAGGCTGCGCAGCAGTTCGGGGCGCTCGACACCGAGCTGGAAGCCGATCATGCCGCCCATGGAGATGCCCACCAGATGCACCGGCGGCAGTTGCAGATGATCGATCAGCGCGGCCACGTCATCGGCGAAATCGGCGATGCGGTAGGCCTCCTGCGGTTTGTCCGAGCGGCCATGGCCGCGCACGTCGAGGGCGATGACCCGGTAGTGCCGGGCGAGCACGGGAATCTGGTATTCCCAGTCCCGTGTGCTCGAACCCAGGCCATGCACCAACAGCAGCGGCGCGCCGTGGCCATAGTCCTCGTAATGCAACTGGCAGCCATCGTTGTCGAAGTAGGGCATGGCGGGGGCTCTTCAATGATTTGACTGCGGTGCGGCGAAGGCAGTGTCCAGCGGAGCTGCATCGAAGTTCTTGATCAGTTCGATGAGAATCTGCGTGGCCGGACCCAGCACGCGCTCTTTGTTGCTGTAGAGAAAGAACCGCGGTTTGCGCACGTCGCCCTGCGCCAGGGGCAGGACTTTCAGCGAACCCTCTTCCAGTTCGCGACTGATCAGGTGGCGCGGCAGCCAGGCGAAGCCCAGGCCGCTGCTGACGAAGGTGCGTGCGGTCGGCAGGCTGCCCACCGTCCAGCGTTGCTCCGCGCCGAGCCAGCCGGCATCGCGCGGCTGCAGGCGGCCTGTGTCACGGGTCACGACCTGCATCTGGCCCTCCAGGTCCTGAAAGCTCAGCTCGCGTTGCAGGCGGTGCAGCGGGTGCTCCGGGTTGGCGACGGCGATGAATTCCACCTCACCCAGCTCGATGCCCAGGTGGCCGGTGATGTTCAGCGCGCTGATGGCCAGGTCGGCGGTGCCTTCGAGCAGCACTTCCTCGACCCCGGACAGCACTTCCTCGCGCAGGCGCACGCGGCAACCGCGGCTCTGTGGCATGAAGGCGGTCAGCGCGCGAACGATGTTGGCGGTGGGATAGGCGGCGTCCACCACCAGGCGCACTTCGGCTTCCCAGCCCTGTTCCATGTGGTGCGCCAGGTCTTCCAGCTGGCTGGCCTGCTTGACTAGTTGCCGCGAACGGCGCAACAGCACGTCGCCGGCCTCGGTGAGCACGGCCTTGCGTCCGTCGATACGCAGCAACGGTACACCGAGCTGCTCCTGCATGCGCGCCACGGTATAGCTGACCGAGGACTGCGAGCGGTGCAGCACTTCGGCGGCCTGGGCGAAACCGCCCTGGTCCACCACGGCTTGTAGCGTGCGCCATTGATCCAGGGTTACACGGGGAGCTTTCATCACATCATCCTGCCTGAGGCGGCCTGTTACACTGGCTCTCCCATGTTGGAGAGCACCGATGAAAAAAATAATCTGCTTGCTGTTCGCCTTCCTGCCGCTGGCTGCTCATGCCTATCCCATCGAGGTGGAAAAACAGTTCAACGGCGCCGAGGTCTCGGCCACTACCCAGGAAATCGACCACAACATGGCGGCGCTGATGCTCTACAACTATGGCCAGAGCGAGGCCGAGTGCAGCGCGGTGTTCCGCAATGGCCCCGAGGCACCACGCACCCGGCGCACCGTGCTGGCGCCAGGTGCCAGCAACAACATGACGGTCAAGTTCAACCGCAGCGTGATCCGCCTGCGCATCGCCCTGACGTGCCGCCTGAAGTGATGAAGCCTAGACCTAGCATCTCGATAAATCAAATTAGTCGATATATGTAAGCGGATATTTACGCTTTTTAATCGAATGCTGCGTCTCTACTCTGTGCTCCATCGACTCTTACTCACCTCGATGGAGCCCCAGACATGTCCCGTGTTCTCGTTATCGAAAGCAGCGCCCGCCAGCAAGGTTCGGTTTCCCGCGAACTGACCCAGCAGTTCATTGCCAACTGGCAGGCTGCGCACCCGGCCGATCAGATCCAGGTTCGTGACCTGGCGCTCGAGCCGGTGCCGCACCTCGATGCCACCCTGCTGGGCGGCTGGATGACCCCGAGCGAGCAGCAGAGCGAGGCGGAAAAAGCCGCGCTGGCTCGCTCCAATCAACTCACCGACGAGCTGCTGGCCGCTGACGTGCTGGTGCTGGCCGCGCCGATGTACAACTTCGCCATCCCCAGCACCCTCAAGGCCTGGCTGGACCACGTACTGCGCGCCGGCGTGACCTTCAAGTACACCGAAACCGGCCCGCAGGGGCTGCTCACCGGCAAGCGCGCCTTCGTGCTGACCGCCCGTGGTGGCATCTACGCCGGCAGCGGCCTGGATCATCAGGAGCCCTACCTGCGTCAGGCGCTGGCCTTCATCGGTATCCACGACGTGCAGTTCATTCATGCCGAAGGCCTGAACCTGGGCGGCGAGTTCAGCGAAAAAGGGCTGGCCCAGGCCAAGGCCAAGCTGGCTGAAGTGGCTTGATACCGATCCTCCTCTCCTGAGTGCCCGTGCGCGGGCGCGCTATGCCGGTCGCTTCGCGTGAAGTGGCCGGCTTTTTTATTTGGCCGGCAAGCAGTCGCCAAAGCACGGATTGTCCGCCGCAGGGGAACGCGCTAAGGTCGCCGCCTTCCTTCGGAGGTGGCTGTGCGATATCTGCTGATAGTGACCCTGCTGTGGGCCTTTTCCTTCAGCCTGATCGGTGAGTACCTGGCTGGTCGGGTCGACAGCTACTTCGCGGTGCTGACGCGTATCGTCATCGCCGGGCTGCTGTTCGTGCCACTGACCCGCTGGCGTGGTCACGCACCGGCGTTCGTGCGCGGCATGTTACTGATCGGAGCGCTGCAGTTCGGCATCACCTATGTCTGCCTGTACCTCAGCTTCTCGGTGCTGACAGTGCCGGAAGTGCTGCTGTTCACCATCCTCACGCCGCTGCACGTGACACTGATCGAGGATGCGCTGAATCGCAGGTTCAACCCCTGGGCACTGGCAGCTGCACTGGTGGCAGTGTTGGGCGCCGGGATCATTCGCTACGATGGCATCAGCAGTGGCTTCATGCTGGGCTTCCTGCTGCTGCAGGTGGCCAACTTCACCTTTGCGGCAGGGCAGGTGCTGTACAAGCATTTGCTGCTCCGGCACCCCTCCAGCGAGCCGCAGTACAGGCGTTTCGGTTTCTTCTATCTGGGTGCGCTGCTGATAGCGCTGCCGGCCTTCCTGCTGTTGGGCAATGGTGAGCGCCTGCCGAGCTCTGCATTGCAATGGAGCGTACTGATGTGGCTCGGTGTGGTGGCGTCCGGCCTGGGTTTGTACTGGTGGAACAAGGGCGCCAGTCTGGTCGATGGTGGCACGCTGGCTGTGATGAATAACGTGCTGGTACCGGCGGGGCTGCTGGTCAATCTGCTGATCTGGAATCACGATGCCGATCTGCTGCGTCTGACCCTGGGTGGTGCGGTGATCGCTGCCTCGCTGCCATTGCTCAGGCTGGGTCGCCATAAGCCTGTCGAGGTGCGCTGATGCAATTGTCTGGACGCGGTGTGGCGCTGTCGGTTGGTGCCTCGATGTTGTTCGCCTTGTTACCGGGCTACGTGCAGTGGCTGAACCCGCTTGATGGCGTGCAGATATTCGCGCAGCGCGTGCTCTGGTCGATTCCTCTGGTTCTGCTGCTGGTCGTGTTGACGCGGCAAACAGCTTCGCTGCGCGAGACCTTCATACGCCTTCGCCGTGAACCGCTTTTGCTGGCCGCCTGCCCGCTGGCAGCGGCGTTGATCGGTGTGCAGTGGGGGCTGTTTCTCTGGGCACCGCTGGCCGGGCACATGCTGGAAGTGTCCATGGGCTACTTCCTGCTGCCGTTAGCGATGGTGCTGACCGGACGACTGTTCTACGGCGAGCGCCTGCGCCCGTTGCAACAGTTGGCGGTGACTTGCGCCATGCTCGGTGTGTTGCACGAGCTTTGGCGTACTCAGGCGTTCTCCTGGCTGACGTTGGTCACCGCGCTGGGCTATCCGCCTTATTTCATGTTACGCCGCTGGATGCGACTGGATGCTCTGTCCGGCTTCGTGTTGGAGATGCTGATGCTGGCGCCGTTGGCGATCTGGCTGATCATCGCCTATGGCCCCGCAGGGGCATTTGCCGAACGCCCGCAGCTGTGGTTGCTGGTGCCGGTGATGGCCCTGATCGGTACCCTGGCGTTTGCCGCTTACATGGCGTCCAGCCGGCTGCTGCCTCTCGGACTATTCGGCATTCTCAGCTATGTCGAGCCGGTGCTGTTGTTCGGCGTGGCGCTACTGGTGCTGGGAGAGACGTTCGATGCGGGGCAATGGCTGACCTACCTGCCGATCTGGGCGGCTGTGTTGCTGGTCGGTTGGGACAGCGCACGGCTGCTGCGCAGGCAGCGCGAAAACGTCAAGCTGCGCTGATGCGCGGGGTGGGCATCTGGGTTAGCGCATTGCTCTGCTTCTGCACCTGGTAATGCAGCTGCAGGGTGCCACTGTCGAACCGACGTTGCTCGCTCAGTGTCAGGCTGCGCTCCATGCCGGTGGCCAGTAGCGGAACGCCGGCACCAAGCAGGTGAGGTACCAGATTGATCACCACTTCGTCGATCAGCCCGGCGGTGTAGCAGTTACCGGCGAGCAGGCTGCCGCCGACCAGCCAGATGCGTTGAAAGCCGGCCTCGTTCAAGGCCGCGACCGCTTGGGCTGGTGTGCAGTGGGTCAGCTGGATCTCATCGCTGGCGCGCGGCAGGGCCAGGCGAGTCAACACTACGCAGGGTTTGCCGGGGTAGGGCCAGGGGCCGCCGCGCTGGAGCAGCGCTTCGTAGGTGACCCGGCCCATCAGCAGCGCATCGATGCCCGAATAGAAGTACTGGAAACTGTACTCTTCATCAGCCTGACGCAACGAGTCGAACCAGTCGAGGCGGCCATCGGGACGAGCGATGTAGCCATCGAGGCTGGAGGTGACGTGGTAGATCAGGGACGGGTTCATCATGCACCTCGGGAGGGCTATCTGGAAATTGGAGTGGCGCCGCTGAAACAAGTTCGTCGCGCGCCTCACCGCTTGTCGGAAGGCTCTCAGTCCAGGACGTTGCGCAGGATTTCGTAGACGATGCCGGTCGCGATGGCGACCAGCACGACGTCACGGCCGATCTGCTTCCATTCGTAGCCCTCGTAATAGGGCAGGCGCGAAGTCAGGCGGCTATCGAAGTTCTTGGCGATGCCGGGAGGCAGCGGCTTGCCTCGAGCGAGGTTCTTGGCGATGCCTGGCGGTAGTGATGAAGTGGGGCCGATCAACTGGCGATTCTCACCGAGCACGATGCGCACCTGGCCGATATCCACGCTCGGGCCGCGCAGGTCGATCTGCACGCCACCATCATGCTGATGGCCAGGCTTGCCTTTACCGGGGGGCGGGTTGGCCAGCACTGGCGAGGTGGCGAGCAGGATACACAGGCCAATGCTGAGCGTTGCCTGGGGTTTGGTAAGCATGGCGGCACTCCCTGGAGGATTATGCCGATTAGATAGTGGGCGAGCCGCTTCGGTTCCCGTTCGCCTATAGCCGGACGGCGCCGCCAAGCGGCCGTCTGTCGGCGTATGAATGTGAGTGGCGTGCAAAGAAATTCGGCCCCGACGCCGGAAACCGTTAGGCTATGCACCGTTTTGTCGATTTTTCGAGGTAGTGCCCCCGTGTTTGCCCAATTCGCCCTGCATGAACGCCTGCTGAAAGCTGTTGCCGAGCTTAACTTCGTCGAGCCGACTCCGGTGCAGGCGGCAGCGATTCCGCCTGCGCTGGAGGGCAAGGACCTGCGGGTGATTGCCCAGACCGGCAGCGGCAAGACCGCCGCGTTCGTCCTGCCGCTGCTCAATCGCCTGCTGGGTGACGGCAACTCCAAGCAGCGCCTGAGCATTCGCGCGCTGATCCTGCTGCCAACCCGCGAGCTGGCGCAGCAGACGCTCAAGGAAGTCGAGCGCTTCGCCCAGTTCACCTTTCTCAAGGCCGGTCTGGTCACCGGTGGCGAGGACTTCAAGGTGCAGGCTGCGATGATGCGCAAGATCGATATTCTCATCGGCACGCCGGGGCGTCTGATCGAGCATGCCAATGCCGGCAACCTGCCGCTGGATGAGGTCGAGGTGCTGGTGTTCGACGAGGCTGACCGCATGCTTGACATGGGCTTCGCCGAAGATGCCCAGCGCCTGGCCGAAGCCTGTGGCCCGCACCAGACCCTGCTGTTTTCCGCCACCACCGGCGGCAATGGCCTGCGCGAGATGGTTGCCAAGGTGCTCAAGGAGCCGCAGCACTTGATGCTCAACAGCGTCAGCCAGCTCAACGAAGGTACGCGTCAGCAGATCATCACTGCCGATCACAACTACCACAAGGAACAGTTGGTTGACTGGCTGCTGGCCAACGAGACCTACGACAAGGCCATCATCTTCACCAACACCCGGGTGCAGGCCGACCGCCTATACGGCAAGTTGGTCGCCGCCGGGGTCAAGGCGTTCGTCCTGCACGGTGAGAAGGACCAGAAGGACCGCAAGCTGGCCATCGAACGCCTGCGTCAGGGGGCTGTTCGCGTGCTGGTCGCCACCGACGTGGCGGCGCGTGGCTTGGATGTCGAAGGCCTGGATCTGGTGATCAACTTCGACATGCCGCGTTCCGGCGACGAATACGTGCACCGTATCGGGCGCACCGGCCGCGCCGGTGGCGAAGGCCTGGCGGTGTCACTGATCTGCCATACCGACTGGAACTTGATGTCGAGCATCGAACGCTACCTCAAGCAGCGTTTCGAGCGTCGCACCATCAAGGAGCTGAAAGGCGTCTATCAGGGGCCGAAAAACCTCAAGGCGTCCGGCAAGGCCGCTGGCAGCAAGAAGAAAAAAGCCGAGAAGAAGGACCCGAAGAAAGCCGCCGCGCCCAAGCGCAAGACCGGTCCACGCCCGGCTGGCAAGCCTTCTGCACTGGTCAGCGCCGACGGCAGCGCGCCGCTCAAGCGCAAGAAGCCGGCAGCCGAGTGAACCATAGATCCTAGCCCGGATTGCCCCGGGCTGGGATCTCGGCCTTTCAGGCATAAAACCTGTGGAGCGGACACGTCCGCGAATGGGTTGGCAGAACAGCTTCGCGGACAAGCCCCACAATCCACACCCGGATCAACCGCGTAATCTCACTCCACCCCGACGAACCCGCCGGTCTGGTGCTGCCACAGCCGTGCGTACAGGCCGCCGTGGGCGATCAGTTCGGCGTGGGTGCCGGTTTCGATCACCTGGCCCTTGTCGATCACGACAAGGCGATCCATGCGCGCAATGGTCGACAGGCGGTGGGCGATGGCGATCACGGTCTTGCCTTCCATCAGGCTGTCCAGGCTTTCCTGAATGGCCGCTTCGACTTCCGAATCCAGCGCCGATGTGGCTTCGTCCAGCACCAGGATCGGCGCGTCCTTGAGCAGCACGCGGGCGATGGCGATGCGCTGACGCTGACCGCCGGATAGCTTCACGCCGCGTTCACCGACCTGAGCATCCATGCCGCGGCCGCCCTGGCTGTCATCGAGGGTGGGGATGAAGGCATCGGCGCGCGCCTTGCGCACCGCTTCCCAGAGTTCCTCGTCGCTGGCGCCGGGTTTGCCGTAGCGCAGGTTGTCGCGAATCGAGCGGTGCAGCAGTGAGGTGTCCTGGGTCACTACGCCGATGTTGGCGCGCAGGCTTTCCTGGGTCACCGTGGCGATGTCCTGGTCGTCGATCAGGATGCGGCCGCTTTCCAGGTCGTATAGGCGCAGCAGCAGGTTGACTAGGGTCGACTTGCCGGCGCCGGAGGGGCCGACCAGACCGATCTTCTCGCCGGGGCGAATATCGATGCTGAGGCCGGCGATCACGCCACCTTTCTTGCCGTAGTGGAAGTGGATGTCCTCGAAGCGCACGCCGCCTTGTTGCACCTTGATCGGTTTGGCGTCCGGGCGATCGAGCACCTGGCGCGGCTGGACGATGGTCTGCATGCCATCCTGCACGGTGCCGACGTTCTCGAAGATGCCGTTGACCACCCACATGATCCATTCGGCCATGTTGTTGATGCGAATCACCAGGCCCAGCGCCAGTGCAATCGCGCCGGTGGTGATCAGTGAATGGCTCCACAGCCACAGGGCCAGGGCGCCGGTGCCGACGATCAGCACGCCGTTCAGGCAGGTGATGAGAAAATCCAGTGCCGTGATGGTGCGCGACTGCAGGCGGAACTTGTCGAGCAGGTCCTGCATGGCTTCGCGGGCGTAGCTTTCCTCTTCCTGTGAGTGGGCGAAGAGCTTGAGCGTGGCGATGTTGCTGTAGCCGTCCACCACGCGGCCCATGACCTTGGAACGTGCCGAGGAGGCGGCGGCGGAGCGTGCCTTGATGCGTGGCACGAAGTACCACAGCGCCGCGCTATAGCCGACGATCCACAACGCCAGCGGCACCACCAGGCGAAGGTCGGCGGCGGCGAACAGGTACAGCGCGCTGCCGGCATAGACCACCACATGCCACAGCGCGTCGATCACCTGCATGGCCGAGTCGCGTAGCGAGGGACCGGTCTGCATCACGCGCTGGGCGACGCGCCCGGCGAAATCGTTCTGGAAGAAGCTCAGGCTCTGCTTGAGCACGTAGCGGTGGTTCTGCCAGCGAATCAGGTTGGTCAGGCCAGGGTTCACCGCCTGATGGGTGAGCAGGTTGTGCAGGCCGAACACGATGGGGCGGATGATCAGCGCCACCAGCAGCATCCACAACAACTCGCGCTGGTGCTCGTGGAAGAAGGTGCTGGCGTCCGTGCTGGCCTGAGCCATGTCGATCAATTGGCCGAGGAAGCTGAACAGCGCTACCTCGATCAGGGCGGCGAAGAAGCCGATGATCAGCACGGCGACCATCAGCGGCCACACCTGTTTCAGGTAGTGGCCGTAGAAGCGCAGCATGCCGGCTGGCGGGGCAACGTCGGGGCTGGGTTTGAAGACGTCGATCAGAGATTCGAAGCGGCGAAACAGCATTGCAGGCGTCCTGCCCAGATAAGTGGACGCTGATAGTACCGCTGTTAGTGCGAGCGAGTCTCAGTCAAAAGTGGTTTCTGCAACTCGCTGGCCCATGCCAGCAGCGGAACCTTCAGTTCGGGTTGCCAGATGCGTTTGAACAGCAGGGTCAGGTGCCCGACTTCGCCGCGCTCAAACGGCAGGCGATCAAGGCGCGGGTGCACCTGCCACTGGCCATCGCGCAACTGGGCGAAGTCGAAGCGGAAAGGGTGAAAACCGGTCATGCCCAGGCGCAGGTCGGTGACGATCAGGCGATCACCGACCTGGTCGTAACGCAGCGCGCCACCGGTGAACCACTCCAGGCGCTGGTGCATCGGCGAGGCCGCCAGTGGTTCGCGCAGGTGCGTGCCGCGCGGTAGGCGCTGCAACTGCGGAGGCTGGTCATCGAACCAGCCGATCAGGGCTTCGTGATAGTCCTCGCCGTCCAGTACGATCACTCGCCACAGCAGGGTGTTGAACGGCGTTGGGGTGATGAACAGTTGTTCGGCCTGAATGCCCTGGCGCGCCAGCTCACGCTCCACGCGCTGCTCGGCCATGAACTTGCCGGCCAGGCTGAAGCCGATGTACAGCGTCGACACCGCTAGCGCCACGGCCGGTACGCGCCAGCTCTGTTCGCGCAGCCCGGTAAACAGGCTGATCACCACCGCGGCGAGCAACGGCACGCTGTACAGCGGGTCGATAATGAACAGGCTGGACCAGGCCGTAGGCGTTGGCATCAGCGGCCAGAACAGCTGCGTGCCGTAGCTGGTGAAGGCGTCCAGCAAGGGGTGAGTGATCAGCACCAGCCATAGCGTCAGTAACAGGCGATTGGCCGAATAACCTGGGTGAGGCCGAAAACGCCTGGCCAGCCAGGTCAGCAGGAGCGCCAGGCCGCTCAGAACGAACAGCGAATGGCTGAAACCGCGGTGGTAGGTCATGTTGGCCACGGCATCGCCGTAGTCCATGACCACGTCCAGGTCGGGAAGGGTAGCCAGCGTAGCGCCATAGAGCAGGGCTTTGCGCCCCTGCCAGCGGCCGAGCAGCGCGCCCTGGATGCTGGCGCCGAGTACCGCCTGGGTTATCGAGTCCATCGCGTGCTTCCGGAAAAAGACAGGCCGCTACGTTAGCCGAGGCGCCCGACGAATGCCGTGGGGAAATTTCAAGCAAAGATTACAGCTATGGCGGGTATCCTGATGACCATGAGCCTCAAGAAATTTTTACCCATGCTGATCGTTTCCAACAGTGTTCATATCCCCGATGAGGAAATCGAGCTGACCGCCATCCGTGCCCAAGGGGCCGGCGGGCAGAACGTCAACAAGGTGTCCAGCGCCGTGCACCTGCGCTTCGACAGCCAGGCCTCGTCGCTGCCTCCGTTCTACAAGGAGCGCCTGTTGGCGTTTGCCGATAGTCGCATCACCGCTGACGGCGTGGTGGTGATCAAGGCGCAGCAGTACCGCACCCAGGAGCAGAATCGCGCCGATGCCTTCGAGCGCCTAGCCGAGCTGATTCGCACCGCTGGCAAGGTGGAAAAGAAGCGCCGCCCGACCAAGCCGACCCTCGGGTCGAAGAAGCGCCGTCTGGACGGCAAGAGCAAGCGCGGTGCGATCAAGGCGGGGCGGGGCAAGGTGGATTTTTAGCAGGCCGTTGAAAAACGTCGGCGAGGCAGGCAAGACAAGGCAAAAACGGCCGAAAAAGCGCAGTTTACGAGCTGTAAATGAGCATTTTGACTGGGCTCGCACGCGAGGCCGGTTTTAACGCAGTATTGCCAACGCAGGTAGTTTTTCAATGGCCTGCTAGCCGCGCGCAGCTAGATAAGCCTGGTAATCGGGGATACGGTACTCGTGCTGCTGTTCCAGCAGGCTGCTGCTGAGCAGGTAATCGGCGCTGCTTTCGTTGCACGCCACCGGGATGTTCCACACGGCAGCCACGCGCAACAGGGCCTTGATGTCTGGGTCGTGTGGCTGCGGCTCGAACGGGTCCCAGAAGAACACCAGCATGTCCACGCGCTGTTCGGCGATGCGCGCGCCGATCTGCTGGTCGCCGCCCAGCGGGCCGCTGATCATGCTCTCCACCGGTAAATCCAGACGTTTGCTCAGAAGCAGGCCGGTGGTGCCGGTGGCCACCAGCTCATGGCGCGCGAGCTTGTCGCGCTGACGTTCGCACCAGTCGAGCAGGAAGCCCTTGCAGTGATCGTGCGCCACCAGGGCGATGCGCTTGCGCGCCGGCAGTTCGGCGCGGGTAAAGCTGATACGGCTCATCGAGCCTCCTGTTCAGTTCAAGCGGGCCAGCACCAGGCAGTTGTCCAGCATGCGGTTGGAGAAGCCCCACTCGTTGTCATACCAGGCCATCACCTTGAGCAGCTTGCCGCTGACCTTGGTGTGGTTGGCGTCGAAGATCGATGACAACGGGTTGTGGTTGAAGTCGCAGGACACCAGCGGCAGCGCGTTGTAACCCAGCACCGGGGATTGCTCGCTGGCGGCCTTGAGCAGGGCGTTGACTTCCTCTGCGGTGGTTTCGCTTTTGACCTGCAGGGTCAGGTCAACCAGTGACACGTTGATCACCGGTACGCGTACCGCCATGCCGGTGAGCTTGCCGGCCAGCTCCGGCAGCACCAGGCCGACCGCTTCGGCGGCGCCGGTCTTGGTCGGGATCATCGACTGGGTCGCCGAGCGCGCGCGGTACAGGTCGCTGTGGTAGACGTCGGACAGATTCTGGTCGTTGGTGTAGGCGTGGATGGTGGTCATCAGCCCCTGTTCGATGCCCAGCTCGCGCTGCAGCACCTGCGCCACCGGCGCCAGGCAGTTGGTGGTGCAGGAGGCATTGGAGATGATCTGCATGTCCGGCGTTAGCACCTGTTCGTTGACGCCGTACACCACGGTGGCGTCGGCGCCTTTGGCAGGCGCGGAGATCAATACCTTGCGCGCGCCGGCGGCAAGATGCGCGGCTGCCTTGTCGCGTTCGGTGAACAGCCCGGTGCATTCGAGCACCACATCGACCTGATGGGTTTTCCAGGGAAGCTCGGCCGGGTTGCGAATGGCGCTGACGGCGATGCGATCACCCTTTATCCACAGGCTTTCGCCGTCGACTTTCACTTCTTCGGGGAAATGGCCGTGGACGCTGTCATATTGCAGGAGGTGCGCATTGATCGTGCTGGCGCCCAGATCGTTGATGGCCACAACTTGCAGGTGCTGACGATAATTCTGGGTATAAAGTGCGCGTAGCACGTTGCGGCCGATACGGCCGAAGCCATTGATGGCGATTCGTAGTGTCATGGTGAGGGTCTCGTTAATTTGTTGTTGTAATTACAAGATTATTCCCATCGCTATGGAAATCAAGCGTGCCGGGTGGCAATATTTTGTTGTAAATACAAACAGACGCTAGCAGCTAGCCTGGAGATTTCCCATGCATCCCCGCGTTGTCGAAGTTACCGAACGTCTTGTCGAGCGCAGCCGCGCCACGCGCCAGCGCTACCTTGAGATGATCCGTGCAGCTGCCAGCGAAGGCCCGCAGCGGGGCAAGCTGCAATGCGCCAACTTCGCTCACGGCGTCGCCGGCTGCAGCGGTGACGACAAACAGACCCTGCGTCTGCTGGATGCGGCCAATGTGGCCATCGTTTCTGCTTACAACGACATGTTGTCGGCGCATCAGCCTTACGAGGTCTTTCCCGAGCAGATCAAGCAGGCCCTGCGCGAACTCGGTTCAGTAGGGCAGTTCGCCGGTGGCGTGCCGGCCATGTGCGATGGCGTCACCCAGGGCGAACCGGGCATGGAGCTGGGCATTGCCAGCCGCGAGGTGATCGCCATGTCCACGGCCGTGGCGCTGTCGCACAACATGTTCGACGCTGCGCTGTACCTGGGTGTGTGCGACAAGATCGTGCCAGGGCTGATGATGGGCGCACTGCGTTTCGGTCACCTGCCATCGCTGTTCGTGCCGGCCGGGCCGATGACCTCGGGTCTGTCCAACAAGGAGAAGGCTGATGTGCGTCAGCGCTACGCCGAAGGCAAGGCGACCCGCGAAGAGCTGCTGGCAGCGGAAATGGCCGCTTACCACGGGCCGGGCACTTGCACCTTCTATGGCACCGCCAATACCAACCAGTTGCTGATGGAGGTGATGGGCCTGCATCTGCCGGGCGCCTCGTTCATCAATCCGGGCACGCCGCTGCGCGAGGCGCTGACCCGCGAGGCTGCGCAGCAGGTGACGCGCCTGACCAAGCAGAGTGGGAGTTTCATGCCCATCGGCGAGATCGTCGACGAGCGCTGCCTGGTCAATTCCATTGTCGCCCTGCACGCCACGGGCGGCTCGACCAACCATACACTGCACATGCCGGCCATCGCCCGCGCTGCCGGCATTCTGCTGACCTGGCAGGACATGGCCGATCTGTCCGAGGTGGTGCCGACCCTGGCCCATGTTTATCCCAACGGCAAGGCCGACATCAATCACTTCCAGGCCTCCGGCGGCATGGCGTTCCTGATTCGTCAGTTGCTCGATGCCGGACTGCTGCATGAAGAGGTCAACACCGTGGCCGGACGCGGTTTGTCGCGCTACACCCAGGAGCCTTTCCTCGAGGATGGCAAGCTGGTCTGGCGCGACGGGCCGACCGAGAGCCTGGAGGAGAGCGTGCTGCGTCCGGTGGCGCGGCCGTTCTCGGCAGAAGGCGGTCTGCGCCTGATGCAGGGCAATCTTGGCCGTGGCGTGATGAAGGTGTCCGCCGTGGCACCCGAGCATCAGGTAGTCGAAGCGCCGGCGCTGGTGTTCGAGGATCAGCTGGAGCTGGTCGAGGCGTTCAAGGCCGGCAAGCTGGAGCGCGATTTCGTCGCCGTGGTGCGTTTCCAGGGGCCGCGCAGTAACGGCATGCCCGAACTGCACAAGATGACGCCTTATCTGGGTGTGCTGCAGGATCGTGGTTTCAAGGTGGCATTGGTCACCGATGGGCGCATGTCTGGCGCCTCGGGCAAGATCCCGGCGGCCATTCATGTCTGCCCGGAGGCCTTCGATGGCGGGCCGCTGGCGCGGGTGCGCGACGGCGACCTGATTCGTGTCGATGGTCAAAGCGGGCAGTTGGTGTTGCAGGCCGACGAGGCTGAGTTCGCCGCACGTGAGTCAGCGCCCAGGCCGGCTCCGGCAATGGGCTGCGGGCGTGAGCTGTTCGCCTTCATGCGCCATAACTTCAGCACGGCGGAGCAGGGCGCCAGTGCCTTTACCGAGAGCCTCGAGTCGCTGGTCTGACGCTCACTCGTGTGTAGCCCGGATGAAATCCGGGGTTGTCTTCCGATGTAGGGCAGCTAACCTGCCGGTCGAGTTGGCGGGTTGCAACCGCCCTACACCTGTCGGATAGACCCTCTCCCCCGGCCCTCTCCCGCAAGCGGGAGAGGGGAGACAAGCGCCCTAGATACCCTGCGGAATCTCTTCGCCGCCCAGTGCGGTGAACAGCTCCGGCAGAAATTCCACCAGAGTCATCATCATCAGGATGAAACTGGCGTCCTGCTGGGCCAGGGCGTCGTCGCCGCCGTCCTGTTCGGCCTGTTCCTGCAGCACATCTTCGAAACGCAGGCGTTTGATGGTCAGCTTGTCATCGAGCATGAAGGACAGCTTGTCCTGCCAGGCCAGCGACAGTTGAGTAACCTGTTTGCCAGTGGACAGGTGCAGCTGGATTTCCTCGCTGGTCAGGTCCTGACGCTTACAGCGCACCACGCCGCCATCTTCATGGGTGTCACGCAGCTCGCACTCATCGAGCACGAAGAAACCTTCGGCAGCGCTCTGGTTCTTCAGCCAGTCGGTGAGCGTGGCGGTCGGTGCGATCTTCACCGACAACGGGCGTACTGGCAGCGAGCCGATGGCCTCGCGCAGGGTGGAGAGCAGGTCTTCGGCCTTCTTGGCGCTGGCGCTGTCGACCAGAATCAGGCCCTGCTTCGGCGCGATGGCAGCGAAAGTGCCGGATTTGCGGATGAAGGCACGCGGCAGGAAGGCCTGGACGATCTCGTCTTTGATCTGGTCGCGCTCTTTCTTGTAGACCTTGCGCATCTGCGTGTTTTCGATTTCGTCGACCTTTTCCTTCAGCGCGTCGCGCACCACCGAGCCCGGCAGGATGCGTTCTTCCTTGCGCGCGCCGATCAGCAGAAAGTCGCCGCTGACGTGCACCAGCGGAGCATCGGCGCCTTTGCCGAAGGGGGCGGTGAAACCGTAGGTGGTCAGTTCCTGGCTGGCGCAGGGACGGGCCGGTTTGCTGGCCAGTGCGGTCTCCAGCGCTTCGGCGTCGAAAGGGATGTCCTGGGTGAGGCGGTAGACCAGCAGGTTACGAAACCACATGAGCGGGTGACTCTCCATTGATGATGTAAGTCGCGAGGCGGCGCCATCTGTTGGCTTTCACCTGGGGAAAGCCGGCGCGCAGCGACGGATGAAGGTGGCGGGCGAGCAGCGGTAGGCTGACCGGTCCGCCGGCACAGAGCGCGCATTATTCTCCGCTGGCGTGCTCAGGCCAACCCTGACAACGAACCTTCGAGGAAATTCGCCGGTGCTGCCTAAGTTCTTGCTGCGGCGATAAATTTTTTTATGAAGAGGGCTTGCCAAGGTCCGAATCGCTCTCTAGAATGCGCCCCACTTCGAGAGTGAATGGGGTGGTTAGCTCAGCCGGGAGAGCATCTGCCTTACAAGCAGAGGGTCGGCGGTTCGATCCCGTCACCACCCACCAATCTCGCAGTTACGCGCAGCGGTAGTTCAGTCGGTTAGAATACCGGCCTGTCACGCCGGGGGTCGCGGGTTCGAGTCCCGTCCGCTGCGCCATTCTTTTCCTCGCTTCATCCCCTCCTGTGACAACGCTTCGGCATTCCCCGAAAACCTCAAAAAATCCTTTGTTTGCTTGAACTTATGCGCATTGTACGGCTCCTATGCCGTAGCCAGTGATCGCGGCGTACTGCTAAGCTCGCGCTTTCACACGACGGCCTTCGGGCGCATCTACAAGGAACAAGCATGAAACAGCATCGTTTGGCGGCGGCGGTTGCCCTGGTGGGCCTGGTGCTCGCCGGTTGCGATTCGCAAACCAGCGAAGTCGAACTCAACAGCCCGGCGCAGAAAGCTTCCTACGGTATTGGCCTGAACATGGGTCGCAGCCTGTCCGAAGAGGGCATGGACGATCTGGATTCCAAGGCCGTCGCCCAGGGGATCGAAGATGCGCTGGCGAAGAAGGAGCCGCGCATCAAGGATGAGGACATGATCGAGGCCTTCTCCTTCCTGCAGAATCGTGCTGAAGAGCGCATGACGGCGCTGAACAAGGAAGCTGCCGAAGCCGGCAAGAAATTCCTCGAAGAGAACGGCAAGCGTGAAGGTGTCGTCACCACTGCTTCCGGTCTGCAATACGAAGTGATCGAGAAGACCGACGGCGCGCAGCCGAAGGAAAGCGACGTGGTAACCGTTCACTACGAAGGCAAGCTGACCGATGGCAGCGTCTTCGACAGCTCCGTAGCGCGCGGTAGCCCCATTGACCTGCCGGTTGGCGGCGTGATCCCGGGTTGGGTCGAAGGCCTGCAACTGATGCACGTGGGCGAGAAGTACAAGCTGTACATCCCCAGCGAGCTGGCTTACGGCGAGCAAAGCCCGTCCCCGGCCATTCCGGCCAATTCGGTATTGGTGTTCGATCTGGAACTGATCGCCATCAAGGATCAGGCCGCCGAGCCGACCGAAGAGTAACACCTGGTACTTGCGTACAACGCCCCGTCTTGACGGGGCGTTGTCGTTTCTGAGGGCAAAAAAGAGGGTGCACGGTGGCAGGGTGTTACGCTTATGCACATTCTGGGAAAGATTCCCGAAGAGCCTTCGCTACAGACGCGAGCCTCTCATGTCAATCAGCAACTTGTTGATTTTCATGGATTTTATATGCTGTATAAAAAATATCCGATCTAAGCCGAGACCCCATGCCACGGGGCTTTGATAAGCTTGTCTAAAGAATTTGCACAGATTTATCCACAGCTTCGGTGGATAAGCGAGGCAAGCCCAGAAAGTACCTGGCTCGCCGAGGAGGCCTATGAAAATCCCGTGGAAACTGACGCGTTACCTGCCGTTGGCCGCCCGCTTTCTTCGCGACGGCAAGTTGCCCGAACTCGTGCGCGCGTTGGGTGACAAGCGCACCCCGCAGGGACAGCGCTTCGCCGCATTCAAGGAAGATCTGCAGTTGCTGCGTGCGCTCAGCCTGGCCTGGTTCAAGGGTGAGTACCGGCAGATCAGCAGCCAGGCCCTATTGATGGTGGTGGCAGCGCTGCTGTACTTCATCGCTCCGCTCGATGCCATTCCCGACTGGCTGGTAGGCGTCGGCTTCGTCGACGACCTCGCCGTGCTGGCCTGGGTCATGCGCACCTGGCATGGCGAGCTGGAGGCTTTCAGGGCGTGGCGGGACAAGCAGAGCCCGGAGCGCATGGCGCTCATCGAACAGCTACCGCCGGCCGAACGGGTCGATCCGCTGCAATCCTGATGGCTCTAAGCGTTGCGGATTCTGTCCGCACTCGCTGAGCGGCCGACGCTCCCGTGTTTCGCACTCTCAAGGTCGCGCGTTCGGCAGGTTGCCGATTCGAGTGGATAGGGCGAAACGCCGCATCTCGCTACCTGGCCCGTTTGGATGACGCCTCTGGCGGTAGACGCCTGTTAAGATGACCACATGCAAGGAAGGGGTCGAGGCCGTCGGCCCTGCTTTCCAACGGAGAGACTCATGAGTGTGCAAATCATTGCCCGTGACGGCGAACCGGAATACGCAGTGCTGCCCTGGGCCGATTATCAGGCCCTGTTGCAGGCTGCGGGGCGCCAGGAGGTTGCCGCGACCGTTGAGCCTTCGCCGGTGCCTGCAACCAATCGCGCGCCTCTCGCGCAGTTGCAAGCGCTACGCGAAGCCAAGGGCCTGAGCCCGGAAGCGCTGGCGCGCAGCGTCGGTATCAGCCCCCATTATCTGGCCATGATCGAGAGCGGCGAACGGCAGCCCGATGCCGCGATTCTGCGTTCTCTTGCCTGGGAGCTGGGGCTGGAGGGCTGGTCTTGAGTGTACGCATCAGTCGTCAACACTGGCAGGCACTGCTGACCGAGCTGGATGATGCCCGCCGTCAGCGCCACCTCCTGACTTATCGAGCGCTGATCGAGCGCCTCGACCTACCGACGCCGGCCATGCAAACCCTGACCGCCGCTTTGGAGCACCTCGCTGCACTGGATGCTCGCGCCGAGCGGCCGCTGCGCAGCGCGCTGGTCATCAGTCAGGGCGCCAGTCGCCTGCCGCGCACCGGCTTCTTCGATTGCGTGACGCGCCTCGGGCGTTTCAATGGGGCCTCCGATGGCGTCGCCGCTGCGTCCTGGCATGCGGCGGAGGTGGTGCGGGTGTTCGAGTTCGAGTATCCCGCCGATGTCTAGGTGGCTCTGGCAGGCCCGAGCGCGGCTGGGGTACTGGCTGGCTCGGCGACTTTTCCACTGGCCTGCGGCGCTGCGTCAACCGCGTCTGTGGCAATGGATGCAGGGCCAGTACGGACGTATGGCCAACCTCGGCGACACCGCGGCGCAGAGTTTCTATGGTCATATCCTGCTATTTCGCGGCCAGGGCCTTGGCGCGCGCGAGGAGGGGCTGCGGCTGCTGCGTCTGGCTGCCCAGGGTGGAGACGGCAAGGCCGCCTATCAACTGGGCGTGCAGGCCATGCAGGGCGACACCCGGCAAGTGCCGGATGCCGTGCAGGCCGTGCGTTGGTGGGAAATGGCGGCGACTGCCGGGCATCCCTTGGCGAGCGGGCGCCTGAGCCAGCTTTACCGCGAGGGCGCTCCCGGCCTGGAAGCAGACCCGCAGGCCGCCGAGCGCTACGCCGCCATGGCGGACGAGGCTAGCCGCTCAGGCCGCTGAGCCTTCCAGAATGTGCAGGCTGTAGCCAGGCACGCCCTTGGCCTGGCGCTTGGCTTCGGACGCCAGTTCGGCCAGGCGCGAGGCATCGAGTTGAGCGCAATCCGTCTTTCTCACGTGCACCACGCCGATCGAAAGCGACAGCAGCGCATATTCCTGGCGCTGGCCCTGGCGGTTGTGGGCGATGAAGCAGCCGGCCTGGAGATGCTCCTCGCGATAGAAGCGTCGGCACTGACTTTGAAAATCCTCGATCAGCTTGCCGAGCTTGTCGCGCCAGTCGGTCGAGCCAAGCACCAGCATGAAATCGTCACCGCCGATATGGCCGACGAAGTCGCGCGCCGGATCGACCCGCTCGTTCAGGCACTGTGCCAGGCACAGCAGCACCTCGTCGCCCTTGGCATAGCCGTAGAGATCGTTGAACGGCTTGAAACTATCGATATCGACATAGCACACGGCCGCTTCGCGCTGCTGTTGCAGCAAGCGGCTCAGGCATTGCTGGATCGGCACGTTGCCTGGCAGCAGGGTCAGCGGGTTGGCGTGACGCGCCTGCTGGAGTTTCTGCTCGGTGATCAGCTTGAGCACGTCGATCACCCGTCCCAGCCCCAGATAGCGGCCGTTCTGGATGATGATGAAGTCTTCCTCGATGCGCTGGCGTGCACGACTGGTGAGCAGACGACTGACCTTCTGCAACGACTGCGTCAGCTCCACGGCGAGAAAGTCCTGGCTCATCAGACGGCTTATGGGTTTGCGCGCGAACAGATCGGTGGCGAATGGCTTGAGCAGCGCTTCGGACAGCGAGTGACGGTGGACGATGCCGACCGGCTGCCGCTGGGCGTCCAGCACCGCCAGGGAGTTGAGGTTGGCCTGGGCGCGAAAGACGTCCAGCACCTCGGCGATGGGCGTGTGCTGATCGACTGCGAGCTGATCGTTGAGCAGAGCGCTGAGGTCATGGCTGTCTTCGCTGAGGCTGGCCTGGTTGCTCTGGATCTGGGGCAGCAACTGGCGTGCCTCGCGCGGCGGCTTTTCCTGCGGCCTGCTGAGCAGGTAGCCCTGTACCAGGTCGACGCCCATTTCCGTCAGTACGGCCAGCTCTTCGGGCAGCTCGATGCCCTCGGCTATCACCTGTGCGCGTGATGCTTCGGCCATTTTCAAAATGGAGCCGACGAACTCGCGTTTCACCGTGTCGAGGTGGATGCCGTCGATGAAGTGACGGTCGATCTTCACGTAGTCCGGGCGCAGCTCCGACCACAGGCGCAGGCTCGAATAGCCGGCGCCCAGATCATCCAGGGCGATGGAAAACCCCATGGCGCGGTAGTGATGCAGCGCATTGTCGAGCAGGGCGAAGTCTTCGGTGGGCGACTGCTCGGTGAGTTCGATCACCACCTGGCTTGGTGGGATGCCGAATGCCTGCAGCAGTTTCAGGGTGCGCCCGGGCTGGTGACCGGGGTCGAGCAGCGATTCCGGCGAGACGTTGAGAAACAGCTTGCCGTCCAGGCCCAGGGCGCTGAAGCCCTTGCAGGCGCTCTTGCGGCAGGCCATTTCCAGTTCGCTCAGGCGGCCTGCGTGGCGGGCCACGGCGAACAGCGTCAATGGTGAATGCAGTGGACTGTTGGATGGGCCGCGAGTCAGTGCCTCGTAGCCGAGAATGCGCTGTTCGGACAGCGAGACGATGGGTTGGAACAGGCTGCTGAGGTCGCCGTGAGCGAGGATGTTACCCAGTGCGCTCAACTGCTCGGTGACGGTCATGGTGTTCTCGATCTGCCGGAAAACGAAGGGGCCGGTTTCTAACCGGCCCCTGCATTTCACGACAGTTCGATGACGATTTGATGACGTTCGTAGAATCGCCTCAATGCAGCGCCAGCGACGGGTTCAACCCCAGGTAGTCGAGCAGGATGCGTCCGGACTCCGAAAGGTAGGCATCGTCTTCCGGCGTGCTCTTCTCGTCAGCAAGCGGCAGCGCGTCCTCGTCTTCTTTCTCCAGCTCCTTGAGCGGCTCTTCGCCCTTGGCCTGGCGGCGGTTGTTCTCCAGGGCCAGTTGCTTGGCTTCGACTTCGGCCTGGCGAGCACGTCGGGTCTGTTCGTTGAGGCTGACGGTTTTCTCCTCCATCAGCTTCTTGGCTAGGGTAAGGCGGTCGCGAGTGAAGACGAAGTCCGGGTCCTTGGCCGTGCGCTGATCATGGCGAGCCTTCAGTTCGGTCAGGAACGGCTTGATCGGGTCCAGCTCGGGCTTGATCGCCGGACGGATGCTGTCCCACGGCAGTGCGGCGGGCAGGGCGCTTTCGCCGATGTCCTTGGTGTCCATGACGTCCGGGTAGAGGATGTCGGGAATCACGCCCTGGTGCTGGGTGCTCTGGCCGGAGACGCGATAGAACTTGGCCAGGGTCAGTTTCAGTTCGCCATGGTTGAGCGGCTGAATGGTTTGCACCGTGCCCTTGCCGAAGGTCTGGCCGCCGAGAATCAGCGCGCGGTGATAGTCCTGCATGGCGCCGGCGAAGATCTCCGAGGCCGACGCGGACAGGCGGTTGACCAGCACCGCCAGCGGACCGTTGTAGTAGATGCCCTTGTTCTCGTCGGCGAGCACGTCGACGCGACCGTCGGCGTTGCGCACCAGTACGGTGGGGCCCTGTTCGATGAACAGGCTGGTCAGCTCGGTGGCTTCCTGCAGCGAGCCGCCGCCATTATTGCGTAGGTCGATGACCACGCCGTCGACCTTCTCGGCCTGCAGCTCGTCGAGCAGGCGTTTGACGTCACGGGTGGTGCTCTTGTAGTTCGGGTCGCCTGCGCGGAAGGCCTTGAAGTCGAGATAAAAGGCCGGCAGTTCGATCACGCCGAGCTTGTAATCGCGGCCATCGTGCTTGAGTTCCAGGACCTTTTTCTTGGCGGCTTGCTCTTCCAGCTTGACCGCTTCGCGGGTGATGGTGACCACCTTGCTACTCTGGTCGCTCGGCGCATTGCTGGCCGGAATCACTTCCAGGCGCACGGTGGAGCCTTTCGGGCCACGAATCAGCTTGACCACTTCGTCCAGGCGCCAGCCGATCACGTCGACCATTTCATCATTGCCCTGGGCGACGCCGACGATCTTGTCGGCAGGTGCGATCTGCTTGCTCTTCTCGGCCGGGCCGGCTGGCACCAGACGCACCACCTTGACGTGCTCGTTGTCGCTCTGCAGGACGGCGCCAATGCCTTCCAGCGAGAGGCTCATGTTGATGTCGAAGTTTTCCGCGTTATCCGGCGACAGATAGGTGGTGTGCGGGTCGTAGGTGGTGGCGAAAGCGTTGATGTAGGCCTGGAACACGTCCTCGCCGCGGGTCTGCTTGAGTCGCGCCAACTGGTTCTTGTAGCGCTTGGTCAGCAGCTCCTGGATGTCCTTGGTTTCCTTGCCGGCGATCTTCAGGCGCAGCACTTCGTCCTTGACGCGTTTGCGCCAGAGGTCGTCGAGTTCGGCACGATCCTTGGCCCAAGGAGCTTTCTCGCGGTCGACCTGCAGCTCTTCATCCACCGTGAAATCGATCTTGTCGACGCCTTTGCCCAGCTCGGCCAGGGCGAAGTTCAGGCGTTCTTCCAGGCGGGTAAGGTGACGGCGATAGATGGTGAAGCCCGGTTCGAGCTCGCCGCTTTTCAGCAGGTCATCGAACTTGGTGCGCCACTGGTTGAATTCGGCGATGTCGGCCGCAGTGAAATAGCTACGGGACGGATCGAGCAACTTCAGGTAGTTGTCGTAGATCTGAACCGAGCGCTCGTCATTGAGCGGCGGCTTGTTGTAGTGGTGGCGGCGCAACAGCTCCACTACGTTGAGGCTGGCGATCACCTGCTCGCGATCCGGTTGCAGGTAGTCCCAACTGGTCGCTGTGGTGGTCTTGGCCGCCAGCGGCAGGGCACTGAGGCCGAGAACGAGGGCGAGGGCGGTGCTTGCAAGGGAGCGCTTCATGCTGATTCGACGTAGTGGCAGGTGATAACGCATATTAGGCCGTATTTGAGGGCGCCAGGTTCCGTTGGCGCTAGGCGAAAGCCCGGCGGTCAGCGCTGGGCTTGGTTCACTTGCACTATGGAGGCAGCATGAAGGCATTGCAAGGCGTCGAAGGGCGTGCAGAGTGGCTGGAACAACCGGCACAGAGCTGTGATGCAGGGCAGATCCGGGTGAAGGTGGCGGCCGCTGGGCTTAACCGGGCCGATCTGTTGCAGCGTGCCGGGCTCTATCCGCCGCCACCGGGTGCTAGCCAGGCGCTGGGCCTGGAGTGCTCCGGGGTGATTGTCGAAGTGGGTGCTGGCAGCGCCTGGCAGGTGGGCGATCGCGTTTGCTGCCTGCTCGCCGGTGGCGGTATGGCCGAGGAAGTGGTGCTCGATGCACGCCACGCCATGCCGGTGCCTGAGGGTTTGACTCTGGTCGAGGCTGCCGTGGTGCCGGAGGTGTACGCCACGGCCTGGCTCAATCTGTTCCAGCTCGGCGCTCTGCGCCCCGGGGAAAAAGTCCTGCTGCATGCTGGCGCCAGTGGCGTCGGTTCGGCTGCCATCCAGCTGTGCAAGGCGTTCGGTAGCCCGTGCTGGGTCAGCGTCGGCTCTGCCGAGCGATTGGCCTACTGCGAAGCGCTGGGTGCGCAGGGTGGTGCCTTGCGTGGTGAAGATCTGCAGGCCTTGCGTGATTTCGGGCCGTTCGACGTGATTCTCGATCCGGTCGGTGGGCAGTATGCGGCGCTTAATCTGGAGTTATTGGCGCGTGACGGTCGCTGGATCAACATCGGCCTGATGGGCGGGCGCGAGGCCAAGCTGGACCTGGCTCAGGTGCTGGGCAAGCGCATCCAGTTGACCGGTTCGACCCTGCGCAACCGCGACGATCAGTTCAAGGCCGATCTACTGCACGATCTGCAGCAGCAGGTGTGGCCGCTGTTCGGCGAAGGCCGGTTAAAGCCGCAACTGGAGCGCAGTTTTGCGATCCAAGACCATGAGGCGGCGTTCGAGACGCTCGCTGGTAACCAGGTCGCAGGTAAACTTGCACTGCTGATTGATCCCAGCCTAGTCTGAATCAGGGCTGCAGCCCGCATGTGGCGTGGGCTGAGCCATCGATTGGTGCATTCAATCGATATCATGCCCGTAATCAATAAGCTTTTTTCTGTTAGGTGGCTAATATAGCGACCGTAGCTTTCAACCCTCACCCAAAACTCAGAAGGAGTCAGAGATGTCCCTCATCAATACTCAGGTTCAGCCGTTCAAGGTCAATGCGTTCCACAACGGCGAGTTCATCGAAGTCACCGATCAGAGCCTGCAGGGCAAGTGGTCTGTGCTGATCTTCATGCCGGCTGCCTTCACCTTCAACTGCCCGACCGAAATCGAAGACGCCGCCAACAACTACGCCGAGTTCCAGAAGGCCGGTGCCGAGGTCTACATCGTGACCACCGACACCCACTTCTCGCACAAGGTCTGGCACGAAACTTCGCCGGCCGTTGGCAAAGCTCAGTTCCCGCTGATCGGTGATCCGACCCACCAGCTGACCAACGCTTTCGGCGTGCACATCGCTGAAGAAGGCCTGGCTCTGCGCGGCACCTTCATCATCAACCCGGAAGGTCAGATCAAGACCCTGGAAATCCACTCCAACGAAATCGCTCGTGACGTCGGCGAGACCCTGCGCAAGCTGAAAGCTGCCCAGTACACCGCCGCTCACCCGGGCGAAGTTTGCCCGGCCAAGTGGAAAGAAGGCGAGAAGACTCTGGCTCCTTCGCTGGACCTGGTCGGCAAGATCTAAACTGCCAACACCTTCCCAGCCTTTGCGGGTTGGGGAGGAACGAATCTGCGCTGTTTGGGCCATTAACCGGCCCTTGTGGTGCCCGATGCCCGGGCGCGATCCGTCCGGGCATTTTATTGCCCGAATTTTCGTATTTGAGGAATTTCCGCCATGTTGGACGCCAATCTTAAAGCCCAGTTGAAGGCCTACCTGGAAAAGGTCACCCAGCCGTTCGAGATCGTCGCGTCCCTTGATGACGGCGAAAAATCCCAGGAACTGCTCGGGCTTCTGCAAGACATCGTCGGCCTGACCGACAAGATCACCCTGAAGACCAATGGCAGCGATGCCCGCCGACCGTCGTTCTCGCTGGTGCGCCCCGGCGCGGATATCGGCCTGACCTTCGCCGGCATCCCCATGGGCCACGAGTTCACCTCGCTGGTGCTGGCGCTGCTGCAGGTGGGCGGCCATCCGTCCAAGCTGGACGCCGACACCATCGCGCAGATCAAGAGCATCGAAGGCAAGTTCGAGTTCGAGACCTACTTCTCGCTCTCCTGCCAGAACTGCCCGGACGTGGTTCAGGCGCTGAACCTGATGGCCGTGCTCAACCCCAATATCCGCAACGTCTCCATCGACGGCGCGCTGTTCCAGGAAGAAGTCGAGCGTCGCCAGATCATGGCCGTGCCGAGCATCTACCTGAACGGTGAGGTTTTCGCTTCCGGTCGCATGGATGTGAAGGAAATCCTCGCCAAGATCGATACCGGCGCCGCCAACCGCGATGCCGAGAAGATGACCGCCAAGGAAGCCTTCGACGTGCTGGTGGTCGGTGGTGGCCCGGCCGGTGCCGCAGCTGCCATCTACGCTGCGCGCAAGGGCATCCGCACCGCCATTGCCGCCGAGCGCTTCGGTGGTCAGGTGCTGGACACCATGGCCATCGAGAACTTCATCTCGGTGAAGGAGACCGAAGGTCCGAAACTGGTGCGTGCGCTGGAAGAACACGTCAAGGAATACGACGTCGACGTGATGAATCTGCAACGTGCGTCGGCGCTGGTGCCAGCCAGCAGCGAAGGTGGCCTGCACGAAGTGCAGTTCGAGAACGGCGCCTCGCTCAAGGCCAAGACCGTCATCCTTTCCACCGGTGCGCGCTGGCGCGAGATGGGCGTGCCCGGCGAGCAGGAATACAAGGCCAAGGGCGTGTGCTTCTGCCCGCACTGCGACGGCCCGCTGTTCAAGGGCAAGCGCGTGGCGGTGATCGGCGGCGGTAACTCCGGTGTCGAAGCGGCCATCGACCTGGCCGGCCTGGTCGCTCATGTGACCCTGCTGGAATTCGCCGACACCCTGCGTGCTGACGCCGTACTGCAGAAGAAGCTCTACAGCCTGCCGAACGTCACTGTGATCAAGAGCGCGCAGACCACCGAGGTCACGGGCGATGGCCAGAAGGTCAACGGCCTGGTCTACAAGGACCGCACCACCGAGGAGCTGCACACCGTCGAGCTGGAAGGCATCTTCGTGCAAATCGGTCTGCTGCCCAACAGCGACTGGCTCAAGGGTAGCGTCGAGCTGAGCCGCTTCGGTGAGATCGTCGTCGATGCCAAGGGCGCGACCAACATCCCGGGCGTGTTCGCTGCCGGCGACGTGACCACCGTGCCGTACAAGCAGATCGTCATCGCCATGGGCGAGGGCTCGAAGGCATCGCTGTCCGCCTTCGATCACCTGATCCGCCATAGCTGATCGATGTCTTAAAATAAAAAGGCCATCCCCGAGGGGATGGCCTTTTTCATTGGGGCGAGGGCGGAGGTTTTCGCGTAGGGCGGGTGCAACCCGCCACCATTGCCGAACCGGCGGGTTACACCCGCCCTACGCGGGAGGAGTGACCTAGCGCTTCAGACCGCCCAGGGTCAGCGGCATCTGACGGTTCACATCCTTGTACAGCAGGTAGCGGAAGCGGCTCGGGCCGCCGGCATAGCAGGCCTGCGGGCAGAAGGCGCGCAGCCACATGAAGTCGCCGGCTTCCACTTCGACCCAGTCCTGGTTCAGGCGATACACCGCCTTGCCTTCGAGCACGTACAGGCCGTGTTCCATGACGTGGGTTTCGGCGAAGGGAATCACGCCGCCTGGTTCGAAGTTGACGATGTTGACGTGCATGTCATGACGCATGTCGCTGATCTCGACGAAGCGCGTGGTGCTCCAGCGGCCTTCGGTGCCGGGCATGACGATCGGCTCGATGTCCTGCTCATGGGTGACGAAGGCTTCCGGGTAGGGCACGCCCTCAACCGGCTGGTAGGCCTTGCGCAACCAGTGGAAGCGCACGGCTTCGCTGCCGTTGTTGCGCAGCGACCAATCGCTTTCTGGCGGGATGAAGGCGTAGCTGCCCGGACGCAGGGCGTGCTGGGTGCCGTTCAGAGTCAGGTCGCAGGTGCCTTCGACGACGAAGATCACGCCTTCGGCGCTCGGGTCCAGCTCGGGTTTCTCGCTGCCGCCGTTCGGGCCAACTTCCACGATGTACTGCGAGAAGGTTTCGGCAAAGCCGGTCAGCGGGCGGGCGATGACCCACATGCGCATGTTGTCCCAGAACGGCAGGTGGCTGGTGACGATGTCACGCATCACGCCCTTGGGAATCACGGCGTAGGCTTCGGTGAACATGGCGCGGTCGGTCAGTAACTGATCCTGACCAGGATGACCGCCATGCGGGGCGTAGTAGTAGGGCGTTTTGCTCATCGAGAGATTGCCTCGGCGGGTGGATGGCGCTGGGATCGATCCCGGCGCGAAAAAGGACTCCCAGGCACTATAGGAATTCGCAGCTGGATTCGGAAATTAAATAGTAGAATGCCTGTCAGTGGATTTCATGATGGGTGGCGCGATGCTTGATCCGGTGCTGTTACGCAGTTTTCTCGCCGTGGTGCAGACCGGAGGCTTCACTCGTGCCGCTGCTAGCCTGCATCTGACGCAGTCCACCGTCAGCCAGCAGGTGCGGCGTCTTGAGGAGCAGCTCGGCGCCGAGCTGCTCGACCGCAGTGGCCGCTACGTGGTGACCACCACCGAAGGCGAACGCCTGCTCGGTTATGCCAACCGCATCGTCGCGCTGATGGACGAGGCGATGCTCGCTTTGGGGCAGAGCGCGGTGGAAGGCGAGGTACGCCTCGGCGTGCCGGACGATTTCGCCGCCAACAGCCTGACACCCTACCTGGCCGATTTTGCCGATGCGCATCCGGGCATTCGCCTGGAGATCACCAGCGGCCTCAGTCATGACGTATGGCGGGCGTTCAATGCGGGCGAGCTGGACCTGGCGCTGATCAAGCAGCGCGCCGGCAGTGCCAAGGGCCTTGCCAGTTGGGCCGAGCCGGTCGCCTGGCTCGACAGCCGCGCGCGCCCAGTGCTGGCGCGCAATCCGGTGCCACTGGCGGTTTTCCCGCCCAACGGCCTGTATCGCCTGGAAATGACCCATGCGTTGGATGCCATGGGCAAGCCTTGGCGCATCGCCTACGTCAGCAGCAGTTTGCCTGGAGTCAGCGCCGCAGCCGAAGGTGGCCTGGGCCTGACCCTGTTGCCGCGCCGGTTGATCACGTCCGCGCATCGCGAACTGGGCGAGGCCGAAGGCTTCGCCCCGGTTGCGCCGGTGGAGGTGGCCCTGCATGCGCGCAACCAGTTGCCCGGTTATGCACGGGAACTGGCGGCGGCGTTGATCGAGGCCTGCGAAGGGATCATGAGCCGGTAGTGTGAGGTTCAGCGCCAACTGAGGATCGGCCAGCCGGACTTTTCGGCATGGGCGCGCAGAGTTGGGTCAGGATTGACGGTAAAGGGCCTGTCCACCAACTGCAGCAGCGGCAGATCATTGCGAGAATCGGAATAGAAGCTGGCGCCAGCCAGACTTTCGCCCTGTTCGATCAACCAGCTTTCCAGGCGGATCACCTTGCCCTCACGGTAGGTCAGCACGCCTTGAGTACGCCCGCTGTAAAAGCCGTGCTGCAGCTCCAGGTCGATGGCCAAGACCTCGTCGATGCCGAAGCGCTCGGCGATGGCGCTGACCAGAAAATGCGCCGAGGCCGAGATCACCAGCAGGCGGTCGCCAGCGGCGCGATGCGCGGCCAGGGTGCGGCTGGCGTCGCTGTAGAAGATCGGCTCGATCACGTCCTCGACGAAGGGCTCGACCACATGGGCGACCTCCTCGGGCGTGCGGCCGACCAGCGGTGACAGGGTGAAAGTCATGTAGTCCTCCATGGCCAGAGTGCCGGCGGCGTATTGGCGCATCAGCTCCTGTTCGTGGGCGATGAAGGACTCACCGTCAGCCCAGCCGATCTTGACCATTTCCTGCGTCCACAGGCTGGCGCAGTCGCCGTGGATCAGCGTCTCGTCGAGGTCGAAAATCGCCAAGGCCATCACGCCACCTCCCGGATCGCATCCGCGCCGATGGCCAGGCTGACGCTCTGGCCGTCCTGATGCAGGTCTGCGGCGGAGCGGTTGAGCACGTCCACCAGCAGCTCCACGCCGCGGGCTTCGACCCGGTAGCGCACGACGTTGCCGAGCAGGCTGTGGCCGAGGATGGTGCCGTCGATACCCAGGCCACCGATCTGGATGGCTTCCGGGCGAATCGCCACGCGGCTGTTCACCGGGCGCAGCAGCAGGCGGCTGGCAGCATCGGCGTCGAGCAGGTTGTAGTTGCCGATGAATCCGGCGGCGAAGGCATCGGCCGGCGCGGTGTAGAGGGTTTCGGCGTCGCCGCTCTGGACGATCTGGCCGCCGTTCATCAACACGATGCGGTCGGACAACACCAGCGCCTCTTCCTGATCGTGGGTGACGAAGATGGTGGTCAGGCCCAGCTCGCGCTGGATCGCGCGAATCTGTTCGCGTAGATGTTTGCGGATACGTGCATCCAGCGCCGACAACGGCTCATCGAGGAGCAGCAGACGCGGCCGGGTGACCAGTGAACGGGCCAGGGCCACGCGTTGACACTGACCGCCGGAAAGCTGGTGCGGATAGCGCCCGGCGTAGTCGCTCAGCTCCACCAGCTCCAGCGCTTCGGCGACACGCTTGTTGGCCTCGGCACCGGGCACCTTCTGCATGCGCAGGCCGAAGGCGACGTTCTGCGCCACGCTCATGTTGGGGAACAGCGCATAACTCTGGAACACCATGCCGATGCCGCGTTTCTGCGGTGGCATGGGTACCAGGTCCTGGCCGTCGAGGAGGATTTGCCCACCGTCGACTGCAGTCAGGCCCGCGATGCAGCGCAGCAGGGTGGACTTGCCGCAGCCGGATGGGCCGAGCAGGGTGATGAACTGGCCCTGGCCGATCTCGATATTGATGTCAGTGAAGATCTGCGTCGGGCCGTAGCTTTTGTGCAGGTTCTGAATGTGCAGAAAACTCATGACTTGTCCTTGTTCAGACGGTTGGCTGCCCAGGTCATCAGCAGCACGAACATGAAGTAGGAAATCACCAGAGCGCTGGTGAAATGGCCGCTGTCGTTGCGCATGTTGTACAGGTAAACCTGCAGCGTCTCGTAGCGGCTGCCCACCAGCAGGTTGGCGAAGACGAACTCGCCGAACAGGAAGCTGAAGGACAGGAATATCGAGACCATCAGGCCCTTGCGCAGGTTGGGCAACACCACCATGAAAGCCGCGCGCCAGGTGCTGGCGCCAAGCAGGTGAGCAGCGTCCATCAGGTCGCGCAGGTTGATCGCCTGCAGGTTGTTGGTGATCGCCCGGTACATGAAGGGCAGGGCGATGGTGAAGTAGCAGCCGATGAGGATCCAAGGCGTGCCCAGGATCGGCAGCGGGCCGGATGCGAACAACTGCATCAGGCCGACCGAGGACACCACCGGCGGAATGGCGAACGGCAGCAGGATCAGCACGTTCATCACGCCATCGAGCTTGGGAAAGTGGTAGTTGACCACGAACAGCAGCGGCAGGATCAACACCAGCGCCAGTGCCAGGGCGCCAAAGCAC
Source organism: Pseudomonas sp. Marseille-Q0931 (assembly GCF_940789645.1). NCBI lineage: Bacteria > Pseudomonadati > Pseudomonadota > Gammaproteobacteria > Pseudomonadales > Pseudomonadaceae > Pseudomonas > Pseudomonas sp. Marseille-Q0931. The sequence goes on along the minus strand of NZ_CALNWT010000011.1, from coordinate 14,029 downwards.
ACCAGCAGCGAGCGACCGAAGGCGGAGAGAAAGCGCGCATCGCTCCACAGCGCCACGTACCACTTGAAGGTGAAGCCGCTGGGCAGGACGGTCGCTGACCAGCTGGTAGAGAGCGAGTAAACCAGCGTGCCGAGTAGTGGCAGCAGCAGGACCAGAAACAGCAGGTAGACCACCAGTTGGTGGAACAGCGGCGAGCGTTTTTCAGCGGGCGACATGGTAGCTCCGGCGCAGCAGCCATTGGTGGACGATGGTGATCAGGGTCATCAGGCCGACCAGCACCATCGCCAGTGCGCTGGCCATGTTCGGGTCGAGGAAGATGTCGCCGGAGACCATTGCCGCGATACGGATCGGCAGGATGTTGAAGTTGCCGGTGGTCAGCGCATACACCGTGGCGTAGGCGCCGAGGGCATTGGCCAGAAGGATGACGAAGGTGCCAAGCAGCGCCGGGGTCAGCACCGGCAGGCCTATATGTCGCCAGAACTGCCAATTGCTGGCGCCGAGCAGCTCGGCCGATTCGCGCCAGTCTTCGCGCAGGGCATCGAAGGCCGGGTAGAGCAGCAGCACGCCGAGGGGAATCTGGAAATAGGTGTAGAGGACGATCAAACCGGTCTTGGAGTAGAGATTGAAGTCCTCGATCACGCCCATCTGCTTGAGCAGGATGGTCAGCGCGCCGTTGAAGCCGAGCAGGATGATGAAGGCGAAGGCCAGCGGCACCCCGGAGAAGTTGCTGGTCATGTTGGAAAAAGCCATGACGAAATCGCGCAGGCGGCTGCTGACCTGACGCAGCGAATAGCTGCCGATGATCGCGATGACGATACCCAGCAGGCTCGACCAGAAGGCGACCTCCAGGCTGTGGCGCATGGCCTGGCGGTAGAACGGCGAGGAGAAGGCCTGCTGGAAATTGCCCAGGCCCCAGCCTTCACTGGTATTCAGGCTGTTGCTTGCCACCCAGAGCAGCGGTGCGATCTGAAAGGCGAAGAAGAACAAGGCGAAGGGTACCAGGCACAGCAGTGCCCAGCCCTTGCTGGAAATGGACGACTTCATGCGAGCAGCTCCCTGCACCAGGGTTTGTCGTGGGCTGCGCCGAGCAATTGGCAGATGGTCCCGCACAGCTCGGTCTGCTGCGGGCGGGCTGCCGGATCGAGGCTGAAGGCGCTGCCGAGGACGATCAGCGGCACTTCGCGTTCTTCCGGCAGCAGACCGTTATGGCTGCGGTCGGTGTTCATGCCGTGGTCGGCGGTCGCCAGTATCTGGTAACCGGCGTCGAGCCAGGTCTGGATGTACTCGGCCAGCAGCACGTCGGCCATGCGCGCGGCGTTGCGGTATTGCGGGCTGTCGAGGCCGTGCTTGTGGCCGGCGTCGTCGATGTTCATCGGGTGCACCAGCAGCAGGTTCGGCGCATGAAGCTGGCGCAGGCTGTCGGCATCGGCGAACAGGTGTGAGTCCGGATAGTGATCGGCGTAGTAGAAATGGCCGTGTTGGATCGGCAGCGCCTCGTCGCTGGTATGACGGTCGCGGGCGGCCTGGAAGGGCGCGCGATTGTACAGCTCGCTGACCCAATGATAGGCCGCAGCAGCAGTGGTCAGGCCGGCGTCACGGGCGTAGTGGAAGACGCTGCGCTGATTCGACAGGCGCACCACATCGTTGTGCACGATGCCGCTATCGATGGGGGCGACGCCGGTGAGAATGCATTCGTAGAGTGGGCGGGACAGTGCCGGCAGTGCGCAGTCGAGCTTGTACAGCGCGGCGCGCCCGGCCTGGCAGTAAGCCAACAGGTGGCCCAGCGCATGCTGGGCCACCTGATAGCTCAGGCCATCCAGTACCACCAGGATGACGTTGTGCTTCATGGGGTTCTCTCGTTAGGTCGTAGCCCGGATGCAATCCGGGGCGCACTTGGCGATTGCCCCGGATTTCATCCGGGCTACGGATCAATGGTGTCGCGGCCGCATCAGTTCATATTGATGATCACGTGCTCCTGCCACAGGCGCGGCAGCATCTTGGAGGTGTTCTCCCAGGCAGCAGCATCCTTGATCGGCTGGACCTTGGCGTACTGCTCTTGCGGCAGCAGCTTGGCCTGCACTTCGGCCGGCAGCTCGATATGCTCGGCGCGGATCGGGCGGGCGTTGCCCTTGGCCAGGTTGATCTGCCCGGCATCGCTGAGGATGTATTCGCGGGTCAGCTTGGCGGCGTTGGGGTTCTTCGCCCATTTGTTGATGATGGTGCTGTAGCCGGAGATCACCGAGCCGTCGGACGGGATCAGCACCTCGAAGCGCTCGGGGTCGATCTGGTCGCGGTAGGACAGGCCGTTGAAGTCCCAGACGATGCCGACTTCCACTTCACCTTTTTCCAGGGTCTGGATGGTCGGGTTGGCCAGCGACAGGCGACGCTGCTTGGCCAGTTCGCCGTAGAAATCCAGGGCAGGCTGCACGTTGCTCTCGTTGCCGCCCATGGCGATGGCGGCGGCCAGCACACCGTTCACGGCTTGTGCCGCGGTGCTCACGTCACCGGCAGCCACCTTGTAGGTGCCGGTCTTGAGGTCTGCCCAGGAGCGCGGGATGTCCTTGACCAGTTGCTTGTTGACGATGAAGGCGATGGAGCCGGTGTAGGCCAGCATCCAGTGGCCGTCCTTGTCCTTGGCCCAGTCCGGAATCTGCTCCCAAGTGCTCGGCTTGTACGGCTGGGTCACGCCCTGCTGCACGGCGATAGGGCCGAAGGCGGCACCGACGTCACCGATATCGGCAGTGGCGTTTTCCTTCTCGGCGGCGAACTTGGCGATTTCCTGCGCCGAGCTCATATCGGTGTCCTGATGCTTGAGGCCGTAGAGTTTGGTCAGGTCGGCCCAGGTGTCTTTCCAGTTGGCCCAACTATCGGGCATCCCCACGCTATTCACCGCGCCTTCGGCGCGTGCAGCCTTTTCCAGTGCCTGCAAGTCGGTGTCTTCGGCCATGGCGGAGGTCGCCAGAGCGATGGCCGAGCCCATCAGTGAAGCCAGCAGCAGTTGTTTCATTGGAAACTCCTTTGCAGTGAGAGTGTTGGTCTAGATCAGCAATACCCGAGCCAATCTAGGCGCCTTCAATGACAGTTTTATGTCCGGCCACAGCTGGCAGATGTCTAGGCGTGGCTGGCCGGTGCGCTTCACAAGCGTAGACCATGGATAAGTGGCTGATTTATCGGGCAGCGAATGCGCAGGCCGGTGGCATGCGGCGTGCTTGCAGCCTGGTTGTCATCTATCAGTCATCTAGACTGCCTAGTCTTGTAACCCGTCTGGGCAATTGAGTTTTGCCCTGTCATGGGGCTGGACTAGTCCAAAGAGGAAGATGTTGATGCGCGAAGAAGTGCCACGGGCCGTCACTGTCATCTGCCGCGCCTTGCAGGAGCAGATCGACCGGGGCCTGTTGTCCTCCGGCAGCAAATTGCCAGCCGAGCGCAAGCTCAGCGAATTGTTCGACACCACGCGCATCACCCTGCGCGAGGCGCTTGGCCAGCTGGAGGCGCAGGGGCTGGTCTACCGTGAGGAGCGCCGCGGCTGGTTCGTTTCGCCAACGCGGGTCGCCTACAACCCGCTGGTTCGCACCCACTTCCACGCCATGGTCGCTGAACAGGGGCGGGTGCCGGCTACCGAGGTGCTGAATGCACGGCTGATGCCCGCCACGGCGCAAATCTGCGAGATACTGGAGTTGCCCGCACTGTCGAGCGTCTATCAGGTGTGCCGCGCGCGGCGCATCGACGGACGCCTGGTGCTGTACGTCGAGCACTACCTCAACCCGGCTTACTTCCCCGGCATTCTCGAGTTCGACCTGACGCGCTCGCTGACCGATCTCTACGCCAGCGAATATGGCATCCACTACGGCCGAGTACGCTTCGACATGGTGCCCACTGCGTTGCATGCCGAAGCCGCAGCCAGCCTCAAGGTCGCGCCTGGCAGCCCGGCGCTGCGCATTACCCGGGTCAATCGCGACCAGCACGGGCGCATCATCGACTGCGACCTGGAGTTCTGGCGCCACGACGCCATCCACGTCAGCGTCGAAGTCCCCGAGTAGGGCGCCGCGCGCCAACTCGCTAACGAGGCGCGTCCGACCGTTCGTCGGCTGCGAAGATCTTTTTTCGGCCAATGTCGAAATAGCGCCCTTAGGTTCGACTATCCAGTATCCACCCCCAAGGAACTGGAGCGCGCCATGAAATACCTTTGTCTCGTCTACGCCAGCGAACAGGAGCTGCACAGCTCCGCCGACAGCCCGCATGACAGCGAATGCCACGCCTACGCCCAGCGTGTGCAGGAAAGCGGGCGCATGCTCGCCGCCGAGGCGCTGCAGTCGGTACAGACCGCCACCACGGTGCGCATGCGTGGCGGCAAGCTGGCGATCACCGATGGCCCCTTTGCCGAAACCAAGGAGCAACTGGCTGGCTTCTACCTGATCGAGGCGCGTGATCTCAACGAAGCCATCCAGCTCGCCGGGCACATTCCCGCCGCCCGTGTCGGCTGCGTCGAAGTGCGGCCGATTCGCCAACTGGATATCGACCCGGCCGCGCAGCGCTGAGTCGCCATCGTTCATCGGAGAATTCTTATGGACCGTCGTTATATCCCTGAAGTCGCCACGCGCGAGCAATGGTTGGCCGCGCGCAAGGCCCTGCTCGAGCAGGAAAAGGCCTTGACCCGTCAGCGCGATGCGCTCAACCGTGCCCGCCGTGCCTTGCCCATGGTGCTGGTGGAGGAGGATTACCGCTTCGATGGCCCAGACGGCGAGGTTGGGTTAGAGGCGCTGTTCGACGGGCGTAGCCAGTTGATCGTCTATCACTTCATGTACCACATGGACCGAGGCGAGGGTTGCGACGGTTGTTCCTGCCTGGTGGACAACATCGGTCACCAGTCCCACCTGCATGCCCGTGACACCAACCTGGTGCTGGTCTCGCGCGCGCCGCTGGCCGATCTCGAAGCTTTCAAGCGGCGTATGGGCTGGACCCTGCCCTGGTACAGCTCATACGGCAGCCGTTTCAACTACGACTACCACGCCACCACCGACGAGCAGGTCGCGCCGGTCGAGTACAACTACCGCGACAAGGAAGAGCTCGAGCGCCTGGGCCTGACCTATCACGTGCAGGGTGAGCAGCCTGGCGTCAGTGTGTTTCTGCGGGAGGGTGGGCGCATCTATCACACCTACTCCACCTATGGCCGAGGTGTGGAGATCCTGATGAGCAGCTTCCATTTCCTCGACTTCACGCCCTTTGGCCGTGGCGAAGGCTGGGACGGCATGCCCGACCTGGACGGCAAGGGCCTTAACTGGACACGCCTGCACGATGAGTACGAGCAGGCGGCGCCCACCCATGACTGTTGCGGCCACAAGGCCTGAACCCTAGCGAAGGAGAAACCCCATGAGTCAGCATGAACTGCAAGACGCACTGAACAGCTGGACCGAAGCCTGCCGCAGCAAGGACGTGGCGCGCATCATGAGTCACTACGTGGAGGATCTGGTGTCCTACGATGCCGTCGGCCCGCTGCGCTTCGAAGGACGCCCGGCGTATCAGGCGCATTGGCAGGCCTGCATGGAGATGTGCAGCGGCCCGGGGATGTTCGAGCCGCACGAGCCGACTTTCAACGCCAGCGGCGATCTCGGCGTGACCCACTACCTGCTGCATTGCGGCGGCACCAATGACAAGGGCGAGATGGAAACCTGCTGGATGCGCGTGACCCAGTGCCTGCGCCGCCAAGGCGGCAGCTGGCTGATTTTCCATGAGCACTTCTCGGCGCCCTGCGATATGGAAAGCGGCAAGGCGCTGTTCGACCTTGAACCTTAGGGTTGAACGTTCGGCTTACTGACGCCCCAGTGCCGCGCAGGACGGCTCGTAGTTCTGCTGACAGGCACTCTGGTACAGGCGCTGGGCCTGGTCGGGGTCGCGCGACACACCACCTTCGCCGCGGCGATAGAGGTTGCCCAACACATGCTGGGCCATAGGGTTGCCGGCAGCGGCTGACTGGTTGAGGTATTTGAGCATGTCGCGCTGGTTAGCGAACTCCGGCGCATCCCTCCCGGTATAGAGGTAGGCCAGGCTTACTGCAGCCATGGCATGACCCTTGTCGGCGGCCTGCTTCCACCAGTACTCGGCCTGCTTGAGATTCTTTTCCGGCTGGCCGACGAAGTAGCTGCTGCCGAGCTGGAACTGGCTGTCCAGGTCGCCACGTTGGGCCTTTTGGCGCAACTGATCCTGTTCGGTCTCGGTGATGGGCTGTTCGGCCTGCGGCTGGTCGTCGGGCTTGGCGGCGTCAGGCTCACGCCCGGCGCATCCTGCCAGCAACACGAGTGCGAGCAGGGCGGTTGTGGCGTGAAACAGATTGAATGGACTGGGCATGGCAGTGGCTCCCTGGGCGAGAAAACGAGGCAAGTCGCTGTTAGGCCTGCCCCGCTCACCTTAGTTCGCTCTGAACTCTCCGTGCAGTGCCGACTTCCCACTGGCGCGATGAGCTGCAATCCTGAGCGCTGATTTCGCTCAAGAGGCAGCCATGAAGATCAGTGCGGATTTCGACAGCGGCAATATCCAGGTCATCGACACCAGTGACCCGCAGCGCGTGCTGCTGGCCATGCGGCCGGACCTCAACAGTCACCACTTACAGTGGTTTCACTTTCAGGTCGATGGCCTGCAGCCTGGCCAGCGTTACGGCTTCAATCTGACCAATGCCGGGCAATCGGCTTATAACCGCGCCTGGGACGGTTACCAGGCCGTGGCCAGTTACGATCAGCAGGACTGGTTTCGCGTGCCGACCCGGTTCGAGGACGGGCAACTGCGATTCGAGCTGCAGGCCGAGCACAAGAGCGTACGGTTCGCCTACTTCGAACCTTACCCGCGAGCGCGACACGAACGGCTGATCGCTAGGGCGCTGGAGCGCGGCGCCGAGCTGGTGGCCAGTGGCAGAAGCCTGGAGGGGCGCGATATCCAGCTGCTGCGTATCGGCGGCCAGGCTGCCGCGCCGCGCAAGTTGTGGCTCATCGCCCAGCAGCACCCCGGCGAGCATATGGCCGAGTGGTTCATGGAAGGGCTGATCGAGCGCCTGCAGAATCCGCAGGATGCCGAGGTCGCCGCATTGCTGCGTGAGGCCGAATTCTACCTGGTGCCGAACATGAATCCGGACGGCGCCTATCGTGGTCATCTGCGTACCAACTATGCCGGGCAGGACCTCAATCGCGCCTGGCAGTCGGCCAGCTCCGAGCGCAGCCCGGAAGTGTTGTTCGTGCTGCAGCATATGCAGCGCATCGGCGTCGACCTGTTCCTCGATATTCACGGCGATGAGGAAATTCCTCATGTGTTCACCGCCGGTTGCGAAGGCAATCCCGGCTACACCCCGCGCCTGGCTGCATTGGAAGAGGACTTCCGCAGCCGCCTGGTCGGGATCGGCGCTGAGTTCCAGACCCGTTTCGGCTACCCGCGCGACGAGCCGGGCCAGGCCAACCTGACCCTGGCCTGCAACGCGGTGGGCGAAACCTTCGATTGCCTGTCGTTCACCATCGAGATGCCGTTCAAGGACCACGACGACAGCCCGCAGCCACGCACCGGCTGGAATGGCGCGCGCTCGCAGAAATTGGGGCAGGACGTGCTGACGGTGCTGGCGCAAATGGTCGGGCGCTTGCGCTGAGGCTGGGCGTGCCGGGCGCGAATGCTGGCGTCCCGTGAAGTGGCTCGTTGGGTTCGTAGGCAAAAAAAGCCCGTCACGAGGACGGGCCTAAAGTGCCGTTAACACACAGGAGTCAATAGGACGTAGTGAAGCGTCCGGTATTACAGAATCGACAGCGGATAGTTGATGATCAGACGGTTCTCGTGCAGATCCTGGCCAACGTCGCGGCGGACGTCGGAGTTACGCCAGCGCACGTTCAGGTTCTTCAGCGTGCCTTCCTGAATGGTGTAGGCCAGCTCGGTCTCACGGCTCCACTCTTCGGCATCGGTACGGCCGCCAGCATGGATATTGGAGCCGCTGGTGTAGCGGTTCATCAGGGTCAGGCCTGGAATGCCCATGCCGGCGAAGTTGTAGTCGTGACGAACCTGCCAGGAACGCTCTTCCGGACTGTCGAAAGCGGACAGGAAGCCATCGTTGACCAGTGAGCCGCCGCTGGCGCCGTCGATGCGCAGGAACTTGGTATCGCCGCTCAGACGCTGGTAGGTGACCTGGAAGGTGTTGTTGCCCCTCTTGGCCGACAGCGCGCCCTGATACACCTTGTTGTCCAGGTCGCCGGCCTTGGCCGCGCCTTCGTCCTTTCCGTTGAAATAGCCGAGGTTGGCGCCCAGCACCCAGTCACCGACCGGCTGGCTGTGGGTCAACTGTACGAAGCTCTGCTTGTACACATCTTCCAGGCGGGCGTGCCAGACGCCGACCATGGTGCTGTTGCCGTTGAAGCGGTATTCACCGCCGCCGAAGTTGAAGTCATCGCCATCCACACCGTTGAACGTCATGTCCTCACGGCTGGCGTCGTGGCGCTGGCTGTTCTTCCAGAACTGGCCGCCGTACAGGGTGAGGCCGTCGATTTCGCCGGAGGTGAGCTGCGCGCCCTGGAAGGTTTGCGGCAGCGAGCGACCGTCATCAGCACGCAGGATCGGCAGCACGGCGAACCACTCACCGACCTTCAGTTCGGTCTTGGAAATCTTGGCCTTGGCGGCTACGGCAGTGCGGCCGAAGTCATCAGCGGCCTGGCCGTCATCGTGGATCGGCATCAGCTGGGTGTTGGCGGCGCCACGGTTGCCGTCCAGCTTGACGCTGTACAGACCGAGCACATCGAGACCGAAGCCGACGGTGCCCTGGGTGTAGCCGGAGCGGGCATCGAGGATGAAGCTCTGGGTCCAGCCTTCGGCCTGGCCCTGGCGCTCCCCGCGGATCAAGGGGTCGGTGCCGTTGAGGTAGTTGCGGTTGAAGTAGTAGTTGCGCAGGCCGAGGGTGACCTTGGCGTCTTCGACAAAGCCGGCAGCGTGCGTGGCAGTCGGCATAACCAGGGCCAGAGCCGTGCTGCCAAGCAGGGCCAATGGAATGATGTTGCGTGCGGTCATTATTGTTGTGCTCCCAGTTTTTGAACGAACCATCCCCTGCTGGCCTGCTCAGGGCCTGCATGAAGGGGAATGCTGTGTTTGCCCCTGTAGAGGGCGAGCGGCCGGCCGAACGCGGCCGGTCATTGCTGGTGGCTGGTGTCAGCCTCCGGCGAATCCGGGTTTATGGCATCTGGTGGCGATGAATGCTGAGCAGGCGAGGAGCTGCTGCGCTGAGAAAGAGGCGAGGATAGTCATGTTCTGGCCCTGATTCTTGTTTTTATCTTTGTCATAAGTCGTCATACAACTGGATGGATTATCGACAGCATTTTTATCGCTTGTCAATGTATGGCAGACGAAAGTCTGAGTGGTCTACGTCGTCGGTGCCCAGTATAAACGCCATGAGGAACGCTCATGGCCGATAGGAACGCGGGAAAAGACAGCGGCAGGGTGGTGCTTTTGTTGTGTGATAACGTATGACAAATTTACTTACACCAAGGACTTATCCATGCCGCATTGCCTGATCGAAGCTGCACGCGAGGTGAGTGAGCTGATTGCGCCTCAGGAGCTGGTGCAACTGGTGCATGACCAGACGGCCGACAGTGGTCTGTTCCAACCCGGTGAGGTCAAGGTGCGCCTGAGCCTGTACGAGCATCACTGCGTCGGTGGCGAGCCGGGCCCGTTTGTGCACCTGATCTTCTACGTGCTGGCTGGCCGCAACGATGACGACAAACGGGCGCTGTCGCGGCGTATCGTACGCGCACTGGTGCAACGCCTGCCGCAGGTGCCGGCGATTTCCCTGGATGTGCGCGACATCCGGCGCGAGGTATTCAGCAATCGGCGCAACTGCCTGGACGATTAATCCGTCTCCAGCAGGCGTGCGCCAGCGCCCTGCGCGCCAAGTTCGTCCCCGGGGTTGCGCAATGGGCAGTCCTGCATCGACAGGCAACCGCAACCGATGCAGCCGGTGAGCTGGTCGCGCAGCTGTGTCATCTGTTCGATGCGGGCATCCAGGTCACGTTGCCATTGTGCCGACAGTTGTTGCCAGTCCGCGGCCGTGGGCATGTGATCGCAGGGCAGAGTGGCCAGCGCGGCAGCAATATCGGCCAGCGGAATGCCCAGGCGCTGTGCCACCTTGATGATCGCCACGCGGCGCAGCACATCACGCCGATAACGCCGCTGATTGCCGGCATTGCGCTGGCTCTGGATCAAGCCCTTGGTTTCGTAGAAATGCAGCGTGGAAATCGCCACGCCGCTGCGCTCGGCAACCTGGCCGACGCTCAGCGGGCGTTCGTGGAAGGCGCGATGCATGTCCATGACAAATTCCTGTTGACCTCAAGTTAAGTTGAGGTTTTACCCTCGCAGGCCTTGATAGACAACCCCGAGGGCATTTCCATGCAGGACCGCATTCGTCTGGTACTGATTTACGGCAGCGTGCGTGAAGAGCGCTTCTGCGACCAGGTGGTGGCCTGGGCGCGTGAGCAGATCGAGCAGCGCAGCGAATTTGACTTGAGCCTGGTCGATCCGGCCGTGATGTTCCGCCAGCCAGGTGAAGCGCAGGCGGTTGCCGAGCAACGCCATCAGTCGCTGCAGCATCTGCTGCGCGCCGATGCCTTTCTGATCGTCACCCCGGAGTACAACCACGGCTATCCGGCGGCGCTCAAGCAATTCATCGACGAGGTGCCGGCATCCTGGGAAGCACGGCCGGTGGGGTTCGTCAGTTATGGCGGAGTGTCCGGCGGGCTGCGTGCGGTAGAGCAATTGCGCCAGGTGCTGGCGGAGTTGCATGGCATGACGGTGCGCGGCTCGGTGAGCTTCACCAATGCCTGGGAACAGTTCGACGATCAGGGGCGGTTGAGCGAGCCACGGCGAGCCAACTCGGCGCTGGCGCATACGTTGGTGCAACTTAACTGGTGGGCACAGACGCTGCGTGCCGGCCGCGAGCGGGTGCCTTACGAGCGGATCAGGGGGTAATAGCGCGACGTAGCGCGGATGGCTACTCGTAGGGCGGGTGCAACCCGCTAGAGCAATGTGGCGGACTTCACCCGCCCTACGAAGTGGAGCAGCGGGGCACAGACGCTGCGTGCCGGAAGCGAGCGTGTGTCATACGAGCGAATCAGGGGGTAATAACAACGTAGCCCGGATGCAATCCGGGAGCTTTTGAGGGCATCCCCGGATTGCATCCGGGCTACGAAGCTTTCGCGGACAAGTCCGCTCCCCCAAATCCAGCCACTCTATCTCGCTGCTTCTGTGGGAGCGGACTTGTCCGCGAATGGCTGCATCTGTCGGAAGGGCTTCAGCCTGTAGGGCGGGTCAACCCGCCAGATCGCGCGGCGGGTTTCACCCGCCCTACGCACCTTGCCCTCAACCCCTTTCCCATACATGGGAGAGGGGAGCGGGCAGCCAGGCTGCGCCGCGAATCAGCCGCGGTAGTAGCGCTGCGGCACGAACGGGGTCTTGGCCACTTTCATCGCAACGCGCTTGCCGCGCACCACGGCCCAGACATCGCTGTCGATGGCGGTGTGGCTGGCATTGACGTAACCCATAGCCACCGGTGCGCCGAGGGTCGGGCCGAAGCCGCCGCTGCATACCTGGCCGATCACGGTGCCGTCGGCATCGACGATTTCCGCACCTTCACGCACCGGTACGCGTTCCTGCGGCAGCAGGCCGACGCGCTTGCGGGCCACGCCTTTCTGCTGTTGCTCGAACACGCGCTCGGCGCCCGGGAAGTTGCCGGCACGCTCGCCATCAGCGCGGCGCACCTTGGAGACGGCCCACAGCAGGCTGGCCTCGATCGGCGTGGTGGCGCTGCTCATGTCGTGGCCGTACAGGCATAGGCCGGCTTCCAGGCGCAGCGAGTCACGCGCGCCGAGGCCGATGGCCTCGACTTCGGCTTCGGCCAGCAGGCTGCGAGCCAGGGCTTCGGCTTGGTCGACGACGACGGAAATCTCGAAACCGTCTTCGCCGGTATAGCCGCTGCGGCTGACGATGCATTCGCTGCCCAGCAGGCGTACGCGGGCCACCTGCATGAAGGTCATCTTGCTCACTTCCGGCGCCAGGCGGGCCAGCACGTCGACCGCTTTCGGGCCTTGCAGGGCGAGCAGGGCGCGCTCCTCGAACAGGCACTCGATCTGGCACTGCTCGCCGATGTGCTTCTTCAGATGGGCTAGGTCCTGATCCTTGCAGGCGGCGTTGACCACTAGGTACAGGGTGTCGTCACCAAGGTTGGCGACCATCAGATCGTCGAGGATGCCGCCCTGGGCGTCGGTGAACATGGCGTAGCGCTGTGTACCCACCGGCAGGTCGATGATGTCCACCGGCACCAGGGTTTCCAGGGCACGCGCGGCGTTCTCGCCACGCAGCAGGATCTGGCCCATGTGCGAGACGTCGAACAGGCCGGCGGCCTCACGGGTGTGCAGGTGTTCCTTCATCACACCCAGCGGGTACTGCACGGGCATGTCATAGCCGGCGAAGGGCACCATGCGTGCGCCGAGTTCGAGGTGCAGGGCGTGCAGCGGAGTCTTGGCGAGAGTTTCAGTGGTCATGTCGATTTCCTGTTGGGTGCGCTGTGCGCACCGGTTGGGGCCGCCGCGCGGCCCGTGGTAAGTCGGGTGTCAGTCAGCGTAGACCGGGAAGGTGGTGCACAGGTCGGCGACCTGGCCGCGCACACGCTCGATCACGGCTGGGTTTTCCAAGTCGTCGAGGATGTCGCAGATCCAGCCGGCCAGGGTGCGGCATTCGCCTTCCTTGAAGCCGCGAGTGGTCACCGCCGGGGTGCCAATACGTATGCCGGAAGTGACGAACGGCGACTGCGGGTCGTTCGGCACGGCGTTCTTGTTCACCGTGATGTGGGCATCGCCCAGCGCCGCGTCGGCCGCCTTGCCGGTCAGGCCCTGCTTGACCAGGCTGATCAGCATCAGGTGGTTGTCGGTGCCGCCGGAGACCACGTCATAACCGCGCTCGACGAATACCTCGGCCATGGCGCGGGCGTTGTCGATCACCTGCTGCTGGTAGGTCTTGAAGCCCGGCTCCAGTGCTTCCTTGAAGCACACCGCCTTGGCCGCGATGACGTGCATCAGCGGGCCGCCCTGGGCGCCGGGGAATACGGCGGAGTTGAGCTTCTTCTCGATCTCTTCATTGGCCTTGGCCAGGATCAGACCGCCACGCGGGCCACGCAGGGTCTTGTGCGTGGTGGTGGTAACCACGTCGGCGAACGGCACCGGGTTCGGGTACAGGCCAGCGGCGACCAGGCCCGCGACGTGGGCCATGTCGACGAACAGCAGCGCACCGACCTTGTCGGCGATGGCGCGGAAACGCGGGAAGTCCAGCACGCGCGAGTAGGCCGAGAAACCGGCGACGATCATCTTCGGCTTGTGCTCGACTGCCAGGCGCTCGACTTCGTCGTAATCGATCAGGCCGTTCTCATCGATGCCGTACTGCACCGCGTTGTACAGCTTGCCCGAGGACGACACCTTGGCGCCGTGGGTCAGGTGGCCGCCATGGGCCAGGCTCATGCCGAGGATGGTATCGCCCGCGCTCAGCAGTGCGAGGTACACGGCGCTGTTGGCCGAAGAGCCGGAGTGCGGCTGGACGTTGGCGTAGTCGGCGCCGAACAGCTGCTTGGCGCGCTCGATGGCCAGTGCCTCGACCTTGTCCACATGCTCGCAACCACCGTAGTAGCGCTTGCCCGGATAGCCTTCGGCGTACTTGTTGGTCAGGCCGCTGCCTTGCGCTTGCATCACGCGCTGGCTGCAGTAGTTCTCCGAGGCGATCAGCTCGATATGGTCTTCCTGGCGTTTTTCCTCGGCCTGGATCGCCGCGAGCAGGGCATCGTCATAGCCCTGCAGTTGGTCGTGCTTGCTGAACATGGTGAGGCGCTCTTTATCGTTTTTCTCGGGATGAAACAGGCCCGCCCCGGTGAGGGGAGCCGAAAATAGGGGAGACTAGCCACTGAACCGTCCCCTCTCCCCTCGGGGAGAGGGTTAGGGAGAGGGGGCTGCGTAGACAACCGCTTTACCCTCTCCCCCGG
>NZ_CALNWT010000010.1:0-207482 GCF_940789645.1 Pseudomonas sp. Marseille-Q0931 | reverse complement strand
TCTTGATGTCCTTCTCGCCACCGCACAGGCGGGGGCCGGGGGAGAGGGGCAGATCGTGCAACTCACTTGCCTCTGCCTCAACCGCGCTGCGCATTCCTGATCGAGATCTGCGTATTGAGCGTCAAGAAGTCATAGAGCACGCCGATCAGAAACAGCCCGCCGGTGAACAGATAGATGATCCCGGTGATCCACTTGCCCTGATACATGCGGTGCACGCCGAACACGCCGAGGAAGGTCAGCAGAATCCACGCCACGTTGTAATCGGTATCGCCCGCAGTAAAGCGCAGGTCCGCTTCACGGTCCATCGAGGGAATCAAGAACAGATCGATGATCCAGCCGATGAACAGCAAACCGAGGGTGAAGAACCAGATGGTGCCGGTCACCGGCTTGCCGTAATAGAAGCGGTGCGAACCGAGAAAACCGAAGATCCACAGCAGGTAGCCGATCAGCTTGCTATGTGTATCCTGTCGTTGCATGACGTACTCCTTGAACGAGGTACCGGGTAAGACGCGGCGCGCCGACATAAGGTTTCACGCGCCGTTGGGCGGTGTGACTTCACGAACTGCTTGATAGCTGTACGACGCCCATATACTGTATAAAAAAACAGTATAGATATCGCCTGCCATGCAACTGATCGAAAAACTCACCATCCTCGCCGACGCCGCCAAGTACGACGCCTCCTGCGCCAGCAGCGGCGCGCCCAAGCGTAGCTCCAAGGGCAAGGACGGCATCGGTTCGACCAACGGCATGGGCATCTGCCACAGCTACACGCCGGACGGACGCTGCGTCGCGCTGCTGAAGATCCTGCTGACCAACTTCTGCCTGTACGACTGCCAGTACTGTATCAACCGCCGCTCCAGCGACGTGCCTCGTGCGCGTTTTTCACCCGAGGAAGTGGTGACCCTGACCCTCGATTTCTACAAACGCAACTGCATCAGTGGACTGTTCCTCAGCTCCGGCATCATCCGCTCGGCCGACTACACCATGGAACAGTTGATCCGCGTCGCCAAGCTGCTGCGCGAGGAGCATCAGTTTCGCGGTTACATTCATCTGAAGACCATCCCCGATGCCGCACCGGAGCTGATCGCCGAAGCCGGCCTGTATGCCGACCGCCTCAGCGTCAATATCGAACTGCCCACCGAAACCAGCCTGGTGCGCCTGGCGCCGGAAAAGAACGTAGGAAGCATCCACCAGGCCATGCACAGCATCCATCAGGGCGAGCGCGAGGCCCAGGAAGAACGCCGCGCGCCGCGCTTCGCACCGGCCGGGCAGAGCACGCAGATGATCGTCGGCGCCGACGCCACCGACGACAGCACCATCCTGCATAACGCCCAAAGCCTGTACCACGACTATCGCCTGCGCCGCGTCTACTACTCGGCCTTCAGCCCGATTCCGCAAAGCCCGAAAAGCGTGCCCTTCGAGGCGCCGCCACTGCTGCGAGAGCATCGCCTGTACCAGGCCGATTTCCTCATGCGCGGCTATGGCTTCAGCGCCACGGAACTGCTCGCCGGCCCCGGCAACCTGGCGCTGGATATCGACCCCAAGCTGGCCTGGGCACTGGCCAACCGCGAGCAGTTCCCGGTCGATCTGAACCGCGCCGACGAAGCGCTGATCGCCCGCGTGCCCGGTATCGGCGTGCTCAGTGCCAGGCGCCTGGGTGCACTACGGCGTGAACGGCGCATCCGCTATGAAGATCTGACCCGCCTGCGCTGCGTGCTGGAGAAGGCCAAGCCTTTCATCGTCACTCAGGATTACCGGCCACCGCGGGCCGAACACGAGTCCGTGGTGCTGCGCCAGCAACTGCGCGATACCCCGGCGCAGATGGCGTTGTGGTGATGCACAGCCTGCGCTTCGACGGCACCTTCGCCACCTGGCGTCAGGCCGCACGCCGCGCCTTGCTCCAGGGACTGGCGCCGCATCAGCTGCAGTGGCTCGACGAAGAAGCGGCGCCCGGCCTGTTCGATCAGCCCGCCGAACCTGCACCTGAGCCGAACGGTCGCCTGCGGGTATCCCCCGAACTGCTGGAGCTACTGGAAAGCGCTGCGCAGTACCGAGGCGAGGAACGCTGGAGTCTGCTCTACCGCGTGCTTTGGCGCTTCGTGCAGGGCGAGCGCAGCGCCGTGCTGGCCGGCGACGCGGACGGCAGCGAACTGCATCGGCGACTCAAGACAGTGCGCCGCGAAGCCCATCATCTGCACGCCTTCGCGCGCTTTCAACCGAGCAAGGCTGCCGGCGCGCCGGATTTCGTCGCCTGGTTCGAACCGGCACATGACATCCTCGCCTCGGCCAGCGGCCATTTCGCCGAGCGCCTGGGCAAGCACAGCTGGCTGATCGCAACGCCGCGCGACGGTGTCTTCTGGGATGGCCAGCACCTGCTGCACGAACGCCGTTGCCCAGCGCAATGGCAAGCCTGGGCGCAGCAGCCCGAGGATGACGGCCAGGCCCTGTGGCGCGCTTATTACGGCAGCACCTTCAACCCGGCACGTCTCAACCGCACGGTGATGCAGCAGCATCTGCCGCTGAGATTCTGGAAGAACCTGCCGGAAGGCCCGTTGATTCCGCAATTGATGAGCGAGGCGCGCGCAGGCGCACAACGAGATGGTCAGGCGCTGGTGCTGGCCGGCAGGAAAGGCAAACGCATCGCCATGGGGGCTGAGGCGACCACAGAGCGGATTGGGGCAGGAGATCAGGCGTAGTCAGTGGCCACCCCTTCACGAGCGCCGACAGGTCTTCCAGCATGCGGCTCGGCAGCGGCCCGCTCCAGCGCGCAGGGTTCGTCAGCCGGGAAAGGTGATGTGATGCAGGGAAAAGCTTCGCGGACAAGTCTGCTCCCACAGGGAGGCACGCTGCTTTGCTTTGTGGGAGCGGACTTGTCCGCGAATGTCATGGTGCGAGACGGATAAACGGATCGCCCGCAAGCGGGCTCCTGCTTCAACGCCGCTCCTAGCAGGCAACCTCAGCGCCGCTCGGTCAGCGGGAAAGGTTATGGATGGCTCAAGGAAAAGCTCGCGGACAAGTTCGCTCCCACAGGGAGGCACGCTGCTCTGCTTTGTGGGAGCGGACTTGTCCGCGAATGTCATGACACGAGGTGGATTAGCGGATCGCCCGCAAGCGGGTTCCTGCTTCCGCGCAGCGCCTAGCTGGCAACCTCAGCGCCGCTCGGTCAGCGGGAAAGGTTATGGATGGCTCAAGGAAAAGCTTCGCGGACAAGTCCACTCTCACAAGGAGGCTCGCTGCTCTGCTTTGTGGGAGCGGGCTTGTCCGCGAATGTCATAGTGCGAGACGGATAAACGGATCGGGGTCCTGCTCCCATGCACCTACAGGCGCCGTCAGCGGAAGCGACGCCCCGGATCGTCCTCGCTGACCTCCAGCGCCAGGCCCTGAGCCATGCTGGTCAGGTGATCGCCGTCGGTTTCCGAGCCGAGCTTGATCATCAGGCGCAGGTCGTTGGCCGAGTCGGCGTAGAGCAGTGCGTCTTCGTAGGTGATCTCGCCCTGGGTGTAGAGGTTGTACAGCGCCTGGTCGAAGGTCTGCATGCCCTGTTCGGTGGAGCGTTTCATCAGGCCCTTGAGCTCGTGCACCTCACCCTTGCGGATCAGGTCGGCGGCCAGTGGGGTGTTGATCAGCACCTCGATCACCGCGCGACGGCCCTTGCCGTCCGGGGTCGGCACCAGCTGCTGAGCGACGATGGCCTTGAGGTTGAGCGACAGGTCCATCCACACCTGGTTCTGCCGGTCGGCCGGGAAGAAGTTGATGATGCGGTCCAGCGCCTGGTTGGCGTTGTTGGCGTGCAGGGTGGCCAGGCACAGGTGCCCGGTCTCGGCGAAGGCCACGGCGTGATCCATGGTCTCGCGAGTACGCACCTCACCGATGAGGATCACGTCCGGCGCCTGACGCAGGGTGTTCTTCAGCGCCACCTCGAACGACTCGGTGTCGATACCCACTTCGCGCTGGGTGACGATGCAGCTCTGGTGCTGGTGGATGTATTCGATCGGGTCTTCGATGGAGATGATGTGGCCGCTGCTGTTCTTGTTGCGGTAGCCGATCATCGCCGCCAGCGAGGTGGACTTACCGGTACCGGTGGCACCGACGAACAGCACCAGGCCGCGCTTGGTCAGCGCCAGCTTCTTGAGGATCTCCGGCAGCTTCAGCTCATCGATGGTCGGGATGGTGGTCTCGATACGGCGCAGCACCATGCCCACCAGGTTGCGCTGGTAGAACGCACTGACGCGGAAGCGACCGATGCCACGAGCGCTGATGGCGAAGTTGCACTCGTGGTTCTCGGCGAAGTCGCGGCGCTGCGCCTCGTTCATCACGCCCAGCACGGTTTCGCGGGTCATCTCCGGCGACATGGCGTTCTTGGTCACCGGCATGATCTTGCCGTTGACCTTCATCGACGGTGGTACACCGGCGGTGATGAACAGATCGGAACCACCTTTTTCGACCATCAGGCGCAGCAGTTTTTCGAATTCCATCGTCGTGTTCGCTCATCCGCACGCATGAATGCACGGCCCCGCAGCGCAGGGCCAGCGGCTGCGAGCGTGCCATCGCAGCCGTGAAGCAGTCCGTAGGGTGGGCTTCAGCCCACCAACAGTGGCCGGCCTTGGTGGGCTGAAGCCCACCCTACCCACTGGGTTTTCCTACAAGTTTTCCGGGCTCTTGGCCTTCTCGCGCGCACTGTCGCGGCTGACCAGGCCCTTGGATACCAGGGTCTTGAGGCACGCATCGAGTGTCTGCATGCCCAGCGCACCACCGGTCTGGATCGCCGAATACATCTGCGCCACCTTGTCCTCGCGGATCAGGTTACGAATGGCCGGCGTACCGATCATGATCTCGTGCGCGGCCACGCGACCGCCACCGATCTTCTTCAGCAGGGTCTGCGAGATCACCGCCTGCAGCGACTCGGAGAGCATCGAACGCACCATCGACTTCTCTTCGGCCGGGAACACGTCGACCACGCGGTCGATGGTCTTGGCGGCGGAGGTGGTGTGCAGGGTGCCGAACACCAAGTGGCCGGTTTCCGCGGCGGTCAGCGCCAGGCGGATGGTTTCCAGGTCACGCATTTCGCCCACCAGGATGATATCCGGGTCTTCACGCAGCGCCGAACGCAGGGCTTCGGAGAAGCCGTGGGTGTCGCGGTGCACCTCGCGCTGGTTGACCAGGCACTTCTTCGACTCGTGGACGAATTCGATCGGGTCCTCGATGGTGAGAATGTGGTGATACTTGTTGCTGTTGAGGTAGTCGAGCATCGCCGCCAGGGTGGTCGACTTGCCCGAACCGGTGGGACCGGTGACCAGCACCAGGCCGCGCGGCACGTCGGTGATCTTGCGGAACACCTCGCCCATGCCCAGGTCTTCCATGGTCAGTACCTTGGACGGAATGGTACGGAACACCGCACCGGCGCCACGGTTTTGGTTGAAGGCGTTGACCCGGAAGCGCGCCACACCTGGCACTTCGAAGGAGAAGTCGGTCTCCAGAAACTCTTCGAAATCCTTGCGCTGCTTGTCGTTCATGATGTCGTAGATCAGCGCGTGTACCTGCTTGTGATCCAGCGGCGGCAGGTTGATGCGGCGCACGTCGCCGTCAACGCGGATCATCGGCGGCAGCCCCGCCGAGAGGTGCAAATCCGACGCGCCTTGCTTGGCGCTGAAGGCGAGCAGCTCAGTGATATCCATGGGACTCCCCAATTACAAGCAAGCAGGTAGAATGCCGCGAACCCCGAGAGGGTGTTTACAAAGCAGCGAGCGAAGGTCAGGCAAGGCGAAGTCAGGCGAAAAAGCGCAGTGTACGAGCTGTACATGAGCATTTTGAGGCTGACTTCAACGCAGCATGGCCGAGCGCAGCAATTTGTAGACGCCTTCTCTAGAGGTAGGGCTTTATATAGAGCGCAGGTAATGTCCACGATAGCAGAGAATATTGCAAAGGTCGGAGCGCGTATCCGTGAGGCGGCGCAAGCCTCGCAGCGCAATTTGGCGGACATCGGCCTGCTGGCGGTGAGCAAGACCAAACCGGCCGACGCCATCCGCGAAGCGCACGCCGCCGGTCTGCGCGATTTTGGCGAGAACTACCTGCAGGAAGCGCTGGAAAAACAGACCCTGCTGACCGACCTGCCCTTGATCTGGCACTTCATCGGCCCCATTCAGTCGAACAAGACCCGGCCCATCGCCGAGCACTTCGACTGGGTGCATTCCGTGGATCGCCTGAAAATCGCCCAACGCCTGTCCGATCAGCGCCCCGCGCATCTGCCGCCGCTGAACATCTGCCTGCAGGTCAACGTCAGCGGTGAGGACAGCAAGTCCGGCTGCAGTCCCGAGGAACTACCAGAGCTGGCGAGGGCCATCGTCGCCCTGCCCAACCTCCAGCTGCGCGGACTGATGGCCATTCCCGAGCCCACCGACGACGTCACCGCGCAACACGCCGCCTTCGCCCGTCTGCGCCAGTTGCGCGATGACCTGGCGCTCGATCTCGATACCCTGTCCATGGGCATGAGCCATGACCTGGAAGCCGCCATCACCGAAGGTGCCACCTGGGTGCGCATTGGCACCGCCCTGTTCGGCGCCCGCGATTACGGCCAGCCCACTCACTGAATGAAGGAATTCCCGCAATGAGCAACCCGACCATCGCCTTCGTCGGCGCCGGCAACATGGCCGCCAGCCTGATTGGCGGCATGCGCGCCCAGGGCGTGCCAGCCAGCGCCATCCGCGCCAGCGAGCCCGGCAGCGAACAGCGCGCCCGCCTGCAGCAGGAGCACGGCATCGCCACCTTCGCCGACAATGGCGAGGCCATCAAAGGCGCCGATCTGATTGTGCTGGCGGTCAAACCACAGATCATGAAAGCGGTATGCCTGGATCTGGCGCCACACCTGGCCGCCAACCAGGTGATTATCTCCATCGCCGCCGGCATCAGCTGCGCCAGCCTGGAGAGCTGGCTGGGCGAGCGCCCTGTCGTGCGCTGCATGCCCAACACCCCGGCGCTGCTGCGCCAGGGCGTATCCGGCCTGTTCGCCAACCCGTGCGTGAGCAGCGAGCAGAAAGCCCAGGCCGAACAGGTGCTGAGCGCCGTGGGCCTGGCCCTGTGGCTGGATGAAGAAACCCAGCTCGACGCGGTCACCGCTGTCTCCGGCAGCGGCCCGGCCTATTTCTTCCTGCTGATCGAAGCGATGACTGCGGCCGGCGAGCAGCTCGGCCTGCCGCGTGAAACCGCAGCACGCCTGAGCATCCAGACTGCACTGGGCGCCGCGCGCATGGCCAGCGAGAGCGATGTCGACGCGGCCGAATTGCGACGCCGTGTGACCTCACCGAACGGAACCACCGAAGCGGCGATCAAAACCTTCCAGGCCGGCGGCTTCGAAGCGCTGGTACAACAAGCACTCAACGCCGCCGCCAATCGCTCGGCCGAACTGGCCGAACAACTGGGTCAATAAGGAAGCACACATGTCCGGACTCATCGAAGCCCTCATCTACATCATCCAGACCCTGGGCAGCCTGTACCTGCTGATCGTGCTGCTGCGCTTCATCCTGCAGTTAGTACGTGCTGACTTCTACAACCCGCTGAGCCAGTTCATCGTCAAGGCCACCCAGCCTCTACTGACGCCGCTACGCCGCATCATCCCGGGCTTCGCCGGGCTGGACCTGGCCTCGCTGGTGCTGGCGATTCTGGTGCAGTTGCTGTTGATGGTCGTGACCCTGACGTTGATGGGCTACAACGTCGGCGGCTTCATTCTGCAGCTACTGGTGTGGTCGATGATCGGTGTGACCTCGCTGTTTCTCAAGGTGTTCTTCTTCGCTCTGATCATCAGCGTGATCCTCTCCTGGGTCGCCCCGGGCAGCTACAACCCCGGCGCGCAACTGGTGAACCAGATATGCGAACCGCTGCTGGCACCGTTCCGCAAGCTGCTGCCGAACCTCGGCGGCCTGGATATCTCGCCGATCTTCGCCTTTATCACCATCAATCTGATCGACCGCTTCGTGATCGGCGCCCTGGCGGCCTCCACCGGCCTGCCACCGATGCTCAGCCCCTTCCTCTGAGTGGCGAGCTACTTTCGCTGGGACGGCGAGGACCTGATCCTCGACTGCCACCTGCAGCCCAAAGCGAGCAAGGACGAGTTCGCCGGGCTGCATGGTGAAAGGCTGAAGATTCGCCTCACCGCCCCGCCGGTCGACGGCAAGGCCAACGCCCACCTGCTGGCCTTCCTGGCCAAGGCGTTCGGCGTGGCCAAGAGCCAGGTGAGCCTGGAAAGCGGCGAACTCAATCGGCAGAAACGCCTGCGCATTCGCGCCCCACAGAGCCTGCCGCCGATTCCCGGCCTCCAGCGCGCCTGACGACCACTCAGTCGCCCCAGCCGACCATAAGGCGGGACTGGCGAAGAGGCCAATTGACGGCCGCCTTGCAGCTCGCATAATGCAAGCTATTCTCGCGAAACGCCGTGCTTCCTGGCGGCAACCCCAACCAAACCGTTACGCAGCCCCCGCAAGAGAATAATCTTGCCGAGAGGAGAGCCAGGATGAGCATGGAACGTCTCAGCCAGCAGGTAGACGCCTACGTCGCCTGGAAACGCGAACTGATGCGCGAGATCACGCGCTATCGCAGCTGGCTGGAGCACAACCGGCTCAACTCCGAGGCGGTTCAGGCCAAGCTCGAACGCGCGCTGAAGATCCTGCGTACCGATCACATCACCCTGGCCTTCGTCGGCGAGTTCTCGCGCGGCAAGACCGAGCTGATCAACAGCCTGTTCTTCTCCGAATACGGCCAGCGCATGCTGCCCTCGCATGCCGGGCGCACCACCATGTGCCCCACCGAGCTGTTCTTCGACCCGCGCTCGGAACGCCCCTACATTCGTCTGCTGCCGATCGAGACCCGCACCGCCTCGGCCAGCGTCGCGCAGTTCAAACGCATTCCACGGCACTGGGTGAACATCCCGCTGGATACCAGCGACCCGGCCAACATGGCGCTGGCCTTCAGCCAGGTCGCCAAGACCAAACCCATGCCGGTGGAGCAGGCGATTCAGCTCGGCTTCCACCCGGATATGCTCGAAGGCACCGGCAAGCGCGGCCAGGTGCTGGTGCCGGCCTGGCGCCACGCCATGGTCAACTTCGATCACCCTCTGCTGCGCCAGGGCCTGCGTATTCTCGACACACCGGGCCTCAACGCCCTGGGCAGCGAGCCGGAGCTGACCCTGTCGATGCTGCCCAACGCGCAGGCGATCATCTTCCTGCTGGCCGCCGATACCGGCGTAACCGCGAGCGACATGAGCATCTGGCAGCAGCACATTCGTCAGCTCGATGAAGACACCCAGACCTGCCTGTTCGCCGTGCTGAACAAGATCGACGTGCTCTGGGACGACCTGGCCGGCGAGACCTTCGTGCAGAACGCCATCAGCCAGATTCAGAGCGCCACCGCCAAGCAGTTGGGCATCGCCAAGCAGGACGTACTGCCGCTGTCGGCCAAGCAGGCGCTGCTGGC
Source organism: Pseudomonas sp. Marseille-Q0931 (assembly GCF_940789645.1). Classification (NCBI taxonomy): domain Bacteria; kingdom Pseudomonadati; phylum Pseudomonadota; class Gammaproteobacteria; order Pseudomonadales; family Pseudomonadaceae; genus Pseudomonas; species Pseudomonas sp. Marseille-Q0931. The sequence goes on along the minus strand of NZ_CALNWT010000010.1, from coordinate 198,020 downwards.
CAAGGTCCGCAAGGATGAGGAGCTGCTGGCCCGCAGCCAGATGACTGACCTGGAGAACCTGCTGTGCGAGCGCATCGTCGCGCAGAAGGAGCGCCTGATCGAAGACCACGTGGTGCGCCAGGTCCTGGCACTGATAAACAACAGCCAGCACGTGCTCAACCTGCGCCTGGAAAAGGTCGGCGAACAGCTGGCCCTGCTCGGTAGCCATCAGCAGGACAACGGCCAGTTGCTGTTCGAGCTGACCGCCAAGACCAAGGAAGACCACAACCAGCACCACAAGCGCCTGCTCGGCCTGAAGACCAATCAGCGCCTGTTGCAGCGCCAGGGCCAGTTGCTGCGCCACGCCGCACGCGCCGAGCGTCTGGAGCAACACCTGAACGAGGTGCGTCGCAACCTCACCGGCAGTTGGACCACCCTTGGCATCAACCAGGCCATCCTGCATTTCTTCCGCGCCGTCGAGCAGGACCTGCACAACCTTGAGCACGAAGCGGAGATGGCCAACAAGATGGTCGCCGCCATCTATCGCCGGCATAACGAAGAAAGCCCGCTGGGCGGCGTCGACGCGCCGCAGTTCAAGATCCAGCGCTACCTGCGCGAGCTGAAGAAACTGCAGGACAAGGGCGATCAGTTCCGCCTGCACGTGAAGACGTTGCTCACCGAACAACGCAGCCTGACCCGGCGCTTCTTCGCCACCCTGGCGCAGGAAGTGATCGGCCTGCACCAGCGCCTGCGCCTGGACGCCGAGCAATGGGCTGCCGACGCCCTGATGCCGCTGATGCAGCACACCCTCGAACACAAGCAGATGCTGGAAAGCCACATGCTGCGCCTCAAGGCACTGGCACAGGAAACCCAGCAGACACGCAAGCGCAGCCTGCAACTGGCGCGCTACCAGGAAGAGCTGGAGCAGCAACTGGCCCAGGCCAGCGACATGCTCCGCGTGCTGCGCATGCCGGCGCCGGTGCAGCGCCAGGGCAAGGTGGTCAGCCTGCCGGTGGCGGCGCGGCAACAAAGCCTGTAAATCCTACTCTCATGCACGCCCTCTCCCGCAAGCGGGAGAGGGGAGACCAGACCGCTCGCTTGCCGCTCGGGTCGGTGCTCTTTAGACTGGCGCCCTCCTCCGATTCATTAGCAGCGCCTTCATGCCCACTGCCTTTCCCGAAGATTCCGTCGGCCTGGTCAGCCCCCAGGTGTTCCGTTTCAGCGAACCCCTGGCGCTGGCCTGCGGGCGCAGCCTGGCCGAGTACGAACTGGTCGTCGAAACCTATGGCGAGCTGAATGCCGCACGCAGCAATGCCGTGCTGATCTGCCATGCCCTGTCCGGCCATCATCACGCCGCCGGCTACCACAGCCCGGATGATCGCAAACCCGGCTGGTGGGACAGCTGCATCGGCCCTGGCAAGCCGATCGACACCAACAAGTTCTTCGTCGTCAGCCTCAACAACCTCGGCGGCTGCAACGGCTCCACCGGCCCGAGCAGTACCAACCCGGCGACCGGCAAGTCCTACGGCGCCGATTTCCCAGTGATGACAGTCGAAGACTGGGTACACAGCCAGGCGCGCCTGGCCGATGTGCTCGGCATCGAGCAATGGGCCGCGGTGATCGGCGGCAGCCTCGGCGGCATGCAGGCCATGCAGTGGACCATCAGCTACCCCGAGCGCGTGCGTCACTGTCTGGCCATCGCCTCGGCGCCCAAGCTGTCGGCGCAGAACATCGCCTTCAACGAAGTGGCGCGCCAGGCGATTCTCACCGACCCGGAATTCCATGGCGGACATTTCCAGGAACAGGGCGTGATCCCCAAGCGCGGCCTGATGCTGGCGCGCATGGTCGGCCACATCACCTACCTGTCCGATGACGCCATGGGCGAGAAATTCGGCCGCGGTCTGAAGAGCGAAAAGCTCAACTACGACTTCCACAGCGTCGAGTTCCAGGTGGAAAGCTATCTGCGCTATCAGGGCGAGGAGTTCTCCGGGCGCTTCGACGCCAATACCTACCTGCTGATGACCAAGGCGCTGGACTACTTCGACCCGGCCGCCGCCCACGACGGCGATCTGGCCAAGACCCTGGCCGTGGCCAAGGCGGACTTCTGCCTGATGTCCTTCACCACTGACTGGCGTTTCTCCCCTGCCCGCTCGCGGGAGATCGTCGACGCGCTGACAGCGGCGAAGAAGAACGTCTGCTACCTGGAGATCGACGCACCGCAGGGCCACGACGCCTTCCTCATGCCGATCCCGCGCTACCTGCAGGCATTCGGCAGCTACATGAAGCGAATCGAGGTATGAGCATGCGAGCGGATCTGGACATCATCCAGGAATGGATCGCCCCGGGCAGCCGTGTGCTCGACCTGGGCTGCGGCGACGGCGAACTGCTCGCCTGGCTGCGCGACAACAAGCAGGTTTCCGGCTACGGCCTGGAAATCGACCCGGACAAGATCGCCCTGTGCATCGAGCGCGGCGTCAACGTCATCGAGCAGAACCTCGACCTGGGCCTGGGCAACTTCGCCAGCAACAGTTTCGACGTGGTGGTCATGACCCAGTCGCTGCAGGCGCTGCACTACCCGGACAGGGTGATGGCCGAGATGCTGCGCGTCGGCAAGACCTGCATCATCACCTTCCCCAACTTCGGCCACTGGCGCTGCCGCTGGTACCTGACGACAAAAGGTCGCATGCCGGTGTCGGACTTCCTGCCCTACACCTGGTACAACACGCCGAACATCCACTTCTGCACCTTCGAGGACTTCGAGCGCCTGTGCCACGCCCAGGGTGCCCGTGTGGAAGAACGCCTGGCGGTGGACCGTGACCATCGCCACGGCATCGCCAGCCGCATCTGGCCCAACCTGCTGGGCGAGATCGGCATCTACCGCATCAGCGGCGCGGACCTGTCCGCCCACCGCGTCGCGGTCTGAACTAGGAGAGCATCATGCGCCGCATCATCCCCTTCCTGATCGCCCTGTGCCTGGCCCTGCCGGCCGCCGCCGAGCGCAAGCAGAGCTTCGGTGACCTTGACGTGCACTACAGTGTGTTCAATTCCAGCTTCATCCAGCCGGATATCGCCAGCGCCGCCGGCCTGGTGCGCAGCAAGACCCAGGGCGTGATCAATGTCGCCGTGCTCAAGACCGGCAAGCCCAGCATGGCGGTAGTGGGCGGTGAGGTGAAGGATTTGCTGGGCAAGAGCACCACGCTGACCTTCCGCCAGGTCACCGAAGGCGAGGCCATCTATTACCTGGCGCAGTTCCCGTTCAAGACCCGCGAAATGCTCAGCTTCACGCTCAACGTGCGCCAGGGCGACGACGCACATCGCATCACCTTCAACCAGGAAATGTTCCCGGATGACTAATTTCAAAGAATTGGTCCTGGCCAGCCATAACGCCGGCAAGCTCAAGGAGCTGCAGGCCATGCTCGGCGACACGGTGCGCGTGCGTTCGATCGGTGAGTTCAGCCAGGTCGAGCCGGAAGAAACCGGCCTGTCGTTCGTCGAGAACGCCATCCTCAAGGCGCGCAACGCCGCGCGTATCTCCGGCCTGCCGGCTCTGGCCGACGACTCGGGCCTGGCGGTGGACTTCCTCGGCGGTGCCCCCGGCATCTACTCGGCGCGCTATGCCGATGGCCAGGGCGATGCGGCGAACAACGCCAAGCTGCTCGCTGCCCTGAAAGACGTGCCGGACACCGAGCGCGGCGCCCAGTTCGTCTGCGCCCTGGCGCTGGTGCGACACGCCGACGACCCGCTGCCGATTCTCTGTGAAGGCCTGTGGCACGGCAGCATCCTGCACGAAGCCCGTGGCGAACACGGCTTCGGCTACGACCCGCTGTTCTGGGTGCCGGAAGGCCAATGCTCCAGCGCCGAGATGCCGCCCGAGCAGAAGAACCGCATCAGCCACCGCGCCCGCGCCATGGCCCTGCTCAAGCAGCGCCTGGGGCTGGCATGAGCGATACCGCTGGCGGGAAGTTCCTGCTCCCGCCCCTGGCGCTCTACATCCACATCCCGTGGTGCGTGCGCAAATGCCCGTATTGCGACTTCAACTCCCACGCCGCCGGGCCGACGCTGCCTGAAGAGGAATACGTCGACGCCCTGCTCGCCGACCTCGATATCGACCTGCAGCACGTCCATGGCCGACCACTGACCTCGATCTTCTTCGGTGGCGGCACGCCGAGTCTATTCTCAGACCGCGCCCTGGGCCGCCTGCTGGCAGGCGTCGAACGCCGCGTGGCCTTCGCGCCGGATATCGAGATCACCCTGGAAGCCAACCCCGGCACCTTCGAGCAGGCCAAGTTCAAGGGCTACCGGGCGCTGGGCATCAATCGCCTGTCCATCGGCGTGCAGAGCTTTCAGGAGGCCAAGCTCAAGGCGCTGGGGCGCATCCACGATGGCAACGAGGCCGTGCGGGCTGCCGATATGGCGCGCGCCGCCGGCTTCGACAACTTCAACCTCGACCTGATGCACGGCCTACCCGAGCAGAGCATCGAGGATGCCCTCTTCGACCTGCGCACGGCCATCGCTCAGGCACCCACGCACTTGTCCTGGTACCAGCTGACCATGGAGCCGAACACGGTGTTCTGGAGCCAGCCGCCGGTGCTGCCGGAAGACGATCTGCTGTGGGACATCCAGGAAGCCGGCCAGGCCCTGCTCGCTGCAGAGGGTTACGCGCAGTACGAGGTGTCGGCCTACGCCCAGCCAGGCAAGCGGGCGCGGCATAACCTCAACTACTGGACCTTCGGCGACTTTCTCGGCATCGGCGCCGGCGCCCACGCCAAGCTGAGCACACCGGACGGACGCATCCTGCGCACCTGGAAAACCCGCCTGCCCAAGGATTATCTGGACCGCAGCAAAGCCTTCCAGGCCGGCGAGCGTGCCCTCGAAGCCGAAGAGCTGCCCTTCGAGTTCCTGATGAACGTGCTGCGCCTGACCGATGGCGCGCCCGCCGAACTGTTCAGCCAACGCACCGGCCTGCCGCTGCAGCAACTCGAACAGGCCCGTCGCGAAGCCGAACGCCAGGGGCTGCTGCAGGCCGATCCGGCCCGTCTGGTAGCCACTGCCAAGGGACAATTGTTCCTCAACGACCTGTTGCAGCTGTTCCTGGCCTAGGTCACCCACAGCGCAAGCACAATCCGTTAGGCTTAGGCGCTTCGCTCGCGCATCCCGAGATGCCCTGCGCTGACCGTTACGCTTTCCAAGGAGCCCCAATGGATCTGCTACTGGATCTGATCGTCACCCTGTCGCGCTGGAGCCGCAGCCACCTCAGCGATATTTCCCTGGCTATCATGGCGACCTTGCTGGTGCTGTTCGGCCCGGCCATCAACGCCTGGGTCCAGCGCACCATCGGCAACCTCAACTTCGTGCTGCGCACCCTGCTGTTCGTGGTGTTCTGCGCGGTCGGCTACGGCCTGGCGATCGTCTTCCTCACGCCCTGGCTGGCCAAGGGCCTGGCGCATTTCAACAACTTCACCCTGGCGCCGGTGCTGATCCTGATCTTCGTGGTGATCGGCATCATGGCCGACAGGAATTAGACGCTGGGCCGCCGCATCGCGGGCTGAAATGAAAAACGCCGCGCTCCTTACCGGAGTCGCGGCGTTTTCTTTGCACTCGATCTTCTTGCAGGAGCGGCTGGGCGGTATTCCGCTTCAGCCGCGATTGCTCTCGACAGTTTCGCGGCTGAAGCCGCTCCTACGGCGGCTAGCGCAGCCGCCTTACAGCACGAACTTGGAAACCTCGTCGCCGATTTGCCGGCCGAGCGCCTGCAGATTGGAGGCTGCCGCCGAGGCAGCGTGGCTGCTCTGCGACATCTGATCGCCCATGCTGCGGATGTTCTCGGTGTTGCGGTTGACCTCGACGGTCACACTGGCCTGCTCCTCGGCCGCCGATGCGATCTGCGCGGCCATGTCGTTGATCTGCCCGACCGCCTCGGTGATGCGCTGCAGCAGATCGCTGGCCGCCTGAGCATCGGTGACGCTCTGCGAGGCCTTGGTGCCGGCATTGTCCATCACGCCAACCGCCTGACGGGTAGCGTCCTGCAGCACCTGGATCATCGCCTCGATCTCGCGGGTCGACTCGTGGGTGCGCTTGGACAGCACCCGCACCTCGTCGGCCACCACCGAGAAGCCGCGGCCGTGCTCGCCGGCACGCGCCGCCTCGATGGCCGCGTTGAGCGCGAGCAGGTTGGTCTGGTCGGCAATGCTGGCGATGGTGGAGAGAATCGAGCTGATCTCGTTGGAGTGACGGTGCAGCTCGTCGATGATGCGCCCGGCGCCTTCGACCTCCTCGGCCAGCAACGAGATGGACTCCTGACTGCGCTCCACCTGGCGGCGACCTTCCACGCTGAGACTGACCGAGTCCACGGCCTGGCCGGAAGCGGTTTCGGCGTTACGCGAGATTTCCTGGGTAGCGGACGCCATCTGCGTCACCGCGGTGGCCACCAGATGCAGCTCGGACTGGTGCTGCTGCACGCGCTGGTTCTGTGCATCGGCATCCTGCGCCACCTGCCCGGACTCGCTGCTCAGCGCCACGGCGACATCGCGCAGGCGCGAGATGATGCCGTGCAACTGGTCGATGAAGCGGTTGAAACTGCTCGACAGCTGGCCGATCTCGTCGTTGGAATTGACCGGCAGGCGCTGGGTCAGGTCGCCGTTACCGGCGGCGATGGCGTTGAGGTTGCGGCGAATCTGCTCCAGGTCGCGGAACAGCACGCGGCCGAGCAACGCCAGCACCAGAATGGCAACGACCAGCATGCCGGTGCCGATGACCAGTTGCACGAACAGCTGGTGACGCACCGGAGCGAGCACCTTGGCCTTGTCCATGACCATCACGAAGGTCCAGCGCGTGTTGGGAATCTCGACCGCGAACAGCAGGCTCTCGGTACCGGCCACATCGGCCTCGGCCAGGCGGCGCTGTTGCACCAGCGCCTTGAGCTGCTCGCCGCCCAGCGTCGGCGAAAAATCGGAGGCCGACTTGGTGCGCCAGTCCTTGTCCGGATGCGCGATCATCTGCCCGCTCTGGTCGATCAGCAGTGCGTAGCCGTCGCCGGGAATGCTCAATTTGCCGATGGTCTCGGTCAGCGTATCGAGCGTCAGGTTGGCGCCGACTACTCCGATCAACGAACCGTCGCGGCGCGCCGGGTAGGCGATGGTCACCACGTAGGCGCCATCGGTGAGCGAGACGTAAGGATCGCTGATGAACACGTCGTTGTTCTTCTCGGCGCCCTGGTACCAACCGCGCTGACGCGGATCGTAGTTCTTCAGGATCACGCTCGGGTCGTTCTGCAGCATCCGGCCATCGTTGGTGCCGATGTAGGTGATGTTGAAGGCGAAGGTCGCCCAGGTCTGCTGCAGCAGGATGTGCGGAGCGATTTGCGGCTGCTGCACCAGGCTGGTCGAGGTGGTTTTCACAGCGTTGATGCGGTCGTGCATCCAGTTGCCGAGGTTGACCGAAACCGACTGGGCGAAGCCGTCGATGTCCCGCTGCAGGGTGTCGTTGACCGTCCTGTCGAGAGAGGAAACGCTCTGCCAGATCAGCGTGATGCTGACCAGCGATAACAGCGCCGCCGCCGTCAGGGTGATCTTCAGGCGCAGCGGCAAATCCTTGATGTTCATGCGAAGGACTCCATCGATGGCGGGCTGGGCTGGCCAACCGCCGTTGAAAGCCAGATCCGTGCGCAGCGATGGGCCAAAAGAGCAGAAGCCTGTGGACAAGCTTTCCGCGCAGGGCGTTATCACCGGAATCTGGAAACAGTTTGGGGTGCCCGAGAACCTGGGTAGTGCTAACGGGCATACGCGGGTAATAAGCGACCACGCGCCGGAAAAATTGAAACCGAAGATGCGCAGAAACGCTGAAAGTATCGATTTAGAGCGGTTTCTTAGATCCGAGCGTGACTATACGTGGCGTTTCCGCTCAATGCACCAAGCAGGTCGTCACATGCGCAGGCACGACAACTTCGAGCTGGGCGTCTATCGCGCCAACGGCCGGACGGACCGTGCCGCTGCATGTAGTCGTCATCCAGGACGAAAGGCTTCGCGGACGAGTCCGCTCCCACAAGAACAGTTGTGCCGGCGCTGCGCGCGCCGACCTTCTGTGGAAGCGGACTTGTCCGCGATAATGCTGTAGTGCGCGAGCGGCAGCCGCAGCTGGCGATGCGCTGGTCGCGCGGATGATGCGGCTCAGTTGCCTTCGCGGCGCAACGCCTGCGGGGTGAAGTCGCGCGGGCTCAGCCGGGCGTTGAAGTCGTACATCTTCTCGTTGTTGTCCAGGCCGTCAGCGAAGTAGCGGCCGCCCTTGAGGTCATAGATGGTCTCCAGGGTCGAGCCGAACATCGGCGCATCGTAGTAGCTGATCGGATGCGCTTCCTGCAGGCCGACCAGGTTGCCGCTGCGGTCATACAGATCGACGGCGAGGATCTGCCAGCTGTCTTCGTCCAGATAAAAGCGGCGTTTGCCGTACGGGTGGCTGAAGCCGGTGCGCAGGTCCGCCTCGACCACCCAGACGCGGTGCAGCTCGTAGCGCAGCAGTTCGGGGTTGATGTGCTTGGCCTGGAGGATATCGGCGTACGGAATGCCCTGCTGGTGAACCGCGTAGCTGTTGTAGGGCACCAGCATCTCGCGCTTGCCCAACAGCTGCCATTCATAGCGGTCCGGGGCGCCGTTGTAGGCGTCCACCTGGTCGGCGGTGGCCATGCCGTTGGTATCGGGCTGCAGGGTGTCATAGGCGAGCATCGGCAGGCGACGCACACGGCGCTCGCCGCGGTTGAAGCGCCAGGCCTTGCGGATGGCCAGCACCTGATCGAGCGTTTCCTGCACCACCAGTGCCGAGCCAGCCAGTTTGGCCGGCGCCACGACCTTGTACTTGTAGAAGAACAAGGTGTTGTCCAGATCCTGCGGGGCAACGCCTTCACGGCCGTAGAGGAAATAGATGTCGCGCTCGAGCTTGAGCAGGTTGTAGCTGCCATTGGCGAGTACCGCCGCCTGGTTGGTGGCCATGCTGATCTGGTCGCCACGGTAGCGCATGATGTGGTTCCAGATGGCTTCCTGGCCGTTCTGCGGCATGGGGAACGGCACGCCGGCCGCCGCGCCCTGCACACCATTGCCGCCAGAGATCAGTTCGGCATTCAGCGCGTTGAAACGGGTCGCGTCGTAGATACGCTGCGGAGCCGCCGCGCTGCGGCGAGTCGGGAAGACCCGCAGGTAGAAGCTGGGGTACTGCTGCAGCAGGGTCTTGAGGCCGACCGGCAATTGCTGCTCGTATTGCGCCAGGTTCTGGCTGTCGACGCGATACAGCAGCTTGTCGTCCGCGAAGGGGTCCGGGTGGTGCATGCCCGGCTGGTAACCGGCTGGCGGTGTCGCTTGGCCGCCTGTCCAGGCCGGAATGGTACCGGCAGCATTGCCCGCACGCTCACCGCCCAACGGGGTCAGGTCCTGCTCCAGGCGCGCAGCCTGGCTGGCATCGACCTTGGCCTGAGCCTGAAAGGCCAGGGCGGTCAGTAGAAGAATGGAAACCGATCTCAACACAATGCTCTCCTTGCGACGCCATGGCAGCGACGTCGCCAATATCTACACGCCTTGCAGACGCGTTTATCGTTGTTGTGTGATGAGAGCCTGCCTCACGAGCTCGCGAGCGCCCACGCGCAGCGGATCATGAACAGGTTCTGAGGTGAGGTGCCGTCCTGGCCGCCGGGTTATCCCGATCTGATCGTGCATCCTGCCGGTTCTAAGCGTGGGGCGATCCTGATCGACCAGGGTCGCCCGGTCATCATTCCTGGCGCTGGAACTTGAGGTCCCATACACCATGGCCAAGACGCTCGCCGCGGCGTTCGAACTTGGTCACCGGGCGCTCTTCTGGGCGCGGCACATAGGTGCCATCTGCAGCAAGGTTGCGATAACCCGGCGCGACGTTCATCACCTCGAGCATGTGCTCGGCGTAATTTTCCCAGTCGGTGGCCATATGCAGCACGCCGCCGATCTTCAGCTTGCTGCGCACCAGCTCGGCGAAAGCCGGCTGCACGATGCGGCGTTTGTGGTGGCGCGACTTGTGCCAGGGATCAGGGAAGAACAGCAGCACGCGATCCAGGCTGGCATCGGCAACGCAGTCACGCAGCACTTCCAGCGCATCGCAGCTGTACACGCGGATATTGCTCAGGTTCTGCGTCATCGCGCCATTGAGCAAGGCACCCACGCCCGGCTTGTGTACCTCGACGCCAATGAAGTCCTGCTCGGGCGCGGCAGCGGCCATCTCCAGGGTGGAGTGGCCCATGCCGAAACCGATTTCGAAGGTGCGCGGCGCGCTGCGCCCGAACACCTGATCGAAATCGCGCGGGCCATCTTCGAGTTCAAGGCCGAACAGCGGCCAGCCCTTGTCGATGCCGCGCTGCTGACCTTCGGTCATGCGCCCGGCACGCATCACGAAGCTCTTGATGGTACGGCGCTGGCGACCGTCTTCGGTCAGTTCGGGCTGTTGGCTATCGGTCATGCTGTGCTCTTGTAGGGTGTTTTACGACTTGGCGGGCCGGCGAGCCGGTCCGCAGCCAATCGTCATCCTTAATTGATCAGGCCAGTCAGCGGCGAAGAGGCGCTGGCATAGAGTTTCTTCGGCATGCGGCCGGCCAGGTAGGCCAGGCGCCCGGCCTCGACGGCGTGCTGCATGGCGCGGGCCATGAGCACCGGATCCTGCGCTTCGGCGATGGCGCTGTTCATCAGCACCGCTTCGCAGCCCAACTCCATGGCGATGGTGGCGTCGGAGGCCGTGCCCACGCCGGCGTCGACCAGCACGGGCACCTTCGATTCCTCGAGGATGATGCGCAGGTTGTACGGGTTGCAGATACCCAGGCCCGAACCGATCAGGCCGGCCAGCGGCATCACCGCGATGCAGCCGATTTCGGCCAGCTGACGGGCGATGATGGGGTCGTCGCTGGTGTACACCATGACGTCGAAACCGTCCTTGACCAGCACTTCGGCGGCCTTGATGGTCTCGATGACGTTGGGGAACAGGGTCTTCTGGTCGGCCAGTACTTCCAGCTTGACCAGGTTGTGGCCGTCGAGCAGCTCACGCGCCAGGCGGCAGGTACGCACGGCCTCGACGGCGTCGTAGCAGCCGGCGGTATTGGGCAGGATGGTGTACTTGTCCGGGCTGATCACGTCGAGCAGGTTCGGCTCACCCGGGTTCTGGCCGATATTGGTGCGGCGCACCGCCACGGTGACGATCTCGGCGCCGGAAGCGGCGATAGCGTCACGGGTCTCGTCCATATCCTTGTACTTGCCGGTACCGACCAGCAGGCGCGACTGGAACGTACGACCGGCCAGGGTGAAGGGCTTGTCGCTGCGAACTTGGCTCATGGAATACTCCTCGTGAAGTCAACCGCCGCCGATGGCGTGCACCACTTCCACCTGATCGCCCTCGGCGAGCTGGGTGCTGTCGTGCTGGCTGCGTGGAACGATGTCCAGATTGAGCTCGACCGCCACACGGCGCCCGGTCAGGTCGAGGCGAACCAACAGGTCGGCGACGCTCTGGTTATCCGGCAGTTCGAAGGGTTCACCATTCAACTGGATACGCATGACGACTCGGTCACAACTAGGAAGAGGGCCGGCATTCTAGCCCGATAGGCTGTCGCGACCAAGGCTAAAAGACGCCATTGGTCCTCATTTCTGACGCCAGGGTCAGGTCATTTTCCACGCCGCCAGCCCCAGGCACAGCCAGCCGATCAGGAAGGCGACGCCCCCGAACGGGGTAATGATGCCAAGCTTGCCGATGCCGCTGAGGGTCAAGAGATAGAGGCTGCCGGAGAACAGCAGGATACCCAAGGCGAAGGCGCCGCCAGCCAGGTTCACCAGTCGTCCGGGCATGTGCAACGCCAGCAGACCGACGCCGAACAGGGCCAGCGCGTGGATCAGCTGATAGTGCGTGCCGGTCTGGAATACAGCCAGATACTCGGGCGTCAGCCTGTGTTTCAGACCGTGAGCGGCAAAGGCGCCCAGAGCGACGCCGGTAAAGCCGGCGAAAGCGGATAACAGCAGCCAGAGACGGGCCATGGAACCTCCAGAAGGGATCGACCTGACGCAGTTTAATTACTCAGGCCGCCGGCAAGGGGGTCGTTATTGTCACACCTGATCATCAGACGGATATTTCTTCAGCTTTTGGTTGCCTGCCATCCCTGGCAGCAACCCTTCGGGCCGTCGGCAGAGCCGACGTCAAAAATCGCTCCCGGCGATTTTTTGTTTTAATAGCGCCACGCCCAATCATTGCGAGACCCCATGCTCCGAGCCCTGACCCGCCGCCTGCTGAAACTGCTGCTCTGGCTGATGCTGGCCAGCGCCCTGCTGGTGCTCGTGCTGCGCTGGGTACCGCCACCCGGCACGGCGCTGATGATCGAACGCAAAATCGAATCCTGGGGCAGCTCACAGTCCATTGAGCTGAAGCGCCAATGGCGCCCCTGGAACGAACTGCCGGACCACCTGAAGATGGCGGTGATAGCCGCCGAAGACCAGAAGTTCGCCGAGCACTGGGGCTTCGACGTCGGCGCGATTCAGGCAGCGCTGGCGCACAACCAGAGCGGCGGCTCGCTGCGTGGCGCCAGTACTCTGAGCCAGCAGGTGGCGAAAAACCTGTTTCTCTGGTCCGGGCGCAGCTGGCTGCGCAAAGGGCTGGAAGCCTGGTTCACCGCGCTGATCGAACTGCTCTGGCCGAAGGAGCGCATCCTCGAGGTCTATCTGAACAGCGTCGAATGGGGCGACGGCATCTTCGGCGCCGAAGCCGCCGCGCAGCATCACTTCAGCGTCGGCGCGCCGTACCTCAATCGCCAGCAGGCCAGCCAGCTGGCCGCCGTGCTGCCCAACCCGCTGCGCTGGAGCGCAGGCCGTCCGAATGGCTATGTGATCCGCCGCGCGGCCTGGATTCGCCAGCAGATGAACCAGCTCGGCGGCAGCCACTACCTCAACCAGCTCAAGCCGCAGCGCCCCGATTGGTGGCCACGCTGGCTGTAAGCTAGCGAGTAGCGCGAAACGCCTTGCGCGGCACCGCATGCAGCAGTTCAACGTCCTCGCCGTGCAGATGCACGGTCAAACCCCATTGTGGATAGACCCAGGCCTGGCCGTCGGCCAACTCCAGGGTCAGACGCGGCTGCCCGAGGCTGGCGGCCAGGCGTTCGCTGGCCAGCGCTTGCGGGGCACTCAGATTGAGACTGGCGATGGGAAATGTGGCCATCTGCTCGGTCAGCGACTCATCCAGCGCTAACTCCGCATCGCCTGCCTTCAGACCCTGCGCCACCATCAGGCTGTCGCGCTGATTCTTGCTCAAGGCCAGTTCAGCCTGCAGCGACCACTCGCCCTCCTCCCCTTCGAGCGTCGTTCGATAGGTCAGCCGTGCGCCGTCCAGGCGCGGCTCCAGCCACAGCTCGCCCGGGGCCAGCGCCTGCACATCACGCAGCGTCAGCCCATCTTCGGCCAGCGGCTGCAACAGCGCATTGCGCCACTGCTGCAGATTGGCCACCGGCTGAACCTCGCTGCTGCGCATCAGCCAGGCGCCCCAGGCGAAGAACAGCACGGCAACGATCGCGAATATCAGCCAGTGCTGCGCTTTCAGCGGGGCTTTGTTCAAGGCGGTTGCTCCAGATAGCAAAAAAAAAGCCGCACCAGGGTGCGGCTTTTCGGGTTACGGCAGACTCAGGCGGCGATACAGCCCTTGAGCTTGTTCATCGCGTTCTTCTCGAGCTGACGAATACGCTCAGCCGACACGTTGTACTTGGCGGCCAGGTCGTGCAGCGTCGCCTTCTCTTCGGCCAGCCAGCGCTGGTGGAGAATGTCGCGGCTGCGCTCGTCCAGGCTTTCCAGCGCTTCGTGCAGGTTGCTGCTGGAGCTGTCGCTCCAGTCGGCATCCTCGAGCTGGCGAGCCGGGTCGTAGCGGTGATCTTCCAGGTAATGCGCGGGCGACTGGAAGGCGCTGTCGTCGTCGGCATCGGCTGCCGGGTCGAAGGCCATGTCCTGGCCGGTCAGGCGGCTTTCCATTTCGCGCACTTCGTGCGGCTCGACGCCCAGGCTTTCGGCTACGGCGGTGACTTCGTCGTTGTTCAGCCAGGCCAGACGCTTCTTCTGGCTGCGCAGGTTGAAGAACAGTTTGCGCTGCGCCTTGGTGGTGGCCACTTTGACGATGCGCCAGTTCTTCAGGATGAACTCGTGGATTTCCGCACGAATCCAGTGCACGGCGAAGGACACCAGACGCACACCCATCTCCGGGTTGAAGCGCTTGACCGCCTTCATCAGGCCGACGTTGCCTTCCTGAATCAGGTCAGCCTGGGCCAGGCCATAGCCGGAATAGCTGCGCGCGATATGCACGACGAAACGCAGGTGAGCCAGCACCATCTGGCGGGCGGCATCGAGATCCTGCTGATAGTAGAGATTTTCGGCCAGTTCACGCTCCTGCTCGGGCGTCAGCAGCGGAATGCTGTTAACCGCATGCACGTACGCTTCCAGGTTGGCGCCTGGAACAAGGGCATGAACAGGTTGCAAGGAAGTGGACATTCGAATCCTCCGATTCACGAAACTCGTGCAGTGTAGCACTGCGCTATCTGATAAAGAGCCTGTGGATAAGTTCCCTATCAGATAGTCAATATCAACCAAAACAATGACTTGTCAGCTTGCGTTCAGCCTCGCCGAACAGCGCCCTAGCGGGGAGCAAGTTCGTTCAGGTGACGCGCCACCGCCAGCCAGGCGCCAATATAGCCCAACAGCACGGCGCCGAGCAGCAGCGAAAAACCGTCGGCCGAAGGTACGCCACCCAGGGCGAAATCGCTACCGTAGAGGCCGGCCAAACGTACTACAGCATCGTTCAGCCAATCCAGCCCGAAGGCCAACAGCAACCAGGCGAAGATGCCGGCGCCGAAACCGTACAATGCGCCCATATACAAGAAAGGACGCCGCACGTAGCCATCGGTTCCACCTACCAGTTTGATCACCTCGATCTCAGCGCGGCGATTCTCGATGTGCAGGCGGATGGTATTACCGATCACCAGCAGCAGCGCCAGGATCAGCAGCAGACTGAGGCCGAAGACGAAGCGATCGCCCAGCTTGAGGATGGCCGTGAGACGCTCGACCCAGACCAGATCGAGCTGCGCCTGCTCCACCTTGGGCAGCTCCGCCAGGCGCTGGCGCAGGGCTTCGAGCTTGGCCTTGTCGACTTCCTTGGGCGTGACCAGGACCACGCCTGGCAGCGGGTTCTCCGGCAGTTCCTTGAGCGCCTGGCCCAGGCCGGACAGTTGCTGGAATTCTTCCAGCGCCTGCTCGCGGCTGATCCACTCGGCATCGGCCACGTCATCCATCGCCGCGATCTGCTCGCGCAGCGCCTGGCCGTCACGCTCACCGGCGGACATGTCGAGAAACAGAGAAATCTGCGCGGCACGCTGCCAGGAGCCGCCGAGCTTCTCGACGTTGTCCAGCAGCAGCGACAGGCCCATGGGCAGGCTCAGCGCCACGGCCATCACCCAGCAGGTGAAGAAGCTGCCAATGGGCTGGCGCGCCAGGCGGCGCAGGCTGTCTACCAGGCTGGCGCGGTGACTTTCCAGCCAGGCGTGGAACAGCGTGCGGAAATCCGGTTCGTCAGCCGGGCCGTCCACCACCTTGTTGCGCGGCGCCGCGCCGACACGTTCGGCCGGTTGCGGCGTGGGCATCTTCGATGCGCTCATCAGGCAGCCTCCCCGTCACCGATCAGACGACCGCGTTGCAGGGTCAGCATGCGCTGGCGCATACGCGCGATCAGCGCCAGGTCGTGGCTGGCGATCAGCACCGTGGTACCCAGCTGGTTGATGTCCTCGAACACGCCCATGATCTCGGCGGCCAGGCGCGGGTCGAGGTTGCCGGTGGGCTCGTCCGCCAGCAGCAGAGCCGGGCGGTGGACGATGGCGCGGGCGATGCCGACGCGCTGCTGCTGACCGGTGGACAGATCACCCGGCGCTTGCGCGGCCTTGTCGCTGAGGCTGACGCGCTCCAGCGCGGCGCCGACGCGCTTGGCGATCTCCGGCTTGGACAGACCAAGAATCTGTAGCGGCAAAGCGACGTTGTCGTAAACGGTGCGGTCGAACAGCAGTTGGTGGTTCTGGAACACCACACCGATCTGCCGACGCAGGAAGGGAATCTGCGCGTTGGTGATGGTCGACAGGTCCTGCCCGGCCAGCAGCAATTTGCCGCTGGTGGGCCGCTCCATTGCCAGCAGCAGGCGCAGCAGCGTGCTCTTGCCGGCACCGGAGTGGCCGGTGACGAAGAGAAATTCGCCGGGGCGAACGCGGAAACTCAGCTCGTGCAGCCCGACATGGCCATTGGGGTAACGCTTGGCGACCTGCTCGAATCGGATCATCCGCGCTCACGCTCCTCGAACAGTGCCTGGACGAAAGCCTGCGCCTCGAACGGACGCAAATCATCGATACCCTCGCCCACACCGATGTAGCGAATCGGCAGGCCGAACTGCTTGGCCAGGGCGAAGATGACGCCGCCCTTGGCGGTGCCGTCGAGTTTGGTCAGCGCCAGGCCGGTGAGGTTCACCGTCTGGTTGAACTGCTTGGCCTGGCTGATGGCGTTCTGCCCGGTGCCGGCGTCGAGCACCAGCAGCACCTCGTGCGGCGCCGTCTCGTCCAGCTTGCCAATCACCCGACGGACCTTCTTCAGCTCTTCCATCAGGTTGTCCTTGGTGTGCAGGCGCCCGGCGGTATCGGCGATCAGCACGTCGATGCCACGGGACTTGGCGGCCTGCACCGCATCGAAGATCACCGAGGCCGAGTCGGCGCCGGTGTGCTGGGCGATGACCGCAATGTTGTTGCGCTCGCCCCAGACCTGCAGCTGCTCCACGGCAGCGGCACGGAAGGTATCGCCGGCGGCGAGCATGACCTTCTTGCCGTCTTGCTGCAGCTTCTTGGCCAGCTTGCCGATGGTGGTGGTCTTGCCCACACCGTTGACGCCGACGACGAGGATCACATAGGGCTGCTTGGTCGTGTCGATCACCAGCGGCTGCTCGACCGGCTTGAGCAGGGTGACCAGCTCTTCCTGCAGGGCCTTGTACAGCGCGCCGCTGTCGGCCAGTTCCTTGCGCGCCACGCGCTTGGTCAGGTTGCCGATGATGGCGGTGGTCGCCTCGACACCGACGTCGGCGGTCAGCAGTCGGGTTTCCAGATCGTCGAGCAGGTCATCATCGATGGCCTTCTTGCCGAGGAACAGGCTGGCCATGCCTTCGCCGAGACTGGCGCTGGTCTTGGACAGGCCCTGCTTGAGACGGGCGAAGAAGCCCGGCTTTTCCTGGGTGGCCGGCGCGGCGACGGGCGCCGGCGCAGCCGCCACCGGGGCAACCTCGGCGATGGGTTCGACCGCGGCTGGCGTCGGCTCGACGACCACGGGTTCAGCTACCGGGGCTTCGGCAATGGGCGGTTCAGGCTGCGGCGCTGGAGCCGGCGTGACATCAGCCACTGGCGGCTCGGCTGCGGGCTCGGCTGCCGGCAAGGCTTCGGGCGCAGGCTCAGGCGCCGACGGCTCGGCAGGTGCCTGCGCAGGCGCTGATGGCTCGACGGGCGCGGGCTGAGCCGGCTCGGCAGGTGTTTCCGCCGGCTTCTTGCGCCACCAGCTGAACAGGGATTTCTTCTCTTCGGTCACAGGCGGGGTCTGCGCGCCAGCCTCGGCCGGCGACTTATTGTCGTCATTGGAACCAAACATGGGTCGCTTGCATCTCAGGGGAGCGACGCTAACAGGCTGTAAAGCCTTGTCACGCCGCCCCGGAAAAGGATGGGGTATCCTAGCACCTCTTCGCCCGCCGGCGGTACGACCGCCCAGGCTATCCGACAGGTCAGACTTTTAATGAATGCCATCGCCCGCCGTTCCCTCGGCCTGCTGTTCGGCGCCCTTTGCGTGCCACTTGCAGCCTCCGCGTCTCCCGCTCAACCCACCCACGAATTCGAACTGGACAACGGCCTCAAGGTCATCGTCCGCGAGGACCACCGCGCGCCGGTGGTGGTTTCGCAGATCTGGTACAAGGTCGGCTCCAGCTACGAGACGCCCGGCTCCACCGGCCTGTCCCACGCCCTGGAACACATGATGTTCAAGGGCAGCCGCAATTTCGGCCCCGGCGAAGCGTCGCGCATCCTGCGTGAGCTGGGCGCCGAGGAAAATGCCTTCACCAGTGACGACTACACCGCCTACTACCAGGTGCTGGCCCGCGACCGCCTGGGCGTGGCGCTGGAGCTGGAAGCCGACCGTCTCGCCAGCCTGAAACTGCCGGCAGATGAGTTCGCCAAGGAAATCGAGGTGATCAAGGAGGAGCGCCGTCTGCGCACCGACGACCGTCCCTCGTCCCTGGCATTCGAGCGCTTCAAACCCATGGCCTACCCGGCCAGCGGCTACAGCATCCCGACCATCGGCTGGATGGCCGACCTCGAGCGCATGCACATCGACGAACTGCGCGCCTGGTACCAGAAGTGGTACGCGCCGAACAACGCCACCCTGGTGGTGGTCGGCGACGTCAGCGTGGACGAGGTCAAGACCCAGGCGCAGCGTTACTTCGCTGACATTCCGCGTCGCGACGTTCCGACCGCCAAGCTGCCGCTTGAACTGGCCGCGCCGGGCGAGCGGCGCACCACCCTGTACCTCAAGACCCAACTGCCCAATCTGGTCATGGGCTTTAACGTGCCGGGCCTGGCCACTGCGCAAACGCCGCGCCAGGTCTATGCCCTGCGCCTGGCCGCCGCACTGCTCGATGGCGGCTACAGCGCACGCCTGCCGACCCGCCTGGAGCGCGGCGAGGAACTCGTTTCCGGTGCCAGCGTCTGGTACAACGCCTTCACCCGCGGCGACAGCCTGTTCATCCTCTCGGCTATGCCCAACGTGCAGAAGGGCAAGACCCTGGAGCAGGCCGAAGCCGGCCTGTGGCGCGAACTGGAAGAACTGAAGAAAGCCCCGCCGTCCGCTGCCGAACTGGCACGCGTACGCGCCCAGGTCATCGCCGGCCTGGTATTCGAGCGCGACTCGATCACCAGCCAGGCCACCGGTATCGGTCAACTGGAAACCGTCGGCCTGTCCTGGCAGTTGATCGACCAAGAACTGGCCGAACTGGAAGCCGTCACCCCGGCCGATATCCAGCAGGCCGCCCGTACCTTCTTCGTTCGCGACCGCCTGAGTGTCGCCCACGTTCTGCCCGAAGAGTCTCGCAATGAGGAGTCCCGCCCATGAAGACTGAGCAACGCCGCCTGGGCCTGCTCGGCCTGGTCCTGTCCACCGCCCTGGCACTGGGCGCCTGCGCCAACCTGTCCGACAGCACGGCGACCGGCGATGCCGCCAAGCTGCAGTCGCTGGCTGCGCTCGACGGCAAGGCGCCGACCCGCCGTACGCTGGAAATCCAGAGCTGGCACACCTCACAGGGCGCCAGGGTGCTGTTCGTCGAAGCCCATGAGCTGCCGATGTTCGACCTACGCCTGACCTTCGCCGCCGGCAGCAGTCAGGACGGCGGCGCGCCGGGCCTGGCTACCCTGACCAACGCGATGCTCAACGAAGGTGTGCCGGGCAAGGACGTCGGCGCCATCGCCGCCGGTTTCGAGGGCCTCGGCGCCGAGTTCGGCAACGGCGCCTACCGCGACATGGCCGTGGCCAGCCTGCGCAGCCTGAGCGCGCGGGAGCAACGCGAACCTGCGCTCGCGCTGTTCGCCGATGTACTGGGCAAGCCCACCTTCCCTGCCGATTCGTTGGCGCGGATCAAGAACCAGCTGCTCGCCGGCTTCGAGTACCAGAAGCAGAATCCGGGCAAGCTGGCCAGCCTGGAGCTATTCGAGCGCCTGTACGGGCAGCATCCCTATGCGCACCCGAGCGACGGAACGGCGCAGTCGATCCCCGCCATCACCCGTCAGCAGCTGCAGGCCTTCCACGCTCGCGCCTACGCGGCCGGCAATGCGGTGATCGCCCTGGTCGGCGACCTGTCGCGCGCCGAGGCCGAGGCCATCGCCAATCAGCTCTCCGCCGCCCTGCCACAAGGCCCGGCGCTGGCGAAGATCGCCCAGCCGCAAACGCCCAAGCCGGGCGTCAGCCATATCGAATACCCATCCAACCAGACCCATCTGATGTTCGCCCAGCTCGGCATCGACCGCAGCGATCCGGATTATGCCGCGCTGTACCTGGGCAACCAGATCTTCGGTGGTGGCGGCTTCGGCACCCGCCTGATGAGCGAGGTGCGCGAGAAGCGTGGCCTGACCTACGGCGTCTACTCCAGTTTCAGGACCATGCAGGCGCGCGGCCCATTCATGATCAATCTGCAGACCCGCGCCGAGCTCAGCCAGGGCACCCTGGCGCTGGTCAAGCAACTGCTGACCGACTACCTGCGTGACGGCCCGACCCAGCAGGAACTGGACAACGCCAAACGCGAGCTGGCCGGCAGCTTCCCGCTGTCCACGGCAAGCAATGCGGCCATCGTCGGCCAGTTGGCATCGATGGGCTTCTACGATCTGCCGCTGAGCTACCTGGACGATTTCATGCGCGACGTGCAGAACCTGACCACCGAGCAGGTGCAGGCGGCGATGGCCAAGCACCTCGACCCTGATGCACTGGTGGTGGTCACAGCAGGCCCGACCGTGGCGCAGAAGGAGTTGCCACCACCGACCGATCGCCCGGCCGAGCTGCCCAGCACGGTGCCACACTGATGCGCGGACGCGCCCCACACAAACCCGCCGCGGGCAAAGCCCACGGCGGCCAGGGTCAATTGCGCATCATCGGTGGGCAATGGCGTTCGCGGCGCTTCGCCTTCCCTGACGGCCCGGGCCTGCGCCCGACACCGGACCGGGTGCGCGAAACGCTGTTCAACTGGCTCGCGCCCTACGTGGAGGGCGCACACGTGCTCGACCCCTTCGCCGGCAGCGGCGCGTTGCTGCTCGAGGCCTTATCGCGCGGCGCTGCCAGCGGCCTGGCCTGCGACCTCAACCCGGCGTCGGTGGCTGCGCTGCGCGGACATTTGACGACGCTGCAGTGCAACGAGGGCGAGATTCAGCTCGGCGATGCCCTGCAACTGCTGGCCCGCCCGGCACCGCGGCGCTTCGATATCGCTCTGCTCGACCCGCCCTTCCACAAGGACCTGCTACAGGACGCCTGCACCTTGCTGGAAACACAAGGCTGGCTGGCCGACGACGCCTGGATCTACACCGAAAGCGAATCCACCCCGTCAACCCTCGGCCTACCGGGGAACTGGCGCCTGCACCGTGAGAAGCACACCGGCCAGGTGCATTACGCGCTGTGGCAGCGTGGATGAAGGACTTCATCTATGCCCACCTGCCCTATCTGCTGCTGATCGTACTGGCGCTGCCGGTGCTGCTCAGCCAGCAGGAAATTCCGCTGAATTTGAATCGCACGATACTGTTGGAGCATCAGCAAGGTATCGTCATCGGACTTACCAATCAGCGTATCGTCGCGTTACTGGTATTGGCCTGGTGCGCTTGGCGCATACTGCGCAAGCGCCGACGCTGAAAGCTCCGTAGCCTGGATGAAATCCAGGGCCACCATTCCCGGATTGCATCCGGGCTACGTCTACTGCCGACGACCGACTTCACCATGAACACTGAATTTCGCCCCGCCTGGTGGCTCCCCGGTCCGCATCTGCAGACGCTGTGGAAGCCCTTCTGCCGCAAGCCGCCGCAGCTCGAGCGCCAGCGCGAACGGCTGTGGCTGGACGATGGCGACTTCCTCGACCTCGACTGGCACGGCCCGCACGACGCCCACGCGCCGCTGGTGCTGGTGCTGCATGGCCTGACCGGCAGCTCCAGCTCGCTCTACGTGCTCGGCCTGCAGCAGGCCCTGGCCGCACGCGGTTGGGCCAGCGTGGCGTTGAACTGGCGTGGCTGCTCCGGCGAGCCCAACCTGCTGCCGCGCGGCTACCATTCCGGCGCCAGCGAGGATCTGGCCTCGGCTGTCGCCCACCTGCGCGCGCAACGGCCGATGGCGCCGCTATATGCCGTCGGCTATTCGCTGGGCGGCAACGTGCTGCTCAAGTACCTGGGTGAAAGCGGCGCGCAGAGCCAGCTGCAAGCCGCGGTAGCGGTGTCGGTGCCGTTTCGTCTGGATCAGTGCGCCGACCGCATCGGCCTGGGTTTCTCACGGGTGTATCAGGCGCACTTCATGCGCGAGATGGTCGCCTACGTGAACGACAAGCAGCGCCTATTCACCGAACAGGGTCAGAGCGAGCGCCTGTCGGTACTGGAGCGCCTCGGCCCGCTGGACGGCATGCGCACCTTCTGGGACTTCGACGGGCGCATCACCGCGCCGCTGCACGGTTTCGCCGATGCCCACGATTACTACCGCCGCGCTTCTAGCCGCTTCTACCTGGGTGAAATCCGCACACGCACGCTGATCATCCAGGCGGAGGACGACCCCTTCATCTTCCGCCATAGCCTGCCGGAGGCCAGCGAACTCGCCCCCGGCACCGAGTTCGAACTGCACGCCAAGGGCGGGCATGTCGGCTTCGTCGAAGGCAGCCCGCGCAAGCCAGTGTATTACCTGGAGCGGCGTATTCCGCAATGGCTGGCGAGCCACGGATAATCGCGGCTGAAGCCGCTCCTACGCGGGCGGCAAGTAACCCGGATGAAGTCCGGGAAGACGCGACAAAGGCCATTGCGGATTGCAACCGGGCAAGGCAGTCGCTGCAGATTGTGGGAGGCGCTTCAGCGGCGAAAAGCTCGCGGCAAAAGCCCCTCCTACCGACCCGCGAAGTCGTACCCCGGATGAATCCGGGCTACAGAGCATCCGGTGACACCGAACCGCTTACCCCAGTACCTGCTCCAGCGGCACGTGCAGGCGATCGTACAGCGCCTCGACCGCCGCACGCGTCGAAGGCGCGATATAGCCGCCCTCCAGCGCCAGCACTTGGTAGATGCCGCGGCGCAGCATGTCCTGGCTGAGGTCGTCCGGGCTGGCCCCGGCGGTGCAGAGGAAACGCACCCAGGAAGTCATGATGATCCAGGCGTTGAGGGTCAGCGCCTCGATCTGCGCCGGCGTCATGCTGAGGATCTCGGCATCGACGAAGCCCTGGTAGATGGCCCGCGCGTGCACCAGACAGCGCCGGGCGAAGGCCTGATAACGCTCAGCCAACTCGGCGTCGGATTCCAGCAGGTGCTCCAGATCGCGATGCAGGAAACGGTAGTGCCACATCGCCGCCAGCAGCGCCTCCAGGTAGAAGGTCTTGTCCTCTACCGTCAGCGCACGACCTTCGGGCAGACGCAGAAAACTGTCGACCTGCGCTTCGTACTGGGCGAACAGCTCGGCGATGATCACCTGCTTGTTGCGGAAGTGGTAATACAGATTACCCGGCGAAATGCCCAGATGTGCGGCGATGTGGTTCGTGGTGACATTGCGTTCGCCCTGGCCGTTGAACAGGGCCAGGCTCTCGGCAACGATGCGGTCGCGGGTCTTGGGTGGCGCCATGACGCAGCTCGATCTCGACTTCAAAAGTGGCAAAGGTACAGGCGAAACAGCCGGAGTGTTACCCCCGAATGCGCCGCAAAAGCGCTGGCAGGCCTTTGGTTAGGGTGCAGCGAGGACGGAAACGCGGCACCTATTTGACACATTAGAGTAATTGCTCTAAAAATCCAGCTCAGCCTAATCGCGGCTTATAGCCGCCTCCAGCAGGCTGTTTAAAAACGTCGGCGAGGCAGTCAGCGCAAGGCAAAAACAGGCGAAAAAGCGGAGTTTACAAGTTGTAAATGAGCATTTTGAGCCTGTTTTTAACGCAGCGATGACAACGCAGATAGTTTTTCAACAGCCTGCCCGCTGGAACGTCGAGGAGAAACCAATGGTCGCCGACATCGCCTATTTGCAGCACAGCCAACAGCAGATCAGCCAGCTGGACGCCACCTTCGCCCTGCAGCGCTCCGCCTTTGCCGCCAACCCGATGCCGTCGGCCGAGCAACGCATTCAGTGGTTGAAGTCCCTCAAGGAGTTGCTGGACGAACAGCAGGATGCGCTGATCGAGGCGATTTCTCAGGACTTCAGCAACCGCTCGGTGGACGAGACCCTGCTCGCCGAACTGATGCCCAGCCTGCATGGCATCCATTACGCGAGCAAACGCATCAGAAAGTGGATGAAGCCTTCACGGCGTAGCGTCGGCATGCAGTTCATGCCCGCTTCAGCCAAGGTCATCTACCAGCCGCTGGGCGTGGTCGGCATCATCGTGCCGTGGAACTACCCGCTGTTTCTCGCCGTCGGCCCGCTGACCGGTGCGCTGGCCGCCGGCAACCGGGTGATGATCAAGATGAGCGAATCCACCCCGGCCACCTCGCAACTGGTCAAGGACCTGCTGGCGCGCATCTTCCCCGAGGACCTGGTCAGCGTCGCCCTGGGCGAGGCGGAAGTCGGCATGGCCTTCTCCAAGCTGCCGTTCGACCATTTGCTGTTCACTGGCGCCACCAGCATCGGCAAGCACGTGATGCGCGCCGCCGCGGAGAACCTGACCCCGGTAACACTGGAACTGGGCGGCAAGTCGCCAGCCATCGTCTCGGCCGACGTGCCGCTGGAGCACGCCGCCGAGCGCATCGCCTTCGGCAAGACCCTCAACGCCGGCCAGACCTGCGTGGCGCCGGACTACGTGCTGGTGCCGCGTAATCGCGTCGACGGCTTCGTCAGCGCCTATCGCGACGTCGTGCAGCGTTTCTATCCGCAGCTCAAGGACAACCCGGACTACACGGCGATCATCAACGAGCGCCAGCTGGCCCGCCTCAACGGCTACCTGCAGGACGCGCAGACCAAGGGCGCGCGCATCGTTCCCTTGTATCCAGAGGCCCAGGGCCGGCGCCTGCCGCAGAGCCTGGTACTCGACGTCAACGACGACATGAAGCTGATGCAGGACGAGATCTTCGGCCCGCTGCTGCCGGTGGTCCCGTACGACCGCCTGGAAGATGCCTTCGCCTACGTCAACGCACGGCCACGCCCGCTGGCGCTGTACTACTTCGGTTACGACAAGGGCGAACAGCAGCGCGTGCTGCACGAAACCCACTCCGGCGGCGTGTGCCTGAACGACACCCTGCTGCACGTGGCGCAGGACGACATGCCGTTCGGCGGTGTCGGCCCGTCGGGCATGGGCCACTACCACGGTCACGAAGGTTTCCTGACCTTCAGCAAGGCCAAGGGCGTATTCATCAAGCAGCGTTTCAACGCCGCACGGCTGATCTACCCGCCTTACGGCAAGGCGATCCAGAAGCTCATCTACAAATTGTTCGTACGTTGATCGACGCGGTCAGCACCCGCTCTACGCCTGGTGATAACAACAATGAACGACACCACTCTCGACGCGCCGCAACTTTCGCGGCGCAGCCTGCTCAAGGTCGGCCTGCTGGGCACGGCGCTGCTCGGCACTGCCGGGCTGACCGCGACGCTCAGCGGCTGCTCGGCCAGCACGCCGGCCAATGGTTATCTGATCCTGCGCAGCAGCGACCTGCCGTTTCTGCGCGCGCTGATCCCGGTGATGCTCGATGGCGCCGTCAGTACCGAACAGATGCCGCAGGCGATAGATGGCACGCTGAAGAGTCTCGACAACGGCCTCGCCCACCTGTCGCCGGAGATGCTGAAACTCACCGTACAACTGTTCGACGTGCTGGCCCTGCCCATTACCCGTGGCCCGCTGACCGGCGTTTGGGGCAGTTGGGACAACGCCAGCGCCGATGACGTGCGCAACTTCCTCAGCCGCTGGCAGAACAGCAGCCTGAGCCTGCTGCGCATGGGCCACGCCTCGCTGCTGCAACTGGTGATGATGGCCTGGTACAGCTGCCAGGAAGCCTGGGCGCATTGCGGCTATCCGGGGCCGCCCACCGTATGACGGCCCACCCTACCAGGGGTGGAGAGCATCGCGGCTGAAGCCGCTCCCACGGAATACGGGCTGTTGGTGTAGGAGCGGATTTATCCGCGATCAGGGCAAGCACCCAGCTCGAGAGCTCGCCCCCTACAGACGGCCCGACGACAAGAAGAGAAGGTGAAATGCCTGTACCCGATTTGTTCAAGCAAGGCCTGGCCAAAGGCTGGAAGACATACGACGGCTCGCGCCTGGAAAACGACCTGACGCTGGAAGCCGATGTCGCCATCGTCGGTAGCGGCGCCGGCGGTGGCACCACGGCGGAGATTCTCAGCGCCGCTGGCTACAAGGTGCTGCTGATCGAGGAAGGCCCGCTGAAGACCAGCGACGACTTCAAGATGCAGGAGGCCGAGGCCTACCCGAACCTCTATCAGGAAGGTATCGGCCGCATGAGCAAGGATGGCGCCATCACCATACTGCAGGGCCGGGCCGTGGGCGGCACGACGCTGATCAACTGGACCAGCAGCTTCCGCACGCCGCCACAGACCCTGGCCCACTGGGCTGAAGTGCATGGCGTGAAAGGCCATGACGTCGCGTCCATGGCGCCCTGGTTCGAGAAGATGGAGCAGCGCCTGGGCGTCGCGCCCTGGGCGGTGCCACCGAATGCCAACAACGAGGTGCTGCGCAGCGGCTGCGACAAGCTCGGCTATCACTGGGCGCCGATCCCGCGCAACGTGCGCGGCTGCTGGAACCTCGGCTACTGCGGCATGGGCTGCCCGACCAACGCCAAGCAGTCGATGCTGGTCACCACCATCCCCGCCACCCTCGACGCCGGCGGCGAGCTGCTCTACCTGGCGCGCGCCGACAAGCTGCTGATCGAAGGCGACAAGGTGGTCGGCATCGACTGCCTGGGCATGGACGAACGCTGCGTGGCGCCCACCGGCAAGCGCATCCGGGTCAAGGCGCGGCACTACGTGCTGGCCGGCGGTGGCATCAACACCCCCGGCATTCTGCTGCGCTCCAACGCGCCCGACCCGCACCAGCGCGTCGGACGGCGCACCTACCTTCACCTGGTGAACTTCTCCGCGGCGCAGTTCGAACAGGTCATCAACCCCTTCTACGGTGCGCCGCAGTCGGTCTACTCGGATCATTTTCAGTGGGACGATGGCACCGGCGGACGCCTTTCCTACAAGCTGGAAGTGCCGCCCCTACAGCCAGCGCTGACCGCCACCCTGCTCGGCGATTTTGGCCGCGAGAACGCCCTGCGCATGGCACAACTGCCGCATACCAACGTGATGCTTGCCCTGCTGCGCGACGGCTTCCACCCGGATTGCGCCGAGGGCCGTGTGGAACTGCGTGACGACGGCAGCCCGGTACTCGACTACCAGATGACCGACTACACCTGGGATGGCGTGCGCCGTGCCTTCCTGACCATGGCCGAAATCCAGTTCGCCGCAGGCGCCAGGGCGGTGATGCCGATGCACGCCGATGCCGGCTACGTGGCAACCTGGAAGCAAGCCCGGGACCTGATCGACAACCTCGACCTGGCGCTGTACCGCACCCGCCTGGGCAGCGCTCACGTGATGGGCGGCTGCGCCATGGGCGAAGACCCGCAGCAGGCAGTGGTCGACAGCCTCGGCCGGCATCACCAGCTGGAGAACCTGTCGGTCCACGACGGCTCGCTGTTCCCCACCAGCATCGGCGCCAACCCGCAACTTTCGATCTATGGGCTGACCGCGAAACTGGCAACCCTGCTGGGCGAACGATTGAAGGCCTGAGCAGTGCAGCGCACGGCCCTGCCTGGCGCAGGCTGTGCCCTGCTCGGTAATCGCCCACATCTGCATCCTCTACAGCCCATTGAATGCCAGGCACTCAGGCACACACGGCAACCGAGCCTTTCGTCACGCTTGGCCGCAAGGGAAACGCTGCGCTACCATCCGCGACTCTTGCCGCCTCGAACAGGACGAAGCGATGAATCGAGTGTTGTACCCGGGTACCTTCGACCCCATCACCAAAGGCCATGGCGATCTGGTCGAACGCGCCGCGCGGCTCTTCGATCACGTCATCATCGCCGTTGCCGCCAGCCCCAAGAAGAACCCGCTGTTCCCGCTGGAACAACGCGTCGAGCTGGCCCGCGAGGTAACCAAGCACCTGCCCAACGTTGAAGTGGTGGGTTTCTCCTCGCTGCTGGCGCACTTCGTCAAGGAGCAGAACGCCAACGTGTTCCTGCGCGGCCTGCGCGCGGTATCGGACTTCGAGTACGAATTTCAGCTGGCCAACATGAACCGCCAGCTTGCGCCGGACGTCGAGAGCCTGTTCCTCACACCGTCGGAGAAGTATTCCTTCATTTCCTCGACCCTGGTGCGCGAAATCGCCGCGCTGGGTGGCGACATTTCCAAGTTCGTGCACCCGGCCGTCGCCGATGCGCTCCACGAGCGCTTGCGCAAGCATTAAAAGCCGGCCGTTCACGGTCGACTGATGACCCTCTCCCGCTCTTGGGAGAGGATAAAAGCGGCGCCACGATTCCCTACCCTCTCCCCTGCCCTTTTCCCGCAAACGGGAGAGGGAGCAAGGCGCCTAACCGACCGGGCTAATGGCACATGGCGTACCAATCCGGCACAATTGCCCCATTGTCGCCTGCCAATGTCGTGGCCCAGCTTCGACGGGAGTTGTTTTTCATGTCCCTGATCATTACCGACGATTGCATCAACTGCGACGTCTGCGAACCCGAGTGCCCCAACGGCGCCATTTCCCAGGGTGAGGAGATCTACGTGATCGATCCCAACCTGTGCACCGAATGCGTCGGCCACTACGATGAGCCGCAATGCCAGCAGGTCTGCCCGGTCGACTGCATCCCGCTCGACGAGAACAACGTGGAGAGCAAGGATGAACTGATGCACAAGTACCGCATCATCACCGGCAAGGCCTGACACTTTCGAGGGCTAGCGACCTCCCACTTTCTCCGCGCCCGTTGTGCCCCCTCGCCCGAGCGAGGCTGTTAAGCTTCAAGCTTCCTTCAGCCGCCCTCTGGTAGATCGCATGTTGCGCAAACTCCTGCTATCGACCCTGCTGCTCGGCGCCAGCCTGTTGGCTCAGGCCGCCCCGCAGCAACCCGCCATTGCCACCGCCCACCCTGCGGCCACTGCCGCCGCCCAGCAGATGCTCGACGCTGGCGGTAATGCCTTCGATGCCGCCATTGCCGCCAGTGCAGCCCTGGCCGTGGTCGAGCCCTACGGCTCGGGCCTGGGTGGCGGTGGCTTCTTCCTCCTGCGCAGCGCTGGCGACGCCCCCGGCTACGACTTCCTCGACGCCCGTGAGCGCGCGCCACTGGAGGCCAAGCCGGATCTCTACGTCCGCGACGGCAAGGTACAACGCGAGCTGTCGCTCAATGGCGCGCTGGCTGCTGCCATTCCCGGGCTGCCGGCAGCATTGGTCGAACTGGCCGAGCATCACGGTCGCCTACCGCTGAAAACCAGCCTGGCCCCGGCGATTCGCCTGGCCAACGAGGGCTTTGCGGTGGACCGCGTCTACCGCGAACGCGCGACCTGGCGCCTGGCGGCACTGCGCGACGATGCCGAGAGCGCCAGGCTGTTTCTCGACCAGGGCGAAATACCCGGCGAGGGCCATTCGCTGCGCCAGCCGGAGCTGGCCGCCACCCTGCAGTCACTGGCCGAGCATGGCCGTGCCGGCTTCTACACAGGGCCGGTGGCAGAGCGCCTGGTAACTGGCGTACGCCACGCCGGTGGCATCTGGACCCTGGATGACCTGCGCGAATACCGCATCGTCCGCCGCGAACCGCTGCGTTTTCGCCTCGAAGATGGCCGCGAGCTGATCAGCGCACCGCCGCCCTCGGCCGGCGGTATTGCGCTGGCGCAGAGCCTAGCGATGCTCGAACAACTACCCTGGCGCGACGCCGAACCGATGCAGCGCGTGCACTACGTGGTCGAGGCGCTGCGCCGCGCCTACCGAGATCGCGGCCTGCTGGGCGACCCGGACTTCGTCAAGAATCCCGTGGAGCAACTGTTCTCGCCCGGACACCTGGCCGTGCTCGCCGGCAGCATAGAGCCCGAGAAGGCCACGCCCAGCGCCAGCCTGCCGCCTGCCGGCACCTGGCATGAGGGCGACCACACCACGCATTTCGCCGTGCTCGATGCCGAGGGCAATGCAGTGGCTGCCACGCTGTCGATCAACCTGCCGTTCGGCGCCGCTTTCACCGTGCCCGGCACCGGCGTGCTGCTCAATGACGAGATGGACGACTTCGCCGCCGACGTGCAGGGCGCCAACGCCTATGGCCTGGCGGGCAGCCAGGCCAACGCCATTGCCGGGGGCAAACGCCCGCTGTCGTCGATGAGCCCGAGTTTCATCGAGAGCAGCGACGAGTTCGCCGCCTTCGGTACGCCAGGCGGCAGCCGTATTCCGAGCATGGTGCTGCTGTCGATGCTCGAATACCTGGACGACCAGCCCATCGCGCGCTGGCCGGCCGTAGCGCGCTACCACCACCAGTTCATGCCGGATGTGATCGAGCATGAGCCGGATACCTTCAGCGACGAGCAGGCCGCCGAGCTGCAGCGACGTGGCTATGAACTCAAGCGCCTCGACCGGCAGTACGGTAATCAGCAGGTATTGTTCTGGGACAAGGTCAGCGGTGAAGTGCAGGCGGCCAGCGACCCGCGCGGGATTGGCGAGGCGATTCCTTGAGGTGCATCGACCGAATGTGGCCGTAGCCCGGATGAAATCCGGGAAAACCGAGCAAAGCCTGGATTTCATCCGGGCTACGTCTTGGGTCAGGAGAGTCTGATCAGACTCTCCTGCTCCTCGCCGAACTTGCGCAACTCACGGAACAGCGCCTGCTCGCTGCCCAGCATCAGTACGTTGCGCAGGCTCTGGAAGATGCGGCTGACATAGCCCAGGTCATTCATCAGCGAGCTGGTCTGCAGGCCATCGAGCCGCCCGCTGCGCACATCGGCAAACAGACGCTGGCGGAACTGCCCGTCGAAGCTCGCCGCCTGCTCGTCGAGCCAGCGCAGGCGCGATTGCCACATTTCCTCGGGCATCTCCGAGCGCGCCAGCTCACGCACCTCATGCAGCGTGACGAGCATATGACGACGCAGCTCCACATAGGCATCCCGCACGGCCGAGGGCGGCGCGTCGAGGTAGTGGCCGAGGTTCTTCTGCAGGTGCTTGGCATCCTTGACCGCGTCCACCAATTGCAGCGCTGCCAGCTGGCAACTGACCCAGAACTGCTGGTGCGCTTCGTCCATGGGCAGCTCCATGCGGCCCATGAAACTCAGCAGGTCGCCATACACCCCCTTGATATGAAGCTGGTACAGGTGCTGCGCATCGAAGCCGCCGTGCGTAGGCTTGGCCTGCAGCAGTCTATCGTCGGCCTGGGTACGCGCCAGCTGGTCCACCGGCAGATAGAGCGCGTGGCAGATCACCTCCAGGCTCAGGCGGCCAAGGTGCCCAAGCTCCTGCACCACCGCACCGGATGCGGCGTCCACCGAGTCCAGCGCGCGTTCGTTGAGGTAGCGCGCGCGGGTGCGCTCGGGCTCGGCGACCTGCTCGGGCGCCAGCTCGGTGATCAGCACCGGCGGCTCGACACGCTCCGGCAGCCAGCGGATCAGGTATTGCGCCAGGCGCCCCTGCAGCGGCCAGAACAGCGCCACGCCCATGGCATTGAACAGGGTATGGAACATCGCCAGTTGGATCAGGCTGTTGTCGCCCAGCCCCAAGGGCTCGGCCAGCGCATGTACCAGCCAGGTCAGCGGGCCGAGCAGGCAGAAGGCGAGGGTGCCGGTGGTGATGTTGAACAGCACATGAGCCAGCGCCAGGCGCTGGCCGCTGCGATTGCCGCCGAGCGAACCGACGAAGGCTGTGGTCACGCTGCTGCCGACATTCGAGCCAATGGCGATGGCCAGGCTCTGCCCCAGCTCCAGTTGGCCGCTGGCCAGCGCGGCCAGGGTCAGCATCAGCGTGGCGTGACTCGATTGCAGCACCACGGTGATGGCCATGCCGATGGCGGTGAACAACAGCGCCCCGCGCAGTCCGCCTTCCTGCAGGCCGGTCATGTCCAGGCCATCGCCGAAACTGGCGAAGCCCTCCTTGATCTGGTCGATGCCGAGAAAGATGAAGGCGATGCCCAGCACGATGCGCCCGGCCGCCTTGCTCTTGGCGCCGAAGAAGCCGGCCAGCACACCGAAAACCAGCAGTGGCAGCGCCAGCGGGCTCAGGCTGAGGTTCTGCCCGGCCATCGCCAGCAGCCAGATACCGCTGGTGGCACCGAGATTGGCGCCGAAGAGGATGGCGATACCGCCGGCCAGCTGGATCAACCCGGTGCTGATGAAGGCGATGGTCAGCAGCGACACCAGCGTGCTCGATTGCAGCAGCAAGGTGCCGCCGACACCGAACAACAGACTCTTGAACGGCGTCGCGGTGCTGCGCCCGAGCAACTGTTCCAGCTTGCTGCCCGCCAACTGGCGCAAGCCCTCTTCCAGGCACTGCATGCCGAACAGGAAGATCGCCAGGCCGGCGCAGAGTTGCAGCCAGCCCTGGCTGAACCAGAACGAGGCGATCAGCCCCGCTATCACCAGCGACAGCATCACCCAGCGCAAGGACTTCATTATCACCGTTCCTTCCTTTTCTCGGCGTTCAAACGTAAACGGCCCCTCGCCTCGATAAAGAGGCGAGAGGCCGCGACAGCGGGTTGCAGCGAATCAGTCTTGCTTGTAGCCGCTGCTGGTGCAGCCCAGGCAGCGCACGAAGGCTTCTTTGCCAGGCTCGACCACGAGCGACTGCGCCGCCTCGCCGACATTGCCGCCCAGGGCGGTGAACGGCAGGCTGACGATAAAGGCCGCAGCGCCGATGGCGGTGGCGCCGATCAGTAGCGGGCGAGCGATGACCAGGTCACCGATCATGGCATAGCCCTTGGGCGCTTCTACGGTATAGAGCGGATCGCCGCTGACGTTCTGCTGAACCACTTCCGCCTGCGCCGATAGCGCCAGCAGGCCAGAGGTCAGCGCCAGGACAGCAGCGGAGGTGCGGAACGCTTTCATGGATCGATCCTTCAGGTTATTCGGGAAAGTGCCAGTAACTATAACAGCGCATTGGTAATTGTCAGCGTGATGGACATCAATCGCCATGAAAGGCGTACTCCGGCTTTTTCGGCACATAAGGGCGAAAGAACGCCAGCATGGCAGCCAGATCGGATTTTTCGTCACCCGTCGGCTGAAAGGTCGGGCCGATCACCACGCGCCGGTTCTGGTAGTCCAGCGCACCCAGCACGATGGGCACGCCCGCGCCCAGAGCGATATGGTAGAAACCCATCTTCCAGCGCTCGACCTTCTTGCGCGTGCCTTCGGGCGACAGCACCAGGATGAACTGGTCGTGTTCGCGAAAGGCCTGCACCGCCTGCTCGACGGTGTTGAGCTTCAGGTTCCGACGGATCGGAATGCCGCCCCAACCGCGCATGAGGCCGCCGAAGGGCCAGCGAAAGATGCTGTGCTTGCCGAACCAGCGGGCATTGAGGCGCAGCACGAACTTCAGCGCGATGAAGATCACGAAGTCCCAGTTTGACGTATGGTGAGCGCCGATGGCGACGAACTTGTCGAGCTTCGGCAGTTCGCCCTCGATCCGCCAGCCCATCACCCTCAGTACGCTGCGCCCCAGCCATTGGGCCACAGGATTGCGCGGCAAGTAGTTACCGGACATCGATCAACCTCGGTATTTCTTGTTTTTTTCTTACCAGAACGTGTTTTACGAGCTTGCGAGCTAGAGCCATACAAGGCAAACACAGGCGAGGAAGCGGAGTGTACTTTTGTACATGAGCATTCCGAGCCTGTTTTTAACGCAGTAGGGCCGACGCGCAGCAGATCGATAGGTTTTCTCAGCGTTGGCACTTGGGACAGTACACACTCGCCCGCTGCCCTAACTTGACCTCTCGCAGCGTGCTGCCACAAACCTTGCAGAACTCGCCGCCGCGCCCGTAGGCGAACAGCTCCTGCTGAAAGTAGCCGGGCTGACCATCACCACCGACGAAGTCGCGCAGCGTGGTGCCGCCGCGCTCGATGGCATGGGCGAGGATGCGCTTGATCTCCTCGGCCAGGCGCAGGTAGCGCGCCCGCGAGATCGAACCGGCTTCGCGACGCGGGTCGATACCGGCAGCGAACAGCGCTTCGGTGGCGTAGATGTTGCCCACGCCCACCACCACGGCGTTGTCCATGATGAACGGCTTGACCGCCATGCTGCGCCCACGCGAAAGCTGGAACAGCCGCTCGCCGTCGAACAGCCCGCCCAGCGGCTCCGGGCCGAGCTTGCTGAGCAGCTCGTGGCGCAGCGGGTCTTCGCTCCAGAGCAGCGCACCGAAGCGGCGCGGGTCGGTATAACGCAGCGCCAGGCCGGACTCCAGCTCGATATCCACATGCTCGTGCTTGGCCGCAACCAGGCCGCACTCGACCAGGCGCAGGCTGCCGGACATGCCCAGATGACCGATCAGACTGCCGACTTCGGCCTTGATCAGCAGGTACTTGGCGCGCCGCTCGACGCACTCGATACGCTGGCCGGACAGGCGAATGTCCAGGTCCTCGGGGATCGGCCAGCGCAGACGGCGTTCACGCACGATCACGCGGCTGACGCGCTGACCTTCAAGATAGGGGGCAATACCACGACGGGTAGTTTCGACTTCAGGTAATTCGGGCATGGCGATACGGCAGAAAAACGGCGGTGCGCCACCTTAGCAGGAGCGGTGCGCAAAGCGGTAGCACGCACCGAGGCCCACGTGCAGCAAGCGCCCTGCCAGGTTCAAAGTACGGTCAGGTCGCGGATGCTTTCACGCAGGTTCTCGAAGTCGTACTCCGACAGCCCGACGTATTCGAGAATCGGCTGGGCGATGTACTGCCACTCCATGTCGACGGCCTGACCGCCCTGCACACGATGGGTCTCGCAGATGTGCTCGGCCATCTTCAGGATGCCCAGCAGCGTCTTGAGCTGCGCGTCCTGTCCGGAATCGTCGCTGAAGATCGACAGGGCATTGTGGTGGTTGGCGATGACCTCGCACAGATGCTCCGGCAAGCGCCACGAGCGCGCGGTGAAATAGCCCACTACGGCGTGGTTGGTGGTCAGCAGACGGTTCTCGGTGTCGACCACGCGGCGCTCGTCGCTGGCGCTGGCATAGGCTTCCTCCAGCACCTGCATGTAGTTGGGGAAGCGTTTGAGCATCAGCGGGATGCCGCAGTCGTGGAACAGGCCGAGGCTGTAGGCTTCGTCCGGCGAGTGATAACCGAGGCGCTTGGCCAGGGTCAGGCAGGTCATCGCCACGTCCTGGGCACTGTCCCAGAAGCGGTTGAGGACCAGAATCGCTTCGTCGGTCAGTTCGCCCTTGATCGACTGCGCATTGATCAGGTTGATCACCGTGTTGCAGCCCAGCAGATTGACCGCCTGCTGGATCGAAGCGATGCGGTTGGCCAGGCCGAAATGCGGCGAGTTGACAATTTTCAGCAGCGCGCCGGACAGCCCCGGGTCCTGACTGATCAGCTTGGCGATGCTGCGCAGATCGGGGTTGGGCATGATCTGTTCCATCTGCAGATCGACCATGATCTGCGGTTGCGGCGGTACGCTGATCCCCTGCAGGACTTGCTGGATCTGTTCGGCGGTGAGTTCGTAGGTCATGGAGGGGGAATCGGGCAGGGTGAGAATTAGCGCACAGTCTAGCCAAAGCTCAGGCACGCCCGCAGTCGACTTTTGTAACCGCCGGGCCTGCGTGCAAACCGCTATAATCCCGCTCTTTGCCCTGCGGAGCTCGAACTCATGTCTTCCCTGCCCAGTCTGCGCCTGAAAGCCAACGCCGACCGACGCCTGCGCGCCGGCCACCTGTGGGTGTACAGCAACGAGATCGATGTCGCCGCCACTCCGCTGCATGGCTTCAAAGCCGGCGACCAGGCTGTCCTCGAAGCGGCCGGCGGCAAGCCGCTGGGCATCGTCGCCATGAGCCCGAACAACCTGATCTGCGCCCGCCTGCTGTCGCGCGACGTCAAGCACGTGCTGGACAAATCCCTGCTGGTGCATCGTCTCAACGTCGCCCTGAGCCTGCGCGAGCGCCTGTTCGACAAGCCCTGCTACCGCCTGGTGTACGGCGACTCCGACCTGCTGCCGGGCCTGGTAGTCGACCGTTTCTTCGACATCCTCGTGGTGCAGCTGGCCTCGGCCACCATGGAAGCGCACAAGGACGACGTGCTCGCCGCGCTGATCCAGGTGTGCAAACCCAGCGGCATCCTGTTCAAGAACGACTCCAGCGCGCGCGACGCCGAAGGCCTTGAGCGCTACGTGGAAACCGCCTACGGCGAGGTGCCGGAGTGGGTCGCCCTGGAAGAAAACGGCGTGAAGTTCGAGGCGCCGGTGATCGAAGGGCAGAAGACCGGCTGGTTCTACGATCACCGCATGAACCGCGCGCGCCTGGCGCCCTACGTCAAGGGAAAGCGCGTGCTCGATCTGTTCAGCTACATTGGCGGCTGGGGCGTGCAGGCGGCGGCGTTCGGCGCCAGCGAAGTGTTCTGCGTGGACGCCTCCGGCTTCGCCCTCGATGGCGTGGAGCGCAATGCCACGCTCAACGGCTTCGCCGAGAAGGTCACCTGCGTCGAGGGCGATGTGTTCGCCGCCCTGCGTGAACTGAAGGCGGCCGAAGAACGCTTCGACGTGGTAATTGCCGACCCACCCGCCTTTATCAAGCGCAAGAAGGACATCAAGAACGGCGAGGCCGCCTACCGCCGCCTCAACGAAACCGCCATGCGTCTGCTCAACAAGGACGGCATCCTGGTCAGTGCCAGTTGCTCCATGCACCTGGACGAGGACAACCTGCAGAACATCCTGCTGGCCAGCGCCCGCCATCTGGATCGCAACATCCAGCTGCTCGAGCGCGGCGCCCAGGGCCCGGATCACCCGGTACATCCGGCGATCAACGAAACCCGCTACATCAAGAGCCTGACCGTACGCCTGCTGCCCAACAGCTGAGCAAGCTGCACCTGCCGAGTGCGTGTCGGCAGGTGCCTCTTCCCCCATTCGTTGTTACCTCCTCCCACACCCCGCCTCGCATCTCGCCCAGCATCGACTAGGCTTGAGCCTGCATAGCAGAGCGCTATCAAGCAGCCAGCCTTAATCTGGCTTGCTTATTGCTTTTGCCTATCGCCATAACGATCGCCGCCCACGAAGGAGGCGAATCGACTCAGAAGTTGGAGCCTTGGCCACGAGCTGACTCCACATTGCGGACAGCGGGGAGGACTATGACTGCGCAGGCTGGGAACGACGCGTTCCTGCGATTCACCAATGTCAAGAAGACCTACGATCACAAGACCCTGGTGGTCAAGGACTTCAACCTCAACGTGGCCAAGGGCGAGTTCATCACCCTGCTCGGCCCTTCCGGTTCCGGCAAGACCACCTGCCTGATGATGCTCGCCGGCTTCGAAGACGTGACCAGCGGCGAGATTCTGATCAACGGCCGCAACGTCACCAGCATCGCGCCGTACGACCGCAACATCGGCATGGTCTTTCAGCAGTACGCGCTGTTCCCGCACATGACCATCCGCGAGAACCTCGCCTACCCGCTGAAGATCCGCAAGCTGCCCAAGGACGAGATTCGCGCCAAGGTCGAGCAGTACCTCGCCCTGGTCGAACTGCAGGCGTTCGGCGGACGCTATCCCGGTCAGCTCTCCGGCGGCCAGCGCCAGCGCGTGGCCCTGGCCCGAGCGCTGATCTTCGCCCCGGACATCGTGCTGATGGACGAACCACTCGGCGCGCTGGACAAGAAGCTGCGCGAGCAGATGCAGTTCGAGATCAAGCGCCTGCACGAGCAGCTCGGCTTCACCGTGATCTACGTGACCCATGACCAGACCGAAGCGCTGACCATGAGCGACCGCATCGCCGTGTTCAACAACGGCGTGGTGCAGCAATGCGCCGCGCCACACGTGCTCTACGAGCGCCCGGCCAACCTGTTCGTCGCCGACTTCATCGGCGAGAGCAACAAGCTCGAAGGGGTGATCGAGACGGTCGAAACGGACCGCGTGCAGGTACGTCTCGACGATGGCGGCCTGGTCAGCACGCTGAAGGCCAACTGCTGCGAAGTCGGCCAGGCCACCACGGTGTCGGTGCGTCCGGAAAAGCTCAATTTCACCACCCGCCTCGGCGACAGCGGCAACCAGGTCAAGGCCCGGTTCGTCACCCGCCACTACGTCGGCGAATACATCCGCTACCACTTCGAGACTGCCAGCGGCAGTGAACTGGTGGTGAAGAATCTGAACGACAGTTCAGCCCCGCAACTCAGCGCTCAGGAAGAGATCGCCCTCACCTGGCTGCCGGAAGACAGCCAGGCCCTGGACCGATCGGAAGTGCCGACGACGCTCTGACCACCACAACTAGTAGAAGCAAATGGAGCACAGCAATGGCTAGATCACTGACTACCAGCGTTTCCACCTTCGCCCTGTTGGCGG
Organism: Pseudomonas sp. Marseille-Q0931; assembly: GCF_940789645.1. Classification (NCBI taxonomy): domain Bacteria; kingdom Pseudomonadati; phylum Pseudomonadota; class Gammaproteobacteria; order Pseudomonadales; family Pseudomonadaceae; genus Pseudomonas; species Pseudomonas sp. Marseille-Q0931. The sequence goes on along the minus strand of NZ_CALNWT010000010.1, from coordinate 159,798 downwards.
CATTGGGTTTCACTGCAGGCAACGCCACGGCCCAGGACAGTCTCACCGTGGTGTCCTGGGGCGGCTCCTACGGCGCCGCGCAGAAGAAGCACGTCATCGACCCCTACCAGAAGGAAACCGGCGTCAAGGTGCTGTTCGAGGACTATTCGGGTGGCGTTGCCGAGATCAAGGCCCAGGTCGAGTCGGGCAACATCCAGTGGGACGTGGTCGACTTCGAAGTGATCGACCTCGAGCGCGCCTGCTCCGAAGGCCTGCTGGAAACCCTCGATCACAGCGTGTTGCCGGCCGGCATCGACGGCACTGCGGCGGCTCAGGACTTCATTCCCGAAGCGCTGGCCAGCGAGTGCGCGGTGGGCAATATCGTCTGGTCCGTGGTGTTCGCCTTCAACGACACCACCATCGGCGGCACCAAGGCCACCAGCATCGGCGACTTCTTCGACACCGCCAAGATCCCCGGCAAGCGCGCCATGCGCAAGCGCCCGCAGGTGAACATGGAGTGGGCACTGATGGCCGACGGCGTAGCCCCGGAGGAAGTCTACGAAGTGCTGGCCACACCGGAAGGCCAGCAGCGCGCCTTCGACAAGCTGGACAGCATCAAGAAGGACATCGTCTGGTTCGACTCCTGGTCGCAAGCGCCACAACTGCTCAACGACGGCGGTGCAGTGCTGGTGCAGTCGGCCAATGGCCGCTTCTACGACGCCATAGTGCAGGAGAAGAAGCCCTTCGAAATCGTCTGGGACGGCCATGTCTACGACCTCGATGCCTGGGCCATCGTCAAGGGCTCGAAGAAGAAGGAGCTGGCCATGGAGTTCATCAAGTACGCCACCGGCTCCAAACCACTGGCCGGCATGCCGGACGTGGCCTACGGACCGACTCGCAAGTCGTCCATGCCGCTGGCTGACCAGAACGCCACTCCGCACCTGCCGACCGCTCATCTGGACAAGGGCATCCAGGCTGGCTCCGAGTTCTGGGCCGACTACGGCGAGTCGCTGGGCGAGAAGTTCAACGAGTGGCTGTTGAAGTAAAAGCACCGGCACCCTGTTTCCTCCGACCTGTGGGAGGGGCTTTAGCCGCGACCGTCGCCGCTGAAGCGCCTGCCACGGGAGCCGGGGGAACAGTTGGGCTGGATCCATCGGAGTAACGCCTTGTCATCCCTGACCACCCACGAAGCCGGCCAAGCTGCCAGCGCCCGTCGCAAGAAGCGCGTCGCCGCCTTTCTGTTCGTGGTGCCGCTGCTGCTGTTTATCCTCGTCACCTTCGTCGCCCCGATCGGCACCATGCTGTGGCGCAGCGTGTATCACCCGACCGTAGCCGAGCTGATTCCCCTGACCCTGGCCGAACTCGAACGCTGGGACGATCACCGGCAGATGCCGGACGAGGCAACCTTGCAGGTCTTCGTCACGGAGCTGCATGGGCTCAACGAACAGCGCCTGTCCGGCAAGCTGTCCGAGGAGTTCAACCGCGCTTACACGGGCATGTCCAGCGTGGTCAAATCCACTGCACGGCGCATCGGCCGTCTGGATGCACAAGCGCTGCAGAGCCAGGGTGTGCAAACCCTGCTCGACGCCCATCGCAACTGGAGCAAGCCCGAGCTGTGGTACGCCATCGAACGTGCCGGCAAGGTCTACACCTACGACTACTACCTGACCGCACTGGATCTCGAGCTGCACCCCGACGAGGGCATTCAGGTGCGCCAGGACACACAGATCTACCTGCAGCTTTATTCCAAGACGCTGAACATGGCGCTGGTCATCACCCTGCTCTGCGCCCTGCTCGGCTACCCGCTGGCCTACTACCTCGCCGGCCTGCCATCGAATCGCGCCAACCTGCTGCTGGTACTGGTGCTGCTGCCGTTCTGGACCTCGCTGCTGGTGCGCACCACCTCGTGGATCGCCCTGCTGCAGACCAACGGCGTGATCAACTCCTTCCTCATGGGCATCGGCATCATCAGCCAACCCTTCGAGATGCTCTACACCTCATTCGCCACCGTGGTGGCGATGACCCACATCCTGCTGCCGTTCATGATCCTGCCGCTGTACAGCGTGATGCGCGGCATCGACCCCAGCTACATGCGCGCCGCGCTCAGCCTGGGCGACAAACCGATACCGGCGTTCGCCCGCATCTACTTCCCGATGACCCTGCCAGGCCTCAGCGCCGGGGCGTTGCTGGTGTTCATCATATCGGTGGGCTACTACATCACCCCGGCACTGGTCGGCGGCACCGACGGGCAGATGATCAGCAACATCATCGCCTTCCACATGCAGCGTTCGAACAACTGGGAGCTGGCCGCCGCACTGGGCTCGCTGCTGCTCGGGCTGATCCTGCTGCTGTACTGGGTGTACGACCGTTTCGTCGGCGCCAGCAATATCAAGTTGGGATGAACATGGCCTTATCAGCATCGCAGCAACACGGCGTAGTCCGGATGCAATCCGTGAAACCCGTCTCCTCCTCGCTCCCGGACTGCGTCCGGGCTACAGGCGGCAGCAGCCGTCACCTCACCCCGGGCACGGCGCCATGAAGATCCCCGCCTACTATGGCTTCTGGCACCACCTCGGACACTGGCTGCTCAAGGCCAGCTCCTGGCTGGTGTTGCTGTTCCTGATCCTGCCGATCCTGGTGATCGTGCCATTGTCGTTCAACGCCGAGCCGTTCTTCAGTTTCACCGAAGGCATGCTCACGCTGGACCCGGACGCCTACTCGCTGCGCTGGTACCGGGAGATTCTCGACGACCCGAAGTGGATCCTGGCGATCAAGAACAGCTTCTTCATCGGCATCCTCTCCACCATCCTCGCCACGATTCTGGGCACCTGCGCCGCCGTAGGTCTGGCGCGCGACGAGATGCCGTTTCGCCGTTTCATCACCGCCCTGCTGCTGTCGCCGATGATCGTGCCACTGATCATCACCGCCGCCGGCATGTTCTTCTTCTACTCCAACCTCGGCCTGGCCGGTGGCTACCTCGGGGTGATCCTGGCGCACGCCGCGCTGGGTACGCCCTTCGTCATCATCACGGTGACGGCCACGCTCACAGGCTTCGACTACAGCCTGGCGCGCGCCGCGCTGAATCTCGGCGCCACGCCGATCAGGGTGTTCTTCGACGTGATCATGCCGCTGATCCGACCCGGGGTGATTTCCGGCGCACTGTTCGCCTTCATCACCTCGTTCGATGAAGTGGTGGTGATCCTGTTCATGGCCGGCCCTCAGCAGCGCACCATCCCGCGGCAGATGTTCTCGGGCCTGCGCGAGCAGATCAATCCGAGCATCCTGGCCATCGCCACCCTGCTGATCCTGGTGTCCATCGCCCTGCTGGTGACCCTCGAACTGCTGCGCCGCCGCGCCGAACGCATGCGCGGGATCGAGTTACCGCACTGAGCGACAGCGACTGGCGCAAGCGACCATCAGCCTTCCCCCGCCCGCCTTGGCGGGCGTAGAATCCCAGCATTCCTCGCCAGAAATCCTCCGGCGGGCCCGTGAGCCCCGGCCGTACGAACGGTGATCCCGTTTCGTCATGCAGCCTCCTGATACCGCGGCGATCTGCCGCTCGACGACGCTCACCGCACACACAACCGAATTAGCCGCAGGATCATCGTCATGCCCGATTACCGCTCGAAGACCTCCACCCACGGCCGCAACATGGCCGGCGCCCGTGCCCTGTGGCGCGCCACCGGGATGAAGGACGAAGACTTCAAGAAACCGATCATCGCCATCGCCAACTCCTTCACCCAGTTCGTGCCCGGCCACGTGCACCTCAAGGACCTGGGCCAGTTGGTCGCCCGCGAGATCGAGAAGCACGGCGGCGTGGCCAAGGAATTCAACACCATCGCCGTCGACGACGGCATCGCCATGGGCCACGACGGCATGCTCTATTCGCTGCCAAGCCGCGAGATCATCGCCGACTCCGTCGAGTACATGGTCAATGCCCACTGCGCCGACGCCATCGTCTGCATCTCCAACTGCGACAAGATCACCCCCGGCATGCTGATGGCTGCGCTGCGCCTGAACATCCCGGTGGTCTTCGTCTCCGGCGGCCCGATGGAAGCCGGCAAGACCAAGCTGGCCAGCCACGGCCTGGACCTGGTCGACGCCATGGTCATCGCCGCCGACTCGACCGCGTCCGATGAAAAAGTCGCCGAGTACGAGCGCAGCGCCTGCCCGACCTGCGGCAGCTGCTCCGGCATGTTCACCGCCAACTCGATGAACTGCCTCACCGAAGCTCTGGGCCTGTCCCTGCCGGGCAACGGTTCGACCCTGGCCACCCACAGCGACCGCGAGCAGCTGTTCCTGCGCGCCGGCCGCCTGGCTGTCGAGCTGTGCCAGCGCTACTACGGCGAAGGCGACGAGTCGGTGCTGCCGCGCAACATCGCCAACTTCAAGGCGTTCGAGAACGCCATGATGCTCGACATCGCCATGGGCGGCTCGACCAACACCATCCTCCACCTGCTGGCCGCGGCCCAGGAAGGCGAGGTCGCCTTCGACCTGCGCGACATCGATCGCCTGTCGCGCAAGGTGCCGCAGCTGTGCAAGGTGGCGCCGAACATCCAGAAGTACCACATGGAAGACGTACACCGCGCCGGTGGCATCTTCTCCATTCTCGGCGAACTGGCCCGTGGCGGCCTGCTGCACACCGACGTGCACACCGTACATAGCCCCAACATGGCCGAAGCCATCGCTCAGTGGGACATCACCCAGACTCAGGACGAAGCGGTACACCACTTCTTCAAGGCTGGCCCTGCCGGCATCCCGACCCAGACCGCGTTCAGCCAGAGCACCCGCTGGCCGAGCCTGGACGACGACCGCGCCGAAGGCTGCATCCGCAGCGTCGAGCATGCCTATTCGCAGGAAGGCGGCCTGGCGGTGCTGTACGGCAACATCGCCCTCGACGGCTGCGTGGTGAAGACCGCCGGCGTCGACGAGTCCATCCACGTGTTCGAAGGCACCGCCAAGGTATTCGAGAGCCAGGATAGCGCCGTAAAAGGCATCCTCGCCGACGAAGTGAAGGAAGGTGACATCGTCATCATCCGTTACGAAGGCCCGAAAGGTGGCCCGGGCATGCAGGAAATGCTCTATCCGACCAGCTACCTGAAGTCCAAGGGCCTGGGCAAGGCCTGCGCCCTGCTCACCGATGGCCGTTTCTCCGGCGGCACCAGCGGCCTGTCCATCGGCCACGCCTCGCCGGAAGCCGCCGCGGGCGGCGCCATCGGCCTGGTCAATGACGGCGACAAGATCCTCATCGACATCCCCAACCGCAGCATCAACCTGCTGGTTGGCGATGAAGAGCTGGCTGCACGCCGCGCCGAACAGGACAAGAAGGGCTGGAAGCCGGCAGCGCCGCGCACCCGCAAGGTGACCACCGCGCTCAAGGCCTACGCCCTGCTTGCCACCAGTGCCGACAAGGGCGCGGTGCGTGACAAGGCAATGCTCGACGGCTAAGCCTGCCGGCCTGCGACCTAGGGCCAGTCTGCTAAGAAAACCGCCGCGACTGCTTTGCAGGTTCGCGGCGTTTTTTATTGACCGAACAGTAGCGCGCACTGCTCGTTTCGCGGACAAGTCCGCTCCCACGGGTCTCAGTGGCACTCGTGGGAGCGTAATGCTGTTCACACCAGAAGTGATCGGAGGCGATTAGTCCCCTCGCCCCTTTGGGGAGAGGGTTAGGGCGGGCCGTGTTCGGCGAGGGGGAAACTGGCAGTCTTGCGGAATTTTCAGCCCTCTCCGCCAGCCCCTTTCCCATAAATGGGAGAGGGGAGCCAAGCGCGTACAACCTTAAGTGAACAGCATTGCTCGTGGGAGCGGACTTGTCCGCGAAGCTTTTCCGCTCCAAATGCCTAATGATTGGTGGCGCACCAGAAATAGTTGCTGACTGACAACAGCCCCACTACCGGGCTTATCCTGGCCGCAGGCTTTGCATCCGACCGTGATCGCCCGCAAGCTGGCGCCTACGTTAAAGCACTGGAGACGAACATGCAGATCGGCCTGATCGCCGACACCCACGGCTTGCTGCGGCCCCAGGCGCTGGCCGCGCTGCAGGGCGTGGATCATCTGATCCATGCCGGCGATATTGGTGGGCCGCATATCCTCGCCGAACTGGAGCGCATCGCGCCGCTTTCGGTGGTGCGCGGCAACAACGACCAGGACGACTGGGCCGATGGCATTGCCGAGCACCTAACCCTGAGCTTCGGCGCCATCAGGCTGTATGTGCTGCACGACCTCAAGCAGCTGGCCATCGACCCCAAGGTTGAAGGCATCGACGTGGTGATCGCCGGGCATTCGCACAAGCCGCTGCAGGAAGAGCGCGACGGCGTGCTCTTCCTCAACCCCGGCAGTGCCGGACCGCGGCGCTTCAAGTTGCCCATCGGCCTGGGCATCCTGCATATCGAAGGCGACCAGTTTAGGGCCGAGCTGATCACGCTGAACGTCTGAGCCTGCGTCCCTTACCTCTGGAACGCAGCCCCTTGTAGGAGCGAATTTATTCGCGATCCATCCGATGCTCCGCGCGCTAATCGCGAATAAATTCGCTCCTACAGCTACCCAGATACCATTCGAGGGCAGTCCATCCAGGCGGCCTGCAGCGCCAGCCTTGAAAAACGCCTGCCACGCAGCCATCTATGTCGATTCAACTTGCCGACTCGCCCAATCACCGCCTGATGGAGAATCCCATGACCCTCGACGAGCTCAACGCCATTGCCGGCGTGACCGCCAAGCCCGACGTCGCCACCGCCGACTTCGTCTACAACCACACCATGATCCGCGTGAAGGATTTGCAGAAGTCGCTGGATTTCTACACCCGCGTGCTGGGCTTCACCCTGCTGGAGAAGAAGGATTTCCCGGATGCCGAATTCAGCCTGTACTTCCTCGCATTGATCAATGACAAGTCGCAGATCCCGGCTGACCCGGCCGCCCGCCACCAGTGGCGCAAATCCATCCCCGGTGTGCTGGAGCTGACCTACAACTACGGCACCGAGAAGAACCCGGAATTTTCCTACCACAGCGGCAACAGCGACCCGCGCGGTTTCGGCCATCTGTGCGTGTCGGTGCCGGACATCAAGGCCGCCTGCCAGCGCTTCGAAGACCTCGGTGTGGACTTCCAGAAGCGTCTGACCGACGGTCGCATGCGCGACATCGCCTTCATCAAGGACCCGGACGGCTACTGGGTCGAGATCATCCAGTTCACCGAAGTGATCTGATTTTCGCCTCCGCGAAAACCGACGAGGGGCTGCTTCAGCGAGGCAGCCCCTCGTTCGTTGCAGGGATCAACTGACACCGACGTAACGATCGGCCCGGTGATTGATCGCCAGCACCAGATTGAGCATCACCGCCCCCAGCACCGACAGCAGCACCTTGTCTGGCGACACCACGAAGATGGCCGCCAGCACGATGCTCGCGTCGATGGCCATCTGCACCGCGCCCGCGCGCAGACCGAAGCGTTCCTGCATGTACAGGGCGAGAATGTTCACCCCGCCCAGGCTGGCGCGATGGCGGAACAGCATGAGCAACCCCAGGCCCATCGCAGCCCCACCGAACAGAGCGGCATAGAGCGCGCTGAGGTGGGCGAAGGCGACCCAATGCGGCGTCAGTTCGGCCAGCAGTGAAACCAGCAGCACCGCGCAGCCGGTACGCAAGGTGAAGCCCCAGCCCATGCGCCAGATACCGAGCAGGTAGAACGGCAGGTTGACCAGGCAGAACACCAACCCGAACGGCCAGCCGGCCTGGTAGTTGGCCAGAAACGCGATGCCGACGGTACCGCCCGTGAGCAAGCCAGCGTGGGCGTAGAAGGCGATGCCCAAGGCCACCAGGGCGGTGCCGAACAGCAACGCCAACGCATCCTCCCAAAGTGGGTGGCGCACGAAGAGTGCGGCGACGGCGCTCGGGCGCTCGTCGGTGGACGATTGATCTGTCATCGAAATACCTGCATCAGAAGCGAAAAGAAGTAACCGCAGGCAAGGCAATGGCCGTCACGCCGCGCAGGAGAAGCTGGCGACAGCGACGGCCGGAAGGATCGTTATCGTTATGCGCCGCGTCGTTCCCATATCTCGAAGGCGTAGAACGGCGTCTCGGCAGAAGCCGGATGCTCGACGCTGGACGCCATGCGCCAGGCAGACTCGTCGATTTCGGGGAAGAAAGCGTCACCATCGGGTTCAAGCCCCACACGCGTCAGGTACAGGCGATCGGCCTGGGCCAGACCCAATTCATAGAGCTGCGCGCCGCCGATCAGCATCAGCTCCTCAGCATCTTCTGCACGCGCCCAGGCATCGGCACGCTCGATGGCCGCCTCCAGCGTGGCGAGCACCTCGGCGCCTTCCAGGATCAGCCCAGGCTGACGGCTGACCACGATATTGAGCCGCCCTGGCAACGGGCGCCCGAGCGAGTCCCAGGTCTTGCGCCCCATGATGATGGGCTTGCCCAGCGTCATGGCCTTGAAGTGCTTGAGGTCCGCCGGCAGATGCCAAGGCAGTTGATTGTCGCGACCGATCACGCGGTTGCGCGCGAGCGCGGCGATCAGCGAAAGAGGTAGAGTGGTTTTCATGGCCGCGAGCATAGCAGAGGGGCCGGCGCACCCGCAGCCTACCTTTACCTTCCCGATGGCGCACAGAACCGTCTAGGCTTGGACCTCTGTCGCACAATCGTCACCCTTACCGGTGCAGGCTTGGGCTCCCACCCCGTGCAAGGAGGTACCCCCATGTTGAAGAAACCGCTTCGCAGCTGGCTGCTCTACGCTGGCCTGCTGCTGCCAACCCTCGGCCTTGCCGCACCCGCCGAGTCCGATAGCGTACAAGCCGCCATCGACTGGGCACAGCAGCAGCCGCTGGCGCACAAGGGCAAACCTCGTGGCGACGCCAAACCGCTGGTGATCGCCCACCGCGGCGCCAGCGGTTACGTCCCCGAACACACTCTGGCAGCCTATGCCCTGGCTGTGCTGCAGGGCGCCGATTATGTCGAGCCTGACCTGGTGATGACTCGCGACGGCCAACTGGTGGCCCGTCACGATAACGAACTGGGACTGACCACCGACGTCGCGCAGCGTGCGGAATTCGCCAGCCGCAAGCGCACCCAGACGGTGGATGGCGTCAGCCTGGAGGGCTGGTTCAGCGAGGACTTCACCCTGGCCGAACTCAAGACCCTGCGCGCCATCGAGCGTATTCCCCAGCAGCGCCCGGCCAACCAACGCTTCGATGGCCAGTTCGAGATTCCCACCCTGCAGGAGATCATCGACCTGGTGAAGAGCCTGCAGCTCAGCCAGCAGCGGGTGATCGGCCTGTATCCGGAAACCAAGCACCCGACCCACTTCCAGCAGATCGGCCTGGCCATGGAGCAACCGCTGGTCAAGGTGCTCAAGCACAACGGCTACAACAGCGCCAAGGCGCCGGTATACATCCAGTCCTTCGAGGTGGAGAACCTCAAGACCCTCAGCCGCCTGACCCAGGTACGCCTGGTGCAATTGCTGTGGACCGAGGGCCAGCCCTATGACCAGCACGTACTCGGCACCGGCCTCGGCTACGCGCAGATGATCGCGCCAGAGGGTCTGAAGGCCATCGCCCGCTACGCCAGCGGCATTGGCCCGGAGAAAGGCATGGTCATCCCGCGCGACGCCGCCGGCAACCTGACCACGCCGACCCGCCTGGTACGTGACGCCCATGCTGCCGGACTCAAGGTTCATCCTTATACCTTCCGCGCCGAGAACGCCTTCCTGCCGACCAGCCTGCGCAATGGCAGCGAGCCGAGCGAGCGCGGCGACATCGAGGCGGAACTGCACGCCTTTATCGCCACCGGCATCGACGGCCTGTTCATCGACCAGCCGGACATCGCGGTGCGTCTGCGCGAGCAGCACTGAGTCGCGCCGGGGCGGATCAGGGGTTATTCTCAACCTCTGATCCAAACGACGAGACGCCGCGTGACAGACGCCTCCTCCTCCACACCCTTCCAGCGCCTCTGGCTCAGCGAGACCATTCGCGTGCGCGAGGAACATGCCGGCCCGCTCGACGACGCCGAAGCCAACCGCCAGGTGCGTGCACAGGGCGGCGAACTTGCCGAGCGCATCCAGCAGCGTGCGCTGCTGCTGAGTCGCCGCGACGGCCAGTGGCAGGCCCTGCAGCACTGGCTCCAGGGTGCTCGCCTGGCGCTGCTGGCTCTGGCCGTGCTGGCCGCGTTCAGTGGCCTCGGCCTGGCGCTGACCGCCCTCGGTGACGGCAGCCGCCCGGTCAATGTGTTCTGGGCGTTGGGTAGCCTTCTGGGCCTCAATTTGCTGATGCTGATCGGCTGGCTGCTTGGCCTGTCGCTGAGCCGCGACAGCGCCGGCGCTCTCGGCCGTGTGTGGCTGTGGCTAAGCGCGAAGCTGGCACGCGACGCCAGCGCTGCGCAGTTGATGCCCGCCCTGCTGGTGATGCTGCAGCGCCAGCGCCTGACTCGCTGGGGCCTGGGTTTGCTGGTGCACGGCCTATGGGCACTGGCCATGTTCAGCGCCCTGGCCACCCTGCTGCTGATGCTCGCTACGCGGCGCTACGGTTTCGTCTGGGAGACCACCATCCTCGGCGGCGACACCTTCATCGCCCTGACTCAGGCCATCGGCGCCCTGCCTGCCCTGCTCGGTTTCAACCTGCCGAACGTGGAACTGATCCGCGCCAGCGGCGATGCCGCGATTGCCAGCGAAGCGGCGCGGCAAAGCTGGGCTGCCTGGCTGGTCGGCGTGCTGTTGGTCTATGGCCTGCTGCCACGCGTGCTGCTGATGCTGCTGTGCCTGTGGCGCTGGCAATCGGGTAAGGGCGCGCTGCGCCTGGATCTTGAATTGCCCGGTTACGGCCTGCTGCGCCAGCGCCTGCAGCCGGACAGCGAACGCCTCGGTGTCTGCGATCTGGCCCCCGCCGAGTTGCACCAGCCGCAAGGCGGCGCCAATTCCCAGACGGGCAGCGGCGCCCTGCTGCTAGGCCTGGAGCTGGACGACCGCCGCACCTGGCCACCGGGCCCCTTACCCAAGGGTGTGGCCGATGCCGGGGTGATCGACAGTCGCGAGCAGCGCCGCCAATTGCTGGAGCAACTGACCCGCTTCCCGCCCGAACGCCTGGCCATCGCCTGCGACCCGCGTCGTTCGCCGGACCGCGGCACGCTGGCGCTGCTCGGCGAGCTGGCGCGCTCGGCCTCTGCCACACGCATCTGGCTGCTGCCACCTGCCCCCGGCGAAAGCCTGGACAGCGCACGCTTGGCGGACTGGCATCAGGCCCTCGGCACGCTGGGACTGCCGCATGGCGACACGGCGCCGCTGAACTGGCTGGAGACAGGGCATGACTAGAGAGCCGCAGGCACACGGCCTTCATGTAGGAGCGAGCTCTGCTCGCGAAGCTTTTGCCGTTTGCCATGGTTCGCGAGCAGAGCTCGCTCCTACCCCAATGCCCGCTCTCTTGCCTCCGAGCTACCCGGCCGAGACCACACCATGAGCCCGCCGCTGAAACTCGCCCTGGTCGGCCATACCAATGTCGGCAAGACGTCGCTGCTGCGCACCCTGACCCGTGACGTGGAGTTCGGCGAGGTCTCACCGCGCGCCAGCACCACGCGCCATGTCGAGGGTGCGCGCCTGTCGGTGAACGGCCAGGCGCTGTTGGAGCTGTACGACACCCCCGGCCTGGAAGACGCCATCGCCCTGTTCGATTATCTGGAGCGCCTCGACCGCCCCGGTGAGCGGCTGGATGGCCCGGCGCGCCTGGGGCGTTTTCTCGAAGGCAGCGAGGCGCGCCAGCGCTACGAGCAGGAGGCCAAGGTGCTGCGCCAGCTCATGGCTTCCGATGCCGGGCTGTACGTGATCGACGTGCGCGAGCCGGTGCTGGCCAAGTACCGTGACGAACTGGCGGTGCTCACCATGTGTGGCCGCCCGTTGCTGCCGGTGCTCAACTTCGTTGCCAGCGCCCACCACCGCGAAGGCGAGTGGCGCGAGGCCCTGGCCCGCCTCGGCCTGCACGCCCTGGTGGCGTTCGACAGCGTGGCACCGCCGGAGGATGGCGAGCGGCGCCTCTATGAGAGCCTGGCCCTGCTGCTGGAACGTTCGCGTCCACAACTGCAGCGCCTGATCGAGGATCACGAAGCGCAGCGCCAAGCCCGACGCCAGGCCGGCAACCGGCTGATCGCCGAACTGCTGATCGACTGCGCCGCCTGTCGCCGCAGCGTCGCCGCTCAGCCACTGCTGGAGCAGGCCGCGGTGAGCGAGCTGCGCGAAGCCATTCGTCAGCGCGAGCAGCGCTGCGTCGAGGCGCTGTTGCGCCTGTATGCCTTCCGCAGCAGCGACGCCAAAGCGGCCGACCTGCCGCTGCTCGACGGGCGCTGGGGCGACGACCTGTTCAATCCGGAAACCATCAAGCAACTGGGGATCAAGGTTGGCGGCGGCATGGCCGCGGGTGCGGCCACCGGCGTTGGCGTCGACCTGCTGGTCGGCGGCCTGACCATGGGTGCAGCTGCCGCATTGGGCGCAGTGATCGGCGGGAGCGCACAGACCCTGCGCAACTATGGGGAGAGACTGAAGGGCAAATTGAAAGGCCAGCGCGAGCTGACCGTCGACGACGCCGTGCTGCGTCTGCTCGCCCTGCGCCAGCAGCAACTGCTGGCTGCACTGGACGTGCGTGGCCACGCGGCGATGGACGCCATCAGCCTCGGTGCCCCGCAGGAAACCCTGTGGCGCCAGGGCAAGCTGCCCACGCCGCTGAACGTGGCGCGGGCGCACCCCGAGTGGTCGTCGCTCAATCCCGGCGCACGCCTTGAAGACGCCGAGCGACATGAACAGGTGCAGCGCGTGGCGGCAGAGCTGGGACAGGCGTAACAGGCACGCCCCTGATGCGTTGCGTCGGTGGCTGGCTATCACCACGCCCCGACGGAGCTCAAAGCTCCTCGCCCAGGTAATCGCTCACCGTTCGCGGCCACTGCGGTTCACTCAAGGTGCTCAGGATGGCCCGACCGATCGGCTCACGCAGCGGGCTGCCGTTACGCACCAGGAAGCCGTAACTCTGGTTCTCGAAGGTGCCCGGGAGTATCTGCAGGCGCGCGCCAAGCAACTCGCGATTGCGATATTGCAGAATGGGTTTGTCATAGACGATGGCATCGGCCTTGCCCTGCTGCACAGCCAGCAGCGCCTCGGTCAGGTTCGGGTAGCTGCTCTGGCGAATGCGCTGCTCCTCCAGCCAGCGCGCGGCGACGGTGCGCTGCACGCTGGCGACATTCGCGCCTCGCAAATCGCCGGGCCCCTGGATGCTGCCTTGCAGGTTGCTCACCGTTAGCGCCGTGGTCATCGCCGCGGTAAAGGTCGAAACCATGATCAGCGCAGCGAACATCCACACCACGGCCACCAGCCGCCCGCCCAGGGTCACCGGCGACTTGTCGCCATAACCAACGGTGGTCATGGTCACTGCTGCCCACCAGAACCCATCGCCCAGGCCGCGCACGGGCGCCTCGGGAAACTGCGCCTGGTTACGCCGCCGCTCGAACAGCCAGATCACCGTGCCCACCAGCATCAACACCGCAACCAGGCCCAGCACTACGCTGATGAAGCCCCAGGAGAACAGCCGCGTGAAAGTCCTCCAGCCACCAGCCGACGATGTCGCCGGCACGCCGATGCTTAGGCCGGTGTAGTAGAACGGATGGGTGAAGTCGAAGCGTACCTCGCGCTCGGGCGTCATGGTCAGCGCTCCGACCACCACGTCGACCTCGCCCTGCTCCAGGCTGTCGAACAGCTGGCCGAAGGGCATCGGCCGGTACTCGAACGTATAGCCGTTTTTCTCGGCTATGGCATTCCACAGATCGATGCTGATGCCACTCCAGCTGTCATCCTCGCCCTGGATCACGAACGGCGGCACTTCGGTGATGCCGACCCGCAGCGGTTGGGGGTCGGCATGGCATGACTTGTCAGGCAACTCAGTACCAGCAGCAGGGCCAGTGCAATTCGGCTCACCAGGGACTCCCTCTTCACGTGTTCGGTGAAAGGGTAGCAAACCGCGCCCGACTAACTGCCCAGACGCAAGTCTCAGACCGCCACTGGCGCCTTGATATGCGGGTGCGCTTCGTAGCCCACCAGTTCGAAGTCCTCGAATTTGAAAGCCAGCAGGTCCTTCACCTCGGGGTTGAGCTTCATGGTCGGCAGCGGCAGCGGCTGGCGGGTCAGCTGCAGGTCGGTCTGCTCGATATGGTTGGCGTACAGGTGGCAGTCGCCGCCGGTCCAGATGAACTCGCCCGGCTGCAGGTCGCAGACCTGCGCCACCATCAACGTCAGCAGCGCGTAGCTGGCGATGTTGAAGGGCACACCGAGGAAGATGTCCGCCGAGCGCTGATACAGCTGGCAGGACAGCTTGCCGTCAGCCACGTAGAACTGGAACAGCGCGTGGCATGGCGGCAGGGCCATCTGGTCGACCAGCGCCGGGTTCCAGGCAGAGACGATCAGGCGACGCGAGTCCGGGTTCTTCCTGATCATCTCGATCAGCTTGGCGATCTGGTCGATGGATTCGCCGTTGGGCGCCGGCCAACTGCGCCATTGGTAACCGTACACCGGGCCGAGGTTGCCATTCTCGTCGGCCCACTCGTCCCAGATGCTGACGCCGTTTTCCTTGAGGTACTTGATGTTGGTGTCGCCCTGCAGGAACCACAGCAGTTCATGGATGATCGAGCGCAGGTGGCACTTCTTGGTGGTGACAATGGGGAAGCCATCAGCCAGGTCGAAGCGCATCTGGTAGCCGAACACGCTGTAGGTGCCGGTGCCGGTGCGGTCTTCCTTGAAGGTGCCGTGCTCGCGCACGTGGCGCATCAGGTCGAGGTACTGTTTCATCAGGCGACTCCTTGAACGGGCTGGCGCTTGTAGGCGTAGGCGATCAGACCGATACCACCGAGAATCATCGGCAGGCAGAGAATCTGCCCCATGGTCAGCCAGCCCCAGGCCAGGTAGCCAAGCTGGGCATCCGGCACGCGGACGAATTCGACGATGAAGCGGAACACGCCATAGCAGGCGGCGAACATGCCGGACACGGCCATGGTTGGGCGCGGTTTGCGCGAATAGAACCAGAGGATGGTGAACAGCGCCACGCCTTCCAGGGCGAACTGGTAAAGCTGCGACGGATGGCGCGCCAGTTGCTGCGGATCGGTGGGGAAGATCATCGCCCAGGGCACGTCGGTGGCCTTGCCCCACAGCTCGGCGTTGATGAAGTTGCCGATGCGCCCGGCGCCCAGACCGATCGGTACCAACGGGGCGATGAAGTCCATCAGCTCGAAGAAGCTCTTGCCGTTGCGCTTGCCGAACCACCAGGTGGCCAGCATCACCCCGATCAGGCCGCCATGGAAGGACATGCCGCCTTCCCAGACCCGCAGGATTTTCGCCGGATCGGCGACATAGGCCGCCAGGTCGTAAAACAACACGTAGCCCAGGCGCCCACCGAGAATCACCCCCATGGCCACCCAGAACACCAGGTCGGACAGCTTGTCCTTGTTCCAGCTCGCGTCGAAACGCTCCAGCCGGCGCGAGGCCAGCAACCAGGCGCCACCGATTCCGATCAGGTACATCAGGCCGTACCAATGGATTTTCAGGGGGCCGAGGGCGATGGCCACCGGGTCGATCTGCGGATAAGGCAGCATCCAGGACTCCTTAAATGAAAAAACTCACGCCCACGCTGAACAGCAGCAGGGCGAACAGGCGCTTGAGCAACTGCGGCGACAGGCGATGAGCCAGGCGCGCACCAAAACGGGCAAAGAACATGCTGGTCACGGCGATACCCAGCAAGGCCGGGAGGTACACGTAACCGACGCTCCATGGCGGCAGATTCGCATTTCCCCAGCCGGTAAACATGAAACTCAACGCACCAGCGATGGCGATCGGCAAACCACAGGCCGCAGACGTCGCCACCGCCTGCTGGATCGGCACGCTGCGCCAGACCAGAAAGGGCACGGTCAGCGAACCACCGCCGATGCCGAAAATCGCCGACGCCCAGCCAATCACACCACCGGCCACCGTCAGCGTCGGCTTGCCTGGGACACCGCGGCTGGCTTTGGGTTTCAGGTCAAGCGCCATCTGCGCGGCCACGACGATGGCGAAGGTCCCGATGATCTTCTGCAGCAGCGGCCCCTGAATCAGCGCAGCGGTCACAGCCCCCAGCGCTGCACCGAGCACAATGCCCAGGGTCAGCCAGCGGAACAGCGGCCAGCGCACCGCGCCCTTGCGATGATGTTCGAGCAGCGAATTGATCGAGGTGAAGACGATGGTCGCCAGGGACGTGCCCACTGCCAAATGGGTGAGAATTTCCGTGGCAATGC
The DNA here is from genome assembly GCF_940789645.1 of Pseudomonas sp. Marseille-Q0931. Lineage (NCBI taxonomy): Bacteria > Pseudomonadati > Pseudomonadota > Gammaproteobacteria > Pseudomonadales > Pseudomonadaceae > Pseudomonas > Pseudomonas sp. Marseille-Q0931. The sequence goes on along the minus strand of NZ_CALNWT010000010.1, from coordinate 143,541 downwards.
CCTGCGAGGTGAAGCTAAGCACCAGCACCGGCACGATGATCAGACCGCCACCCACGCCGAACAGGCCAGCCAGCACACCGGCAGCCGAGCCCAGCACCAGGTAGAGCAGCAGTTCCATCGACACCCCCAAAAACAAAGGGGCATGGTAGCGGAAATGCCCTCGCAACGGCACACGGATCGACGGAACGGTTGCCGCTCGCGCCTCAGCTCGCTAGCCTGCCAGACTCCGTCATTGGAGGAATGCGCATGTGCCTGATCGTCTTCGCCTGGCAGCCGGAAAGCCCGACGGTGCTGCGCCTGGCATCCAATCGCGACGAGTTCTATGCGCGCCCCAGCACAGCGCTGGGCGAGTGGCAGGATGCACCCGGCGTATTCGCCGGCCGCGACCTGCAAGCCGGCGGCACCTGGCTTGGCGTCACCACGCAAGGCCGCTTTGCCGCACTGACCAACATCCGCGACTTGGAGCAGAAGGCCGGCCCACGCTCACGCGGCGCGCTGACGGCCGACTACCTGCAGGGCCAGGATTCGCCGCCCGCCTACCTCGACAGGATCATGCGCGACGCCGCCGAATATGCCGGTTTCAACCTGCTGGTCGGTGATCGCCATCAGCTCTGGCATTTCAATTCCCAGGAAGGACGAGCCCGGCAGTTGCAGGGCGGCCTCTATGGCCTGTCCAACGCCAACCTCGATACGCCCTGGCCGAAGCTGCTGCGTGCCAGAAACGCCCTCGGCGAGCGCATCGATGCCGAAGATGAAGCGTTAATGGCGCTGCTCGCCGACAACAGCCCGCCGGCCGATCATCTGTTGCCGGACACTGGCGTAGGGCTGGCGACGGAACGCCTGCTGTCGACTGCCTTCATCATCGGCGAGGCCTACGGCACCCGCGCCAGTACGGCTTTGAATCTGTACGGAGATGGGCGCTGGAGCATCACCGAGCGCAGCTTCGGCCCGCATGGCACAGTGTTGGGCGAGGTGGCATTCAGCGGGTAGCCCGGATGTAATCCGGGGAACAGTTCTGCGGAGTACAGCCCTTGTAGGAGGGGCTTTAGCCGCGAGCTTTTCGCCGCTGAAGCGCCTCCCACTGGTGAGCTCTGCTCGCGAAGCTTTTCTGCGTAGCCAGGGTTCGCGAGCAAAGCTCGCTCCTACCTATCAGGCTGTTGAAAAACGTAGGCGACGACTGCACGGATGCAGGAGGCAGAGCGAAGCAGGAAGCCCGAGCCGAGGCAGCCAGTGCATACCGATGGCGGCCCCACAAAAACAGCCGAAAAACGCTCGGAGTCGCGCTCGACTTTACGTGTTGTACATGAGCATTTTTGACGGGGGCGCCTAGCCTGGGCTCGCACGCGAGGCTGTTTTTAACGCAGCAATGGCAACGCAGGTAGTTTTTCAACGGCCTGCTATGCGAATCAGGCCTGAATATTCGAAGCCGGGTTGATCACCCGACCCAGGCCCAGATTGCGCAGCGCCAGGTGCAGGGTGCTGTAGATCAGGTGGGGGTTGTCCATAGTCATTACCTGACCGAGCAACTCCTTGGCCTTGCTCTGGGTCACCTGGCGCAGCAGCCATTTCACCTTGGGCAGGTTGGTGGCGTTCATCGACAGCGAATCGAATCCCATGGCCAGTAGCAGCACGGCCGCAGCCGGGTCGCCGGCCATCTCGCCGCAGATGCTCACTGGCTTGCCCTCGAGATGCGCGTCGTTGACCACCTTTTGCAGCGCCTGCAACACCGCCGGGTGGAGGAAGTCGTAGAGATCGGCCACGCGCGGATTGTTGCGGTCCACCGCCAGCAGGTACTGGGTCAGGTCGTTGGAACCCACCGAGAGAAAGTCCACCTGCCGCGCCAGTTCGCGGGTCTGGTAGACCGCCGCCGGAATCTCGATCATCAGACCGATGGGCGGCAGCGGCACGTCGGTGCCTTCGTCACGCACTTCGCCCCAGGCGCGATGGATCAGGTGCAACGCCTCTTCCAGTTCCTGGGTGCCGGAGATCATCGGCAACAGGATGCGCAGGTTGTCCAGCCCCTCGCTGGCCTTGAGCATGGCGCGGGTCTGCACCAGGAAGATTTCCGGGTGGTCGAGGGTGACGCGGATGCCACGCCAGCCGAGGAAGGGGTTCTCTTCCTTGATCGGGAAGTAAGACAGCGCCTTGTCGCCGCCGATATCCAGGGTACGCATGGTCACCGGCAGCGGGTGGAAGGCCTGCAGCTGCTCGCGATAGGTGGCGAGCTGCTCCTTCTCGCTGGGGAAGCGCTCGTTGATCATGAACGGCACTTCGGTGCGGTACAGGCCAACGCCCTCGGCACCGCGCTGCTGGGCACGGGCTACGTCAGCGAGCAGGCCGGTGTTGACCCACAGCGGCATGCGGTGGCCGTCGAGCGTCTCGCAGGGCAGAGCGCGCAGGGCGTCGAGGCCCTCGGTGAGCTGGCGCTCCTCCTCGACTACATCGGCGTACTGCTTGCTCAGCAACTCGCTGGGGTTGGTGAAGACTTCGCCGTGGTAGCCGTCGACGATCAGCTTGATGCCGTCGATCTTCGAATACGGCAGGTCGACCACGCCCATCACCGTGGGGATGCCCATGGCGCGGGCGAAGATCGCCACGTGGGAGTTGCCCGAGCCGGTCACCGAGATCAGGCCGACCAGCTTGCCTTCCGGCACCTCGCCGAGCATCGCCGGCGACAGTTCTTCGCTGACCAGGATTGTGTTGTCGGGATAGACCAGGGAAATCTTGCGCTCTTCCTGCAGGTAGGCGAGCAGGCGCCGGCCGAGGTCGCGCACATCACTGGCGCGCTCGCGCAGGTAGGCATCGTCCATCAGCTCGAAGCGTTTGACGTGGTCGAGCACCACCTGGCGCAAGGCGCCCTGCGCCCATTGGCCGGTGCGGATGACCTTGCGCACCTCGTTACCCAGCGCGGCATCCTCGAGCATCATCAGGTAGACGTCGAACAGCGCGCGCTCTTCCTTGCGCAGTTGCGTGGCGAGCTTCTCGGACAGCTCCTGCATGTCCTCGCGCACCCAACCCAGCGCCTTGTCGAACAGTTCCAGTTCGGCGGCAATGTCATCGACGCTACGGTCTGGAACTACATTGAGATCGGCCGGGGGCAGCACCACGACAGCGGTACCGACCGCTGCCCCCGGCGCACCCGGCACGCCGACGAACTTGGCCTCCTGCACGCCTTTGCCCTGACGCCCCAGACCACGTATCGAACCGGTAGCCTCGGCATGGGCAATGACCCCGGCGAGCTGCGCGCTCATGGTGACCAGGAAGGCTTCTTCGCCCTCGTCAAACTGGCGGCGCTCCTTCTGCTGCACGACGAGCACGCCCATCACGCGGCGGTGGTGGATGATCGGTGCACCGAGGAAGGAGGCATAGCGCTCCTCGCCGGTCTCGGCGAAGTAGCGATAGCGCGGGTGGCCTGCGGCATCTTCGAGGTTCAGGGGTTCCTCGCGGCTACCGACCAGGCCGACCAGACCCTCGCTCGGCGCCATGCTGACCTTGCCGATGGAGCGCTTGTTGAGGCCGTCGGTGGCCATCAGCACGAAGCGGTTGCTTTCCGGATCGAGCAGGTAGACCGAGCAGACCTGACTGCCCATCGCTTCCTTCACCCGTTGCACAATGATCGTCAATGCCGCCTTGAGATCCTTGGCGGCATTCACTTCCTGGACGATCTTGCGCAGCGTATTGAGCATGCTCGATTGGGGTCCGTATCAGTCGCGCACTATCAGGCGCGGGGCAAGTTCCTTGAGCGCACGGCGATACACCTCGCGCTTGAATGTGACCACCTGCCCCAGCGGGTACCAGTAGCTGACCCAGCGCCAGCCGTCGAACTCCGGCTTGCCGGTCAGGTCCATGCGTACGCGGTCTTCACCGCCGGTCAGGCGCAACAGGAACCATTTCTGCTTCTGCCCGATGCACAGCGGCTGGCTGTGCGTGCGCACCAGGCGCTGCGGCAGACGATAACGCAACCAGCCGCGGGTGCAGGCGAGGATCTTCACGTCCTGCTCTTCGAGCCCGACCTCTTCATTCAGTTCACGGTAAAGCGCATCGGTCGGCGATTCACGATCATTGATGCCGCCCTGCGGAAACTGCCAGGCGTCCTGATTGATACGCCTGGCCCAAAGCACCTGGCCGACATCATTAGTCAGGATGATGCCGACATTCGGGCGGAAACCATCGGAGTCGATCACGGCAAGCAACCTCGTACACGCAAGTTCCGGCATTGTTCCACAAAGCCGAGTCCAGCAGCAACGCGGGTTTGGCGGCAGTGGGAAAGCCCGGTCAAAGCGGCTATTCTGGCGCGCCCCAAACATGTGAAGAACAGGTACAGAACCGTGCGCTTGGCCCTTTTCGATCTCGACAATACCCTGCTGGCTGGCGACAGCGACCACAGCTGGGGCGAATTCGTCTGTCAGCGCGGCCTGGTCGACGCAGCCGAGTACCTGGCGCGCAACGATGCCTTCTATGCCGACTACTGCGCCGGAAAGCTGGACATCGTGGCCTACCAGAATTTCAGCCAGGCCATCCTTGGGCGTAGCGAAATGGCGCAACTGGCGCAGTGGCATGGCGAGTTCATGGCCGAGGTGATCGAGCCGATCATCCTGGCCAAGGGTGAGGCGCTGCTGGCGAAGCACCGCGCCGCGGGCGACAAGCTGGTGATCATCACCGCCACCAACCGCTTCATCACCACGCCGATCGCCGAGCGCCTGGGTGTGGAGACGCTGATCGCCTCCGAATGCGGCATGCAGGACGGCCGTTATACCGGGCAGATCACCGGCACGCCGTGCTACCAGGGCGGCAAGGTGACGCGCTTGAAGGAATGGCTGGCCGAATCGGGTTACAACCTGGACGACGCCTACTTCTACAGCGACTCGCGCAATGACCTGCCTCTGCTGGAGGCGGTAGCCAACCCGGTGGCGGTCGACCCGGACGACGTGCTGCGCGCCACCGCCATCGAGCGCGGCTGGCCGGTGATCTCGCTGCGCTGAGGCAAGCCCTGATCGCACATTGACGCGAGCACGCCTGCGATACTGTAGGAGCGGATTTATCCGCGAAGAGCTTTGTCTTCGTACTCGCGAGGATCGCGAATAAATTCGCTCCTACAAAAAAGCGCAGCCCGGATGCTGTCCGGCTCCCCGGCTCAGGCGGGCTTGGCGCCCATCAGCGCCATGATGACGATCAGCAACACCAGGATCAGCCCGGCATAGATCAGGCACAGGCGCTTCAACCCTGTCGGCGCCGGCGTATCGCCCAGCGCGCGCCAGGCTGCCAGACGACCAGCCAACAGCAGGCCGAGCAGCATCATCACGCCATATAGAATGCTGCCCAGCAGCAGCCAGGTCTGCCCCAGCGGCCAGCCGGCAGTATCGACCATCCAGTAGCCGGTAACCGGCAGGCTCAGCGCCAGCACGGCGAACGCCGGGAAGCTGAACAGCAGGGTCACGCGCAGCTTACGCGCCAGCACGACCGCATCACCGCCGCGCTGCGCCTTGAACAGCATGACGCCGTGGGCGATCAGGCCGAGCAGCAGCAATATGCCCGGGGCGCTGTGGAGAATGCGAACCAGCAGATAGTGTTCCATTGAGGCTTCCATTGTTATCAGGCGATTACGTAGGGCGGGTGCAACCCGCCAGCGCGCTGCGGCGGGTTACGTCGAAGGCAGTGTTCAGCCCAGAAACAGGCGATAGGCCGGGTTGTCGCTTTCATCCCAGTAGGGATAACCGATGGCGTCCAGCGCCGCCGGCACCAGGTGGCGTTCGTCTTCCGGCACCTGCAGCGCGGCCAGCACCCGGCCATCGGCGGCACCATGGTTGCGGTAGTGGAACATCGAGATGTTCCAGCGCCCGCCCAGTTTCTGCAGGAAGTTGAACAGCGCACCGGGACGCTCGGGGAACTCGAAGCGCAGCACCACCTCGTCACCGACACCGGCAGCATGGCCACCAACCATATGGCGGATATGTAGCTTGGCCAGCTCGTTATCGGTCAGATCCAGCACCGGGAAGCCCTGCTCGCGCAGCCCCTCGACCAGCGCCTGACGCGGGTCGTTCTCCGGGTGGGTCTGCACGCCGACGAAGATGTGCGCCTCGCCTTCGCTGTGATAGCGGTAGTTGAATTCGGTGATCTGGCGCTTGCCCACCGCCTCGCAGAAGGCCTTGAAGCTGCCCGGCTGCTCGGGGATGGTCACGGCGATGATCGCCTCGCGCTTCTCGCCCAGCTCGGCGCGCTCGGCAACGTGGCGCAGGCGGTCGAAGTTGACGTTGGCGCCGGAATCGATGCCCACCAGCACTTCGCCCCTGATGCCCTCACGCTCGACGTACTTCTTGATCCCGGCGACGGCCAGTGCGCCGGCCGGCTCGGTGATCGAGCGGGTATCGTCGTAGATGTCCTTGATCGCCGCGCAGATCTCGTCGGTGCTGACGGTGATCACCTCATCGACGTGATGCTTGCAGATATCGAAGGTGTGCTGGCCGATCTGCGCCACCGCCACGCCATCGGCGAACAAGCCGACCGTCGGCAACACCACGCGCTCGCCTGCAGCTATGGCCTGCTGCAGACAGTTGGAATCGTCCGGCTCGACGCCGATCACCTTGATCTCCGGACGCAGGTATTTCACGTACGCAGCGATGCCGGCGATCAGGCCGCCGCCACCGACCGGCACGAAGATGGCGTCGATGTGGCCCTGGTGCTGGCGCAGCACCTCCATGGCCACGGTGCCCTGGCCGGCGATCACCAGCGGATCATCGTACGGGTGAATGTAGGTGTAGCCCTTCTCCTCCACCAGCTTCAGCGAATGCGCCAGCGCCTCGGGGAAGGCATCGCCGTGCAGCACCACCTTGCCGCCACGCGAGCGCACGCCCTGCACCTTCAGCTCCGGCGTGGTACGCGGCATGACGATGGTCGCCTTCACCCCCAGATGCTTGGCCGCCAGGGCCAGGCCCTGCGCATGGTTGCCGGCCGAAGCAGTGACCACGCCACGCGCCAGCTCTTCGGCGGACAGTTGTGCCAGCTTGTTGTAGGCGCCACGAATCTTGAACGAGTACACCGGCTGCAGATCCTCGCGCTTGAGCAGAATCTGGCTGCCCAGCCGCTCACTGAGCTGACGGGCGGGTTGCAGCGGGGTTTCCACCGCGACGTCGTAGACGCGCGAGGTGAGGGTCTTCTTCACGTACTGTTCGAGCATGGCGATTTCGCAGGCGTTCGGGCTTTGAGGGACTGCCGAGTCTACCCCAGCGCCGCGCCGGGCGACCATACGAAACGCGCGGGTTCTGCCCCGTCAACGCGCCACTTGCGGCTATAATTCGCGCCACATCTCCCACCTTTCCAGGCATTCCCCCGCGATGAACCAGGATCAGTTGAAACAGGCCGTGGCCCAGGCCGCCGTCGACCACATTCTTCCCCGCCTCGACGCCAAGAGCATCGTCGGCGTCGGCACCGGCTCCACCGCCAATTTCTTCATCGACGCACTGGCCAGGCACAAGATGGACTTCGACGGCGCCGTCGCCAGTTCCGAAGCCACCGCTGCGCGCCTGAAGGGCCATGGCATCCCGGTCTACGACCTCAACAGCACCGCCGAGCTGGAGTTCTATGTCGACGGCGCCGACGAGAGCGACGAGCGCCTGCACCTGATCAAGGGCGGCGGCGCCGCGCTGACCCGCGAGAAAATCGTCGCCGCCGTGGCCAAGACCTTCATCTGCATCGCCGACGCCAGCAAGCTGGTACCGGTGCTCGGCGCCTTCCCGCTGCCGGTGGAAGTCATCCCCATGGCCCGCAGCCACGTGGCGCGCGAGCTGGTGAAGCTCGGCGGCGACCCGGTGTACCGCGAGGGCGTGCTGACCGACAACGGCAACGTCATCCTCGACGTGCACAACCTGTCGATCACCGATCCGGTGAAGCTGGAAGCGGACATCAACGCCATCGTCGGCGTGGTCACCAACGGCCTGTTCGCCGCCCGCCCGGCCGATCTGCTGCTGCTCGGCACCGCCGAAGGCGTGAAAACGCTCAAGCGCTGAACCCTCCGGGCGGGGCATCCCCCCGCCCAACCCGCCGCTTGCTTGCACCAAATAAGCGCCCGGCCTGCCAGTTATTCGCGCATACGCAATCGGCGCCATCGCGGCACCTGCCCGTTTTTTTACGATGACGCGACACCTGCCACCATCTTCTGCGTCATTTCCCTGCACGTTTCGCTTTCAGGCCCACATACTGCTCTGCGCTGAATGCCACAAAAACACCATAAGGAGCATGATGTGATCAAACCCCTCATCCTGGGACTGGGCCTGGCCGGCACGCTGTTATCCCCCTTGGCCATGGCCTACCAGTACGGCGAGTATGCCGGCGTGACCGTCGACACGCTGATCAACGACTACCCGGGCCGCTACCGCGATACCGCCAGTTTTGCCGGTGCGACCGCCTGGATGGAACAACGCCTGTCTGCGTCCGGTTACGACAACTATCGCCAGGATTTCACCTGGGCAGGTAACCGCAACTCGCAGAACGTGATCGCCGAGACGCGCGGTATTACCGGCAACAACCTGGTGATCGGCGCCCACTTCGATACCTACTTCGGCCGCCCCACCCTGCAGGGCCTGGACGACAACGCCTCGGGCGCCGGCGTGCTGACGGAGATCGCCCGCAACCTGGCGGGGCTTTCCTTCGAGGACGGCGTGACCTTCATCGGCTTCGGCGCAGAAGAAGAAGGGCTCAGGGGCTCGCGCGCCTACGTCGCCTCCCTGGACGCCGAGGCACGTGCCCGCCTGACCGGCATGATCAACATCGACAGCCTGATCACCGGCGACATGATGTACGCCCACGCCGGCTCCGACAGCGTTGCCGCGCCAGAGCTGGCGTCGCTGCGCGAACACACCTTCCGCATCGCCGAGGAGCTGGGCATCGACCTGCACACCAACCCAGGCCTCAACGCCGGCTACCCGGCAGGCACCGGCTGCTGCAGCGACGCCGAAAGCTTCGAGGGGCTGGGTATTCCGGTGCTGTTCCTGGAAGCCACCAACTGGGAAATCGGCGCGCTCGATGGTTATGACCAGACCACCAACCCGGCCATCCCAGGCGGCGCGACCTGGCACAACCCGGCCCTGGACAACGAGACCGTGCTGGTCGGCGCTTTCGGCGAGGAGCGCATCGCACAACGCCTACGTGACTATTCCCGGCTGCTGACCCGCCTGGTGCTGGAAGCCACCAACACCGACCTGCGCTACGCGGCGCAATCCGGTGGCGCCATGCTGGGCACACTGGAAGACACCCTGGCACGCCAGCAGCAGACCCACCAGCAACTGCTCGAACGCCGCTGGCAGACCCTGCGGGCCACACCGCGCGAAGTCGGCAGCGTCGACGGCAGCGTTGGCGTGGAAGGCCAGCTCTCGCCCAGCGGCGGCTTCGATAGCCCGCTGGACCAGCGCTCGCGCCAGGCTACCGCTTATATGTTCGGCGACACCCAGCTCAGCGAATGGCTGAACCTTGGCGCCGGCCTGAGCTTCACCCGCGGCAAGGATGACCTGCAGCACGGCGGCAAGGTCGAGAGCGATACCTGGCAGGCGGGCCTCTATGCGCTGCTGAGCAATGCCGGACCGCTGTGGCTGAATGCCGACATCAGCGCGGGCCGTACCCGCTTCGACCTGGACCGTTCGGTGCTCATCCAGGGCAACGCTGGCGGGCCCGTATTGCTCAACCAGCGGCTCTCCGGCGAGACCGACGCGACCTTCTGGGGGGCGCGCCTGCTCGGTGGCTATGACCTGCTCTTCGGCGACTGGCGTACCGGCCCGCAAGTGGGCATCGACTATCGCCACTACAAGCTCGACGGTTTCAGCGAAAAGTCCACGCAACGCACTGCCCTGCGCTTCGATGACGAACGTTTCGACTCCATGGAGCTGAGCCTCGGCTGGCAGGTACGCGGCCACTTCGCCCTGGATGGGGCGATGCGCCTGCAGCCCTACGCAAGCCTGGCCTGGATCGAGGAACTGGGCGATGGCATGAGCGAGGACTTCGTGGTGACCAGTCTCGCCGATGGCTCGGCGCGGCGCGTGGCCAATGGCCTGGAGAACGACAAGCACTTCGCCCGCGCGCGCCTGGGCGCACAATTGGCTGTCAGCGAAGCCTTTGCCGTCTACGCCGAGGCCAATGCACGTCTACAGCACGACAATGGTGACCAAGCCGGCTATACCCTGGGCCTGCAGTACCTGTTCTGATATGACGAGGCGAGTGCCGGATGCCTAGGCTTCCGGCACTCGCTGCTGACGTTCAGATGCCAGCAATGCCTGTAAATCCTCAGTGACCGGCATCGGTTGAAAGGCACTGACCCGCGCCCGTCCGGTGTTGCCGACGGGTACCCAGATGCGCGAGAACAGCAGCGCCGCCAGGATGCGCGGCACTTGCCCCAGCACCTCACGCATATCGCCTTGTTGCCAGCCGGCGCGCAGCATCAGCCAATGTGAACGTGCATGCAGCCATGGGCGACGCTGGGTGAGGATGTGCGCCCGCTCCAGCCAGATCAGCGCTTCGGCGCTGCGACAGGCCGCCAGTTCGTGCAGCGCCTGGTCAAAGGCTTCGTCGATGGCTTCTTGCAACTTCATGTGCATGGCAGCTTCCTTATTTGCGCAACAGGCGCAGGCCGTTGAATACCACCATCAGGCTGACGCCCATGTCGGCGAACACCGCCATCCACATGGTCGCCTCGCCCGCCAGGGTCATGCCCAGGAAGATCGCCTTGATGCCCAGCGCCAGAACGATGTTCTGCAGCAGGATCGCGTGGGTCTGCCGGGAAAGACGGACGAAAGCAGGGATCTTGCGCAGATCGTCGTCCATCAGTGCGACATTTGCCGTCTCGATCGCCGTATCTGTGCCAGCGGCGCCCATGGCGAAACCGATCTCGGCCCTGGCCAGCGCCGGCGCGTCGTTGATGCCATCGCCCACCATGCCGACCACCTTGCCGCGCGCCTGACTCGCCTTGATCCAGGCCAGCTTGTCCGCCGGCAGCAGGTCGCCGCGCGCCTCATCGACGCCGACCTGCTCGGCGATGGCCGCCGCAGTGTGGGCGTTGTCACCGGTGAGCATGCAGGTACGCACGCCCAGCCCGTGCAGCTCGGCGACAGCCTCGCGGCTGGTCTGGCGCACCGTATCGGCCACGGCGAAGAGCATCAGCGCACGCTGCTCGTCACACAGCACCACCACGCTCTTGCCCTGACGCTCCAGTGCTTCGAGGCGCTGCTCCAACTGCGCCGAGCAGAGACCGAGATCTTCGACCAGGCGGTGATTGCCCATATACAGCAGCCTGCCAGCGATACGGCCTTTGCTGCCGCGCCCCGGCAGCGCTTCGAAGTCCTCGACGTCGAGCAGTGTCTGCCCCTGTTCTTCAGCCCGCAGGGCCAGCGCCCTGGAAACCGGGTGGTCGGAACGCGCGGCCAGGCTCGCCGCCCAAACCGCATGCACGGACTCTTCCACCTCCAGTAGGTGGAGGCTGTCGGTCTGCACCGGCTTGCCGCGGGTCAGGGTGCCGGTCTTGTCCAGCGCCAGTAGGGCCAGGTGGCGGCCATTCTCCAGATACACGCCGCCCTTGATCAGAATGCCCTTGCGCGCCGCCGCCGCCAGGCCGCTGACGATGGTCACCGGAGTGGAAATCACCAGCGCACAGGGGCAGGCCACTACCAGCAACACCAGAGCGCGGTAGACCCAGTCGAACCAGGCGCCACCGCTAAGCAGCGGCGGCAATACGGCCACCGCCAGGGCGAAGGCGAAGACCACAGGGGTATAGATGCGCGAGAATTGGTCGACGAAGCGCTGGGTCGGTGCACGCGAGCCCTGCGCCTCCTCTACCGCATGGATGATGCGCGCCAGCGTGGTGTCGCGCGCCGCGGCAGTCACGCGAAACTCCAGCGAACCTGCCTCGTTGATGGTGCCGGCGAAAACGGGATCGCCCGCACGTTTTTCCACCGGCAGGCTTTCTCCGGTGATCGGCGCCTGGTTGACCGTCGAGCTGCCGCCGACCACCTCGCCATCAAGGCTGATACGCTCGCCCGGACGAATGCGCACCACGGCGCCCAGGGCGATGGCCTGCACGTCGACTTCCAGCCAGCTGCCGTCGGTCTGTTTGACCATGGCGCGCGGCGGCGCCAGGTCCATCAGGCCGCGGATGGCGTTGCGTGCCCGATCCAGCGAACGCGCCTCGATCAACTCGGCCAGGGTGAACAGCACCATCACCATCGCCGCCTCCGGCCACTGGCCGATCAGCACTGCACCCGTCACGGCGATGCTCATCAGGGCGTTGATGTTGAGGTTGCGGTTCTTCAGGGCGATCCAGCCCTTCTTGTAGGTATTCAGCCCACACAGACCGATGGCAGCAAGGGCCAGCATGGCCACCAACCAGTCCGGCCCGAGCGCGGCGAAATGCACTACCTCCGAAGCGGTGGCCACCACTGCGGCCAGCGCAAGCGGCCACCAGGGCTTCTTCGCCGGCGCGGCGGCCGGCTGTTGAGCAGCGCCTTGATCCTCCACTTGCGGGGTGAAGCCCAGCGCCTGGATCGCAGGCACCACCTGGGCCAGCGCCCCTTCGTCATGGCTGACGACGAGCACGCGCTGCAGCAGATTGAATTGCAGGCCCGCCACGCCAGGCAGCCGGCCCAGCGCATCGCGGATCAGGCGTTCCTCGGTCGGGCAGTCCATCTGCTCGATGCGGATGCGGGTGGTCACTGCCCCGTCTAGCGGCTCGACCACGGACGCCTGAGGCGCCGGTTCATGGTCATGCTCGTGGCGGGTGGGTGGCTTTTGGTGCGAGTGATCGCAGCAGCGGCTCATGGCAAGTCTCCGTCAGGTCTCTGTTGCGCAGTACACACCCTGTAGTCACTATAGGGTCAAGCACCCACGGAGGCGATCGCATGAAAATCGGTGAATTGGCGAAGAAGGCCGGCTGCCAGGTGGAAACCGTGCGCTATTACGAGCGCGAGGGGCTGCTGCCGGCGCCCGCGCGAAGCGAAGGCAATTACCGCCTGTACGGCGACGAGCACCTGGAGCGCCTGGTGTTCATCCGCAATTGCCGGACGCTGGACATGACCCTGGAAGAAATCCAGCGGCTGTTGGCCCTGCGCGACCTGCCCCATGAGAGCTGCGCCGGCATCAACAGCCTGGTGGACGAACATATCGAGCACGTGGAGGCGCGCATCACCAGTCTGCTGGCACTGCGCGACCAGCTAAGCGAACTGCGCGACCGCTGCAATGGCCCGCAGGAGGCAGAGGACTGCGGCATCCTGCGCCAGCTCAATGTCAGCGGCGGCGTGCAGCCCTTGCCCGATGATGGCCATACCCACGTCGGCAAGAGCCACTCGCACTGAGGGCAGTCACTGCGGCTTGCGAAAGACGTAGAACAGATTCGGTTCGCTGATCAGGTAGAGATTGCCCGCGTCATCCGTTGCCACCCCCTCGGCCTGCGGCACGCTGTGTTGCAGGCCATGCTGGCCGCGCAGCAGTGACAGGGTGCTGACCGGCTTGCCTGCGGCATTCAGCTCGATCACCAGGCGCGATTCGTCCGACAGGGCCAGCAGATGACCGGTCGCCGTATCGAAGTCGAGGCTGGAGAGGTCGCGCACGAACAGCCGCGCATCGCGCTTGGGATCGGTATTGACCTGCAGCGCCAGCGGCTTGCTGTCATCGACATGCGGGAAGCCGAGCACTTCGAAAATGCGCACCGGGTCGCGCTCCTTGGCCACCAGCAGGCGCTGGTTCTGCGCGTCGTAGGCAAGACCTTCGAAACCCTTGTTGCCGTTACGACCGATACCCAGCGAAAGCTGTTGGAAGTCGGCGGCATCGATCACCCGCGTGGCACCATCGATACGCACCTTGACCAGGCGCTGCTCGCGCTCATCGGCAATCACATAGATGCCAGGCGCCACATATTCGATGGCCTCGGGATCACCAAACCCTTCGAGGTCGATGGTGCGCAGCAGGTCGCCCTGCAGGCTCAGCTCGATCACCTTGGCCGGCTTGTTGGTGACGCTGAACAGGCTGCGCCGGTCCGGGTCGTAGGTCAGCGCCGAGACGTCGCTGATATCGGCGATGGGCTTGGCCTCGATTACCACGCGGTAGTCACCCAGCCACAACGACTGCCCGCGCCATTGCGCGCCATGCTGCCATTCCTGCACGGAGAACCAGGCTCTTTCGAACAGCCGGTACTGCTGGCCCAGGACAGCGGTGAGCACCAGCACGAAGAACAGCAGATACAGCCAGGGATTGATGGAGAGCAGACGACGCATGGTGGATTACTCTGACTAACACAAAAAAGCCCGCCACGAACTCACGTGGCGGGCGGGCTGGGGACATCGCGATCAGTTGATCAGCTCGACGCGATCCACATCGATCTCGCGGCTGTTGAAGTCCTTATCGACTTCACCGGTCAGACGCACCTTGGCGGTTTCCGAAACTTGCTGACCCGGCCAGTCTTCATCGTCGATCTCGACCTGGATGGTGCCGGTGGCGTCCTTGAACTCGTAGAGCTCGTCCTGCAGGCGCTTGACGATCTGGCCTTCAAGTACCACGTGAGTATCGTCGGCAGCTTCCAGCGCGGCGGACACGGTGGTGACCTGCGGGGTGGCGCCCGGGCCGGTGTAGCCAGTGGCGAAAGCGGCAGTGCTGAGCAGCGGCAGAACCATCAGAGCGAGAGCGGTACGTTTCATGGTGTGAACCTCGTTGTTCGTAAGTGACGGGGTCAGATTAGTGCCGCTAGCTGAAGCCAGACTGAATCGCCGCTTAAGCCAAGCTGAATCCGCCATCACTCGCTGGCAGTGGTACCGGTTCGCTGAAGACGGAGTGAAACGACGACGAGACGCTGTCCTCGTCGTCTCTGGCAGGGCTGCCTGACGCCCCAACGCCCAGGGGGTGATCTGTACCGAGCCCGCCGCGTCTACGAGCGCTTACAGCACACGGCTGCTGAAGCGACTGTGGCCGACCAGCTCCAGCTCCAGCTCGTCGCCCTTGTTCAGGGCACCGACGCCGACCGGTGTGCCAGTGAGAATCACGTCGCCCGGCTGCAGGGCGAAATGCCCGGCCATGTGCTGGATCATGGCGATGATGGGGTTGAGCATGTCGCGGCTGTTGCCGTCCTGGCGGGTTTCGCCATTGATGGCCAGGCGAATGCCGATGTCGGCCAGGTCCTCGATGGCATCGCCCGGCACGAAGGGCGCCAGCACGCAGGCACCATCGAAACTCTTGGCGATTTCCCAGGGGTAGCCCTTCTCCTTGAGCTTGGCCTGCACGTCGCGCAGGGTCAGGTCCAGCGCCGGGGCGAAGCCGCTGATGGCGTCGCGCACTTCCTCGGCGTCGGGCCTCGATGACAGTGGCTTGCCGATCAGCACGGCGATCTCGGCCTCGTAGTGCACCGAACCGCGATCATCGGGAATGCTGAAACCGCTATCGAGCGGCACCACGCAGGAGCCCGGCTTGATGAACAGCAACGGCTCGCTGGGCACCGGGTTGTTCAGTTCCTTGGCGTGCTCGGCGTAGTTGCGGCCGATGCAGACGACCTTGCCGAGCGGGAAGTGGACGGTGGTACCGTCGACGTACTGGTGCTGATAGCTCATCACCGACTCCTGTGTTGTTCGTATTGTGGGCATCGCGGCTTGTGGCCGGAGCCGTACCTTAATACGAAAGATGCTGCCGGAGTTAGCGCTTAGCGAAGCCTGAATGCTGCGCGGTGTCGCGCCGGACACAGCCCCACCTGTGGGAGCGGACTTGTCCGCGAATGAATGGCCGGGATCGATCAGGTGAGCATGTCGGCAATTTTACAGGGAAACCGCCAGGCAGGCTTCAAAGAGCAAAAGCTTCGCGGACAAGTCCGCTCCCACCAAGGGCCCCAGGGGTTGGCTGGAGCGGTTCACACAGCTCCAGCCTTGCTACCCCTTATGCCGGCGCAGCCCTCTTAGTTAAAAATCTTGCCGGGGTTCATGATGCCGTTGGGATCGAACACTGCCTTGATTGCCTTCATATAGGCGATCTCGGCTGGCGAGCGGCTGTATTGCAGGTAGTCGCGCTTGGTCATGCCAACGCCATGCTCGGCGCTGATCGAGCCGTTGTACTTGTCGACAATCTCGAACACCCACTTGTTGACCACCGCGCACTTGGCGAAGAAGTCTTCCTTGGCCAGCGTTTCGGGCTTGAGGATGTTCAGGTGCAGGTTGCCGTCACCGATGTGGCCGTACCAGAGCACGTCGAAATCCGGGTAGTTGGCCGAAACGATGTCGTCGATGTCCTTGAGGAAGGCCGGCACTTGGCCGACGGTCACGGAGATGTCGTTCTTGTAGGGCGTCCAGTGGCTGATGGTCTCGGAGATGTACTCGCGCAGTTTCCACAGGTTTTCCAGCTGCTGCTGGCTCTGGCTCATCACGCCATCGAGCACCCAGCCCTGCTCGACGCAGTGCTCGAAGGTCGCCAAGGCTTCGTTGGCCACGTCTTCGTTCAGCGCCTCGAACTCCAGCAGGGCGTAGAACGGCGTGCGGCTCTCGAACGGTGCCGGCACGTCGCCACGGCCGAGGATCTTTTCCAGGCAGCGGTCGGAGAAGAATTCGAAGGCGGTCAGGTCGAGCTTGCCCTGGAAGGCGTGCAGCACCGGCATGATCGAATCGAAATCCGGCGTGCCGAGCACCATCGCGGTGAGGTTCTTCGGCGCGCGCTCCAGGCGCATGGAGGCCTCGACGACGAAGCCCAGCGTGCCTTCGGCGCCGATGAACAGCTGGCGCAGGTCATAGCCGGTGGCGTTCTTGATCAGGTCGCGGTTCAGCTCCAGCAGCTCGCCGGTGCCGGTGACCACCTTCAGGCCGGCGACCCAGTTGCGGGTCATGCCATAGCGAATCACCTTGATTCCGCCGGCATTGGTGCCGATGTTGCCGCCAATCTGACTGGAACCGCTTGAAGCGAAATCCACCGGGTAATAAAGGCCCTTCTCTTCAGCGAACATCTGCAGCTGCTTGGTCACCACGCCCGGCTGGCAGACCACGGTGCGGTCGTATTCGTTGAATTCGACGATGCGGTTCATGTAGTCGAACGACACCACCACCTCGCCATTGGCCGCCACCGCAGCGGCGGACAGGCCGGTGCGACCGCCCGACGGCACCAGGGCGATCTGATGCTGATTGGCCCAGCGCACGATGGCCTGCACCTGCTCGGTGGTCTTGGGGAAGACGATGGCCGAAGGCGCCGGAGCGAACTGCTTGGTCCAGTCCTTGCCGTAGGTTTCCAGGGAATCGGCATCGGTCAGCACCTTGCCGGGCTCAACCAGGGTCTTCAGCTCTTCGATCTGGGCGGGGGTGGTCATCTACGGAACTCTCAAAGGATTCATGGTCGCCCTGAGAACCATTCAGGTCGCAACCGAGCATTGAAAAAGGCGAACATGCTAGCATACGCACCCCGTGAATCGAGCCATGCAGCGATCTGCGGGCGCTGGCTGAGTTTCTCGGCCCTTCCCTGAAAACACCCCTGGGACAACAGGTACTCCGATGAGCAAGACCTCTCTCGACAAGAGCAAGATCAAGTTCCTTCTTCTCGAAGGCGTCCACCAGAATGCCGTAGACACGCTGAAGGCCGCCGGCTACAGCAACATCGAGTACCTCAAGACCGCGCTGTCAGGTGAAGAGCTGAAAGAGAAGATCGCCGACGCGCACTTCATCGGCATCCGCTCGCGCACCCAGCTGACCGCCGAGGTCTTCGATTGCGCGAAGAAACTGGTCGCCGTCGGCTGCTTCTGCATCGGCACCAACCAGGTCGACCTGGACGCTGCCCGCGAGCGCGGTATCGCCGTGTTCAACGCGCCCTACTCCAACACCCGTTCGGTAGCCGAACTGGTACTGGCCCAGGCCATCCTGCTGCTGCGCGGCATTCCCGAGAAGAACGCCTCCTGCCACCGCGGAGGCTGGATCAAGTCGGCAGCCAACTCCTTCGAGATCCGGGGCAAGAAGCTGGGCATCATCGGCTACGGTTCCATCGGCACCCAGCTCTCGGTACTGGCCGAAGCCATGGGCATGCAGGTGTTCTTCTACGACACCGTGACCAAGCTGCCGCTGGGCAACGCCACGCAGATCGGCGACCTGTACGAGCTGCTGGGCCTGTGCGACATCGTCTCGCTGCACGTACCGGAGCTGCCATCCACCCAGTGGATGATCGGCGAGAAGGAAATCCGCGCCATGAAGAAGGGCGGCATCCTGATCAACGCCGCACGCGGCACCGTGGTCGAGCTGGACCACCTGGCTCAGGCGATCAAGGACGAGCACCTGATCGGCGCCGCCATTGACGTATTCCCGGTCGAGCCCAAGTCCAACGACGAGGAGTTCGAAAGCCCGCTGCGTGGCCTGGATCGCGTGATCCTGACCCCGCACATCGGTGGTTCCACCGCCGAAGCGCAGGCCAACATCGGCCTGGAAGTCGCCGAGAAGCTGGTCAAGTACAGCGACAACGGTACCTCCGTGTCCTCGGTCAACTTCCCGGAAGTCGCCCTGCCGGCGCACCCGGGCAAGCACCGCCTGCTGCACATCCACGAGAACGTGCCGGGCGTGATGAGCGAGATCAACAAGGTGTTCGCCGACAACGGCATCAACATCTCCGGCCAGTTCCTGCAGACCAACGACAAGGTCGGCTACGTGGTGATCGACGTCGACGCCGATTACTCCGACCTGGCGCTGGAGAAACTGCAGCAGGTCAACGGCACCATCCGCAGCCGCGTATTGTTCTAAGCCGGAGCTGCTGCGCGTCGGCGATACGGCGTTGGGAACGACCTCGGAGATGCTCATTTACTGACGTAAACTCCGCTCTCCGCGGTCGCTCCCGCCTTGTCTCGCTCTAGCTCGCGAGCCCGGTGGTATGTAGAAATGAAAAAGGGAGGCCTCGGCCTCCCTTTTTCTTTGCCCGCGATTTGTCGGCGGGCAATTGTAGGAGCGAGCTCTGCTCGCGAAGCATCTGTTCGCGAGCAGAGCTCGCTCCTACAAGGCCACGGTGACGCCCTCGCCCGGCACTGGCGCAGCCTTTGTAATCCTAGGGTGCGCCGTGCGCACCGGCTAAAGGCCGCGACAGTTTCATGCCCCGGATTGCATCCGGGCTACATCAAGCCTGCTCCAACCGCGCCAGCTCGGCAGCCGCATCACCGAGCTGCGTTTCGTTGAACACCCTGATCCCGGCTCGCTTCAACAAGGCCGCGGTGACGCCTTCGCCCGGCACCCGCACGCCACTGAAGCTGCCGTCGTAGTTCTCCAGATTGCCGCACGATGGGCTGCGCGCCTTGAGCAGGGCAAGCTGGATGCCATGCTCGCGCACCAAGGCCAGCGCCTGCTCGGCGCCGTCGACGAACGCGGCGGTAACGTCGTCGCCGTCGATGGTCAGCACCGGCAACCGGCCGTCCAGCACTGCGCCGCCCTGGCCGCCCTGGATCTCCGCTGGCGGGCGCGGTGTCGGCAGACCACCTGCCACCTCCGGGCACAGCGCTACCACCCGGCCCTGGTCCAGCCATTGCTGGAGCAGATCGAAGGGGCCATGGGCGCCACCGTCGTAGCGCACCCGATGCCCAAGCAGGCAGCGGCTGACCAGTATCTTGTGCATCGACTCCCTCCCGCGCTCAGAGAACGTCCGTGCCGCGGCGCCGGAACCAGCCTGTCAGCGACAGCCGCTCGCGGGTGGCGGGCAGCACCTCATGGGGCATCTCTCCGGAAAGAAACAGCGCCAGGGTGCCCGCCTGCGGCAGCACGTCATGCTCGCGCCCGTCACTCAGGTACAGGCGCAGCGCGCCGCCCTGTTCGGCCTGCCAGTTGTCGTTCAGGTACAGCACCGCCGAGACCGTGCGCCGATCATCGTCACGGAAGCGGTCGAGATGGCGCAGGTAAAAAGCGCCCGGCTCGTAGCAGGCGAAATGGCACTCGAAATCCTCGAGCCCGAGAAACAGCTGCTGATTCAGCGTCTGGCGCAGGTCGTCCATCAGTTGCATATAGCGGTCACAGGCCTCGCTCTCGCCTGGCTCCAGCCACTGGATACGATCCCCGCGAATGCCCTCCTGCACCTGCTGGGCGCTGCCACGGCCAACACTGGCCGCGCTCAGCTCGCCACTGCGCTCACGCTTACGGCACTCGCTGGCCAGTTCGCGGGTCAGAATCTCAGGGGCGAACAACGCCCGTTGCGACCAGCCCTGGCTGGCGAGGTCGTCTATAAGGTTGGAAAAGATGTCTTGCTGGCAGGGTTCGGTCATGCGGCGATTGTACAGCGCCGGATGGCCGCTAGACATAGCTCGACAAGCCCCTGTCAGCCACCGAAAATAACCGGCCGCAGCAGCCTGCGGCCGGCTGGGAAAGTTTGCCAAGGAGTTCTCGATGCGCGTTCTGTTTGCCCTGTTGCTGATTGGCCTGAGCTGGCCGGCCCTGGCCGACGATCACCTGCGCCTGTACCAGGCTGCAGGCTGGCCGCAACAGCGCGAACATTTCAACCAGGCACTCGACGCCGCCCAGCAGCGCTACCGCAGCACACTGCCACCGGCGGTGTTCCAGGCACTGGTGGATAACAGCAACCGCCGCTTCGCCGCTGCCGCCATCGATCAGCGCGCGCAGAATAGCCTACGCGTGGAGCTGGCCGACCCGCAGCCGGCGCTGGCCTTCTTCGAATCTGCGCTGGGTCGCAAGATCGTCGCCGCCGAGACGCTGGCTACCCGCAGCGATCAGTTGGCCAAGTACGCCAACGGCCTGCCGCGCACCGACGCCGACGCCACCCGTCGCCTGCTGATTCGTCACCTGGCCCAGGCCATTCCCGCCAAGGAGGCCGGCGCCGAAGTCAGCCTGGCACTGGCCGGCGTGGCGGCCGACAGCCTCAGCCAGATGATCCCCGGCCTGCTTGGCGGCGGCCAGGCCCAGGGGCTGCTCAATGGCCAGCGCGAGCGCGTGATGGCGCAGATCGAGCAGGACCTCGACAACACCCTGCTGCACGTCTACCGCGAGTTGAGCGACCCGGAACTGGAGCAGTTCGTCGAATTCGCCCAGTCCGACGCCGGCAAGGCCTATTACCAGGCCGCCCTGCAATCGCTGCGTGCCGGCCTGGCGGTGGGCATGAGCACCAATGAGCTGGAGCCCGCACCCCAGGGCATCTGAAAGCCAGCGTGAGCGGGGCCTCAGGAGATCTGAAACGCGACGCGCCCTTGTAGGAGCGAATTTATTCGCGATTCTTGCAGTTCCGGCGCTAACGTCCATCGCGGATAAATCCGCTCCTACCTTTTCTGGCAGCAAATGACCACGGAGCCTTCGCCGCAGGAGCTGAAATGCGATGCCCCCTTGTAGGAGCGAATTTATTCGCGATTCTTGCAGTTCCGGCGCTAACGTCCATCGCTGATAAATCCGCTCCTACCTGGCAGCACATGGCCAAGGTGTCGTCGCCACCGGCGATCATGCGACGCCCCTGTAGGAGCGAATTTATTCGCGATCCCAGCGGTTCCGGCACTAACGCCCATCGCGGATAAATCCGCTCCTACCTGAGGCCGCAAAGAATCACGCCAGTCGCTCGCGCAGGAAATCGAAGTAGCGCCGCCGCAGCGCCTCGTTCTCATTGGCCAGATGATGGCGCGCCTCGGTCAGGCGCAGAACCTCGGGCTGGCGGAACTTGTCCTGCAGGACCTCGAGGTTATAGCGCCAGTCCACCGTCATATCCGCCTCACCCTGAATGATCAGCGGGCTGTGTTCACTGCGCCCGGCCGCCTCGATCTTCGGCACCCACTGAGCCAACGCACCGACCCAGGAGGTCGGCAGGCTGCGCGGCTGCAGCGGGTCGAGGTTGTGCACGAAATCGATGAAGGTGGCGTCGCTGGAGTTGTCGCTGAAGCGCCGCGGGATCTCGCGCACGAAAGGGCTGAGCAGGCGATAGCTGAGCTTCGACCAGCCCCAGGCACGCGGCCGCACCAGCGGCGCGAGGAGGATGCTCTGCCCCAGCTCCGGCCGTTTGCCATCGGCGAGCAGATAATCCAGTAGGATCGCGCCGCCCGTGCTCTGGCCACATAAATGCCAGGGCTGTGGCAGCCCGAGCTCGCTGGCCTGCTCGAACAAACCGCCGAGAACCTGCTGATATTCGGCGAAGTCACTGATACTGGCGCGTGCACCGCTGGACAGGCCATGCCCCGGCAGGTCGCAGGCGAGCACGGCGAAATTCATGCCCAGCGCCCAGTCGACCACGTGCCGGTAAAGGCCCATGTGATCGTAATAGCCGTGCAGCAACAACAGCGTGCCCTGCGGCTCGGCCGGTGCCCACAGCTGCACGGCGATCTGGTAGCCGGCGGCATTGAAGCTGCCGAGGCGGTTGTCCAGACCGGCAAAGCGCGCAGCCAGGTCGAAACCGTAGAAACTGCGATAGGCCTGCAGTGCGGGCAAATCCAGGCGTGCTGCGGCCAAGGGTCGCAGCAGAGGGCGTAGTTGATCGGGCTGAAACGGCTCTGACATAAGGCTTCCCATCAATTGCGGGCGAATGTTGGGCGATCCCCGCGACAACTCCTCGAATGCTGCGATATTCAGCTGCCAGGCGCATCGTGGCAAGCTACACGCCCTTTTTTACCTGGCCCGATCATGCCCCGCCTGTCCCGCAAGAACCTGCTCATTGCCCTGCTCACCCTGGCCTCGCTGGTCGGTCTGGCGCTGGCCTACCGCTGGTTCGAAACGCGTTACCTGCGCACCTTCGACGAGCGCGCAGCAGTGTTCTCCGGCGCCGAGCTGCAGCTGCCCGCCGAGCTGAGCGGACCCGGCGCGATCCGCCTGGTGCACTTCTGGGACCCGGCCTGCCCGTGCAACGTCGGCAACCAGCAGCATCTCGCCGAGCTGATCGAACACTATGCCCCGCAAGGCGTGCAGTTCCATGTCGTACAAAAGCCCGGCAGCCAGGGCCGCCTGCCCGCCGAACTGGCTGCGCTGCAGCCCTTGGGCGAACTGCCCGGCAGCGCCAACCTGCCGGCCAGCCCCGCCGTCGCGATCTGGGACAGGCAGGGCCGACTGGCCTACTTTGGCCCTTACAGCGAAGGCCTGGTGTGCAACTCGAGCAACAGCTTCATCGAACCCATACTCGAAGCGCTGGCAGCCGGACGCAAGGTGGACGCCAGCAACACCCTGGCGGTGGGCTGCTTCTGTGAGTGGGCCGAACCCGACGCCGAATGACCCCGCAGGGTGGGTTAGCGACGCTCGTGGCAAATCGCACAGGCGCCGCGCAGGTAGTGCGTCGCGTAACCCACCAGGCGGTAGATCGCGTTGCGCCGGCGGTGGGTTACACCGCAGCTGATATGGCGAGTCGACTGATAATTGCGACAGGCGGCTAACCCATCTTACGAAAGCGCCTCAACCGCTAGTCAATCCGTGGCGCGCCACCAAACCACGTGGCGTGTCGCCCTGCCAGCGGCGAAAGGCGCGGTAGAACGGCGACAGTTCGGCGAAACCGCAGGCTCGTGCCACTTCGCGGACGCCCAGGCCCTGATCGAGCAGGCGCAGCGCACGCAAACGGCGCACTTCATCGTGCAACGTACGAAAGCTGCTGCCCTGCTCGCTCAGGGCCCGCTGCAAGGCACTGCGATTGCTACCCAGAGCCAGCGCACAGGCCTCCAGACTGCAGGTCGCATTGCCCAGATTGACCTCCAGCCAGTAGCGCACCCGCACCAGCAACTGGTTCTCCACCAGCTCCGCCAACTGCTTCTCGGCCTCCTCGCTGAGCACATCGAACAGCCGCGGGTTGGCGCTGCGCGAGGGCCGCGAAAGCAGTGCACGCGGCAGAATCAGCGCATCGTGCGGCTGCGCGAACCGCGGCTCGACGCCGAGCAGACGGCGATGCTCGGCGAGCTTGCGCGGCGCCCGGTGGCGAAACTCGACGCCCACCAGCGGCAGCTCGCCGCCGGCAGCCGCGGCCAGCATCTTGCTAAGCAGCACCGCCAGGCATTCCATTTGCTGGCGCAATGAGCCGACTTCGCGGTAGTTGAGATCGATCACCAGGCGCGCTTCATCGCCCTGCTCCTCCAAGCGCGCAGCAAAACCACCGGAGAGGATGTGCTGGAAGCGCACGAAGGCCTGCAGGCCCTGGCGAAGATCGCGCGCCGCCAGCAACAGGTAGCTGACCACATCCATCGGCCGCGGCTGCATCCTCTCGCCCAGATGCAGGCCGATGTCGACATCGCCGCTGATGCCTTCCAACGCCTGCCAGAAGCGCGGTGCGTTGTCGTGCTCCTCGCGCGCTTCCAGCAGCGGCGCCGCCAGCGGCACACCGGCATAGGCACGGCGGTAGGTATCGGTCGGATCGAACCCCAGCGCAGCCAGGGCCTCGTAGAGCAGCCGGCGCAGGGTCGAGGAATGGGTCAGGGCAACGAATGCGTTATCGGTCATGGCGGCTTCGAATATGTATTGACCATAGACTTTCAGCATTGAGGCATATGGTCAATGCCGATACGTATGCGCCTGAGCAAAATGCCTGCACGCTTGCCTCACAACAATAAGGATCGCTGGATGAAACGTTCCCTGACCGCCCTTGCGCTGGTGATTGCCGCAGCCGCAGGCGGCCTGACCTGGTACCTGCACGACAAACAACCGCAACGCGACGGCGAGCTGGTGCTCGGCGCGCTGCAGGCACCGGTCACTGTCGACTACGACGAACGCGGCGTGCCGCATATCCACGCCGAAGATGAAGCGGACATGTACCGCGCCCTCGGTTTCGTCCACGCCCAGGATCGCCTTTTCCAGATGGAGCTGCTGCGGCGCCTGGCGCGCGGTGAACTGGCCGAGGTGCTCGGCGAGAAGCTGGTGCCCACCGACCGCCTGTTCCGCACCCTGGAAATCGGCCGTCATGCCGACGCCTACGCCGCGCGCCTGGACGCGGACAGCCCATCCACCCAGGCCCTGCAGCACTACCTCGAAGGGGTCAACCAGTACCAGGCCAGCCGCCCGCACCCGCTGGAGTTCGACCTGCTGGGCATCGAGCCGCGCCCCTTCACCATCGCCGACACCCTCAGCGTCGCCGGCTACATGGCCTACAGCTTCGCTGCAGCCCTGCGCACCGAGCCGGTGATGACCCATATCCGCGACCAGTTGGGCGCCGACTACCTCAAGCTCTTCGATCTCGACTGGCACCCGCAGGGTGTGGTCGGTACCGCCCTCGCCGCCAGCGACTGGCAGGACCTATCCGCCCTCGCCCAGCTCAGCAACGGCGCCCTGGAGGGCACCGGCCTGCCCCAGTTCGAGGGCAGCAACGCCTGGGCCGTTTCCGGCAGCCGCACCGCCAGCGGCAAGCCGTTGCTGGCCGGCGACCCGCACATTCGCTTCTCGCTGCCGGCCGTCTGGTACGAAGCGCATCTGCAGGCACCCGGCTACGAGCTGTACGGCTACCACCATGCGTTGATTCCCAGCGCCATGCTCGGGCATAACCGCGACTTCGCCTGGAGCCTGACCATGTTCCAGAACGACGACCTCGACCTGATCGCCGAGCGAGTCAACCCGGGCAACCCCAATCAGGTCTGGTACCAGGGCGGCTGGGTCGACCTCGAGCAACGCACGGAAACCATCCGCGTCAAGGACGCCGAGCCGGTGCAGATCACTCTGCGCCGTTCGCCGCACGGGCCGATCATCAACGATGCCCTGGGCCAGACCACCGGCAGCACGCCGATCGCCATGTGGTGGGCCTTCCTCGAAACCGACAACCCTATGCTCGATGCCTTCTACCAGCTCAACCGTGCCGACAGCCTGGACAAGGCCCGCGCTGCGGTCGAGAAGATCGAGGCACCCGGGCTCAACGTGATCTGGGCCAACGCCGGCGGCGATATCGGCTGGTGGGCCGCGGCCAAGCTGCCGCTGCGCCCGGAAGGCGTCAACCCGACCTTCATTCTCGACGGCGCCAGCGGTGATGCCGACAAGCTCGGCTATCACCCCTTCAGCGCCAACCCGCAGGAGGAGAATCCGCAGCGCGGCTACATCCTCTCGGCCAACTACCAGCCCGTGCCGGCCAGCGGTATCGAGATTCCCGGCTACTACAACCTGCCTGATCGCGGCCAACGCCTGAACCAGCACCTGAGCGATGCCTCGGTGAAATGGGATACGCACAACAGCCAGGCGCTGCAGCTCGATCCAGGCACCGGCTACGGCCCACGCCTGCTTGCGCCGATTCTCGACGAACTGCGCAGCGCAGCGGCGAACGATCAGGAGCGCGCGCTGGTGGAGCAACTGGCGCAGTGGAATGGCGACCACGCACTCGATTCCGTGGCGGCCACCCTGTTCAACCAGCTGACCTATCAACTCGCCCACGAAGCCATGGCCGACGAACTGGGCGAGGTGTTCTTCGACAGCCTGCTGCAAACCCGCGCGCTCGACACTGCGCTGCCGCGCCTGACCGCCAATGCCGACTCGCCCTGGTGGAATCGCCAGGGTAGCGAGCAGCGCGAGAGCCGCGCGCAGATCGTCGCCGAGGCCTGGCGCGCCAGCCTGGAGCACCTGCGCAGCGTTTTTGGCGACGATGTCGAAGCGTGGGCCTGGGGCCGTGGCCACACCCTCACTCACAGCCATCCGCTTGGCCAGCAGCAGCCGCTGGCCTGGCTGCTCAACGTCGGCCCGTTGGCCGCGCCTGGCGGCCATGAAACGCCGAATAACCTGTCGCACAAGATCGGCCCGGCGCCCTGGCCCGTGGTCTATGGTCCCTCGACCCGACGCCTGGTCGACCTGGGTGACGCAGGCAACGCCCTGGGCGGCGTTCCCGTGGGCCAGAGCGGCGTACCTTTCGACAGGCACTATGGCGATCAGGCCGCTGTCCATGTGGCTGGCGAGTATCAGCCGCAGCACTTGAGCGAAGCCGACATCAAAGCCAACAGCCAGGGCACGCTGAAGCTGCTGCCTCGCTGACGCGCCTAACTGCGGTGTGGTGCACCTGCGGTGCACCGCGCTGCACGCTGGTGCACCACGGCGCCGCAATTGGCGCCGTGGCCCTCGCCCGAGGGCCTGGAGCCCAGAGAAATCGCGGCCTTGCCGCTTCGGTAATAAAATTGGCACACCACCTGCATATGCTAAGGCAATCCCAGTTTTGGGGACCTTGGTACAGGCAGGCCGGGGAATCCCCTTCTTTATTCAACGCGACAACGCGTCATGCAGTGCGCCACGGCTCGGTCAACGAGCACGGCGCCACCCGTTTCGGGGACCTTGGTACAGGCAGGCCGGGGAATCCCCTCTTTATTTGGGACGCAGCGCCAGGCGCGCACGCCAACGTCCATCCTCCCACGCACCGCGCCACTCCCCGTCCAGCGGGCGAGCTGACACCAGCACCAGCAGCAGATCCCGTCCGTCACGTTCCAGGCGCCAGTTCACCAGACCCAGCGGTAGCTGGAGCTGGCCAGCACGCACTCGCCCATAGGCATCCTCGTAGCGATACACCAGGGCGCCGTCGATATGCTCGCTTTGTGCCTGCGGCTCGCGGTTGAGCGAGAGCTGCAGCCCCTGTTCCCAGGGCTCGATCTCCTCGATATGCAAACGTGGCGGATCGAACAGACGCCCGAGCATCAACCCGACGAGAAAGGCGATCAGCATCACCGACGCCATAAAACGCCAGCGCAAACGCGGCCGCGGATCTTCCGGCGGCGTAGAATGGCGCTCGTCCCAGTGCTCGGAGTGCTGCATGTTTCACGTCATCCTCTTTCAACCGGAAATTCCACCGAATACCGGCAACATTATCAGGCTGTGCGCCAACAGCGGCTGCCAGTTGCACCTGATCGAGCCGCTGGGCTTCGAGCTGGACGACAAGCGCCTGCGCCGTGCTGGCCTGGATTATCACGAATACGCCACGCTCAAGCGCCACCCTGACCTGCAGAGTTGCCTTGAATCCCTCGGCCAGCCACGCCTGTTCGCCTTCACCACCAAGGGCTCGCAGCCGTTCCACGAGATTGCTTACCAGCCCGGCGACGCCTTCCTGTTCGGCCCGGAAAGCCGTGGCCTGCCGGAAGAGGTGCGCAACGCCTTGCCGCCACAGCAGCGCGTACGCCTGCCGATGCGCGAGGGTTGCCGTAGCCTGAACCTGTCCAATACCGTAGCCGTCACCGTGTACGAGGCCTGGCGGCAGAACGGTTTCGCAGGCAGCTGAGAAGCCACTCCCACAGGTTGACGCAGCGGCATTCTGTGGGAGCGGACTCATCCGCGAAGCTTCCTGCCCCGATTCGCGGACAAGTCCGCTCCCACAAAAAGGCCTGGCGCGGCTTGCCTACTGGACTACCGGCTTGCGCAAACCTTGTGGGAGCGGTCTTGACCGCGAAGCTCTCCCGCCCCAACTCGCGGACAAGTCCGCTCCCCCAAAAACGGCCTGGCGCGGCTTGCCTTCCGGACTACCGGCTTGCGCGAACCCTGTGGGAGCGGTCTTGACCGCGAAGCTTTCCCGCCCCAACTCGCGGACAAGTCCGCTCCCACAAAAAGGCCTGGCGCGGCTTGTCTTCCGGACTGCCGGCTTGCGCGAGCCCTGTGGGAGCGGTCTTGACCGCGAAGCTTTCCCGCCCCGATTCGCGGACAAGTCCGCTCCCACAAAAACGGCCTGGCGCGGCTTATCTTCCGGACTGCCGGCTTGCGCGAACCCTGTGGGAGCGGTTTTGACCGCGAAGCTTTCCCACCCCGACTCGCGGACAAGTCCGCTCCCACAAAAACGGCCTGGCGCGGCTTGTCTTCCGGACTGCCGGCTTGCGCGAACCCTGTGGGAGCGGTCTTGACCACGAAGCTTTCCCGCCCCGATTCGCGGACAAGTCCGCTCCCACAAAAAACGGCCTGGCGCGGCTTGTCTTCCGGACTACCGGCTTGCGCGAGCCCTGTGGGAGCGGTCTTGACCGCGAAGCTTTCCCGCCCCGATTCGCGGACAAGTCCGCTCCCACAAAAACGGCCTGGCGCGGCTTGCCTGCCGGACTGCCGGCTTGCGCGAACCCTGTGGGAGCGGTTTTGACCGCGAAGCTTTCCCACCCCGACTCGCGGACAAGTCCGCTCCCACAAAAACGGCCTGGCGCGGCTTGCCTTCCGGACTACCGGCTTGCGCGAACCTTGCGGGAGCGGTCTTGACCGCGAAGCTTTCTGCCCCGATCCGCGGACATGGACTCACCCACGCCGATGCACAAATGAAAACGCCGCGATTGCTTGATGCAATCACGGCGTTTCCTGAAACCAGAGGCGGCTTATTGAGCCGTGGTCTCGCCGGCCTGCTGCATGCGCTGCAGCTCCTGGGCGTACAGTGCGTCGAAGTTCACCGGCGACAGCATCAGGGCCGGGAACGAGCCGCGGGTCACCAGGCTGTCCAGCGCTTCACGGGCGTACGGGAACAGGATGTTCGGGCAGAAGGCGCCGAGGGTGTGGCTCATCGAGGCGGCGTCGAGGCCCTTGATCAGGAAGATACCGGCCTGCTGCACTTCAGCGATGAAGGCGACCTCTTCGCCGTTCTTCACGGTCACAGACAGAGTCAGCACCACCTCATGGAAGTCTCCTTCCAGGGCCTTCTGGCGGGTGTTGAGGTCCAGACCGACGCTCGGCGTCCACTCCTGACGGAAGATTTCCGGGCTCTTCGGCGCTTCGAAGGACAGGTCCTTGACGTAAATGCGCTGCAGGGAAAATTGCGGGCTCTGCTCGTCAGCGGCGGCAGCTGGATTGTTTGCTTGTTCGGTCATGGCCTTGTCTTCCTTAAATAGCGGGATTATTCGGAGCTCTTGAGCAGCGCGTCGAGCTTGCCGGCGCGCTCCAGGGCATAGAGGTCGTCACAGCCACCGACATGGGTGCTGCCGATCCAGATTTGCGGCACCGAGGTGCGCCCGGCCTTGCGGGTCATCTCTGCGCGGATGGCCGGCTGCCCGTCGACACGAATTTCTTCGAAGTCCACCCCTTTGCTGGTCAGCAGTTGCTTGGCACGAATGCAATAGGGGCACCAGTCGCTGGAGTAGATGACAACGTGGCTCATATCACTTCACCAGCGGCAGGTTGTCGCCGCGCCAGGTAGCGATGCCACCGGACAGCTTGGCGGCGGTGAAGCCGGCCTTCTTCAGCTCGCGAGCGATACTGCCGGCGTGCTGACCCATGGCGTCGACGACGACGATGGTCTTGGCCTTGTGCTTTTCCAGTTCGCCGATACGTGCAACCACCTTGTCATAAGGGATGTGCAGCGAGCCGACGATATGGCCGGCGGAAAAGTCCTTCTGCGCGCGCACATCGAGCACCACGCCCTTGTCGCCGTTGACCAGCGCGGTGAGTTCGCGGCTCGACAGGCTCTGCCCGCCCTTGCGCATTTCGGTGACGATCAGCAGCACCAGCAGAACGACGAACATTCCTGCCAGGACGTAGTGATTAATGATGAATTCAATCAGGTTGGCGAACATCTATATGGCCCAGGACGGTAAAATGCCGGCCAGTATACACAGCCCCACAGGTCGGCCAAACCCCGTCTGGCAGTGACGCGCCAGGCGCTTGGCCCTAAAATGCCGGGCTGTTCCCTTGCCCCCTCAGACGCAGAGCGAGCCAGTTTAATGAGTGCCACGCCAAAACCCTTGGTCCTGATCATCCTCGACGGCTTCGGTCACAGCGACAACCCCGAATACAACGCCATCCACGCCGCCAGCACGCCGGTCTACGACCGCCTGCGCGCCACCTACCCGCACGGCCTGATCTCCGGTAGCGGCATGGACGTCGGCCTGCCGGACGGGCAGATGGGCAACTCCGAAGTCGGCCACATGAACCTCGGCGCCGGTCGCGTGGTTTACCAGGACTTCACCCGCGTGACCAAGGCGATCCGCGACGGCGAATTCTTCGATAACGCGACGATCAACCAGGCCGTGGACAAGGCCGTCGCCGCCGGCAAGGCCGTGCACATCCTCGGCCTGCTCTCCGACGGCGGCGTGCACAGCCACCAGGATCA
This sequence comes from Pseudomonas sp. Marseille-Q0931, assembly GCF_940789645.1. NCBI lineage: Bacteria > Pseudomonadati > Pseudomonadota > Gammaproteobacteria > Pseudomonadales > Pseudomonadaceae > Pseudomonas > Pseudomonas sp. Marseille-Q0931. The sequence goes on along the minus strand of NZ_CALNWT010000010.1, from coordinate 112,680 downwards.
CATCGTCGCCATGGCCGAACTGGCCGCCAAGCGCGGCGCCGAGAAGATCTACCTGCATGCCTTCCTCGACGGCCGCGACACCCCGCCAAAAAGCGCGCAACCGTCCATCGAGCTGCTCGACTCCGCCTTCGCCCGCCTCGGCAAGGGCCGCATCGCCAGCATCACCGGCCGCTACTTCGCCATGGACCGCGACAACCGCTGGGACCGCGTCGAGCAGGCCTACCACCTGATCGTCGACGGTGCCGGCCAGTTCAACGCCGCCAGCGCCACCGACGGCCTGCAGGCCGCCTACGAGCGCGGCGAGAGCGACGAGTTCGTCAAGGCCACCACCATCGGCGCGCCGGTGCAGGTCGAGGACGGCGACGCCGTGGTATTCATGAACTTCCGCGCCGACCGCGCCCGCGAACTGACCCGCGCCTTCGTCGAACCCGACTTCAAGGAGTTCGAGCGCAAGCGTGCGCCGCAGGTCGGCTTCGTCATGCTCACCCAGTATGCGGCGAGCATCAAAGCCCCCAGCGCCTTCGCCCCGGAAGCCCTGACCAACGTGCTCGGCGAATACCTGGCGAAGAACGGCAAGACCCAGCTGCGCATCGCCGAGACCGAGAAGTACGCCCACGTCACCTTCTTCTTCTCCGGCGGCCGCGAAGAGCCGTTCGAGGGCGAAGAGCGCATCCTGATTCCGTCGCCGGACGTCGCCACCTACGATCTGAAGCCGGAAATGAGCGCGCCGGAAGTCACCAACAAGATCGTCGATGCCATCGAAAACCAGCGTTATGACGTGATCATCGTCAACTACGCCAACGGCGACATGGTCGGCCATACCGGCGTGTTCGAGGCTGCGGTCAAGGCCGTGGAAACCCTCGACAGCTGCGTCGGCCGCATCACCGCCGCGCTGGAGAAGGTCGGCGGCGAAGCGCTGATCACAGCCGACCACGGCAACGTCGAGCAGATGGAAGACGAATGCACCGGCCAGGCGCACACCGCCCACACCTGCGAGCCGGTGCCGTTCATCTACGTCGGCCAGCGTCCGGCGCGCATCCGCGAAGGCGGCGTGCTGGCCGATGTGGCGCCGACCCTGCTCAAGCTGATGGGCCTGGAACAACCGGCCGAGATGACCGGCAAGACCATCGTCGAACTGGAATAGAACGCAAGAATCGTAGCCCGGATGCAATCCGGAGATCGCCCCCCGGGTTGCATCCGGGCTACGCGCCACTTTCGCTCTTCTTACCGCTTGCGGCTTGCAGCTTGCCGCTGCTTTTTTAGGCATACTAAGCGCCATTCGCTACTCCGCCAGGTGTCGCCTCGCCCATGCTTCGCATCCTTGCCCTGATTCTGCTCAGCAGCCTGATCGCTCCGGCCATCGCCGATCAGCGCGCCGATACCCAGCGCCAGCTGGAAGCCGCGCGCCAGGACGTCGCCGAGCTGAAGAAACTGCTGGAAAAACTGCAGCAGGAGAAATCCGGCGTGCAGCAGCAGTTGAAGAAGACCGAGACCGAGATGGGCGACCTGGAAAACCAGGTCAAGGAACTGCAGCGCGAACTCAAGGGCAGCGAGGACGAAATCCAGCGCCTGGATCAGGAGAAAAAAAAACTCCAGGGCGCGCGTACTGAACAGCAACGCCTGATCGCCATCCAGGCCCGCGCCGCCTATCAGAGCGGCCGCCAGGAGTACGTCAAGCTGCTGCTCAACCAGCAGAACCCGGAAAAGTTCTCGCGCACCCTCACCTACTACGACTACCTCAGCCAGGCGCGTGTCGAGCAGCTCGCCGCGTTCAACGAGACCCTGCGCCAGTTGGCCAACGTCGAAGAGGAAATCACCAGTCACCAGGCCCAGCTACAGGCGCAGAAGGCGGGCCTCGATGAACGTCACGCCAAACTCGCCGAGGCGCGTAAGGAGCGCCAGCAGGCACTGGCCAAGCTCAACCGTGATTTCGCCAGCCGCGATCAGCGGCTCAAGGCACGCGAGCAGGAACAGGCCGAACTGGGCCGCGTACTCAAGACCATCGAGGAAACCCTCGCGCGCCAAGCGCGCGAGGCCGAGGAAGCGCGCAAGCGCGCGCTTGCTGCTCAGAAGGCAGAGCAGGCGCGCCCGGGCAATCAGCAAGCCAGCCAGCAAAGCGGGCCACTGGTCAGCTCAGGCGCTGTCTATGGCGGGCCTTTCGCCAGCGCGCGCGGCAAGTTGCCATGGCCGGTCGATGGCCGATTGGTAGCACGCTATGGAACCCCTCGCGGCGGCGACGCTCGTACTAAGTGGGATGGCGTGCTGATCGGCGCCGCCGCCGGCAGCCAGGTGCGTGCCGTGCACGGCGGCCGAGTGGTTTTCGCCGACTGGTTGCGTGGCGCCGGTCTGTTGGTCATTCTCGACCATGGCAATGGTTATCTGAGCCTGTATGGCCACAACCAGAGCCTGCTGAAGAATGCCGGGGACGTGGTCAAGGCCGGCGACCCCATCGCCACCGTCGGCAGTAGCGGCGGCCAGGATGCATCGGCACTGTACTTCGCCATTCGCCAGAACGGTCGCCCGAGTGATCCGGCACAGTGGTGCCGCGCGCAGGGATAAGCGCCTTATCCATTTAGGAGTTCTCTTGATGTCTCATCGCTTTCGCCCCACCTGCCTGGCCCTGGCCCTCGGGCTGCTGCTCGGCGTTCCAGCCCTGCATGCCGCCGAGCCTGCCCCCGCGCCAGCAGCGGTAGCAAGCGAAAAGGCCCCGCTGCCGCTGGATGATCTGCGCACCTTTGCCGAGGTGATGGACCGCATCAAGGCCGCCTATGTCGAGCCGGTCAGCGACAAGACCCTGCTGGAGAATGCCATCAAGGGCATGCTCAGCAACCTCGACCCGCACTCGGCCTACCTCGAGCCGGAAGCCTTCGCCGATCTGCAGGAAAGCACCAGCGGCGAGTTCGGCGGCCTGGGTATCGAGGTCGGCATGGAGGATGGCTTCGTCAAGGTGGTTTCGCCCATCGACGACACGCCCGCCTCGAAAGCCGGCATCCAGCCCGGTGACCTGATCGTCAAGATCGATGGCCAGCCGACCAAGGGCCTGTCGATGATGGAAGCGGTGGAAAAGATGCGCGGCAAAGCCGGCAGCGAGATCGAGCTGACCCTGGTGCGCGACGGCGGCCGCCCGTTCGACCTGACGCTGACCCGCGCGGTGATCAAGGTGCGTAGCGTCAAGAGCCAGATGCTCGAAGACGGCTACGGCTACCTGCGTATCTCGCAGTTCCAGGTCAACACCGGCGAGGAGGTCGGCAAGACGCTGACCAAGCTGCGCCAGGAGAACGGCAACAAGAAGCTGCGCGGCCTGGTCATGGACCTGCGCAACAACCCGGGCGGCGTGCTGCAGGCTGCGGTGGAAGTGGCCGACCACTTCCTCAAGAACGGATTGATCGTCTACACCGAAGGCCGCCTGGCCAACTCCGAGCTGCGCTTCAACGCCGACCCGGCCGATGCCAGCGAAGGCGTGCCATTGGTGGTGCTGATCAACGGCGGCAGCGCCTCGGCCTCGGAAATCGTCGCCGGCGCCCTGCAGGATCACAAACGCGCGGTACTGATGGGCACCGACAGCTTCGGCAAGGGCTCGGTACAGACCGTGCTGCCGCTGAACAACGACCGCGCGCTAAAGCTGACCACGGCGCTGTATTTCACCCCCAACGGCCGCTCGATCCAGGCTCAGGGCATCGTCCCCGATATCGAAGTGGCACGCGCCAAGGTCACCCGCGAGCAGGACGCTGAAGGCATCAAGGAAGCCGATCTGCAGGGCCACCTGGGCAATGGCAACGGTGGCGCGGATCGCCCGAGCCGAATCGCCCAGGCCGCTCGCACCGAGCGCCCGCAGGACGATGACTACCAGTTGAGCCAGGCACTCAACCTGCTCAAGGGCCTGAGCGTCACGCGCGGCAATTGAGCCGAACGGTAATGAAAAACGCCGCAATTTCCTCGCGAAATTGCGGCGTTTTCATCTAGGCCGGGTATAACCCAGCGCGTTATCCGTCGCGGGTTACGCCCGCCCTGCCTGGCACGCGACCCGTAGGACGCGCGCCGCGAGCCACGAGCCTGTGCCCGGCAACCGGTTACAGATAGTTCTCGGTAATGTCGTCGATGAAGCCGTCGGCACGCATCTCGTCCAGCGCTTTCTGCAGGCGCTCGATGACCTCGTCCGGGGTGTCCTTGTTCAGCGCCAGGTAAAGTTCGGCGTCATTGAAACGCAGCACGGTGTTGAGGCCGCTGACGTCTTCCTGCTTGGCCAGGTAGCGGCCGACCGGGTCGGTGGTGGCCCACAAGTCTATCTGCCCACGCACCAGCTTCTTCACGTTCTCCTGGTCACGCAGGGCGTTGATCGGCTCCAGCCCCTGGCTTTCCAGATGCTGGCTGACCGCATCGTTCTTGTAGGCGCCGACGCGGTACTTGGCAGCGTCCTGCAAGCTCGACACCCTGATGTCGTTGCCCGGCGCGGCGAGCAGCACCCAGCCGGTCTTGGCCAGCGGGCCGACCCACTTGAACAGCGGTTTGCGCTCTTCGGTATAGGTGGTGGAGAACAGGCCGTAGTTGGGCTTGTCCAGGGTCAGGCGATAGAGGCGATCCCAGGGGAAGCGCAGGGTCAGGGTGTAATCGATGCCGGCACGCTTGAACATCTCGCGCACGATGTCGGCGCTGATGCCATCGATACCGTCGTCACGGGCGAAGTTCTTGTCGTCCACCGCCATGTTGAAGGGCGGGAAATTCTCGGTCAGCAGCACCACCTTGTAGTCCGCCGGCAGCTCCGCATGGGCGAAGCCGGAGGCGAGAAACAGGGCGACGAACAGGCTTTTCTTCAGAGTTTTCAGCATAAGACGTACCGCTCGCGTGATTTGTGGTTATGGCTAGCCACATCCTTGCATGGGCCCGAGCCCGGTCATCGGCACTCGGTGGCGCTGCCATCCATGGCAAGCGACCGGCACGTGGCCGGTCGCATGTTCGGTGCTTACAGGTAGCTGTTCAGGGTCTTTTCGACGAAGCCTTCGGCGCGCATCCGATCCAGGACGGCCTGCAGCCTGGCGACGATCTCGTCAGGCGTTTCCTTGTTCAGCGCCAGGTAGAGCTCGGCACTGTTGAATCGCAAAACGGTCTTGAGGCCGGAGATGCCCTCCTGCTTGGCCAGGTAACGACCGGCCGGGTCACCCGTAGCCCAGAGGTCGATCTGCCCGGTCGCCAGCTTGCGCGCATTTTCCTGGTCACGTAGCGAGGTGCTGTGCTCGACGCCCTTTTCGCTCAGGTATTCGGAGATGGCATCGCCCTTGTAGGCGCCGATACGGTATCGCTTGGCATCGTCGAGACCGGTCAGTGTGACCGGGCTGTCGCCCTGAGCGAGCATTACCCAGTCGTCCGGGCCGATGGGGCCGACCCACTTGAACGTCTCTTCGCGCTCGGGCAGGCGGGCAGTCACGAATACCCCGTAGCCCGGCTTTTCCAGGGCCAGCTTGTAGATGCGATCCCAGGGGAAGCGCAGGGTCAGGTTGTAGCGGACCCCGGCACGCTTGAACATTTCCTGGACGATATCCACGGCGATGCCGTCGATATTGTCCTCCTGGGCGAAGTTCTTGCCATTGATGGCCATGTTGTAGGGCGGGAAGTTCTCGGTCAACAGGACCACGGTGTAGTCCGGGTCGACTTCGGCGCGTGCGGCGCCGGCAAGCACCATAAGGGTGCCAGCCAGCGAGATCAGCAGGCGTTTGAACATGGCATTTCTCTTTCTAATAAAAGGCAGACCGCGTCAGGATAACCGCCATGCCCTCCCCGGCCCAGCGATTACTGGCAGTGTGCCTCAATAGCGTGCCTCGATGCTCTTCAACGCACCCTCGGCCCGCAGCGAATCCAATGCACTCTGCAACTTCTGCACCAGCTCATCCGGGGTTTGCAGGTTGAGCGCCAGGTAGAGTTCAGCGGTGTGCAGTTGCTGTACCACCCTGAGGTCGTGCATACCCTCCTGGCGCGCCATGTACCGCCCAGCCTGATTCGAGGTGACCCACAGATCGATCTGCTCGCGTGCCAGCTTGTGCACGTTCTCGTTATCGCGCAGCGCCGTCTGCACCTCGAAGCCGCGGTCAAGCAGGAACTGGGTCTTGGCATCGTCCTTGTAGCCACCGATGCGGTAACGCCGCGCATCGTCCAGAGAGGCCAGCTGGATATCGCTGTCACCGCGGGCGAACAGCACCCACTCGTTGTTGGCCAGCGGCCCGACCCATTTGAACTGGTTTTCACGCTCGGCGGTGCGTGCAGTGGAGAACAGGCCGTAGCCGACATCGTCCAGCGTCTGCTGGTACACGCGGCGCCAGGGGAAACGCAGGATCATCTGGCAGTCGACCTCGGCGCGCTCGCAGACGGCGCGCAGGATATCGGCGTTGATACCGGTGACGTTGTCGTCCCGGGCGAAGTTGTTGCCACTGACCGACATGTTGAACGGCGGCAGATTCTCCGTGAGCAGCACCAGCGGTTCTGCACGGGCGAGGCTGAGGCCGCAGGTCAGGGCCAGGATGGTCACGAATCGAAGAAGGAACATGAAGACTCCGTGTCGAAAATGCTCGGCAAAAAGCAGCCCTCCGCAAGCGCGGAGAAGCAGAGTGAAGGGATATGAGCTCATGCTAGCCGGATCGCTGGCACTTTGCCGTCGACTCGCCCGCAGCTTTTAGCGAAAGCAGCGTCAATCGGGCGATTTAGGCAAATGACAACGCCACTCGGGGCTGCTGTACAGCCCCCAGCGGCGCGACAGATCAGCGCACGACGATACCGCGGCTGGCCAGGTAAGCCTTGGCTTCCGGCACGGTGTATTCGCCGAAGTGAAAGATGCTCGCCGCCAGCACGGCATCGGCCTTGCCTTCGAGGATGCCATCGGCCAGGTGTTGCAGGTTGCCGACGCCACCGGAGGCGATCACCGGCACGCGCACGGCCTCGCTGATGGCGCGGGTCACACCCAGGTCGTAGCCGCTCTTCACGCCGTCCTGATCCATGCTGGTGAGCAGGATCTCGCCAGCCCCAAGGTCTTCCATCTTCTTCGCCCAGGCTACGGCATCCAGGCCGGTCGGCTTGCGCCCACCATGGGTGAAGATCTCCCAGCGGCCCGGCTCGCCCGGCGCGGACACGCGCTTGGCGTCGATGGCGACGACGATGCACTGCGAACCGAAGCGCGCCGCGGCCTCGCCGACGAACTCAGGGTTGAACACGGCGGCGGTATTGATCGACACCTTGTCGGCGCCGGCATTGAGCAGATTGCGGATGTCCGCCACGCTGCGCACCCCGCCACCCACGGTCAGCGGGATGAATACCTGGCTGGCCATGCGCTCGACGGTATGCAGTGTGGTGTCGCGGCCATCGACACTGGCGGTGATGTCGAGGAAGGTAATCTCGTCGGCGCCCTGCTCATCGTAGCGGCGGGCGATTTCCACCGGGTCGCCGGCATCGCGGATGTTCTCGAACTTGACGCCCTTGACCACGCGGCCGTTGTCCACGTCCAGGCAAGGGATGATGCGTTTAGCCAGTGCCATACGGAGCTCCCGTAGGGTGGGTGCAACCCACCGATAAAGATTGCGTCAGTGGTGGCGGGTTTCACCCGCCCTTCGGTTTAACCTTTGAAGTTGTCGCAAAAGGCCTGCGCTTCGGCCACATCCAGGGTGCCTTCGTAGATGGCCCGGCCGGTGATGGCACCGATGATGCCTGGCGAGCGTGCCAGCAGCAGCTTCTCGATGTCGCCGAGGTTGTGGATGCCGCCGGAGGCGATCACCGGAATCTTGCTGGCGGCAGCCAGCGCGGCGGTAGCTTCGACGTTGCAGCCCTGCATCATGCCGTCTTTGGCGATGTCGGTATAAACGATGGCAGACACGCCGTCGGCCTCGAAGCGCCTGGCCAGGTCGGTGGCCTGCACGCTGGAGACTTCCGCCCAGCCGTCGGTGGCGACGAAACCGTCCTTGGCATCCAGGCCGACGATGACCTTGCCGGGGAAGGCCTTGCACGCCTCGGTGACGAACTCCGGCTCTTTCACCGCCTTGGTGCCGATGATCACGTAGCTGACGCCAGCGCGCACGTAGTGCTCGATGGTCTCCAGGGTACGAATGCCGCCGCCGATCTGGATCGGCAGGTTCGGGTAGCGCTTGGCGATGGCGGTGACCACTTCGCCGTTGACCGGCTGGCCTTCGAAGGCGCCGTTCAGATCGACCAGATGCAGACGACGGCAGCCGCCCTCGACCCATTTTGCGGCCATGCTCACCGGGTCATCGGAAAAAACCGTGGAGTCTTCCATGCGGCCCTGACGCAGACGCACGCAAGCGCCGTCCTTGAGATCGATAGCGGGGATAATCAGCATCGGTTGAACCTGCTCAAGTTTGAATTCGGTAAGGCGCTCAGCTCTTTTCGAGCGCCCAGAGGTCGCTCTCGATGCTTTCGAACCTGTCTTTCAGGTGCGCCTGCACGTCGAGAATCGCCTTGTTGTAGTAGTGCGGCGCCAGCTCGCGGGTGATCTGGTCGAGGACTTCCTGCACTTCGAAGGTGCCTAGCTGCAGCTCGAAACGCTCGTCGAGAAAGCGCTGCAGCATCAGCAGCGCGGCCTGCTCCTGGGCAGGCTCGAGCGCGAGACTGGGAGCCTTGTTGCGGGCCATTACCAGCGCCCATCCCAGGCGGCGAAGTTCTGCAGCAGCTGCAGGCCGTGGGTGTGGCTCTTCTCCGGGTGGAACTGCACGGCGAAGCGCGAGCCCTCGGCCAGTGCCGCGGCGAAGTCCTTGCCGTAGTGACCGCGACCGACCACCTGCTGCGGCTTGCCGGCCTCGATGTAATAGCTGTGCACGAAGTAGAAGCGCGCATTTTCCGGGATGTCGTGCCACAGCGGGTGCTTCACCGCCTGGCTGACCTCGTTCCAACCCATGTGCGGCACCTTGAGGCGCTCGCCGTCTTCGCTCAGGTCCTTGCCGAAGAAGCGTACCTGGCCGGGGAACAGGCCGATGCAGTCGACGCCATCGTTCTCCTCGCTGCGTTCGAGCAAAGCCTGCATGCCGACGCAGATGCCGAGAAACGGACGGTCGGCGCTGACTTCACGCACCAGCTCGTCGAAGCCCAGACGCCTGATCTCGGCCATGCAATCGCGGATTGCACCGACGCCGGGGAACACCACGCGGTCGGCCTCGCGGATCACCTTGGCGTCGCTGGTTACCAGCACGCGGCCGGCGCCGACGTGTTCCAGCGCCTTGGCCACCGAGTGGAGGTTGCCCATGCCATAGTCGATTACGGCTACCGTCTGCATTTACAGGCAGCCCTTGGTCGAGGGCATCTGCCCGGCCATACGGGGGTCCAGCTCCACCGCCATGCGCAGCGCGCGGCCGAAGGCCTTGAACACGGTTTCGATCTGGTGGTGGGTGTTGTGCCCGCGCAGATTGTCGATGTGCAGGGACACCAGCGCGTGGTTGACGAAGCCCTGGAAGAATTCCTGGAACAGGTCGACGTCGAAGTTGCCGACCACCGCGCGGGTGAACGGCACGTGCATCTGCAGGCCGGGACGACCGGAGAAGTCGATCACCACGCGCGACAGTGCTTCGTCCAGCGGCACGTAGGAATGACCGTAGCGGGTCATGCCCTTCTTGTCGCCGATAGCCTTGGTGAAAGCCTGGCCGAGGGTGATGCCGACGTCCTCGACGGTGTGGTGGTCGTCGATATGCAGATCGCCCTTGCACTCGATATCGAGGTCGATCAGGCCATGACGGGCGATCTGGTCGAGCATGTGCTCGAGAAACGGCACGCCAATATCGAATTTGGCCTTGCCGGTGCCATCCAGGTTGATCGAGACCTTGACTTGGGTCTCCAGGGTGTTGCGCTCGACGAATGCCGTACGTTCGGCCATCACCAGCTCCACGAATTGCTAACGGAAAAAGGCCAGCATTATAGGCGTGCCGGGGCGGCAACGGCTACCGGCGATGGTCGGATCCGCAGCGCAGACCGACGCGCCCATGCCGAAAAGCGCAACGCAGCTCTTGCTATGCTCCCGCCAACCAGCAAACACAGCGATACAGCCATGCACGAAGTCGACACCCTGATCATCGGCGCCGGCGCCCTTGGCCTGGCCTGCGCCGCCCGCCTGGGCGGGCCCGATACGCTGATTCTGGAGGCGGAGGGGCTGATCGGCAGCCACACCTCCAGTCGCAACTCCGAGGTCATTCATGCCGGCCTCTATTACCCGCCCGGCTCGCTCAAGGCCGAGCTGTGCCTGGAGGGTCGCGAACGTCTGTACGCCTGGTGCAACCAGCACGGGGTGGCGCATCGGCGGATCGGCAAACTGCTGGTGGCGGTGCAGGAGAACGAAATCGGCAAGCTCGAGGCGCTGGCCAGCAATGCCGAGGCCAGCGGCGTGAACGATCTGCAACCCGTCAACCGGTCGCGCCTGCGGGAGCTGGAACCCGCCCTGCGTGGTGTCCACGCCCTGCTCTCGCCGAGCACAGGCATCATCGACAGCCATGCCTATCTGCAATCGCTGCTGGCGGTGGCGGAGAGTCGCGGTGCACAACTGGTGCTGCACAGCCGCGTCGAACGCTTGCAGCGCGACGGCGACGCCTGGATCGCCAGCGGCCACAGCGCCGGCGAAATCTTTACCCTGCGCGCACAACGGGTGATCAACGCCGGCGGCCCCTTCGCCCAGCGCCTGGCCAGCACCATCGAAGGCCTGCCAGTGCCGCCACTGCATCTGTGCCAGGGCCGCTACTTCGGCTATAGCGGGCGCTCGCCGTTCTCCCGGCTGATCTACCCGATGCCGGAGGCCAATACTGCCGGCCTGGGCATCCATGCCACCCTCGATCTCGCCGGCCAACTGCGCTTCGGCCCGGACGTGCGCTGGCTGGATGCGCTCGACTACGCAGTCGACGAGGACCTGCGCGCGCCTTTCGCCGCTGCCATTGCCCGCTACTTCCCGGCAATCGATGCGAACCGCCTGCAACCCGGCTATGCCGGCGTGCGCGCCAAGCTCAGCGGGCCCGGGGAACCGGCTGCCGACTTCCTGATCCAAACCCCTGCCGACCACCGCCTGCCGGGCCTAGCCAACCTGTTCGGCATCGAATCGCCAGGACTCACCGCCAGCCTGGCCATTGCCGAGCGGGTCGCAGAAGCCCTGTAAGGCTATAATCGGCGCCATTATCGACGGCTGCGCCTCCACTGGCCGCCCGCACATTTCGTTATCGAAACAAGGACTCGTCCATGAAAGCGCTCGGCAAGATCCTGGGCCTCTTCCTTCTCGGCTTGCTGCTGATCGTAGTGGCGCTGCTGTTCGCCCTGACTCATCTGTTCGACCCCAACGATTACAAGGACGAAATCCGCCAGATCGCCCACGACAAGGCCAACCTCGACCTGCAGCTCAAGGGTGATATCGGCTGGAGCCTGTTCCCCTGGCTGGGCCTGGAGCTGACCGACGCTACCCTGGCCAGCGCCGACACGCCGGACAAGCCCTTCGCCGACCTGCGCATGATCGGCCTGTCGGTGCGCGTGATGCCGCTGCTGCGCAAGGAAGTGCAGATGAGCGACATCCGTGTCGACGGCCTCAATCTCAACCTGCAGCGCGACGACAAGGGCCATGGCAACTGGGAAGGCGTCGGCCGCCCGGCCCAGGCCAGCACCACGCAACCAGCGCCCAGCGAACCTACACCGAGTGAAGACACACCGCCGAGCCAGCCGAACGAAAAGCCGGCCGCCCAGCCGGTCAAGCTGGATATCGACAGCCTGACCCTGAGCAACTCGCGTGTTGACTACAGCGACGCACAGAAGGGCCAGCAATTCACCGTCGAGAATATCGAGCTGAAAACCGGCGCGATTCGCGAAGGCGCCAGCATTCCGGTCAAGTTCAGCGCCTTCTTCGGCACCAACCAGCCGGTGCTGCGTGCACGCAGCGAAGTCGAAGGCCAACTGCGCTTCGACCGCGCCCTCAAGCGCTACCAGTTCGAAGACCTCAAGCTGACCGGCGAGGCGTCCGGCGAACCGCTCAAGGGCAAGACCCTGAACTTCTCTGCCCAAGGCCAATTGCTGGTCGACCAGGCCGCCAATATCGCCGAATGGAACGGCCTCAAGCTCTCTGCCAACCAGTTGCGCGCCCTCGGCGAGATCAAGGCGCGCGAGCTGGGCGAGGACGCCAAGATTTCCGGCGGGCTGTCCATCGCCTCGCTGAACCTGCGCGAGTTTCTCGACGGCATCGGCGTCGAACTGCCGGCCATGCAGGCCAGCGACGCCCTTAACCAGTTCGAGCTGGTCAGCCGCCTGAACGGTTCGAGCAAAGGCATGATGTTCGAAGAGCTCAACCTCAAGCTCGACGGCAGCACCTTCACCGGCAAGCTCGGCGTGGCCGATGTCAGCAAGCAGGCGCTGCGCGTCGACCTCAAGGGCGACAAGCTCGACCTCGATCGCTACCTGCCACCGAAAGCCAAGGACAGCCCCGCTGCTGCGCGCAAGGCCGAGGTCAAGGAAAGCATCGCGATCGCCGGCAAGGACGGCACCACCCCGCTGCCCAATGCCCCGACCCAGCAGGCCTGGAGCAACGAGAAGGTGCTGCCGGTGGACCAGCTGCGCAAACTCGACCTGCAACTGGCGCTCAGCCTCGGCCAGCTCACCTACGACAAACAGCCTTTCACTGACGTCAATCTCAAGGCCAATGGCCGTGGCGGCCTGATCACCCTGGAGGAAGCGCGCGGCAAGATGCAAGGCGGCAGTTTCGCTGGCAGCGGGCGCATCGACGTGCGCCAGGCCGAGCCGATGATCAGCGTGGAAAAACGCCTCAGCCGCATCCCGCTGGAGCCGCTGTTGAAGAAGGATGATCAGCCGTCTCCAATCAAAGGTCAGCTCGACCTCGATGCCAAGTTCAACACCCGCGGCAACAGCCAGAAGGAGTGGGTCGAGGCACTCAACGGCAACGCCAGCTTCGTCCTCAACGACGGCGTGTTGGTCGATGCCAACCTCGAACAGCAGCTGTGTCGCGGCATCGCCACGCTCAACCGCAAGTCGCTGAGCAACCCGCCAACCGGCAAGGACACCCCCTTCCGCGAGCTCAAGGGCAGCCTCAGCGTGCGCGACGGCGTCGCTCACAACCCCGACCTCAAGGCCCAGGTTCCCGGCCTGGCGGTCAGCGGCAATGGCGATCTCGACCTGCGCGTACTGGGTCTCGACTACAAGGTCGGCATCACCATCGAAGGCGACAAGCGTGAAATGCCGGACCCGGCCTGTCAGGTCAACGAACGCTACGTCGGCATCGAATGGCCGCTGCGCTGCCGCGGTCCGCTGGAGCTGGGCGCCAAGGCCTGCCGCCTGGATCAGGACGGCCTGGGCAAGATCGCCGCACGCCTGGCTGGCAACAAGCTGACCGAGAAGCTGGAAGAGAAACTTGGCGACAAGGTCAGCCCGGATCTGAAAGACGCACTCAAGGGCCTGTTCAACCGATGAGTCCCGAGCAGTTCAACGGCGCCGTGCTGGCCTGGTACGACCAGCACGGGCGCAAGGATCTTCCCTGGCAGCAGAACATCACGCCTTATCGCGTCTGGGTTTCGGAAATCATGCTGCAGCAGACCCAGGTCAGCACCGTGCTCGGTTACTTCGACCGTTTCATGGCTGCATTGCCGACGGTGAAAGACCTGGCCGAAGCACCGGAAGACGAAGTGCTGCACCTGTGGACGGGCCTGGGCTACTACACCCGCGCACGCAACCTGCAGAAAACCGCGCAGATCATCATGCACGAGCACGGCGGCGAGTTCCCGCGCAGCGTCGAGGCACTCAGCGAGCTGCCCGGTATCGGCCGCTCCACCGCTGGCGCCATCGCCAGCCTGAGCATGGGCGTGCGTGCGCCGATCCTCGACGGCAACGTCAAGCGCGTGCTGGCGCGCTACGTGGCGCAGGAGGGCTATCCGGGCGAGCCGAAGGTGGCCAAGCAGCTCTGGGACGTCGCCGAGCGCCTTACGCCGCACGAACGGGTCGGGCATTACACCCAGGCGATGATGGACCTCGGCGCTACCCTGTGCACCCGCAGCAAGCCCACCTGCCTGCTATGCCCGGTGCGCAGCGGCTGCCAGGCGCATCTGCTCGGCCTGGAAATCCGCTACCCCATCCCCAAGCCACGCAAGACGCTGCCGCAAAAGCGCACCCTGATGCCACTGCTCACCAATGCCGCCGGCGACATCCTGCTCTATCGCCGCCCGTCAACGGGACTGTGGGGCGGCCTCTGGAGCCTGCCGGAACTGGAAGACCTGTCTCAGCTCGACGACCTCGGCCAGCAGCAACAGCTCGAACTCGGCGAACGCCGCGAACTAGAAGGCCTGACCCACACCTTCAGCCACTTCCAGCTCGCCATCGAACCCTGGCTGGTGCGGGTGACCGAGCAGCCAAGCCGCGTGGCCGAGGGCGACTGGCTCTGGTATAACCTCGCCACCCCGCCGCGCCTGGGCCTCGCCGCCCCGGTGAAGAAGCTGCTGAAACGCGCGGCGCAAGCCATTACCGCTGGAGAACCGACATGACCCGCACCGTGCTGTGCCGCAAATACAAACAGGAACTGCCCGGCCTGGATCGCGCGCCCTACCCCGGCGCCAAAGGCGAAGACATCTTCAACAACGTTTCCAGGCAAGCCTGGGACGAGTGGCAGAAGCACCAGACCATGCTGATCAACGAGCGTCGTCTGAACATGATGAACGCCGAGGACCGCAAGTTCCTCCAGGCCGAGATGGACAAGTTCCTCTCCGGTGAGGAATACGCCCAGGCGGAAGGCTACGTACCGCCAAGCGAATAAGAATGCTTGTGGGAGGGGCTTCAGCCGCGACAGTGTGCTGGGTACACAATCCGTCTCCAGCCCCTCACGAACCTAAGCGCCCGAAATAATTAAATATTTTTCAAACTCGCGCTTGACACTGATCCTTCAAATCCGTCTAATAGCGCCCCGTTGGCCCAGGTAGCTCAGTTGGTAGAGCAGGGGATTGAAAATCCCCGTGTCGGCGGTTCGATTCCGTCCCTGGGCACCACTGATATACGACAAAGAGCCTCAGCCACGCGCTGGGGCTTTTTGCTTTCTGCGTCCGGCATTTTTCTCGTGCCATTGTTTCGCCTGCGCGACAAGCAGCTGCAACCAGGCGACACCCGCGACCCGGCCACGCGCTATCGCCCGGCAAACGGCTTGGCGGTCACGGAAACGCTATGCTAGCTTGGCCGCCTGCCAGGACGGCCCGCCGTACGCCGGAGCGCATTCGAAGAAGAAGAGGATCCCACCCCATGGCCGAGGCAACGCCCGCGCTGGAAATTCGCAACCTGCACAAGCGCTACGGCGATCTCGAAGTGCTCAAGGGCATTTCCCTGACGGCCAAAGACGGCGATGTAATCTCCATTCTCGGCTCCTCCGGCTCCGGCAAGTCCACCTTCCTGCGCTGCATCAACCTCCTGGAAAACCCGCACCAGGGTCAGATTTTCGTCGCTGGCGAGGAGCTCAAGCTCAAGGCCGCGAAGAACGGCGAGCTGGTTGCTACAGACAACAAACAGATCAATCGTCTGCGCAGCGAGATCGGTTTCGTCTTCCAGAATTTCAATCTGTGGCCGCACATGAGCGTGCTCGACAACATCATCGAGGCGCCGCGGCGCGTGCTCGGCCAGAGCAAGGCGGAGGCCATCGAGGTGGCCGAGGCACTGCTGGCCAAGGTCGGTATCGCCGACAAGCGTCACGTTTACCCCAACCAGCTTTCCGGCGGCCAGCAGCAGCGCGCAGCCATCGCCCGCACCCTGGCCATGCAGCCGAAAGTGATTCTGTTCGATGAGCCGACTTCGGCGCTCGACCCGGAGATGGTACAAGAAGTGCTTAATGTGATTCGCGCACTTGCCGATGAAGGTCGCACCATGCTGCTGGTGACTCATGAAATGAATTTCGCTCGTCAGGTATCCAGCGAAGTGGTGTTCCTCCACCAGGGCCTGGTCGAGGAACAGGGGCCACCGGCCCAGGTGTTCGACAACCCGAACTCGGCACGCTGTAAACAATTCATGTCCAGCAATCGCTAACACGGAGCAACACGCATGCAGAACTATAAGAAGATCCTGCTGGCCGCGGCCGCCACCCTGGCTTTCGGCACCAGTGCTGTCGCAGCTGACAAACTCAGACTCGGCACCGAGGGCGCTTACCCGCCCTTCAACCTGATCGACGCCAGCGGCAAGGTCACCGGCTTCGACGTGGAAATCGGCCAGGCGCTGTGCGCCAAGATGCAGGCCGAGTGCGAAGTGGTCACCTCCGACTGGGATGGCATCATCCCGGCGCTGAACGCCAAGAAGTTCGACTTCCTGATCGCCTCCATGTCGATCACCGAAGAGCGTCAGGCAGCGGTCGATTTCACCGAGCCCTACTACACCAACAAGCTGCAGTTTATCGCACCCAAGTCGGCCGACTTCAAGACCGACGAAGCCAGCCTCAAGGGCAAGGTGATCGGTGCCCAGCGCGCCACCATCGCCGGTACCTGGCTGGAAGACAACATGGGCAAGGTGGTCGATATCAAGCTGTACGACACCCAGGAAAACGCCTACCTCGACCTGGCTTCCGGCCGACTCGACGGCGTGCTGGCCGACACCTTCGTCAACTGGGAATGGCTCAAGAGCGACGCTGGCAAGGACTTCGAGTTCAAGGGCGACCCGGTATTCGACAACGACAAGATCGGCATCGCCGTGCGCAAAGGTGATCCGCTGCGCGAGAAGCTGAACACCGCGCTGCAGGCCATCATCGAAGACGGCACCTACAAGCAGATCAACGACAAGTACTTCCCGTTCAGCATCTACTGATGACCTGAGGGCACTGCGCCGCCGACCTGGCGGCGCGGTCGCCCGAGCCCTCCGATGATTTTCGATCTCCAAGGATTCGGCCCCGCCCTGGCCGCCGGCACCCTGATGACCATTCAACTGGCGCTTTCCGCGCTGGTTCTGGGTCTGGTGCTCGGCCTGCTCGGCGCGCTGGCCAAGACTTCGCCGTACAAGCCGCTGCAGTGGCTCGGCGGCAGCTATTCCACCATCGTACGCGGCGTGCCCGAGTTGCTCTGGGTACTGCTGATCTATTTCAGCACCGTCAACGTATTGCGCGCGCTGGGCGAAAGCCTGGGCGTCGGCAGCCTGGAACTCAGCCCGTTTGCTGCGGGCGTTATCGCCCTTGGCTTGTGCTTTGGCGCCTATGCCACCGAGGTATTCCGCGGCGCCATTTTGGCCATTCCCAAGGGGCACCGTGAAGCGGGACAGGCACTCGGCATGTCCAAGGGCCGCATCCTGTGGAAGCTGATCATGCCGCAGATGTGGCGCATCGCCCTGCCCGGTCTGGGCAACCTGTTCATGATTTTGATGAAAGACACCGCCCTGGTGTCGGTGGTCGGCCTGACCGAAATCATGCGCCAGGCACAAATCGCGGTTACAGCCACCAAGAATCCGATGACCTTCTTCCTGGTCGCCGCCATCATCTATCTGGGGCTGACCATCATCGCCATGATCGGCTTGCACTTCCTTGAGAAGAAAGCCTCACGCGGCTTCGTCAGGAGCAACCAATGAACTGGGAGCTGATCTACAAATACCTGCCGAAGATGTTCGAGGGCGCATTGCTGACCGTCGAGCTGCTGGCAGTTGCCGTCATTGCCGGACTGATCCTGGCACTGCCCATGGGTATCGCCCGCGCGTCGAAACACTGGTACGTACGCGCCCTGCCCTACGGCTACATCTTCTTCTTCCGCGGCACACCGATGCTGGTGCAGCTGTTCCTGATCTACTACGGCCTGGCCCAGTTCGATGCCGTGCGCCAGAGTGTCTTCTGGCCCTATCTGCGTGATCCGTACTGGTGCGCGGTGCTCACCATGACCCTGCACACCGCCGCTTATATCGCCGAGATCCTGCGCGGCGCCATCCAGGCCGTACCGCCAGGCGAGATCGAGGCTGCACGCGCCCTGGGCATGTCGCGCACCCAGGCCATGCTGCACATCATCCTGCCGCGCGCCGCGCGTATCGGCCTGCCGGCCTATAGCAACGAAGTGATCCTGATGCTCAAGGCCAGCGCCCTGGCCAGCACGGTCACACTGCTGGAACTGACCGGCATGGCACGCACGCTCAATGCCCGCACTTACGTAAGCATGGAGTTTTTCTTCACCGCCGCACTGTTCTACCTGGCCATCACCTTCATCCTGATCAACCTCTTCAAGCTGCTGGAGCGCTGGCTGCGCGTCGACGCCTGCCAGGGCCGCTAAGCCTGCGGGCCGCCTGCACAGACGGCCCGCCCTTCCGCCATAGACGCCATGTCCGAGCCGATTCTTACCTCAGGCGAACTGCTCGCCCGCTTCCAGGCGCTGGACAGCTTTCTCCTGCAGCATCAGGCGCTGTGGCGGCCAAGGCCGTTTTATCACCTGCGCCTGCCCTGGGAAGCAGAGTTGCCCGAGCTTGCCGCCTGGCTGCGCAGCCGCTCTCTGGAGCAGGCGCAAGCCAGCGACAGCGACCTCTTTGCGCTCGCGGCACCCGCTCCGTTTACCGAACTAGCCCGCCAGGCGCAGGCGCTCAGCCAGTTGGGCGAACTCCCGAGCCGCGACGCTCCAGCGCGCTCGCCTAACCTTAGCGTCGATGTGCCCGGTAGAAAGCTGGCGCAGATTCAGGCCTTCGCCAGTCACCTGCAGTTTCAACAACAGCCCACGCACTGGCTGGACTGGTGCTCCGGCAAGGGCCATCTTGGTCGCTGGCTGACCCAGACTGATCAGCGCTTGACCTGCCTGGAGTACGACCCGGCACTGATCGAATCCGGTAGCGCATTGAGCAAACGGCTGGGGCTGGATGCCATGCACCTGCAGCAGGATGTGCTGGCCGGTGATTGCAGCGAACGCCTGAGCAAAGAACACACCCCGGTCGCCCTGCACGCCTGTGGCGACCTGCACGTACGCCTGCTGCAACTGGCCAGCCGTAATGGCTGCTCGCAACTGGCGGTCGCTCCCTGCTGCTACAACCGCATCGCCGGCAAGCAGTACCAAACGCTTTCGACAGCGGCGCAAGCATCGGCGCTGCAGCTCTCACGCGACGATCTGGGCTTGCCGCTAAGCGAGACCGTCACGGCCGGCGCCCGGGTACGCAGGCAACGCGACCAATCCATGGCCTGGCGCCTGGCCTTCGACCTGCTGCAGCGCCAACTACGCGGTATCGACGAATACCTGCCGACGCCATCGCTGCCCAGCGAGTGGCTCAGCAAACCCTTCGCCCGCTTCTGCCATGACCTTGCCGCCCTGAAAGGCGTGGCCTCGCCCGGCGAGCAGGACTGGGCAACACTGGAGGCGAGCGGCTGGCAGCGTCTGGCCGAGGTGCGCAACCTGGAGCTGCTGCGCAACCTGTTCCGCCGCCCACTGGAGCTCTGGCTGCTGCTGGACCGCGCCCTGTATCTGGACGAACAGGGCTATAGCGTCAGACTGGGCACCTTCTGCGATTACCAACTGAGTCCACGCAACCTGCTGCTTCTGGCGGAACGCGCCTGAGTTGCTCACAGAACCTGTGGATAACTCTGTTGATCCTTTCTGGGCAACCCCTGCAAAGCCAATCGGGAACAGCCTCGCAAACATCTGATCATTTTTTGCTCAACCGCATAAGCTCTAACAAAAACAATGAGTTGCAAAAAAAGCGTGACCGATTGCACAGACAAGGTGCGCACCTATCGCACGCGCCTTCTCTTTGTGCATAAGCCAAAAGCTATTGATAGCCAACCCTGGAAAAGCCAGGCTCGAACATAGCTTTACTCAGGCCGACGAATGGATATAATGGCGCCCCACCTAGCCGGTATAGCTCAGCTGGTAGAGCAACTGACTTGTAATCAGTAGGTCCCGGGTTCGACTCCTGGTGCCGGCACCATACAAATCAAAGGGTTACGTGAAAGCGTAGCCCTTTTTTGTGCCTGAAATTCGGCTTGGGGTAGGATTGGGGTAGGGATTTGCCACCACACCACCACTCGGTTAGAAAAAATCTGCGCCAGTCTTACGACCGCTCATCGGGCTATTTCATCCGCCATCACCGATGACGCCCTCCGCATCACATCCCCCGCCATCAAAATCTAGGCATTACCAGCATCTTGAAGGCTACTCATGGTCAGAGCCTTTTTCGCCGATATCCCGTAAAGTGCCACCTTGCAGGGCCTCTGCGGGCAGCATAGGGTGATTGGGCGGGTCGACAGACCTGGCTTCAGGAACACAGCGCCAGAGGATTCTTGTGTCATGGTGGCTGCATGCGGGGCGCTTCGGCGCGCCGAGTTCCTAGAGTCTCGGTCTTCCACACCCGCATGCAGCCGCCACCCTTCGTGTGGAAGCGAAAGGTGGTGGCCTCTCTAAAACTCTAGAGGTCACCCTATGCCGCAGACCAACATCCCTTCGGGCACCACCGACTCAGTGCCCCAAGCCCTCGACGCGTTTAATGGCCTGTTCACTGTTCGCACTGACGTCACCTCCGGCCAACTGCATGATGAAGCCCAGCTTCGCCAAAACGCCGCAGTCGGCATGCTCCACGCACTCTCCAGTGCAAGTGACTTGAACACCTTGGAAAACCATTTGCTTCTGGACTGCATCATGGCACTACGGCTGCTGTGCTCCGATGCGGCTGCGCTGTACGCGGCAGCATGCGAACGCAGCAAAGCAGAAAATCTGCTCCAGCCTTAAGCGTCCTTACGCGCTAACTCGGTCTCGAAGCGCTGCACGAATTCGACGAGGCCGATGTTCAGCGCGTGGCAGATATCCCGCAGTTGGACGAGATCAATCCGGCGCAAGCCGCGCTCGATATCGCTAGCAAACGACTGTGGGCGCTCCAGCGCTTGGGCGAATTGCGCCTGGGTCAAACCAGCTTCCACTCGACACTGCTTTAGCAGTCTGAGCAGCACCAGGTTCTCATCCCGATACACCGACTTTTCCAACGGGTACACCTCACGCTTGACAATCCGGCAAGGGTATATCTAATCTACAGATATCTGATTTACAGATTATCTGGATAAAGGTTCACGGAGCCATTCATGGATACCCTCACCAAGACACCATCGAGCAATTCGGAAATCCTGTTTTTGATCGACAAGAAAACACAGCAAACCAAGATCGAACTTGGCTCACTGCTCTGCGCGTTCAGCGCACCCACCACCCTGGCTAAAGCTGCAGCTTCGATCTGGGAAAACGAGCTCTTAATTAAAGAGGATCCCGACTCAGGATCACCGCTGTACTACTTACCAATGCAGCTATCTGCTGACTTCATCGATCTGATTCTTGACCAGTTGGATTCAGATAGCAGAACAGATGCCGTGCAATTCCGAGATGCTTGCCGAACCATTGAAGCTAGCGCCAACAAGATTTCCAGGCTGCAACAGACCAAACCCCACGTCTACGAGACATGGCTGAAGTGGATGGACTCTGATGAAGCCACGCAAACAATGCACAAGATCCTCAGCAGACAGCATCAACACCCACCGGCCACTTCCCCCAACCATGCAGCTCCGGGAGGACAGTAATCCGATGCGCGCCACCAAAATCAAAATCCAGGGACTGTCGATTCCAAGTCTGATCAGCAGCGACAATGAGCGTTACTGGCCGATACGCCCCATTTGCGAAGCTATGGGTCTTAACTGGCATGCTCAAGCCGCCAAACTGCAGCCCCCTCGCTACAGCCCGACCGAGCATGACGTTGCCCTGCCTGGGGAACCACTGCTGAAACGAATGCTGTGCCTGCCGCAGTCGGAATTCGAGTTCTGGCTGAAAAGCCTTAGCTCGCGCAAGGTTTCCCCCGGCGCCCGCATGCGACTCGATCAGTTGCGCGCACATTTCTTTGGTGAGCCCACACCGCTGGCAGGGCCGACACCGCCAACTGCAACGGCAGCACCTGCGGTGCTGAAGCGGATTCTGAACTGGCGAGCGCAACAGGCTGAGCCAGGAAACCGCAAAGCCGTGCTCAAAGAGCTCTCCGACCAATTCAGTGCGAAAAACGGTTTTGAAATTGCTGAAGCGCAGGAGCACCAGTTGCGTGGAGCCGTCGCTTCGCTCAGCACGATCATTTATCAGCATGACCGCTCGAAATCGCCAAGCCAGATGCCTGTTTCACAACGGGTCGACGCGATCATCAAATCCATCGTGGATGCCCGCCCTCAGCGCATTCATCTGCTCGACTCGGACTTTGCGGCCCTGTTGTGCAGCATTGAGCTTGAGGAGCACCACCATAGCAGCGCTCAGCACGAACAGCCTTAGACCATGGCCACACTTAGGGAAATGGCGGACTTGCTGTATTCAGCAGGCGAGCCGATGAGCGGCAGTGGCATGAACGACACTGAGGCCATGGCCTATGCACGGCAGCATTTTGTTTATGGCGGCTATTGCTTGGTGCGGAACTGGCGGTGGCTTGATCTGGATGTCACTGAAAGCCAGCGCCTACAACTGGCAAAGACCCGACGACAACCTGCTCTGGTCTATGCACACACGGTTATCTTCGACAGTGAAAGACGGTGGGATGTCGGAGACTTCGTCCGAACGTCGCTTCTGCACCATCACGAGGAGTTCCATTTCAGAACGCTCAATACAGCCTACTTGCTTCTAGGACCAGGCACGCGCATCCAGGTCAGCGCAGACGCCGTTGCGAGCATTTTCTGATCGAGCCAACACATTTACTGATCTGTCGACATAGCCATGTATACACACCCAGTCTTGCAGAAGCTGCTGGAGCAGGTCGAAGACCTTCCTTTCAGCAGACCCGTCACCGGATACCTGACTGATGCCTATATTCGCGGATCAAGCGGCTACGGGATCACTTACCGGCATGTGAGAGCTGATCGTTTCAGTGACGGTGCCTACATTCATACATCAGCCATCGTTCAGGCTGAGCGAGAGGGGCCGTTTTGGGTGCTGCACACGCTAAGTGGCAGCTTCTACGTAATCCTCAGCTTCAACATTTTAAAAGGTGCGCAATCGCTGGATGACTATCTGCATCGAATGCTAACTATGGAGTATCCAGAGCCATGGCAGCTGCACTAGCAGTGCGATGGGATAGCCGATGCGACATGACCTGCGTATCGCAGGAGGCACTGCGACACTCAGTGAGTGTCGCGGAACCCCTATGCGACACACGTGGACTGTCGCACAGATACGCTGCGACACGCTGGCCATGTCGCAACGATACACCGTGTATGTCGCACCATGACTTTGCGACACTCGGGGTCGTGCCGCTAGCGGCAGTTTGAGTGCCCAATACGGCGCTGAAAGTGGCCCAAACCGACACCGAGCTGGCCAGTTATGGCGCTCAGCGTGCCAAAACTGGCACTCCTTTTTTTGGTTATATTATCGCTACAACCCTTGAAAACACTGACTTCGGCGACTTTTTTCATAACCAAATCGCCACTGCGTGGCTAGCATTTTTGAATGCCCCATTTCGACACGCCAGCCACGCACCGCTTCGCGCTACCCCGGCTCGTCCTTTCAGCGCCATGGCGCTGGCTGCTCTTCGATTTTGATGACAAAACGCTTGCGCGCGCTTTTGCTCACGGCGCACGCTGAATTTAGATGAAGCGGGTCGCGTGAGTGAGAGCGCGCAACCCTTACTCGCGCCGCGAGTAAGGGGGCGTTGAGGCAGTTCGGACGTAACGAGAAAAACGGAGCGGCTGCGGAGTGTTTCAGTGGAGTTCGAGCTGACACAACGCCGTTCGCGAAGCGGCTTAGCTTTGTCATCAAAACAACAAGAAGAGAGATGACAGCGATGCAACCTACGACCTTGCAGCGGTACCAAACCCGGGCACAAAACTTTTATCGGTCTCACTGCGGTGAGGACGATCCATCTTCGGCGCAGATCTGCGCAGCTTTGCTTGCCTGTGCACCGGACTATCGACCGAATGCGTTCAGCACCCTCAAGAACACCCTAATGAATGACCAGCTTGCCCGGCGAAACATCGAGGCAGCAAACACCATCAGAGCGCTGGTCAACCCGGTCACGGCACCAGGCAGTCAGATAGTGAAAAAGCCCAAGCCGGGGCAGATTCGGAAAGTCCCCTTCGAAGACTTTAAATTGCTGCACCAGCACCTGCGCGCAGGCGGCAATCTCGACGAAGCCGCATCACTGGTGCTCGCTTATTGCCTCGGTGTACGCCCATGCGAGATGCGCACGATCACTATCTCCGGCAACCACGTGCACATCATTGGAGGCAAGAAATCGGCTGAACTGCACCGTGGCGCTGACCGCACCTTGGTAATCGACAAACCAAGAACGCTGAAGTTGGTGGAATGGGCCGCGCAGTGGATGGCCGGGTGCCCACGCACTAATACCGCCATCAGAGACTGCCTGCGCAAGGAGTGCCGACGCCTCTGGCCCAAGAGGAAAAAGCAGCCAACGCTGAAAAGCTTCCGGCACCAGATGGGATCAATTCTGAAAGCATCCGGAGAAAGCCCAGAAAGCATGGCTTACATCATGGGGCACCAGTCCATCTCGTCGATCAGCGTGTACGGTGATGGCCGACTGGGCGCAGGCATGAAATCACATGTACGCCCCGCAGAGAGCGCCGTCTTGGCGAGCATTCGCCAGCCGCAGAAGCCACCTCGATATGGTCAGGGGCGCATTCTGGGAGCAATCGAATTTCCCGCCGCAACCCGGGGCCATTGGTATACGGAGATGAAGCAACGGCAAGCAGGCAAGATCCTACCTGCTCCGCAGTCGTAGCCACGTGACTGCTGTGAGTGGCCCCTAGTCGCAGGGATCTATAGCTCGCATGAAAAATCTCCAGACATGCTCGGGGCTATTGAATGAGCTATTGCGGCCAAGCACTCTGGGGCCGGGGAAGTATGGCTGTGGCACCTTGTGACCACCACCGTGGATGGGCACCACCCACATTCCCACAGCTGTATCACCCGCCACCCCGATGCCAGTAACACAGCCTTGTTCCTGGTATCTCGGGCGACGTTCTGGTCAAATTTTCTCTGCCAGAAGTCCAACCGGGTCTTGGGGCTAGTAGCGTAGCGACATCCGGGGTGTCTGTGCCAAAAGCAACCGTGAACAAAAATGCAGACACGATAGCGAGAAAGCACCAAATCAGGCTTTCCAGGAAGATCCTTCTGGTGCAGGCGATACCTGAAACCATGCCGATGCAGCAGGCGTCGGACCTTCATTTCTGGTGACGTGTTGCTGCCCCGAATGCCCGCCATCATGCGAGACCTGACTTCCTTACTGACTATGTCCATGACTCAAGGCCAAAAGAATCTTTTCGATAGTACGCCCACAGACCCTACAGGTGAGCTCGACCACGCCATTCAGGTGGTGGACCTCTTCGCGGGGCCGGGTGGCCTGGGTGAGGGATTCACTTCATTCGGGGACGGTAGACGGTTCGACATAGTTGTGGCAACCCAAGCGACATCACCCATTGGTAAAGTCATCAGGCTACTTTATCGAAATTCAAAACTAGCTCACCAATACCCCATCGAGAGCCTCCGCCCCGACTTAAGCTCACGGAACGGGCGCTCTGCTGCAAAAACTAACAAACAACGAGTGCAGGATGGTTCATTACCTCAGCTCAATGTAGATTTTGTAACCAATGGTAGCCAACATCACCACTATCCCTGTGGCCATCACCAGCACACCACTGTCCCGTTCCCGCCGGCTGTAGCCGACCATCAGGAGCAGGAATCCCAGGCCGATCAGGCCAATCATCACTTCAAGTTCTCGCATCAGTCTCTGCCTTCATCATTGTGGCTGGTATCGGTGGGAGAGACCCAGCCGGGCACTCCGCGCCGGATCTGCCTGGAAAAATCGCTCGCATCGTTGGCCATCCGTGCCCGTTCGGTAAAGCGCCCGTGCTGACGCAACGTATCGAGGCTGTAGCCACCCTGCAGGCCACCGACCGACATGACATAGGCCGGCAGGTAGCCTGTCAGCAGCAAACGGTAATCGACCGGCAGTCCGCCAATGATCGTCTGCAGCATGTCGAAAACGATGGTGGTGCAGTTGGCCGTAATGGTGTTGTAGAAACGCGGCTGATCGACCAGGGCGTTGGCCTGCTGCACATAGGAGAGCAGCAACGCACGCATCGCCTCGTCGGGCATAGCAATACGATAGAGATAGCTGTCTTCGCCGCGCACGTTGGTGCGCACGCGCAAGGCATCACGCTCGTCAGTGGCGACGATGCTCAACTCGAACTGCTTGAAGAAACCGCCAATCTCCGAATAGGCCTCGCCTTGCTCCTTGCGCACCTCAACGGTGAACGTCAGAAAACGCCCATCCGTGAAGCCGAAAGAAACCAGAACATGGGCGATGGCCGGCATGCCCCAATAGGAGGTGATCAGGTCGACCGAGGCGAGCTGGTCGAGATCGTAGCGACGTGTTTCCCAGGCAACGTCATAGTCATCATCGCTGCGCCAGTTGAAGTTGCGCACATTGTGCAGGATGAGCTGATTGCCCACGAGCTCGCCCTGGGTCATCTGCGCGACATCACCAGCCCAGATACGCTGGTTTGACGGTTCCAGGCTTGTCCACCAGACCAGCAACGCGGCGAAGACAAGCACCTGACCGACAAGCGCCAGTATGGGACGCCCGCGCCACAGCAGAACCTGCAGAATGCAGCCAAGCAGGCACCAGCCCGCAATCAGCACCCAGGTTGCCAGCCCTCCAGTCTGGTAGAACAGCGCCAGCACGCCCCAGGCCATGATCAGAAAAAACGACAGCGCGAGGACACTGCGCAGGAGAAGACCCAACAGCCCGTTCATGGCGCTCGTACCGTAGCCACCTTGGGGCTGGCCAGGCCGGTGAGGTGTTCATGCAGCACGCGGCGAATTTCGATGATCGCCTGCGGTGTTTCCTGCACGCTGTGCCACGATGGCACGACCAGCTCCGAGTCGGCGCCAGCCAGGTGCGAGCTGGCGTACGGCACCACGCCGTCACTGGACAGCAGGACCTCGAGGTCTGGCGTGTAGTTGCCGATGATCGAGTGATAGTGCACTCGTGGCGAAATGGGCAGGTCGGCTGCGGCCTTGACGAAGGGGTCCTGGTTGCTCAGGTTGTCGATGCTGTTGAGGGGGCGCACCAACGCGACCGGTGCCGCCGCATTGGGGTCAACCAGCACTTGGGCAACCTCCTTGAAACGGTTCAACATCGACACCGGCATCTTCACCAGCCCTGCGGCCCAGCGCGACACGCGATTTTCGGCAAACGGGGTACCCCGGTGTGGCGCCGCAGCGAATACGGCCCGGCTCACCTGAGGCAATGGCTCGAAATACAGGTAGGGCCCGAGCTTCGCCCGGGCTTTTTCCAGGCGCGCGCCTTGCATCCCGTAACTTCCCAGCATGGCATCCCACAACTGGTCACCCGATGAGGACAGCATCAGCCGTGACAACACGCCCCCCATGCTGTGCCCGACCAGCACCATATCGTGGCTGGCCTTGGCCGTGCCTTGCGGATCGAAATTCGCCAAGGTCTGCTCGATGGCCTCGCGGATGGCCTGATTGTTGACGGCCAGCGGCAGGTTGGTCGGGTAGTAGACCTGCCAGATCTGGTAATTGCGGCGCAGTTCCTCGTCGCCCAGCACTTCATTGGCCACGTTGATCCAGGCCTCCGGGCTGCTGGCCAGGCCATGCAGCATGACCACGATGCGCCGGTCGGGATCGAACGGCTGCAGCAGGTAGACATGGGGGCGTTCCAACACTTCGCCGCGTCCGACCAGAGTCAGCAGGGACTGCCGGGCAAACCCGGAACGCGCCAGCCACAGGCCATAGCCCGACGTGAAGTTGGCCGCCAGGGGCGCCTGCACACCTGCCATGTCCACCGAATCCTGCCGGTAGGGGTCATAACCGATCACTTCCACCTGATAGGTGGACAACACCTGCTCCAGGGACTCCCCGGGAAAGCGCGCCACGGCAGTAATCGCCGGGAAGGGGGTTTCGCTCCAGGGTATTTCATCGCTCCCCTTGCTCACCACGCGCTTGGCCGTCACCGCTACCAACTCGGCACCCAGTCCATCCCGACGGTACTGGTTGCGCAACCCGCCAAAGGACAGGGACGCAGCCGGAATCAGCTCCTTCGGCAACAGGCGGTCATCGGCCAGCCTCACATCGGTCATGCGCCCGCCGATCGTCCAGCGCCCGGTCTTGAGGCGGAAATTACCCTGAGTGTCCTCGGGTGATGGTGGCCGTCCACGGTAGCGATCGAAGACC
The DNA here is from genome assembly GCF_940789645.1 of Pseudomonas sp. Marseille-Q0931. NCBI lineage: Bacteria > Pseudomonadati > Pseudomonadota > Gammaproteobacteria > Pseudomonadales > Pseudomonadaceae > Pseudomonas > Pseudomonas sp. Marseille-Q0931. Next base: position 84,544 of record NZ_CALNWT010000010.1, on the reverse strand, counting down.
TCGACGAGCGCCTGCTGCACCGAAAAGTTGTAGTAGTCGCGCACCTGCGTCTGCCGGTCTTCCAGGGCGCGCTGGCTCGGTGTGCGGGTGGTCAGGAAGAGGTAGGCGTAGGCATACCGGGCACTCTCCAGGTAGGCATCGGTGCGGGCCTCCGCCGCCATCACCTTGCCGCCGTCCTGGGCTTCCTTCAGCCACAGCTCGGCCAGCGTGGAAAGCCGCTGTTCGTCACGCAACCCCGTTGTGCTGTCCAGCGCCTCGCGGCAGGCCGGCAGGTCAGCAAGGCAGCGCTTCTCATCACTGCCCACGACCTGCAGGGCAGCAACCGCCGAAGCACTGAGGTTGCCGGTGGTCAACACATCACCGCGGCGCTGGGCCAGGTAATCATTGTTGCTGACCGCCGTGACCTTGACCCCTGCACACCCGGCCAGCACTAGAACCAGCAGGACTGACGGAAAGCAACGCAGTGAACGACTCACAGTGAACGAAGTGGTGGTATAAGTTGAAGAGCTCACAATCGGTAGATACCCATTACGTCGGAGATGGCGCGGATCATCACGATCCGCATATGGTTCAGACGCCATCTCGACTGATACAGCGCGAAGTGATTCTGCTGGCGGTAGATGCCAGCCCCAAGTAAGTATCTGCGAATATCTTACGGCCTTATATCCGAAAAACTAAAACAACCAATTATCCCCGCATTAACAATATATCTACACCGGGAGAGGCCTGAGATAATACCTGCCACAGACACTCCGACTCATAATGAGACGCTACACATGTCCGATGACGGCCACAGAGCCCCACGCCTGATCAAGAAATACGCCAACCGCCGTTTGTACGACACCCATACCAGCACCCACGTCACCCTCCCCGACATCCGCCAGTTGGTCATCGACGAAGTACCGTTCCAGGTGGTCGACGCCAAGACTGGCGAGGATCTGACTCGCAGCATCCTGCTGCAGATCATTCAGGAAGCGGAAAGCGACGGCGAGCCGCTCTTCTCCAGCGATATGCTCAAGGGCATCATCCGTTTCTATGGCCCATTCCAGGGCATGCTCGGCAACTATCTGGAAAAGAGCATCCAGACTGTGATCGAAATCCAGACCCAGACCGGGGTGCAATCCTCACAGGCCTGGAGCGACTTTATGCACAAGCAGGTGCCCGTCATGCAGGAGATGATGAGCCAGTACGTAGAACAGTCGAAGAAGCTCTACTTGGGCACCCAGAACCTATTCGGTATGTTCGGCGGCATCCCACCCGGCAATTTCAGGCAGACGAAAAAAGACGGTGATGAGCAATGAAACTCATCACCGTCCGTGACACGGCCGCCCTGCCTTACTTGCGCCCGCCCGCAGCCTTGCCGGCTTCACGAGTGGCCTGACCGGCCGCGGAAGCGGCGGCAGCGATGCCGTTCTCAGCGATCTCGGCTGCCTGCTTGGCGGCTTTCTGCGCGCTTTCATAGACACTGCCGGCGCTTTCCAGTGCCGACTTGAGCACGGCTACCGCCGGTTCCGCACCCGCCGGGGCGTTTTTGGCGATAACGTCCACCAGTTCCCGCACCTGCTTGGTGCCCGCCTCGACCTGGCGCTCGGCAAGCTTGGCGATATCCGCCTGCGTGCTGGAGACCAGATCGTACACCTCGCGATTGAACTCCAGCAGGCGCTCCGCCTGGGCTGCCGGCTGAGCGAAGGACGCCTGCAACTCGGCGAAGGCCTGCGGGTCACGCACTGACAGCAGCTTGCGCAAGCTGTCGAACTGCTCGCCACTGGAAGCGCGTAGCGCCTTGAATTGCAACTGACTGAGCTGCTCGACGCTCTCGAATACCTTGCCACTGATCTGCTGCAGCAGGTCAAGGTTGGCTTTCTGTGCGCTTTGCAGTTTTTCCGAATCAAAAAAAGACATGGTCGGATCTCCTGGCAATGGGGAAGGCCACCTACGGCCTGACACGCGAAAGCCATCCATGATGGAGCTGCCGCGCCAGCATAATATTGCACCGCACAAAAAAGATCGCAAGAGCTTTTTTGCACTGCAAAAAAATTTTGCCCAAGCCGCAGCGATTCGCTATAAACCTAGCCTTAACGCCATGCAGCCTCTCCAAGGGGAGGATTGAGCGCAGGCCTTTAGCACGCCACCGAGATAGGAAATGCTCATGAGCCAGGAAAGTTTTTTTGCGAAGCGAGAAGACAGCTTTTCCTCATTCCATAATCTGTTCGAACACCTCAGCCGTCTGCAGCAGTTGCACGGCAAGCTTATGCTCGATGCCTTCGGCCAACGCCATGCGGCCCTGCTCGCGCCCCTCAACGAAGGTCGCCTGCGTGCCCCCAGCCCGGGAGACTGCTGGGAATACCTGGTCGACTGCGGGCAACGCGGCCTGCTGTTCTGGGATGCACTGCGCCAGCGTGGCGACAATACCCTGGCCCACGAGCGCGCCGGCTATCCCCTGCTGCTCAAGTTTCCCTACGAGGTGCTGATCGACGGCCACGACCTGCCTCATCCGGTCAACTATTCCCTGCTGCGCATCCTTCCAACGGCTGACCAGCCAAGCGATGCCACTCGTCAGCCGGTCATCGTCATCGATCCGCGCGGCGGTCATGGCGCCGGCATCGGCGGCTTCAAGCAAGACTCCGAAATTGGCGAAAGCCTGCGCGCCGGGCATCCGACCTATTTCATCGCCTTCAGCCATGCCCCCGCGCCCGGCCAGACCCTGCTCGACATCGCCGAGGCCGAAGCCCGCTATATCGAAACGGTCAGCGCGCGCCATCCCGAGGCCGGCAAGCCGGTGGTGATCGGCAACTGCCAGGCCGGCTGGGCGCTGATGGGCCTGGCGGCGGCACGTCCGGAACTGCCGGGCCTGGTGATCGTCAACGGTGCGCCGCTGTCCTACTGGGCCGGCGTCAACGGGCGCAACCCGATGCGCTATGCCGGCGGCCTGCTCGGCGGCGCCTGGATGACCCGCCTGGGCAGCGACCTGGGCAACGGCCGCTTCGACGGCACCTGGCTGGTCAGCAACTTCGAGAGCCTGAACCCGGCCAACACCTACTGGAGCAAGTACTACAACCTGTTCCGCGACGTCGACGCCGAAACCCCGCGCTTTCTCGATTTCGAACGCTGGTGGGGCAGCCCGACCCTGCTCAACAGCGAGGAGATCGAGGTGATCGTCGACGACCTGTTCATCGGCAACCGCCTGGCCGGCGGTTCCGGTCGCACGAGCGGCATCGATCTGAAACGCATCGAGGCGCCCGTGGTGGTGTTCTGCTCGTACGGCGACAACATCACTCCGCCGCAGCAGGCACTGAACTGGATAGCCGACGTCTACCCCAGCGACCTGGCACTGCGCAGCGCCGGACGCACCATCGTCTACCTGCAGCATGCCAGCATCGGCCACCTGGGCATCTTCGTCTCCGGCAAGGTCGCCCGGCGCGAACACCGGCAGCTGCTCGGCGCCATCGATGCCATCGCCCTGCTGTCGCCTGGCCTGTACGAGTTGATGATCGACGATCTACCGGCATCCCCCAGTGGTGACCAGGCGTATCAGGTACATTTCGAGTCCCGGCGTATCGCCGATATTCTCGCCCACGATGAAGATGGCCGAAGCGACGAGCGTGAATTCGCCCTGGTCGACCGCGTCTCCGGACTCAACAGCACGCTTTACGACTGGTTCGTGCGGCCCTGGATGCGCAGGGCGATCAACGAACCACTCGCCGAATCCCTGCGCAAGAGCCACCCATTTCACCAGCAGCAGATCGTCTGGAGCAGCCTCAATCCAGCCCTCTGGTGGCTGGCGGGAAGCGCGGCCCTGACCCGCACCAATCGCCGCCCGGCATCCCCCAACAACCCCCTGCTTGCCTGGCAAGAGGTATTCTCCAGCGTCATCGAGGCCCAGCTCGATGGTTATCGCGACATCCGCGATGCATCCCAGGAGTTGCTCTTCCACAGCTTCTACGGCGGGCTGAGCACCCTGACCGGAGGGCAAGCACCGCGCTCGCAACAGAGCCACATAGAACAACGGGACAAGGCTCTGATCGAGCATCTGCACGACTCGCTTCTCCAGGGTGGGGAGCGGGAAGCGCTCATTCGCATTTTCTGCCTGCTCGCACGTGCCAGCGGCAGGTTCGGCAAAGAACGCATCGAAGAGCTCGCCCAGCGCGCTCGCACGCTCTCGCAACAGCTCGGCATCGACCCTCTCGCCGTACGTGACAGCGTCCGCCTGCAGGATCTACTGGTCTTCGCCCACCCCGAGGAAAGCCTGAACACCTTGCCCCTTTTGCTAGCCAAGGCCAGCCAGCGTGAAGTCGTCCTGACAGCCGCCACGCACCTCGTGCCTGAGTTGCTGTACGCCGAGGGTGCCGTGGGTGATCTTTGGCGTCGGTTGCATGATCTGCTCGAACACCCATTGCCGGATTTCGCCCAACCATCCGTGCCACTCATCACGGTGGACAGCCCGCCAGAGCAAATCCAGGCAAGCCTGCGCCTCCCCGAGGCGGACGCCCCTACGTCCAAGGCCGCCACGCGACCAAGGAAGAAAAATGCCGCCCGGCCTGCCAAGGCGCAGGCACAGACTGATGCCAGCCCGCCCCCGGCAGCGACCCGGAGCAGGAGCCCAGTGGCCGCGCCGGAAAAACCAGCACGCATCAAGGCAACCCGCTCCGCGCCCGCACCTGGCCTCGCGAGCCCGGACAAGGGAGGCAACGCCGAATGAGCTTGGATCACTACCAGGCGCTGCTGAACCGCTGCGCCGAGATTGGCCCGCTGCCCACCATCGTCGTGCATCCTTGCGAGGCGAACGCGCTACGCGGGGCGCTGGAGGCCACCCAGGCCGGGCTGATCACACCGATTCTGGTTGGCCCGCGCCAGAAGATTGCGGCAACCGCCAGCGAAGCCGGTCTGGATATCGACGGGCTGACCGTGGAGGACGTGCCACACAGCCACGCCGCCGCCGAGCGTGGTGTCGCCCTGATCCGCCAAGGCCGTGGCGAGTTGCTGATGAAAGGCAGCCTGCACAGCGATGAACTGCTGCATGCCGTGGCCGACCGCGAAAACGGTCTGCGCACGGAACGGCGCCTCAGCCATGTGTTCGCCATGAGCGTGCCCAGCTACCACAAGCCGCTGTTCGTCACCGACGCGGCGGTCAACATCTTCCCCGGCCTGGAAGACAAGGCCGACATCTGCCGCAATGTGATCCAGATGCTGCACGCTCTCGGCATCGAACAGCCCAAGGTGGCGCTGCTGTCGGCGGTGGAAACCGTCACCGCCAAGCTGCCTTCAACCCTGGAGGCCGCCGCACTGGTGGTCATGTCCCGGCGCGGACAGATCGACGGCGCGCTGCTCGACGGGCCACTGGCCTTCGACAATGCGATCAACGCCGAAGCCGCGCGGGTCAAGGGTATCCACTCAGAAGTCGCCGGCGACCCGGACATCCTGCTGGTACCGGACATGGAAGCGGGCAACATCCTCGCCAAGCAGCTGATCTATCTAGCCGGAGCCGAAGCTGCTGGCATCGTCCTTGGCGCCCGAGTACCTATTGTTTTCACCAGCCGCGCTGACAGTCCAAGAGCGCGCATCGCCAGTTGTGGGCTGGCCGTGCTACTTGCCGAAGCACGGCGCGCTCGCCTGGGGATACCTGTATGAGCCCTGTTCAGGACGAACTCATCGTCACCGTCAACGCAGGCTCTTCGAGCATTAAGACCGGCCTATTCTCCGGTCGCCGGGGCGAAGATCAACCTCGCTTGCTGGCGCGCGGAAAGCTGGACGGGATTGGCGTGGCGCCACGTCTACAGGTCGTCATGGCCGACGGAACGATAATGCAGGACACGAGTTTCGAGCCGGAACAGATTGCCAATATGCAGGCGGCCTTCCAGCAGATTTATCGTGTCCTTGAAGAAGGCCTACAGGATCGCCCACCGGTGCTGATCGGCCATCGTGTGGTGCACGGGGGCATGGATTTCAGCGCACCGGTGCGCGTGGATCACACTACACTGGCACGTCTGAAGACGCTGGAGCCTCTGGCACCACTGCATCAACCGCACAACCTCGCGGCAATCCATGCCGCGCTCGAGCACGACCCTCAACTGCCCCAGATCGCCTGCTTCGACACGGCTTTCCATGCTGGACGCAATGAAATCAGTCAACTCTTCGGCTTGCCCTACGCGCTATACGAACAGGGCGTACGCCGTTACGGCTTTCATGGCCTGTCCTTCGAATACGTCAGCCAGCGCCTAATCGACAAAACACCGGAGCTCGCTACTGGCAAGCTGGTCATCGCTCACCTAGGCAATGGTTCCAGCCTTTGCGCTATCGAAGCTGGCCGCAGCATCGAAATGACAACAGGTTTTAGTGCTCTCGACGGCTTACCCATGGGAAGCCGCTGCGGCGCCGTGGATCCAGGCGTATTGCTGTACCTGCTGGGGCAAGGCATATCTGTTGATGAGCTGGAAAAACTGCTGTACAGACAATCCGGCCTGCTCGGCATATCCGGGGTCAGCAGCGACATGCGCAAGCTACGCGCCAGCAACGAGCCGCGCGCGGCCCTGGCCATCGACTACTACGCCTACCGTATCGCCCAGGAAGTCGGTCGGCTTGCCACATGCCTGGGCGGACTGGACGCACTGGTATTCACGGCCGGTATCGGCGAGAAGGATGCTGAGCTGCGTGCCCAGGTACTACAGCATCTCGCGCCGCTCTTCGGGCTGCAGCTAGACGACACGGCGAACCGACGCAACGCCGAGCTTATATCCGGTACATCCAGCACCCGATCAGTATGGGTCATCCCCACCGACGAAGAGAGCATCATCGCGCGCCATAGCTGGCACCTGTATCAGGAGCAACACCCATGAGCATCAAAGAAAGTCTGTCCCTGGCTGGCAAGCGCGGCCTGGTGGTAGGCATCGCAAACACCCATTCGATCGCCTGGGGCTGTGCCCAAGCGCTACATGAAATGGGCGCGGAACTGGCCATCACCTGGCTGAATGAGAAAGCCAGGGCGCATGTCGAGCCCCTGGCGCAACAGGTGCAAGCCAGCGTGCGGATGCCGCTGGACGTCACCCGGCCCGGCGAGCTAGAGGCTCTATTCGAGCACATTACAGAGCAATGGGGATCACTGGACTTCGTCGTACACTGCCTGGCCAGCGCACCCAAAGAGGAAATCCGCGGCCGCCTGCTGGACAGTTCCAGCAGCGGCTTTCAGCAGGCCATGGACATTTCCTGCCACTCCTTCATCCGCATGGCGCACCTGGCCGAGCCGTTGATGCCCCAGGGCGGCAGTCTGGTAACCATGAGTTACTTGGGAGCCCAGGAAACGATCGAAGGATACGCACTGATGGGCCCAGTCAAAGCCGCCCTGGAATCAAGTGTGCGCTACCTGGCCACCGAGCTGGGGCCACACAACATCCGCGTGCATGCCATTTCCCCCGGCCCCATGCCGACTCGAGCAGCATCCGGGCTGAAAGACTTTGATCACCTGCTGCAAACCTCTACCCATCGCGCGCCCCTGCGCCGCCTAGTCAGCTTGGAAGAAGTCGGCGGTCTGTGCGCATGGCTGGTCAGTAATGCCAGTCAGGGCCAAACTGGCGGCGTCCACTTCGTCGATGGCGGCCTGAACATCCTCGGCTAACCGCAAGGACTCTTCATGCAGGACAATACCTTTCTCGTTGAGGGGCTGGTCAGTTTTACTCTGGCGATCATGCTGCTGTTCGCGGGCAAGAGGCTCGCACAGCGTTACGAACCACTAGGCCGCTACAGCATTCCAGAACCAGTGCTCGGTGGCTTCCTTTGTGCCGCTGTTACCGCCGTTCTGTTCTACATACTGGATATCGAAGTGGTCTTCGACCTGGAGGTACGCGATGTACTGCTGCTCTACTTCTTCGCAGGCATCGGGTTGAAGTCGGATATCCGCAACCTGGTCAAGGGTGGCCGCCCGCTGCTAATTCTGCTGGTACTCGCCAGCGTGTTCATCGTCTTGCAGAACCTGCTGAGTATGGGCGTGGCCAGCGGTTTCGGCCTGGATCCCAGAGCCGGCCTGATGCTCGGCTCGATCTCGCTCACCGGCGGCGTCGGTACCACCCTGGCCTGGGCACCGCTGTTCACCGAGCAATTGGGCATCGAAAATGCCATGGAGCTAGGTATTGCCAGTAACACAGTGGGGTTGATCGCAGCGTGCTGTATCGGCGGGCCGATCGCTAACTACCTGATACGCCGCCACGCCTTAACCCCCTCTCGCGATTCAGACCTGGAAGTTGGAGTACCAGCAACCTCGGCAGACATCTCCGCCCCCATCAGCCATTACGACATCCTGTGGGCCTGGATGTGGTTGAACATGACGCTGATGTTGGGCCACGGCTTCAACTTGCTGCTGCTCAACAGCGGAATCACCCTCCCCTCGTTTGTCAGTTGCCTGTTGGCCGGGATCGTCATTCGTAACCTGTTGCAAGCAGCCATCGGCGGTCAACGCATCAAGCACTGGAGCGGAGCCGGCCAAGGGTTGGCGCTGATATCCGATATCTGCCTGGGTATGTTTCTAGTCATGGCGCTGATGGGACTGCAGTTGTGGCAGTTAGGCGGTGTTCTGGTCTTCGTCGTCACAGCCCTGACATTGCAGATAACATTGACGATCCTCTATACCGTATTGCTGGTTTTCCGTTGTATGGGCCGCAACTACGAAGCCAGCGTGATAGCCGCCGGCTTCGGCGGCATCGCCCTGGGTTCAACTGCAACGGCCATCGTCAACATGACGGCAGTTACTCAGCGCTACGGAGCCGCGCACCAGGCGTTCATTATCGTTCCGCTGGTCTGCGGCTTCTTCATCGATATCGTCAATGCACTGATCATCAGCCTGATGAGCGGCATCTGAGACATCCTCATGGGGCGTACTCTGCTCGCCTTCGTCCAGCCGGTATCGACCCGGAGACCTCCCGAACCAGCGCAGGCAGGCCTTGTGGAAACTGCTCTGATCGTGGAACCCCAGGTACTCGGCCACCTGGGTCAGACTGTATGAGCTGCGGCACAGGTAATAATCGGCCGACTGCCGGCGAACATCACCGAGAATGTCCTTGAACTTCAGCCCTTCCTTTTCCAGGCCTCGCTGCAGGGTACGCTTGCTCATGCAAAGAGCCAGTCCGATCGACTCCATGTCGCATCCTTCCTGACCCAGGCGCTCGATTATCAGGCCACGCACGCGCCCCCCCAAGGAGACACCACCCAACTGCCCCAGACGAAACTCGGCGAAGCGCTTATGTAACAACGCAAGCGCCTCATTGGCCGTGCTCAACGGGCGCAACAATTCTTGCTGGTCGAACAGGACACTAGTGTGCTGGGCACCGAAACGTAACGAACACCCGAATAACTGCTGATATTCAGGGAGATTACCCGGCTCGTCATGGACAAAATCGAATTGCAGCGGTTGCGGCAGCCCTCCCCCCATCAGCCAACGGCAAAAACCCAACAGGGCTGCGGCACCGGCATCCTCAAACGCTCGATTTCTGGGACAGCCCTCTTCAGGATGCTCCAAACATGTCAAACGCAGACGCCCGCCTTGCTCAGGAGACAGTGCGAGAGTGACACCATTGCCAAGTAGCAAGTGAAAACGCACAAAATGCTCCAGAGCCTGTTTCAGGTTGGCACTGGACATCATCACGTAGCCCACCAACTGGAAACTGCCAGGTTTGAAATGCACGGCAGCCTTGAGGCCGAGATTCGGATTGTCCGAATCCAACTCGGCCAGCGCCATCAGTCGATAGGCGCTAGCGCGCGTGAAGAACGCATCCTCCTGTGCCAGCAAACACATATCGATTCCTGCCTCACGACACAAACGCACCGCATCCAGTCCCTCCGCCTGCAGCATAGCCACCAGCATCCCGACGTAACTGGAACTGATCCTGTACATAGCATCCCTCTGCGCCCGTTCCCAGCCGAAAGGCAAACGATTGATCGCCGTGAAATACGCATATTAGAGGCCCGCAAGGCATTCTTCCTGATCCAGATCAAGACCAGGCCGAACCACTGTCAAAACGCGACAGAATTGGCGCGCAAGGACAACCCAGCGTCACCCAGAAACATTGTTCCTGCCCGTGAAGCACCGGAAGCTTGACCAAAATATCAAGGCTTCGATTAAGGAGGCATGGTCAGTGGCTACTTCGAGTAATTCGACACGTATAGCACTGGTCACCGGCGGCATGGGCGGCATCGGCACAGCGATCAGCCAGCGCCTGCACCAGGATGGTTTCACCGTAGTGGTGAGTTGCGGCCCCTACTCAAGCCGCAAAGCCTCTTGGATGGCGAAGCAATTAGAGGCTGGCTTCCACTTCCACTGCATCGACTGCGACATCACCGACTGGGACAGCACCCGCCAGGCTTTTGAGATGGTGCGCGAAAATGTCGGCCCGATTGATGTACTGGTCAACAATGCGGGGATCACCCGAGACGGTACGCTACGCAAGATGCCTCCCGAAAACTGGAAAGCAGTGATCGATACCAACCTCACCGGCCTGTTCAACACAACCCGTCAGGTCATCGAGAGCATGCTGACCAAGGGCTGGGGGCGTGTCATCAACATATCCTCGATCAATGGACAGCGGGGTCAGTTCGGCCAGACCAACTACTCTGCAGCCAAAGCCGGTATCCATGGTTTCAGCATGGCTTTGGCCCGAGAAGTGAGTGGCAAGGGCGTGACCGTCAATACGGTTTCCCCTGGCTATATCAAGACAGATATGACTGCGGCAATTCGCCCAGACATCCTTGAAGGCATGATTGCCGGAATCCCCGTCGGTCGCCTCGGCCAGCCTGAGGAAATTGCCTCGATCGTAGCCTGGCTAGCCTCTGATCAATCCGCCTATGCCACCGGCGCCGACTTCTCGGTGAACGGCGGCATGAATATGCAGTGATGCGCAATCGACTAGTCATAACATGAGGCATTCCAGATGATCGACGTCGTTATCGTCGCTGCAACCCGCACCGCCATCGGTAGCTTCCAAGGCAGCCTGGCCGAGATTCCGGCACCGGAACTCGGCGCCATCGTCATCCGGCGCCTGCTCGAGCAGACCGGCCTCGATGCTGCCCAGGTCGATGAAGTGATCCTCGGCCAGGTGCTCACTGCCGCGTCCGGACAGAACCCCGCACGCCAGGCTGTGATTCGCGCCGGCCTGCCCCACGTCGTTCCTGCGATGACCCTGAACAAGGTCTGCGGCTCGGGCCTCAAGGCCCTGCACCTGGCTGCCCAGGCTATCCGTTGCGGCGATGCCGAGGTGATCATTGCCGGCGGCATGGAGAACATGAGCCTGTCGCCCTACGTGCTGCCCAAAGCCCGCACCGGCCTGCGCATGGGCCATGCGCAGATGCTCGACAGCATGATCGTCGATGGCCTGTGGGATGCCTTCAACGATTACCACATGGGCATCACCGCCGAGAACCTGGTGGACAAGTACGGCATCAGCCGTGAAGCCCAGGACGCCTTTGCCGCCGCCTCGCAGCAGAAGGCCGTGGCCGCCATCGAAGCTGGTCGTTTCGACGCCGAGATAACCCCGGTGCTGATCCCGCAGCGCAAGGGCGATCCAATCGCCTTCGCCCGTGACGAGCAGCCGCGTGCCGGCACCACCGCCGAGTCGCTGGCCAAACTCAAGCCGGCGTTCAAGAAGGACGGCAGCGTTACCGCCGGCAATGCCTCCAGCCTCAACGATGGCGCCGCCGCCGTGCTGCTGATGAGCGCAGCCAAGGCCAAAGCGCTGGGCCTGTCGGTGCTGGCGAAAATCAGCGCCTATGCCAACGCAGGCGTCGATCCGGCGATCATGGGTATCGCCCCGGTCTCGGCCAGCCGCCACTGCCTGGACAAAGCCGGCTGGAGCCTGAACGAGCTAGACCTGATCGAAGCCAACGAAGCCTTCGCCGTCCAGGCACTGGCCGTTGGTCAGGAGCTGGGCTGGGATGCCGCCAAGGTCAACGTCAACGGCGGCGCCATCGCCCTTGGCCACCCGATCGGCGCCTCCGGCTGCCGCGTGCTGGTCAGCCTGCTGCACGAGATGATCCGCCGCGATGCCAAGAAAGGCCTGGCGACGCTGTGCATCGGCGGCGGCCAGGGCGTGGCGCTGGCCATTGAACGCTGACTAACGATTTCGCGGATCTATCGGGCGAGCTCCCCTGCACCCTCACCGCCTGGATGGCGGTGAGGGTATTCCCCGAAATGATCGCACCGTGCCCTTTGCCGGGCGCGGCCTTTTTTCATTTTCTTGGACAAACCATGAACATGAACAATTCACATTCTTTCGCTCACTACTGGTCAGGACAGGCGCCTTTCATCACCAGCTTCGCCCTACAGCAACTGCGCCTGTACGTAGCGCAAAACTCTTGGTTCAACGGGCATGACCAAAGCCAGTGGTTCAATGTCTCCCCCGAAGCGTTGGAACAATTGCAGGTTGACTACCAGCAACAATGGACAGCGCTTGGCCAGCAACTGCTGGCCCGTCAACCGTTCGACTTCGACGACCGGCGTTTCGCTAGTGGCAACTGGAGTGAACCGTTGTTCGGTTCCATGGCCGCCTTCTACCTGCTGAATTCCGGATTTCTGCTGAAATTGCTGGAGCTGCTCACCATCAAAGAAGAGAAGCCACGTCAGCGTCTGCGCTACCTGATCGAGCAGGCAATCGCCGCAAGCGCCCCGAGCAACTTCCTGCTGAGCAATCCCGATGCCCTGAAATGCCTGGTGGAAACCCAGGGGGCCAGCCTGCTCAGTGGTCTATTGCATCTGGCCGGAGACCTACAAGAAGGCAAGTTGCGTCAATGCGACCGAGGCGACTTCGAAGTTGGCGTGAATCTCGCCGTCACTCCCGGTGAGGTGGTGCTGGAAACTCCGCTGTTCCAGTTGATCCAATACCTGCCGCTCACCGATACACAGTACCAGAGGCCAATATTTATCGTCCCGCCGGCCATCAACAAGTACTACATCCTCGACCTCAGCCCGGAAAATTCTCTGGTTCGCCATCTGCTGGAACAGGGTCACCCGGTATTCCTGATGTCCTGGCGCAACTTCACCCAGAAACAGGCTGACATCACCTGGGAGCAGATCATCCAGGACGGAGTGATCAGCGCCCTACGCACTACCCGGGTCATCAGTGGCGAGCGTCATCTGAACTGCCTGGGCTTCTGCATCGGCGGCACCCTGCTGAGCTGCGCGTTGGCAGTGCTGGCTGCGAGGGGCGACCACGACATTGCCAGTCTGAGCCTGTTCGCCACCTTCCTCGACTACCTTGATACCGGGCCGATCAGTGTCTTTGTCGATGAGCAACTGGTGGCCTACCGCGAGCGCACCATCGGTGGCCATGGTGGTAAATGTGGCCTGTTCCGCGGAGAGGATATGGGCAACACCTTCTCCCTGCTGCGGCCCAACGAGCTGTGGTGGAACTACAACGTCGACAAGTACCTCAAGGGACAGAAACCACGCGCCCTAGATCTGCTGTTCTGGAACAACGACAGTACCAACCTACCTGGCCCCATGTACTGCTGGTATCTGCGCCACACCTACCTGCAGAACGACCTCAAGTCGGGCGAGCTGGAGCTGTGCGGGGTCAAGCTGGATCTGCGCTCCATAGAGGCGCCAGCCTACCTCCTCGGAACCCACGATGACCACATAGTCCCATGGCGCAGTGCCTATGCCAGCACGGCTCTTCTTGGGGGATCGAAACGCTTCGTCCTCGGATCTTCTGGCCACATCGCCGGAGTGATTAACCCACCAGCAAGCAACAAACGCCATTACTGGGTAAACGAGCACATCACGCCGATTGCTGACGACTGGCTACAAAGCGCTCAACAACACGCAGGTAGTTGGTGGGTCGATTGGTTCGCCTGGCTGGCCGGGCATGCCGGCGAGCTCCGGCCCGCCATCACGCGGATGGGCAATGCCGAATACCCTCCCCTAGAACAAGCGCCTGGGCGCTACGTGAAGCAATGACCGCCCGAAGTTTAGGAAAACCCTCGATGAAGCCACAACAGAAGAAAACCCTGATCCACACGGCCTCCGCCGTCGCCCTGGCCGCCGTGGCCGCACTGGTCTGGCTGGAACTGCGCCCGAGCGGCCTGGGTTCCGGTTTCGCCAGCGCCAATGGCCGGATCGAGGCAACCGAAGTGGATGTCGCCGCAAAACTGGCTGGCCGTCTGCTACAGATCGACGTCGACGAAGGCGATTTCGTCGCCGCCGGACAAGTACTCGCGCAAATGGACATCCAGGTGCTCACCGCCCAGTTGAGCCAGGCCCAGGCCCAGGTTCGCCAAGCACAGAACGCCACCCGCACGGCTCATTCCCAGGTTTCCCTGCGTATCAGCGAGAAGGCCACCGCCGAAGCCGTGGTGCACCAGCGCCAGGCCGAACTGACCGCGGCACAGAAGCGCTACGCCCGTACCGAGACCCTGGTCAGACGCAATGCCTTGCCCCAGCAGAAACTCGACGATGACCTGGCCGCCCTGCAAAGCGGCCAGGCCGCCCTCAGCGCAGCCCGCTCCCAGGTTCTGTCGACCCAGGCAGCCATCGAGGCGGCACAATCGCAGGTGATCGAAGCCGAGTCCACTGTGGAAGCAGCCCAGGCCAGCGTCGAACGTCTGCAGGCCGATATCGAGGACAGCCAGCTTAAGGCACCGCGCAGTGGCCGCGTGCAGTATCGTGTCAGCCAGCCAGGCGAAGTATTGGGTGCAGGCGGCAAGGTACTCAATCTGGTCGACCTCAACGACGTGTACATGAACGTCTTCCTGCCGGCGCAACAGGCTGGTCGGGTCGCCCTCGGCGCGGAGGTGCGGCTGATCCTGGATGCCGCGCCGCAATATGTGATCCCGGCCAAGGTGACCTTCGTCGCCAGCGTCGCGCAGTTCACCCCTAAGACAGTGGAAACCGCCAACGAACGGGAAAAACTGATGTTCCGGGTCAAGGCACGGATCGATCCCGTACTGCTGCAGAAACACCTCGAGCAGGTCAAGACCGGGGTTCCCGGCATGGCCTACCTGAAACTCGACGCCTCCGCCGAGTGGCCCGAAAGCCTGCACGTGCGAATCACACCATGACAGCGAACGACCCCAGCGTGGTGCAACTGATCGAGGTCAGCCTGCGCTACAACAAAACCTGCGCGGTGGACGCGGTCACCCTCGACATCCCCGCCAACCGCATGGTCGGCCTGATCGGCCCAGATGGCGTGGGCAAGTCCAGCCTACTGGCCCTGATCGCCGGGGCGCGTAGGATGCAGGACGGCACGATACGGGTGCTCGACGGCGACATGGCCGATGCCGGCCACCGCCGCGACGTCTGCCCGCGCATCGCCTACATGCCCCAGGGCCTGGGCAAGAATCTCTACCCGACCCTGACCGTGTTCGAGAACCTCGACTTCTTCGGCCGCCTGTTCGGCCAGGATGAGCAGGAGCGCAGGGCGCGGATTGCCGACCTGACGCAAAGCACCGGCCTGGCGCCGTTTGTCGAACGCCCGGCGGGCAAGCTGTCCGGCGGCATGAAACAGAAGCTCGGCTTGTGCTGTGCGCTGATCCACGATCCGGATCTGTTGATCCTCGACGAACCCACCACCGGCGTCGACCCGCTGGCGCGCAACCAGTTCTGGGAATTGATCGAGCGCATTCGCAAGCGCCGCCCCGGCATGAGCGTGCTGGTCGCCACCGCCTACATGGACGAAGCCCAGCGTTTCGACTGGCTGGTGGCCATGGACGACGGCAAGGTGCTGGATATCGGAACCCCTGGCGAACTGCTCGAACGCACCGGCACCGACAATCTGGAAGAAGCCTTCATCGCCCTGTTGCCCGAAGCCAAGCGCAGCGGCCACCATACCCTAGTGATTCCACCGCGCCCGGCGGCCAGCGGCGAGAATGCGGTGGCCATCGAGGCGCACGGCCTGACCTGCCGCTTTGGTGATTTCGTCGCCGTCGATCATGTAGATTTCCGCATCGAGCGCGGGGAAATCTTCGGCTTCCTCGGCTCCAACGGCTGCGGCAAGTCGACCACCATGAAGATGCTCACCGGGCTGCAGCCGGCCAGCGAAGGCGAAGCCTTCCTGTTCGGCAAACCGGTCGACCCAAGGAACATCGACACCCGCCGCCGGGTCGGCTACATGTCCCAGGCGTTCTCGCTGTACAGCGAGTTGAGTGTGCTGCAGAACCTCGACCTGCATGCCCGGCTGTTCGAAATCCCGCCGCAACGGCGTCCCGCGCGCATTCAGGAAATGCTCGACAGGTTCGATCTTCAGGGAGTCGCCGAGCAGTTGCCGGAGGATCTGCCCCTGGGGGTGCGCCAGCGCCTGTCGCTGGCGGTGGCGGTGATTCACCAGCCGGAGATCCTGATCCTCGACGAGCCGACTTCCGGCGTCGACCCGGTAGCCCGCGACGGCTTCTGGGAGCTGTTGATCGACCTGTCGCGCAAGGATGGCGTGACCATCTTCATTTCCACCCATTTCATGAACGAGGCGCTGCGCTGCGACCGCATGTCGATGATGCACGCCGGCCGCGTGTTGGACAGTGACACGCCGCAGGCGCTGATGGCCAAGCGCGGCCTGTCCACCTTGGAAGAAACCTTCATCGCCTACCTGCGCGATGCCGCTGACGACACACCGGCGGACGCCCCGCAGCAGGCACCAGAGGAGGCGGAATTCGTCCATGCCAGCGCGGCAAAATCATGTTTCAGCCCTCGGCGCCTGTACAGCTACGCCCAGCGCGAAGCCATGGAACTGCGCCGCGATCCTGTTCGCGCCACCCTGGCCTTGATCGGTACGGTTCTGCTGATGTTCATCATGGGCTACGGCATCAACCTGGATGTCGAGGATCTGAGCTACGCGGTACTCGATCGCGACCAGACCACCACCAGCGCCGCCTATGCCGAGACCCTTACCGGCTCGCGCTATTTCCAGGAAAAACCGCCACTGCGCGACTACGACGAACTCGAACGGCGCATGCGCCAGGGCGATATCAGCCTGGCCGTGGAGATTCCGCCAGGCTTCGGTCGCGAGCTCAAGCGCGGTGACGTACCACAGCTGGGATTCTGGGTCGACGGCGCCATGCCGACCCGCGCCAATACGGTCAAGGGCTACGTACAGGGCATCCACCAGGGCTACCTGCAGCAGCTTGCCGCGACGGCTCCCGGGAATGCGGCCCGCAGCCAGTTCGACATCGCCCTGCGCTACCGCTACAACCCCGATGTGCAAAGCCTGCAAGCCATGGTGCCGGCGGTGATCCCGATCCTGTTGATGATGATTCCGGCGATGCTCACCGCCCTGGGCGTGGTGCGGGAAAAGGAGCTGGGCTCGATCACCAACTTCTACGTCACGCCGGTGACCCGCCTGGAGTTCCTGATCGGCAAGCAGTTGCCCTATATCGCCCTGGGCATGGCCAACTTCTTCATGCTGGTGGCCTTCTCGGTCTGCTTCTTCGATGTGCCGGTCAAGGGCAGCATGCTGACCCTGACACTCGGCGCACTGCTCTACGTGACCTGCGCCACCAGCCTCGGCCTGCTGATCTCCTCGGTGCTCAATAGCCAGATCGCCGCGATCTTCGGCACCGCCATCGCCACCGTGGTGCCGGCTACGCAATTCTCCGGTCTGATCCACCCGGTATCGGCCTTGGAAGGCGCCAGCGCCTTGATCGGCAACCTCTACCCGACCAGCCATTTCCTGATCATCAGCCGTGGCGTGTTCTCCAAGGCGCTGGGCCTGGCCGAACTCTACCCCTACTTCATTCCCTTGCTGATCACCATCCCCACACTGACCCTGCTCAGCGTCGCCGGCCTGAAGAAGCAGGAGAAATAAGATGCGCAAACTGAACAACATCCTGCAGTTGGGCATCAAGGAACTGCGCAGCCTGTATCGCGACCCGGCCCTGTTGCTGCTGATCCTCTACGCCTTCACCCTGAGCATTTACTCCCAAGCCAACAGTGTGCCGGAGTCGCCGCACCGGGCCAGCATTGGCGTGCTCGACGAGGATCGCTCGCAACTGTCGACGCGCATCGTCGGCGGCTTCCAGTTGCCCTACTTCATCAAGCCCGCGGCCATCGACCTGGAAACCATGGACAGCGGCATGGACGCCGGGCGCTATACCTTCACCCTGAACATCCCGCCGCAGTTCCAGCAAGATCTGCTAGCCGGACGCCAGCCAACCATCCAGCTCAATGTCGATGCCACACAAGTCAGCCAAGCGTTCACGGGGGCTGGACATATCCAGCAGATCATTAATGACGAGGTCGGCGAGTTCCTCAGGCGCTTTCGTGGCGCCAACGCGGTACCCGTCGAAGCGGTGGTACGCATGCAGTACAACCCCAACCTGGTGCAATCCTGGTTCGGCTCCGTCAACGCAATCGTCAGCCAGATCACCATGCTGTCGATCATCCTCACCGGCGCCGCACTGATCCGCGAACGCGAACACGGCACCATCGAGCACCTGCTGGTGATGCCCGTCACGCCGTTCGAGATCATGTCGGCCAAGGTCTGGTCGATGGGCCTAGTGGTGCTGGCCGCCACCGCCCTGTCCATGCGCATCATCATCGAGGGCTGGCTGGCCGTCCCCATTCCCGGCTCCGTGCTGTTGTTCCTCGGCGGTGTCGCCCTGCACCTGTTCGCCACCACCTCGATGGGCATCTTCTTCGGCACCCTGGCCCGCTCGATGCCACAGCTGGGCCTGCTGATCATTCTCGTGCTGATGCCTCTGCAGATTCTCTCCGGCGGCATGACCCCGCGCGAAAGCATGCCGGAAGTCGTACAGAACGTCATGCTGGCGGCACCCACCACGCACTTCGTCGAGCTAGCCCAAGCCATTCTCTTCCGTGGCGCCGGCCCGGCTGTCGTCTGGCCGCAAATGCTTGCCCTAGGCGCCATCGGTAGCGTGTTTTTCATCGGTGCCTTGTCGCGGCTGCGCAAATCCCTGCATTGAGAAGGCCATCCACACGGTGCCATTCGAATAGACATGCAAGACAGACCAAATAAGGAAACTAATACGTGGAGATAACCACAACCGCTAGGTTGGCCCTGGTGACAGCCATCTGCCTGGGCATCCCAGCACAGGGCTGGGCAACCTCCCTACCCACCCCGGCCAAAACCGACCTGGTCACCGTGTACAAACAAGCAGCGAAGAACAACGCCGATATCGCTGCCGCTCGCGCCGACTACCAGGCGCGTCGCGAAGTGGTGCCGCAGGCGCGTGCCGGGCTGCTGCCCAACCTGTCGGCGGGGGCCAATTATGGCGATACCCGCACCGAGCTCGATTCGCCGAGTAACACCCTGTCGCGCAGCGGTCTGGTGTATCAGGCCAACCTGAGCCAGCCACTGTTCCGTGCCGATCGATGGTTCCAGCTGCAGGCGGCCGAGGCGACCAGTGAGCAGGCGGCGCTGGAGCTGTCAGCGACCGAGCAGAGCTTGATTCTGCAGAGCGCCGAGACCTACTTTGCCGTGTTGCGCGCCCAGGACACCCTGGCCTCGACCCGTGCCGAAGAGGCGGCGTTCAAGCGCCAGCTGGATCAGGCCAACGAGCGCTTCGATGTTGGCCTTTCCGACAAGACCGACGTGCTCGAAGCGCAGGCCGGTTTCGACACTGCCCGAGCCAACCGCATTCTCGCCGAGCGCGCCGTGGATGATGCCTTCGAGGCCCTGGTGGCGCTGACCAATCGCAGCTACACGGCAGTCGAAGGTATCGTGCATACCTTGCCGGTATTGGCGCCGACACCGAACGACGCCAAAACCTGGGTCGATACCGCCGCTGCGCAGAACCTCAATCTGCAGGCCAGCTTCTTCGCGGTCGATGCTGCCGAGGAAAACCTGCGCCAGCGCAAGGCCGGCCATGCGCCGACCCTGGATGCCGTGGCCAGCTATCAGAAGGGCGACAATGACAGCCTGGGCTTTACCAACTCTGCTGCGTCACCCACTACATACGGTGGCGATGTTTCGCAGCGCTCCATCGGCCTGCAACTGAATATCCCGCTGTACAGCGGCGGCCTGACCAGCTCGCAGGTGCGTGAGGCCTATCAGCGCCTGGGGCAGACCGAGCAGTTGCGCGAAAGCTTGCGCCGCCAGGTGGTGCAGAA
This sequence comes from Pseudomonas sp. Marseille-Q0931, assembly GCF_940789645.1. Lineage (NCBI taxonomy): Bacteria > Pseudomonadati > Pseudomonadota > Gammaproteobacteria > Pseudomonadales > Pseudomonadaceae > Pseudomonas > Pseudomonas sp. Marseille-Q0931. Next base: position 64,515 of record NZ_CALNWT010000010.1, on the reverse strand, counting down.
CACCCGTAACCTGTTCCGTGCGGTGAATACCGACGTGGAGACCGTGCAGGCGCGCCGCCAGTCGATCATCTCCAACCAGAGCGCCCTGGAAGCCACCGAGATCGGCTACCAGGTCGGCACCCGCAACATCGTCGATGTGCTCGATGCCCAGCGTCAGCTGTACAGCGCGGTGCGCAACTACAACGACGCGCGCTATGACTACATCCTCAACAACCTGCGCCTGAAGCAGGCCGCCGGCACCCTCAGTCCGGCTGACCTGGAAGCGCTGGACAGCTTCCTCAAGCCTGACTACAACCCGGACAAAGACTTCCTACCGGAAGAAACATTAGAAGCCAACTTTACTGACGACAACTTAGGAGCATCATCATGAAAAAAATCTGCCTTGTACTTTCCGCTCTGACTCTCAGCCTGCTTGCTGGCTGTTCTACCCCCTCGCTGATCGTGCTCAACAGCGGTCAGGAAATCCAGACACTAGACGAACCCAAATACGATGCAAAAAGTGGTTTCTACGAATTTAAGCAACCTGACGGGAAACCCCAACGTATAAATAAAGATCAGGTGAATACCATCAGGACGCTCTGATTCAGCAATGACAGCGGTTTCGTGATACCACCTTCAAACTTTCTAACCCCATTTATCACGACTGCATTGAACTTGTTAAACATTAGGAAAACTCCGAAAGAGTCTGCCCGGTAGTTATTACTAGACCAAGGAGGTCTCGCTATGTCTGACTCGACTCAAAAACTGCGCCTCGGCGCGTTGATCGCTCTGGTTGTTGGTTCAATGGTTGGCGGCGGGATCTTCTCCCTGCCGCAGAATATCGCCGCCAGTGCCAGTCCCGGCGCCACCCTTATTGGCTGGCTGATCACCGGTGTCGGCATGCTCACCCTGGCTTTCGTCTTCCAGACCCTGGCCAACCGCAAACCCGACCTCAATGGCGGGGTGTATGCCTACGCTAAGGCCGGCTTCGGCGACTACATGGGTTTCTCCTCGGCTTGGGGTTACTGGATCAGCGCCTGGATCGGCAACGTCAGCTACATGGTGTTGCTGTTCTCCACCCTCGGCTACTTCTTTCCGGTATTCGGCGAGGGCAACACCCTGCCGGCGATCATCTGCGCCTCTATCGTGCTCTGGCTGCTGCACTTTCTGGTGCTGCGCGGGATCAGGGAAGCGGCCTTCATTAATACCATCACCACCATCGCCAAGATGCTGCCGCTGGCGCTGTTCATCGTCATCGCCGCCGTCGCCTTCAAGATGGACGTGTTCACCTCGGACTTCTGGGGCAGCGGCAACACCGAGCTCGGCAGCGTGATGGATCAGGTGCGCAACATGATGCTGGTCACCGTCTGGGTGTTCATCGGTATCGAGGGTGCGAGCATCTTCTCCGCCCGCGCCGAGAAACGCAGCGATGTCGGCAAGGCCACCGTCATCGGCTTCATCGGCGTGCTCCTGCTATTAGTGCTGGTCAACATCCTCAGTCAGGGCATCCTCGCCCAGGCCGAACTGGCCGGACTGAAAAACCCGTCGATGGCTGCCGTGCTGGAACAGGTAGTCGGCCCCTGGGGGGCGCAACTGATCTCCATCGGCCTGATCATCTCGCTGGCCGGGGCGCTGCTGTCGTGGACACTACTGTGCGCCGAGATTCTCTTCGCCAGCGCCAGTGACCACACCATGCCGGAGTTCCTGCGCAAGGAGAACGCCAACCAGGTCCCGGCTAACGCGCTGTGGCTGTCCAACGGGCTGATCCAGCTGTTTCTGATCATCACCCTGTTCAGCGAGTCCACCTACCTCAGCCTGCTGTATCTGGCCACCTCGATGATTCTGGTGCCGTACTTCTGGTCGAGTGCCTACGCCGTGCTGCTGGCCTTGCGCGGCGAGACCTACGAAAACGCCGCCGGCGAACGCAACAAGGATCTGCTGATCGCGCTGATCTCCACGCTGTATGCGGTGTGGCTGGTGTACGCCGCCGGCGTGCAGTACCTGCTGCTCTCCGCGCTGCTCTATGCCCCTGGCGCAATCCTGTTCGCCAAGGCCAAGCGCGAGCTGGGCCAACCGGTGTTCACGGGCGTCGAGAAGCTGATCTTCATCGCCGTACTGATCGGCGCCGGCATTGCCGCATTCGGCCTGTATGACGGTTTCCTGAGTTTGTAAAAGTGCCGCCCCGGACCTTCCGGGGCCACGTTCCACGAGAAGGAGTTTGACATGTCCAAGAAAGCCCTAGGCGTTCATTCCGAAGCCGGCAAGCTGCACAAGGTGATGGTCTGCTCGCCCGGCCTTGCGCACCTGCGCCTGACCCCCGCCAACTGCGACGAACTGCTGTTCGACGACGTGATCTGGGTATCGCAGGCCAAGCGCGACCATTTCGATTTCATGACCAAGATGCGTGAACGCGGTATAGAGGTCGTGGAGATGCACAACCTGCTCGAAGAGACCGTGCGCAACCCGCAAGCGCTGCAGTGGATTCTCGAGCGCAAGATCACCCCCAACAGCGTCGGCCTCGGTCTGCAGAACGAAGTTCGTTCGTTTATCGAAAGCCTGGAGCCACGGCGCATCGCCGAATTCCTGATCGGCGGCGTGTCCGGCGCAGACCTGCAGAAATACAAAGATTCGGAAGCAGCGAAGATGTTCAACGCCTATCTGGGCGAGTCCAGCTTCATCTTCCCGCCGCTGCCCAACACCCAGTTCACCCGCGACACCACCTGCTGGATCTACGGCGGCGTAACCCTCAACCCGATGTACTGGCCGGCGCGCCGCCAGGAAACCCTGCTCGCCAGTGCCATCTACAAATTCCACCCGGACTTCATCAATGAAGAGTTCGAGGTCTGGTATGGCGACCCGGATCAGGATCACGGCTCGGCCACCCTCGAAGGCGGCGACGTGATGCCAATCGGCAACGGTACCGTGCTGATCGGCATGGGTGAGCGCAGCTCGCACCAGGCCATCGGCCAGGTGGCGCGTACCCTGTTCGCCAAAGGCGCCGCCGACAAGGTGATAGTCGCCGGCCTGGGCAAATCGCGCTCGGCCATGCACCTGGACACCGTGTTCAGCTTCTGCGACCGCGACCTAGTGACCATCTTCCCGGAAGTGGCCAACTCCATCGTGCCCTTCGTGCTGCGCCCGGATGAAAGCAAGCCTGGCGGTATCGACCTGCGCCGCGACGAGCGCAGCTTCCTCGACGTGGTCGCCGAGTCGCTCAACCTGAAGAAACTGCGCGTGGTGGAAACCGGCGGCGACGCCTACGAGGCCGAACGCGAGCAGTGGGACGACGGCAACAACGTGGTCTGCCTGGAACCCGGCGTGGTCATCGGCTACGACCGCAACACCTACACCAACACCCTGCTGCGCAAGGCCGGCGTCGAGGTCATCACCATCAGCGCCAGCGAACTGGGACGCGGCCGTGGCGGCGGCCACTGCATGACCTGTCCGATCATCCGCGACCCAATCGATTACTGACGGACACATATTCGTAGGGTGGACATGGCGCAGCCTTGTCCACCTTTGCCAGCAAGAAGGCGGACAAGCCTGCAGCATGTCCGCCCTACAGTTGCCCTTGCCAACGGAGCGAAATCTCATGGCTTTCAACATGCACAACCGCAACCTGCTCAGCCTGATGCACCACAGCACCCGTGAGCTGCGTTACCTGCTCGACCTGTCGCGCGACCTCAAGCGCGCCAAGTACACCGGCACCGAGCAGCAGCACCTGAGCCGCAAGAACATCGCGCTGATCTTCGAGAAGACCTCGACCCGCACCCGCTGCGCCTTCGAGGTGGCCGCCTACGACCAGGGCGCCAACGTCACCTACATCGACCCCGGCTCCTCGCAGATCGGTCACAAGGAGTCGATGAAGGACACCGCTCGCGTGCTCGGACGCATGTACGACGCCATCGAGTATCGCGGCTTCAAGCAGGAGATTGTCGAGGAACTGGCCACCTACGCCGGCGTGCCGGTGTTCAACGGTCTGACCGACGAGTACCACCCCACGCAGATGCTCGCCGACGTGCTGACCATGCGCGAGCACAGCGACAAGCCGCTGCACGACATCGCCTACGCCTACCTCGGCGATGCGCGCAACAACATGGGCAACTCGCTGCTGCTGATCGGCGCCAAGCTCGGCATGGACGTGCGCATCGCCGCGCCCAAGGCGCTGTGGCCGAGCGCCGAACATGTCGCCGCCTGCAAGAAATTCGCCGAGGAAAGCGGCGCCCGCCTGCTGCTCACTGAAGACCCGAAGGAAGCGGTCAAGGGCGTCGACTTCGTCCACACCGACGTCTGGGTGTCGATGGGCGAGCCGGTGGAAGCCTGGGGTGAACGCATCCAGGAACTGCTGCCGTACCAAGTCAACGCCGAAATCATGAAGGCCGCCGGCAACCCGCGGGTGAAGTTCATGCACTGCCTGCCGGCCTTCCACAACAGCGAAACCAAGGTCGGCAAGCAGATCGCCGAACAGTATCCGCACCTGAAGAACGGCATCGAAGTGACCGAGGACGTCTTCGAGTCGCCATGGAACATCGCCTTCGAGCAGGCGGAAAACCGCATGCACACCATCAAGGCGATTCTGGTCGCGACCCTGGCCGACATCTAAACCGTAGCCCGGATGCAATCCGGGGCAATCGCCCCCTCGCCATCCCCGGATTGCATCCGGGCTACGAACGAGAACAAGGAGCAACCATCATGCGACTCGTCATCGCCCTGGGCGGCAACGCCCTGCTTCGTCGCGGCGAAGCCATGACCGCGGAAAACCAGCGTGAAAATGTACGTATCGCCTGTGAGCAGATAGCCAAGGTTGCAGGCGGAAACGAGCTGGTGATCGCTCACGGCAACGGCCCACAAGTCGGCCTGCTGGCCCTGCAGGGCAATGCCTTCGACGCCGCCAATCCTTACCCGCTGGATGTACTCGGCGCCGAAACTGAAGGCATGATCGGCTACATGATCGAGCAGGAGCTGGGCAACCTGCTGCCGTTCGAGGTGCCCTTCGCCACCATCCTCACCCAGGTCGAAGTGGACAGCGCCGATCCAGCGTTCAAGAAACCAACCAAACCTATAGGCCCGGTCTACGCCAAGGAAGAAGCCGAACGCCTGGCCGCCGAGAAAGGCTGGAGCATCGCCCCGGACGGTGACAAGTTCCGCCGCGTCGTGGCCAGCCCACGGCCACAACGCATCTTCGAAATTCGCCCGATCAAATGGCTGCTGGAAAAAGGCAGCGTGGTGATCTGCGCCGGTGGCGGCGGTATTCCCACCATGTACGACGGCAACAAATTGCATGGCGTGGAGGCGGTGATCGACAAGGATCTGTGCTCGTCACTGCTCGCCGAACAGCTCAACGCCGACCTGCTGGTAATCGCCACCGACGTCGACGCCACCTATATCGACTGGGGCAAGCCGACGCAGAAATCCATCGCCGAAGCTCACCCCGACGAGCTGGACAAACTCGGCTTTGCCGCCGGCTCCATGGGGCCGAAGGTGCAAGCCGCCTGCGAGTTCGCCCGCAACACTGGCAGCACGGCGGTGATCGGCTCGCTGGAAAATATCGAGGCCATCGTCCAGGGCAAATCCGGTACCCGGATCAGCCTGGATTACAGCGCCATCGCCTATCGCTGAAGGAGAGATGCCAACATGTTCGAGCCCGGCCATCTGCATCGCGATAACTTGGACAAACTCGAGACAATCTAGAGGGCTACGAGGTTCACTTGGTTTTCACCAGTATGCTTCGACTCTACATCTCAGCCTTGCGACCGACTAATCTCCCAGAACACTCTGCCATGGCGCATGGGTCACTGCAATTTGCTGCCCGAGTCGTTGTTCGATGATGGGGTTCACGGCATTAGGCTGAATCCCTTACCGTCATCGAGCACGGCGTAACGTCCACTGGCGAGCAGACGCTACGCCGTAGATGCCTATCACGCGCCGATCATCAAGGATTGGTCGGTGCTCTAACCCCGTTTCGGCGGCGATCTCGAGAGCGAACTGGGTTCGCTCTCGATTGCGCAACGTCGCCTGCAGGTTACGCGTCAGGATTACACGACGACCTTGAACTGCTCAGGCGTCTCAGCGCGCGAAGATCTTCTGGAACCCAAATGCCACCAGTGCCCCACCGGCCCAACCGTTCATAGCCCGATACGCAGGTAGCCATCACGAAAGGCCAACGTGCCGAAAATCCAAACGAGCCCGATTTGCCAACCTAGGAGTAGCACTCTAGTCAGCAGGAGAGTGATCGGGTAGAACCAGAGCGGAAAGGCGGCCGGGAATATGGCGGCGAAAGAGCTAGAAGTCGCGCTGACTTCAAAACTGAGCAGCAGCTACCGAAAACAACGCAAGATTCGCTTCCCGGTTTGAGACAACTCATTCGGGACGCTCCGTCGGGCCGCAGAATCGAAGTCCAAAGGAACAGCTGGTTCATAGCCTCTCACTAGGTATAGTGCGGATTCCACGGTCATCTGGCCACCCATTCCATAAGCATCTGACCACCGATTCCACGGTGATCCGGCCACTGATTCCACGGCCATCCGGCCACTCAACCGGGCAGGCAGTAACGCAGGATTTCTTCACTACCATCGACCTCTTTTTCGAAGCAGAGAGGTCGTCGTGGAGCGTTTATCCATGCGTAAGATTCGCGAAGTACTTCGTCTCAAGTTCGAGGTCGGGCTATCGGCTCGCCAGATTGCAGTCAGTGTGCAGGTCGGTCGTGTCACCGTCGGCGATTACCTCAACCGCTTTGCCGCCAGCGGTCTAGCCTGGCCCTGTTCGTTGTCCGATTCCGAACTGGAGCAGCAGCTGTTCCCGCCACCGCCGGCGGTACCCTCCGAACAACGACCGCTGCCTGATTGGTCTTGGGTGCATGCCGAGCTGCGTCGCCCCGGCGTGACCCTGGCGCTGCTCTGGCAGGAGTACCGCCTGAACCAGCCGCAGGGTTTTCAGTACAGCTGGTTCTGCGAGCACTACCGGGCCTGGCAGGGCAAGCTGGACGTGGTGATGCGCCAGGAGCATCGCGTCGGCGAGAAGTTGTTCGTCGACTACGCCGGGCAGACGGTGCCGGTTATCGACCGCCACAGCGGCGAGATCCGCCGGGCGCAGGTGTTAGTCGCGGTGCTTGGCGCGTCCAGCTACACCTTCGCCGAAGCCACCTGGTCGCAGCAGCTGCCGGACTGGCTAGGCTCGCATACCCGTTGCTTCGCCTTCCTCGGCGGCGTGCCGGAGATCGTGGTGCCGGACAACCTGCGCAGCGCGGTAAGCAAGGCCCATCGTTACGAGCCGGACATCAACCCCAGCTACCGCGACCTTGCCGAGCACTACGGAGTGGCGGTGGTGCCGGCGCGGGCGCGTAAGCCGCGCGACAAGGCCAAGGCCGAAGTCGGCGTGCAGGTGGTCGAGCGCTGGATCCTCGCGGCCCTGCGCAACCGTCAGTTCTTCTCCTTGGATGAACTCAACAGCGCCATCTCCGTGTTGCTGGAGCGGCTCAATCGCCGCCCGTTTCGCAAGCTGCCGGGCTCCCGGCACTCGGCCTTCGAGGCTCTGGATCGTCTGGCGCTGCGCCCCTTGCCGGTGCAACCCTACGTCTACGCCGAGTGGAAGAAGGCGCGGGTGGCTTCATCGACCAGCCAATCACTTGGCGCGAAAACAGATCCAGTACCACCACCAAGTACAACCAACCCTCATAGGTGCGGATGTAAGTGATGTCGGTGACCCAGACCTTGTTCGGTTCACTGACGTTGAACTTCCGCTCCAGACGGTTGGGCGAGGCCACAGTCGGCTTGCCACCATAGTACCCGGGGCGCCGACGATAACCGGTCTGCGAGCGCAGTCCCTCTCCCCGCATCAGGCGAGCCACGCGGTGCCGGCCACAAGACTCGCCCAGCTCACGCAGGTCGTCGTGGATCTTGCGGTAGCCGTAGACCTCGCCGCTTTCCAACCAGGCATGCTTGATCAATCCGAGCAGACGCTGATCCTCCTTGGCGCGTGCAGATTTCGGCTCGGCCAGCCAGGCGTAGTAACCGCTGGGATGTACCTGGAGGGTCTGGCAGAGGCGCCGCACCGGGTACTCCACCGACAGCTTGCTGATAACGGCGTACTTCAGCCGGACTCCTTGGCAAAGTACGCGGCGGCCTTTTTTAGGATGTCTCGCTCTTCGGTCACTCGCTTGAGTTCAGCGCGCAAACGACGCAGTTCGGCTTGCTGATCATCTACCTGCTGCCGCTGTACTTGGGGCTTGCTGTAGCGCTTTACCCAGGCGTACAGGCTATGCGCGGACACACCTAGACGCTCTGCCACATCGGCAACACGCAAGCCGCGCTCAGTGATGTGCTTGACCGCTTCGATCTTGAATTCTTCGGGGTAACGCTGGTTGCTCATGGCACCTCCTGATAGGCCTCATTATGAGGCTTGGAGGTGTCTACGAAACTAGGGGCGATTCACACCAAGCGGCCAAAGCCATCAAGCAGCTTGTCAACCCAGTGACAGCGCAAGGTTCAACACTTCCCAAGAAACCCAAACTCAAGCAAATCCGCTCGATCACTGAAGAAGACTACAGAGAGCTTCAGGAGCATCTGTTAGCGCGTGAATTCATGGACGAGGCCTGGTCGCTCGTACTTGCCTATTACTTGGGGGTACGCCCCTGTGAGATGCGCTCGATCACGGTGACAGGCAATCACGTTCATATCATTGGCGGCAAAAAAAATGCTCCGCAGGATAGGGGCGCCGACAGAACACTGGTCATTGACGACCCTGCCGTGCTCCAGGTTGTGGCTGGCGCCGCGAAATGGATGCGTATCTGCCCTCGCACTAATACAGCTATTCGGGATCGCCTGCGCAAGGAGTGCCGTGCTCTGTGGCCACGGCGCAAACAGCAGCCGACCCTGAAAAGCTTCAGGCACCAGATTGGTTCGAACCTGAAAGCGTCAGGTGAAAGCGATGAAGCTCTCGCCTACATGATGGGGCACCAATCCATTGAATCCATCAGCGTCTATGGGAACCGTCGATCTGGGGCTGGTCACAAATTGCATATCAGACCTGCACAGGACGCTGACTTGTCAAAAGTTCGCCACCCCAAACAGCCTGCTGTTTTTGGTCGAGAACGAGTGGTCGGCCGTATCGAGGCGCCACAGCGCCTGACAAACCGACGAACAACTGCACACCCTGTCGCAAATGAACGTTAGCGTTAGCGGCCGGGTATCATCTCAGGCGCCAGCCATCTGCCTAATCGTAAATGCCCTTCGTCCAACCACCGTAAACCCAGTGGACTCCGGTATTGACTGTTCAAAAACACGCCCGGTCTGCTCCAAGCGCAGATAGCGCGTTGCGCACTTTTTATCCAAACAGTTGGCTTTGAACCCTAAAGGGCTTTGGAAAACCAGCGGAGCCCTGCCAGAGCACACCGGGCACTTTTCCAAAGCAAGAATCGCCTGGTTGTGACCTTCCAGGGCTGACGCTTGCGCAGTGGAGTTAGAGGCAACCAATGCCTCCTTGAGCGCCGTCACTGCCTCCCCGGCCAAGGCCTCAGTAACAATCAGTTCATTTTGCTCTGAATTAACCTGAACCCCCGCAACCTGCTTTGCCTGTTCCAGCACTTTTTGCGGGATTTTTTGCAACGGCTGCGCATACGTAATCAGAGCCATTCGGCAAAGCACCTGGTCAACCAGCAAGCCAAAGCGCTCCGTGCAATACATGTCCGTGGGAGACAGCGGTATCCACTGCTCCGGGCAATAAGCCGCATCAATCTCCTGCCCCATTGCCGGCCAGGCGATAAACCGCTCCTTGCTCTGTGGGGTCACCTCAGGAGCAGGCGCATCACTCAACCAAGGCACAATGGTAAGCAATACCTCCTCTGGCGCTGAAAGGCCAGGAGAACTGCAAAGCAATTGCCACTCCAGCCCACGTTGCCGAAGAAGTATGTGCCTTCCGGCCCAGACACCTTCGTCCTGGCCATTCAGATAAGGCAGCAGTGCCCTCCTCATAACCAGACCGGCGTAACGAGAATAGACAGAAGCAAGAGACTGGTTCTGCCTGAAGCGCTCTGCTGGCGTGGCACGCTTGGCCTGCGCCACCTTCGCCAACTGATCCCACAAGATAGCCAGATGCCGATAATGCTGGTCGTGGCCAAGTATGTTGGTCATATGCAGCGCACCTGTCACTTGCGCCTGCCGACTGACCAACAAATACAGACCACTTTGCTGCAGACCCGTAATCGTCTGGTACAAGCCCTCAAGTTGATTAAGCGTTTTACCAAGCAACGTTGATGCGTTACTGGTTTCCTCTGCGCTGAATGTCATCCCCCACAAGCGACAAATTTCTTCACGCAGACGGTAATCGACATTCTCCGCCTCATAGAAGCGCAGCGCCTGATTCAGCGTCGCCTGCAAGCCACGCAACTCCGCCAGGCGTCCGTGCAAATAGCGTTCAATCTTATCCAGCAAGCGCGCAAAGACACGATTCTCATAGATGCCATAGTCATCTTCGCTGAAGCGGGCCAGTACCTTCTTGGGGATCACGCCACTCAAGGTCTGCCGCTGCCAGCACTCCGAGTGCGAGGCCAGATGCACCAAAGCCCCTTTTGCCAAACGGCGTGCGCGCCCGATATCAGCCACCTCATCCTCATAATGCAGATCAAGGCGCGGACGCTGCGAGATGTGATGCAGATGCCCTTGCTTCACCACATCCAGAAGCTGCTCCTCAAAGGGCTGCAGATGGCTCTTGGCATCAATGATGGAAGCGGGCATCAGGGGGGACATCAAAGGCGCCTGCAGCGCCTCGGCATCAATAGTCGTAATGACCTTGCTCAGCAATTCCGTTGCCGCCGCCAGACTTTTTTGCGACGGCGTAAAAGTGCAAGCCTCATCACCCAACTGGCAGCGCTGGTCCCCATCACTCACCAGCACACCCGTAAATACCGGTGTATGTCCATTGAACGCAGGCCCGTCACCCACAGACTGATAGCGACCGGGCGGAATGAGGGCGGGCAAGTGCCGGCACTGCTCACCAGTAAAACGATCAATCCACATCAGCTACGCCCATCCAGGCGACGAATATCAGCCTCCAACAGCTCCATAGACTTGCGCGGATCACCCGCCAGATCAGCGCTGATCCAGAACTCCTCCAGAGCGCCCTTCAGATTACGCAGCGTCTCGGCAGAAACGTTGTAGCGGCCGGTCACTTTGCCAGGACGCATGATTCTCGTGGCCAGCAAGTGATCGAGCGCCTCCCCCGAAGAGGCCCCGCAGGCCAGCATGACAGGGATGAAATCCAGCGCCTGTTTTTCAAAGCGGTTCCCCCAGCCCAGCTCAAACTGGCTGCCCAACTGTTCGGTGAAGGCATCGCCGGTCAAGTCCTTCAGCAGCTTGACGACCTCCTCCTTGCGCTCAGCACGTGCCTTGCCAAATGCCTTGCGCAAGGAGCGATAAGAGTAGTTGGCCGGCTCAAACGACTTGATCGTGAAGCGCTTATCCTGCTTGGGCAGAGTCATTACATGAGCACGATCATAGGTCTTGTCCGCCAGCTCATTGGTGGTTTCATCATGGTTCGCGGTACCAATAAACCAGACATTGGCTGGCACCCTGATCTTGCGTCCCTCGGCCAGCATCGCAGGTGCATTGGGCAACGACGTTTCCGAGAGGCTGATCAAGCGCTCATCGGGGTTGTTCTTCTCCAGGGCAGAGAGGAACTCGGCAAAGTATTGCTCAGGGCGCGACAGGTTCATCTCGTCCAGCAGGATGATGTTGCAGGTGTCTTCCCAACGCGGGGTCTGCGCTTTGTATAGCGCCTGCAAGCAGTCCTTCTCGTAGAACCGTCGCTCAAAGGCGTTGTAATGACCAAGAAGATCATCCCGATCACGCCAACCGGCCTGCACTGAGATGTCTGTGCAGAAGCCCCCCATTGCTTTGGCAAAAGCCTTGGCAAGACTTGTTTTACCGGTACCACTGATACCCTGGAAGACATGCAGCTGGCTCATGGCCAAACCACCCAGCAGCACGCGGATATCCTCGATCGGATAGAACAGTTCTACATGCTTTTCAGCTTTAGCAATCCGATGCTGTAACTGGGTGGCAAATGTCTCTAGATCAGGCACTTCATCCAGTTCCATACGCGCCCGGTAATCACGCTCACTATCCATCAGCGACATGGCAGGGAATGGCGTCTGGGTCTTCTGCGCACTGGTCAGCTGCTCGATGCGGCTTTCCAGATCATCAATGTGAACGGTAAGGGTATTCTTGTGTTGCTCCAGAACACGTTTCTCACGCGCCACAGCCTCAAGCTCTGTAGCCGCGACACGCTTGTTGCTCAACTCACGACGCAGCTCATCCCGCTCAGGGCGTAGCTCAGCTACTTCTCTTTCAAGATCAGCCTTGCTGTCACGCAGGTAGTCATTATCGCGCTGCAATTGCGCCGTATCCGATTGCTCCAGGCTGCGCTTGAGTTCACGGTTTTCCTGACGCAGCGCTTCCAGTTGCTGCAGGATCTCAGCTCCGGATACTTCGCCCAGGGATTGCTTGAGCTCCTGAATATCGAGCAGCTGCTCCTTGAGTTCATTCGCCTTGCTCCAGGCCCGCTCACGCTGCTCTTCCAGCTTGGCAACAACCTGGTGATGATTCGCCCGCTCGGATGCCATTTCCTCATCCAGACGCTGCTGCAAGGCCTTTTCCTCTGCCTGGATATCCGCCCACTCACGATCCAGGCGGCTACGCGCACGATCTAACTCGACCACTTTCTGCTTGATGTCGTGCTCACGCTGATCAAGCAACCTGACACGTTCAGCCTCTGCCTCCGTGCAACTGAACTTGACCTCCGCCAGCCGCCTTGCTGCCTGGGAAATTTCACCGTCGAGCTGGTGCTTGTCTTCGCGCAACGACTGAAGATCCGCTTCATGCTGACGCACCTGCTGACGTTGTTGCGCCTCCAGCTTACGTAAAGCCGCTTCGTTTTCCGCAACAAAGCCGGCTTGCGCATTGGCCTCTCGCATATTCAGGGAACGCTCGGCCTCCAAATTTTCGGCCATCTTCAGCGCCAATTCCTGCTGAGCCTCAAGCAGCTTGTCCCACTCAGCCTTGAGCTCAGCTTTCTCTGCATCCAGTCCGGAGCGGACGGCCACAAGCGCTTCCTGTTCGGCTACCTGCGCCAGTGCCGCCGCCTCGGCAGTTTCAGCTAGTTTGCTGGCAGCAGCCCACCTCTCGGCATATTCGTCATGCAAACGCTCCTTGAAGCGCACCAACTCCTTGCAGAGCGTGGCGAATTGCTCAATCCAGCGAACCAGATCACTGTCGCCCTCAAAACGCTCGCAGACGCCGCGCAACCACTCACGCTCGACAGAAATATCCAGTGTCATGTCAAAAGACTGATAGGCCTTGGAAGCGTTCTCGAAAGAAGCGCTCCATACATTCACTTGCTGCTCCACTGAAGCACGGGCCATACCGACCGCAGACGGTGCCGCTGCAGGGATTTGCTGTGGACCAAACTTGTTCGAGCTTTTCTTGCCCATTACATCCATTCCTTAAAAAATTCGGTGAAGCCCAGCGCGTACTGGATGTTATCCAGCGTTTCCTCATAGGTGAGGGGGGCGACTTCTCGTCCGGTAAAGCGGCTCTGCGCATGGCTGCTGCGGTTACGCAAATCCGCAAGCAGCAACAGCCTGTCAAGTTGCAGCTCGCGAGCTAACAGCGTCTTGAACGGGTGCCCGGAGTGGTTGAGCGTTCCCATTGCTGCAGCAAACAGCAAAGCCTTCAGGGAGCTGCCTGGCCGAGAGCAAGCCAAAATGATCTGATTGATGTTTTGCCCGGCTAGTTTGCTGATTACCCCGTCGGTAAACGCCGGCAACTGCAAGGCGGATAGCACGCGCGCATTTAGCCCTCGGCCAAGGTTTTTCTGTTTGGGCAGATGGCCTGCTTCAACTGGATATTGGTGAATCAACCACTGCATGAGGACCTCAAGCAGTTTCTGGCACTCCATCACTGCAGCATCCAGTTCCTGCTCACTCTGGTCGCCTTGTTCCAGCTTGTTCATACGCAGTAGCAGGGCTGCCAAATGCCGCTTGATATCCGGTTGCCGCGCCGCCCAGGGGTATTCCGTGAGCACCTGCATATCCGCCTGCTGGCGCATGGCCTGCAGCCACTGCTCAACCGTCTGATCATCCGCACGCGGAACAGAAACCAAAGGCTGCAAATGGTTGAGCAGGTACTTGCTACCCCCCTCAGTCTGCTCCCGCAAAGCATCCTGTAACCACCAGGCGTTGGCTCGCAGCGCAAACGGATCGTCGACTGCCCACAGCTCCAGCCCCTCGTCATCAGGCTTGGCCCAGAGCAGTACCCTTGCAGGCTTGGCGGTATCATCCAGCCGCTGCACCCCAGACAACTTAAGGAATTGCGGGAACTGGCCGCTATCGAGCTGCCGAGCTGCCCGGCAATCATCCCGATAGTCGCGATAAGCTATCGCCAGAGCCTCATGATCCAACGTCGGCAGTGATGACTTGCCCGCCGCCATCACAAACGGCCGGATTGACTTGCCGCTTTTCCGCTCCCCTTTGAATACGGGATAGCGTTGCAGCGGATCTTCGGGCTCGATCGAATCAAGCTGCTCAGCGAAGCGTGGCCAGAACTGACCACTGATAGCATCCTGGAACAGATAACCAGCCTTCAGGTTGTCATCCTCAACAGACTCACCATCCAGCAGTTGCTCGCCTTTTTCAGTCAGCCCACGGGCACTATCAGTCAGCCAGCCGTTACTCACCCCTTGAGCCAGTATCAGCTTGATCAGATTGACATGCAGCCCGGTCAACTCAGCGATTGCCTCCGCTTGCGTCAACTGTGCCCGGATCAACCCCAGCACAGCGCGCTGGAACAGATTCAACTGAGCCTCTTTTGCCTCGGGATAAAGCACGCGATGAACCAGCACCGGCCACAACAAGGGCCTAGCCTCGCCGCGAGGCTTTTCAGCAAACTGCAGATAAGTACCGGTTTCAGCGAATGCAGCCATGCTCACCCCCACACAGCTGATAAAAAGCAGCCAGAGCTGGTACAGCCTCTTGTGCATCCGGGTTACTGGCCAAAGCAGCATCCCCGACACAAATCAGCATCTGCCTTTGCCGGCTCATGGCCACGTTCATGCGGTTTGGCAAACGCAGGAAACCAAACTGACGGTTCAGTTGCAGCTCACGCTCACCCCCCTCGCTGGCAGCAGCTCGCACCGAGCGATTGGGCTGGAAACTGCGCACGCAAGACAGCAGCACCACATCGAACTCCTTGCCCTGGAAGGCGTCCACCGAGCCAACCCGCAAGCGTTCCTCTGCAACCACGCTTCCATCTGCCTGCACCTTGCGGGTCAACTTGAACTGCTCATGCGGCTCGTAGCCCCCCTCGCGCTTTACCATCAAGGGAGTACCGTCGATTTTCTGCTGAGCGAGCTTCTCCATGATCAGATCGCGCTGTGCCGCGTAGAAAGTAATGATGCCAACAGACAACGCCTCACCGCCGGCCTGCATCAGCTTTACCACTTCGTCAGCAATGCGCTGCGCCTCAATCTCTCGAACCCGGCTAGTTCCCCGGCGCTGATCACGCCCCTGCACCGCCGGCACATCAATCCACTGACAAACATGGCCGCGGTAGGACTCCGCCAGCGGCCCCAGCCTGGAAAGCAGCTCCTGGCTGAATACAAACGCATCTGCCGGCCTGCCGGAATGCAGAACCCCCAGGTTTTCACATTCGTAGAAGTGCTTACTGACAAAGTTGCCCAAGACCGGATGCATGCGGAACTGGGTATCAAGCATCACCACACGGCGAATCGAATCCTGCTTTTCCAAATCCTGTAGCTTGACCCGCATACGCTCGAAAAGACTGGATCGGAAAGCCGCCAGTTGCAGTTCGGTCAGTTCATGCTCCTCCTGCAACTGCCCCTCGATATCCGGCTCAAGCATGTGCGGGAGCTGGCGGTCATCGCCCACCAGAACAATCCGCCGCTTGGCCATGGACATCGGAATAAACAGATCCAATGGATTGGCCCGTGCTGCCTCGTCGATGACAACCGTATCGAACTCGATATCCGAGTTGGAGCTAGTGGATACCTCTTTCAACATTTCCATCTGCTTGCCCGCAGCCTGCTGGCAGGTTGCACCGACCACCATCGAATACTCATTGACCACAGCCCGCGCAGCGGAACGATCGGACTCCAGACTATCGACCAGTTGCTCCAAGACCCATGCAACCCCCTGCTTGCGCTTGGCCATGCGGTCTTCCAGATAGCGATCCACCTCATCAAGCAGCGCTAGGCCATCAGGGTCTACCTGGCGTTTCAGCGCAGCCGGCCGGTAATCCGGCAAGTGCTGATCAAGCAACAGATCCTTCCAGATCTTCAGAGCCTGAAGGGTCGCCGGCTCAACGTGCGAGCTGTCGGCAAGTTCTTCCAGCAGGCGCAGCAGCTCCGGGGCCACACCTTTTTCATGGCGCTTGAGCCAGCTCAGCAGATCCCAGGCACGCTCGCCGCCATCATCGGTAAAGGCAGCAACCTCGACACGCAGAGCACGGATACGCCTGAGCAGCTGAGAGGGAGGCAGACCTCCCGCAGCTGTAGCCGGCGCTTGACCGGCAAGCGTATCGATATACTCCTCGAACTGACTTTCAAGCCGGGGCGGCAATGCCAGGCCGCTTTGCTCCAGTTCACGCAAGTCATGCAAAAGGCGCTGGAACTCATCCGCCTGCTGTGCAGGGCCGGTACTCGCTACCCGGGCAAGGGCCAACCTCGCGGAAATGGCCCGCAACTGCTCAAGCTCAGGGAAGCGGCTGTATTCCTGCGCAATCTTGCGGTGCAAATGAGCCGCCTGGCGTTCCAGCCAAGGCTCAATCAAAGCCGCCTGATCACTCTCGCCGTGCTTGCCGCCCACCCGCGCGCCAGGTAAGCCGAATACATCGCTACGCTCCAGTGCATTGTCGACGGCATCATGCTGAAAACTGCTGACCAGTACCTGCGCCGCAATATTCTGCTTCTCCGCTCGCTCACCCAGACAACGCTGCAATGCTGCAATAACCTGGGTTTTACCGGTACCAGGAGGGCCGATGATGATTGCCAGATCAGGGGTATTGAGCGCGCAATCCAGCGCCAGCGCCTGCTTCTCGGTCGGCTTGCCACCCTTGAAAGACTCCAGCACGTATGGGGTCAGCCCGCTGATCGGGCGTCGTCGCGCAGCAGGAACCGCAACCCCTTCCAGCAGCCATTTCAATTGCGGCAGCCGCTTGCCCGAGTCAATCGACTGCTTGGCTGCCAAGCGACGCTTACCCATCGAACGTTGGCCGGCAAGAGACAGATACAACCAGCCCTCCCCCGCTTTCGGTCGGATGTTGGTCTTACCCGCCGCCTGTTTGAAAATCACGCAATCTGGCTCGAAGCGAATAGTCCCCCGCGGAGCATTGGCAGTCCTTTGAGCCTTCTCGGATGAAAGCTCTTCCAGCCAGTCCGGGCGCTGATCGCCCAGATCAAACTGATCATTGCTGCTCAGCTCCAGATCGCGCCAGCGCTCGCGGAACGCCTGATACTGCTCCTGCGACTTGGGAATCAGACGCCAGGCATTGCCACGCCCCTCCTGAAAGCCGTGGCACTCGGCGTAAGCCAGAGAACCCAAACTTTCTGCCTGCTCTAAAGCTCTTTGCCACTCTTTATCGTTGTAAAGATTCCAGAGTTCGAGATAGCTGGCGTTGTCACGCAGCGCCGCACTCAGCAGAGCCTGCTGACTGGCGCTGCCGAGCGCAGCCGCAACAGAGGCATCCTTAAATTCAAATTGGCCAAGCAGGATGGAGAATGCACCATCACGATGGGTATGACGGTTAACACGCTTGAGCAGAAAACTGCCATCCTGGCGCTGCTCGACATCGGCACGCCAGCCATTACCCAGCAACTGAAAACCGCCCTTGCTAGCGGTGTTGCTGAAACGAGCAACCGTCAGCCAGTCCCCCTCGGCCAGACCCTTCACCACAAAGTGCTCGACAAACCAGCGACAGGCCAGTTCAACAGTGCTGCCGGCAATTTCGCGCTTGGCGTGCAAATCCTCAGCAAGCAGCTCATCAACACCCAGTTCAAGCTGCATTGCCGTTACTTCAACCGGTGCGCAGTATTGCACCAGCAGCTCGTTTTTCTTCGTACCGGTCAGCAACCAGCGGGTCTGATCACGCAGGGCCAGACGGCCAAATATTTCGGCATCGGCCTTGGCACAATTGACGCGGATGCGCACATCTCCCTGTACCGCCAGCCAGTCATCTTGATAGCGCTGCAGGAAAATAGCCTGCCCGTCCTGCAAGGCATCCACAGACTCATCTGTAGAAAGCGCCAGCACATCGGCTGACAGCATGGGGAAATCTTTAAATTCCATTTGCTATCACCACCGGAATTGCCAGACGACTTTGCTGGAGGGCAACCCGGAGTCCTTATGCCCTGACTTCGCAGGCTCACCTACATGAATCAGGAAGGGTTCCTCATCCTGGCCACGCAGGCTCTCCTTGAGGCCCTGATAACGCTGCAACGGTTTAATGTTCTCCCCGCGCTGCAACTGCAACTGGCTCTCAGGCAGCGGGAAAATCCCCAGGCCCTTGTCGCTGTACTCGATACGGATATGGTCAGCCGGCCAACGGTCATAGCTGAACGTCGGCAGCAAGCGCTTGAGCTCAACCTGCCCTCCCGGCTGCAGCCAGACCTTGCGCCCCGTCGCTACCAGCTCTTGAGGAGTCTCCACATCCCCTTCCTGCTCGGCAGGCAAGGCAATGAACTCCTCAAACAGAACCAGACGGCTGTCAGCTGGCGCCTCACAGAAAAAACACTCCGCTTCGTCCGCTGCCCGCAAGTCCACTGGCAACAGGCTGGTACTGCCGCAGCCAGGGCAGCAATAGATGCGCTCGTCCACTTCAACCAGCGCCTCAAGCCACTCGGCCATAGCCGGGCGCTCATAGGGGCTGGCTCGCCCCCCCTCAAAGCAACGGCTAAACAGTTGGGGTAGCTTGCTGTGCTCCAGCAACTGCAGCGGCAGATTAACGAAGCAAGCGTTACTGTCGTCCTCGCTATCGTTGATCCAGGGGTGCTCACCTCGCAGCGCGGCATCCTCGACTTCAGGCTCACCGTCGCTGACCATCTCACCCTTGAACGGGTGGTTGTGTGTCAGCAACTGATAGGCAATAACGGCGAAGCTCCAGCAATCGGTGAGGCTGGACAACAACGCCTCACCACGCACCACTTCCGGTGCGCCATAGTCCACGGTGTGCAGGGTCAAGCCACTGTGGCTATCGAGGCTGATGTTGTCGCAGTCAATCAACCAGGTCTCGGCATGTGCAGAATCATCCGAGACAAAGATATTGTTCGGCGACAGATCACCGTAGAGCATGCCGCGCCCGTGCAACTGATTCAGTGTTCTGGCCATCTGGCCCAGAATACGAATACGCCGACGCAGCCCGCCCTGGCGCAGATAATCTTCAGGTGCCTCTTCTTCAGCATTAGCAAAACTGCCCAGCAGCCCCTGCAAAGGCACCAGCCCGTCCATCAGCTCCATCACATAACCGCAGCGTGGCTCAGCCAGCAGTTCAAGCGGTCTAGCCAGCTTCAAATCGGCCAGATCCTGCCGGGTCAGCCATTCGATGTGCTCACGCCAACGACGGCGCGCCTGCTCATCCTTATTGGTAAACCCCTTGATCAGAGCTTGTGGGTACTGGGTGCGGTAAACAACGCCCTGCCCACCACTGCTCAACTCACTCGTGAGCTCATAAACCGAACCTTTGCTGTCCTGCACCATGCGCTGCTTCTGCGGCGCGGCCTTGTTCGTGCTCATCTGTATCAATCCGTTAAGAAAATTCCAGCAATGCTCTTGTCGTCACCATGGCGTGGCGTCGACCAGTCCAGCAGCTCACCCGTCAGCCAGCGGCGCATGCTGCGCTTGCTACTACAACGCAGTTGGCGCCGGTAAATGGCATCAAAAAACGACTCAAGCTGCGATGGAATCAGATCATCCGAGATACCATCCGTCATCAGCAGTACGCCATCACCCGGCTGGCTCAACTCAAACTCGAAGCTGCGAGTATTCCGGGCATCCGCCTGGGCCAAGGTCAGGGTCTGATTACCGAAGCCCTGGCGTTGATCGGTCAGCACCCTGAAAGCGCCAGCGCTTCTTGCCAGCAGCAATCCATCGCCAATCTGCCCGGCAACAGCCCGGCCACGGGCATCCACGCGCGCCCACAGGCAGGTCGTTTCATGTAGGCGATAACGCTCGCCAAAACAGGCCAGCCAGGCCTTGCGAACCTCGTCAGTAACCGCTGCATGAGTAATGTCCGCCTGGCACCGAAGCACGTGCCGTGACAACTGCACCGCCTTGCGCGAACCGAAGTGGCTCAAGGGGCGACTGCCCAATCCATCGGCAACTGCAACGCACCAACCGCCGCGTATACCACTGACGGCCAGGGCATCCTGGTTAGGTGAGTCATCCTGTTGGTGGGCGGGGCCCCTCACCGAAGCCCCACTCGCCAACAAGCGCATCAGAAATCCCAGTCCTGATCATCCGTCGGGATTTGCAGCGGAGCAGACTGATTCGGCGTCGCCGAGCGGCTACGTGCACTGACGCTCATCGTCACAGCGCGGAAAAAACGGTGGATATCCGCAGCATTCTCGGCACGGAACAGCGGTGCCTCCGGGTCATTGGCAAAATCACCGAGCATGCTCTCATCGGCATCAGCACCGATGGCCATGGCAAAGCGAGTGGCCTTGGACGAGCGCTCGCCATTGGCCAGACGAGCAAAGGAACCCTGCCAGTCATCAGTAGGGTGGCCATCGGAAACCAGCACGATTACCGGTTTGTAGGCGCGGGAGGGGATGCTGTCCTTGTCTTCGATCATCTGGCTGGCCAGTGCCAGAGCACCACCCAGCGGAGTCGCCCCCGCAGCAGTAAGCGGGGTGAAGCCCTGCAACTGATGAGCCGGAGTCAAAGGCAAATTCACCTCTGCTTGACTGCCAAAGGTGATCAAACTGACCTGCAGTTCAGCCCGCAGGCGGCTCTCGCCGGCAAAGCTGCTGATCATGTCTTTCAGGCCCTTGTTCAGCGCCTCGATCTTGCCATCCACAGACATGCTGCCACTGGTGTCAGCCAGAACGATGATCGGCAGCGGACGGGCGGTTTGGACCTGGAATTTTTTGAGTTCTGACACTGTGTACTTCCTTGATAGTCAATTGGATATCTCCCTATAAGCGCATTCCGTGCCAACTCATGTTTTCTTTTAAAAACAGTATGTTATGCAATCTTGAAGGCCGAGAAATATCGTTATATACGTAAAAACCGTTATTTATTGGTAATTTTGTTTACCGACACGAACAGGGGCTCATTCACAACGCTGTGGGAAATACCCCTCACAATCCCCAGTAATACTGCTTAATCTTCTGCGCCATCCGCTGTCGGCGTTCGAGCAGAAACTCGTCGAACTGATCCGGCGCGTAGGCATCCAGATTGTCCGGCAGACAGTTAGCAGCCAGGTTCGCCTTGAGGCCCTCCAGGCGGTGGTACGCCCCCACGGCGCGTAACCCAACAGTGGAAGTGCACCCATGATCAGGCTTGGGGCGGCGGCCAGGGGTGCTGCCTTGAAAAAGCCGGACTGCAGAATTCTCTTTCGCAATTATTTGTGAACTCTCAAAAGCCAGAGAACGACCAACATGTAGCCGTCTACAACGGCTGAATGGATACGGCCTTCCATCCCCAGCTTTCACGCTTTTTGTTGTAGACCTGTACCGCCGTACCGGAAACCTGCTGACCGTCTTCGATCTCGCAGCGCTCCACCAATGGCGGAGGAATAAATATTTCGCTTGGGGTAAATCCCATGCCGTTAGAGACGCGAACCGCCTCGGTGAAGTCCTTGCGCAACAAATCGCCTGGCACTTTTTCGCTCGCCTTTGCGGAAAGCACGCGGTATTGAGGGCCACGCTTCGAAACATAGCGAACAAGCTGCACCTCGATGGCATCGCCCTCGGCAAACGCACACGGCAACACCGACATCGGGATCTCACCATTGATCTCCCGGCTGACGATGTAGCGAATGACCTGTTTGTCCTCATTCACCTGGCTCACAACCCCTAAAAGCTCGGGTGCCACATCCCACGCAGTAGCGCCAGGCCGGCGCTCCAGCACAAACAGGTTGAAGCGCTGCTTCTCATCAAACTCGCCCTTGATCCTGACGGCATCCCCGGCCGCCAAACTCATCCGCGCGACCTTTGACTCAGGAATCGACACCTCCGCGGGGATTGAGCCCGTTTTCAGGAAAACCTTGCGCTTGGGCTTGTTCTCTCTACCCGGCACGACAAAGGTCTCGCCCAGGCAAGCATCAATCCAGGGCAAGTCATTGAACAGCAGCGCCTCAGCCGCCTTTGCATGCAGCCTGTAGTAGTCACGGTTGGATACCTTGGCCTGCACACCGGCAAACCAGTCCTGCGCCGCTATACTGGCAACCTCTTCAGGGATCTTGTAGCCCTCCTGCTCCTTGGCTCGAACAATAGCCTCGACCTCATGCTTGGCTGCTGCATGGTCATTAGCCTCCAGCATGCGCTCGGCGACTTTCAGGCGGATTTTCCCGGTGAACTTGTCCTCTGCCGAGCAGGTCAGCGCCTTGCAATAACAGCCCAGCGCAGCGTCCTGATCCTTTTGCGAGACAATTTCCCCCAGCAGCCCCCAGGCCCAGTAATCGTTGGACTTGGCCTTGGTCACCGCAATCCCGAAAGCCAGCGCCTCGTCATGCCGGCCCAGCGCCAGCAGCAGCTTGGCCTTGTTCAGCTTGAGAAATACGTTGTCCGGGAAGCGGCCCATGGCACTATCAATGAAGGGCAGTATGTACTCCTGTCCGTCAGCATCATCCGCAGCGGCCGCCTCCTTGCCCGCGAGCTGGATGACCTTCTCAGCCAGTGACGGATACTCCCTGCCATCCTCGGCGCGGTAACGCTCATAGTCTTCCCCGCGCAGGTGCTGGAGATCCCAATGGCGGGAAAAGGCCAGCATTTTCAGCTTGTCCTGCCCGGCCAGTTTGGCGGCCAACTGCAGCATGCGAGAGTGGAGCGGAGAGGGCTTTTCGATCTCCAGCTTGAGATAGTCACTTAAATTGCGCTTGACCTCGCCAACGCTGAAGTTCTCCTTGGCCAGCAGCGCCTTGGTGTGCTGGTAAAGCTCCCAGCCGAAACTGGTCTGGATCTCCTGATCGGCAGCACCGTTCATCCATACCTTGCGGTAGATGGCTGCAGCCTGCGCATGCTGCCCGCTCTTACTCAGCCCCTTGGCCTCGCTGATCTGCTGGCCAAAGGGATTGCACAGCGATAGCGCATGGCGAACGCCTTTACTCAGCACATCGTCACCAGGATCGACAGCAAGACTCTCCAACTGGCTGCGATAGTGCGGCAGGTTCTCCAGATCCCCGCCCTTGACGTCTCGCTTGATCAGGTCGACCAGACACCAGGCAAATGCCTTGCGGTCCCAGTCATCTACCTGCGGCGCAGCCATCAACTCAAGCGCCATCTTGTAGGCCTCGTCGATCGCTCCTTCCCTGCGCTTGGCGAAAACCTCCTTGTTGCTAATCACGCTTGCATACCTACCGTAAGAAGCTGCCCCACCTCAGCGGCCAAGGTGCCCGGGGAGCACGCTGCGACCACGGGCTGGCATTTCGTAAACTGGTCTCTGCCGTTGTACCAGATGTCATAAACAGCCACGGCACCATCGCGGGCAAAGCTGTAGCGTTGGCACCACTGCAGCTCAACAACCTTCTGCAACGTGATACCACTGTCAGCGCACAGGCCAAGCACCTTGGCGTGGAGCTCATTGAGGAACGGCTTGGCGAAATGGGCCTCGGCAACTCCGGCCGTTCCGCCATCTGCAAGCGGCAAGCCCTTGAGCGCGGCCAGCACAGCACTCAGCTCGCTGCTCAACTCGGAGAGGTAAGGTGCCGCTACACCGGTAATCTTGCTTCTTCCGTTATAGGTAATGTCTATGCGGGCAGACTCTGCCTCACGGCTGAAGAGGTAAACCTCCTGGTACTGGTGATGGAGGACGTCCTCGATACTGATCCCCCGCCCGGCAATCAACCTGCGCACCTCGGCCAGCAACGCGAGCAGCGTTGTTGCGCTGGCGGGGATGCCAAATGTTTCGGATTGCGGCGCAGGGGCAACCGCTGCAGATGCAGGCGCAGCAACGCTGGAAGCCGGAGCCGGAGCC
The DNA here is from genome assembly GCF_940789645.1 of Pseudomonas sp. Marseille-Q0931. Classification (NCBI taxonomy): domain Bacteria; kingdom Pseudomonadati; phylum Pseudomonadota; class Gammaproteobacteria; order Pseudomonadales; family Pseudomonadaceae; genus Pseudomonas; species Pseudomonas sp. Marseille-Q0931. The sequence continues at coordinate 40,340 of NZ_CALNWT010000010.1, read as the reverse complement.
GGAGCCGGAGCCGGAGCCGGAGCCGGAGCCGGAGCCGCGGGCATGCTGGGCGCTGCGCCGAGCAACTCCAGCGCCGGATTGGCCACCATCTGCATACCACTCCACGGCTGGATATTCGGTGGATCGAGCAGATAAAGGTGGCGCGCCGTTCGCGTGATCGCCGTATAGAACCAGCGGAAATAGTCAGCCGTCAGCTGGCTTTGATGGCTTTTGCATTTAACGAATACATGGTTCCACTCACTGCCCTGTGCCTTGTGGCAAGTGATGGCGTAACCGAACTTGAGCCGCAAGGCATTGAAATACGGATCCGCCATCAGGGCGTCCTTGAACGCCTTAGTCCGCCTTGGCAAGTGCTTGTGACGCATGCAGAAATCGAGGTAGAGCGCCTTGTTCTCATCTGACGAAAGCGTGGGCTCCTTGCTGTAGAGCAGATCTTCCATGATCTTGGCTTGGAAAAACCGGGGCGAGCCATCAAGATCACGGAAGCCTGCCAGCACGTCCCTGAAGCGCAGCGGCACAACAATTTCCTCGACCACTGAGGTTTCGGGATTTCTCCGCTTCAGCTTGACGCTGCGCTCTTCAACCTCTCCGAGCACCTCACGGATCAGGCCGAAGTCACCGTTCGAGATAAAGAACCCGTACGCGTTGCTATTGGCAACAGCCATCACCTTGTCCCCCGGACGCACCTGCGCCCAGCCGGGGAAGAAGTGTTCGCGAATTAGCCGGTTGTAATCGCCCACGTCAGCGTTGGAATGAGCAATGACGATGGACTCGCCGTTGATCTTGCCACCGCAGGAGTCCAAGTAACGCTGCAACAGCGCCTGATGTTCGACCTTCTCAACGTCTGGATAGGCGAGGTCCATGGTCAGGCGGTTGAACACCTTGCTCTGCAATGACTGTCGCAGGGGCTGAGCGTTGGCCAGAATGCCGCTCTGCGCTTTCTGCCGCACCACCTCAGACAGCTCGTATTCGCTGCAACGGACGCGGTGATGGCGCAACAGATACTCCGCATCCAAAGCAGGGGAAAAGTTCATCCCCACCGGTGGCAGCTGCGCGTCGTCGCCGATAAAAATCACCTTCTTGCGGTGATCGTTATGGTCCAGATTAACGAACTCGAACAGGTCGGCAAGCAGATAGCCCGAACCAAAGCGGAAGAACTCTGCCTCCTGGTAGATGTCCGCCACCATGGACGCCTCATCCACGATGTACACCGTATCCACCGAGAGCGTGTTCACCGCCAGCTTGGCGTAGAACTTGAAAGTCTCGGTACCCTCGGTGTCTGCATCGCGGTACTCGTCCATATCGTCGAACGCATAGAGAGTCTTGTGCAGGGTGTAAGCCGGCGACTGGGTTTTGCTGGCGATCACCTTCGCGGCCTTGCCGGTGGGTGCGGCGAGCACGTAGTTGCGGCCAATGGCCCGGAAATACTCGGTCAGCCCCTTGGTGATGAAGGTTTTGCCGGTGCCCGCGTAGCCTTTGAGAAGGAAAACGCTCTCCGACCTACTACTTAGGAAGCGCTCGATCTGTTTGACCAGCTCCGTCTGGCCACTGGTCAGCGTATAGCCGGCAAAGGCGTCGTGAATGCTGATATGTCGGCGCGTGTTCGGGCCGTTGAAATCGATGGTGCGCTGCGCCTGAGCCGAGGCGCACTTGAAATCATCAATCCTGGCCTGTTCTGGCGCCGGACTGAGTGACGCAGCTTCTGCCTGCGCCGCTTTCTCTGCAGCCTCAAGGCGGCTCAACTCGTCTTTCGCCATGGCCAACTGCTCGGCATGGTCTTCTGCAGGGCTGCCCTGCTCATTGGCTTCGACAGGCACAGTGAAAGGCGGATAGCTGTCGGCAGACTCACCGCCACAGGTTTTGTAAAACCACTGACCGATCAGATACGCATCACCAATCAGGGCCAGCGCAACGCTGGAGTCGATCAAGCCGCCATGGGCGGCCTTATTGCCGATCATCCGCAGCGCATGCAGCCTCTGTAGCACGATGTCGCCAACCAGCTCCACAAAGGCCGGGGACTTGAGCTTCTCGAAAAAGCCATCACTTGGTTCACAGGGCAGGCGCAAATCCCGGTAGAGCACCCCCACCAGCACCTCGGCAAAACAACGCAACTTGACCACGGCGGTATGCGGGTCAGCAAACACATAGCGTTCTGCCAGCGAGGCATGCTGATACAGCTCGGGCCAGCGAGACTTCAGCGGGGCAAAGTTATCCGAAACCATCCATATTCCTTACACAACAGGCGAGCCCAGAGACAACTCAGAAACCCTAATCCAATACCAAGACTACCTTGCAGTCTTTTCGCGCAGTTCCGCCCGGAGCTTGTCCCTTTTCACCAGAACCTCATCTGCGGCTTCTCCCGTCAGGCGGCCAGCCAGCTCCTCATACACCTGCAAAAGCTCCTTACGCTTGGCCATGACCTGACGCGGTAAAACCGCAAAAATCTCCGGATGGGCAATCTGAGCCTCAAGAACTTTCACCTGCGTTTCCAGAGCAGGAGTCCTTCCTGCCTCAAGGCGTTCCTTGAGTGAACGGTTAAATTCAGCCGATGAGCGATTAACGTCATCCAGAAAGTCGTTGAGCACTGTAAGCGCTCGCGAAACGGCCTCCGCAGCCGAACCCAGCACAGCGACAGTGCGTTTCAAGCCCGTCCAGATTGACATATAACTGCCTCAAATCCTGAATAAATAAATCTGTCCCGTTTATCCCCTGCACTGGGAGCAGGCAGACCAAACCGCTTCAGCAGAGCCATACACCACGCGGGATTCAAGGAACCAACGCCAGCAAACTCTCAACGAGCTCTTTCAGCTCCGAGCGCTGTTTGTCGCCATCTTGGTACATCGAGCGCTGGAGGATTTTGTCGGCACTCATCAGTGGCCAAAATCGATCTGAAACATCGTCTGGTTTCATCCCTACTGCGTCACCAATGATCTGCTTGGCATCGCTGGTATCGGTGAAATTAACCACGACACCGGCTTCTTGCAGAATCAAATCTGGACACAGGTAGTTCTCGATTTCACGCTTACGAGTCGAATAAAACGCCCGTCCAAGCCCTTCAACTTCTTGTTTTCGCTTGAGGTTTGTCTTGTGCTGAAAGGGATCACCAAGATCTGAGTCGAGGAAAACGCACCAAGGCAGGCCAATTTCGTCGGCAAGTTGATGAGTGACCCAATGCTTCACGTTTCCACAGCCGCCAACGTGAATCGGGATAAGCCCCTGATCATCGAGATCGCGGTCAATAACGCTTGCTGCCTTGAGGGTGCTAGCTGTGTGACGCAGGAAGGTGATGTCGCTCTTGCCTTCCACCAGGATGATTCCCTTCGCACGCTCCATCCCCGTTTCGGGGAGCACACCCAAACTCTCGGCGGCCTCCTTGAGCACATTGTCATCTGGCATCTTGACGATGGGGATGCCGTTCTCATCCTTGGTGACGTAGCGGATGCCATCGATGGGCATCAGGCCGGCCAGGGCGGGAACGTGGGTGGTGACAATGATCTGCCGGTTGGGCTGGTTGGAGAGTTCCAGCAACGCCTTCATCAGCATCATCTGGTAGTTCGGGTGCTGGGAGGTTTCCGGCTCTTCGATGGCGTAAATCACATTACGCTGGGAGCCCATTACCGCCTTCTCCGCCTCGGCGCGGAAGAAATTGAGCAGGATCAGCCGGCGCACGCCGCTGCCGCGCTTGTTGATGGGGATACCGTTCTCGCCATCCAGGGTGAAGCTGAAGCTCCACTTGGGCTTTTCCTTGAAACGTGGGGTCAGTTCATTGGCCAGCTCGGGGGCCATTTCCCGCAGCTTGTCGAGGGTACGCTCAGCGACATCCAGCACACTGGCTTCGATCTGTTGCTCCAGCGCGCTGATCTGATCCTGCAGCGCAGCCTGAGCTTCCTTGACCGCCTGCTGCAGCGGGTTCTTGGCCTCAGCATCGCCGTCACTGCTTTCACGATCCGCCTTGAACAGGGCAAAGGTAGGCAACTGGGCCTCGATCTTTTCCCAAATGGATTTGCTGTCGGTCGAAAGTCCTTTGCTAACGTCCAGCAGCCTCTCCTGACAGGCAATGGGCTGCGCTGCAGCACGGATAGCCTGCCGCCACTGTGAAGCCACGCGCTTGTCTGCTACTTGCTCAGCAACGCCTTGCTGCTCACCGAGCCTTTTCAGTTCGGTCATCTTCAGGCTCAGCAGCCCAGCCAGCGCTTCATCCGCAGGGTGCTGGCAGCGGATAGCGGTGCGCTCCAGCTTGCCGGTATTGGCCTTGAAGGTTTTGACAATCTCCAGCGCACCCTCGGCGTTGAGCAAGTACTCCTGCGCCAAGGAGGTCTCTGCATTTTCATCGAGCACCAGCGCCTCAGGCAGATCATCAAACTCACAGGCAATCTCGAACTGCTCGGCGCCCTCGGCCAGGCTGAAGCAGTTCATATCGCTCTTGTCGGCCTTGACGTCGCCGCTCTCGAAGAAGATCGCCAGGGCTTCGAGGATGGTCGATTTGCCATAGTCATTGCGCCCGACGATGCCGGTCATGGCTTCGTCGATGGGAATGACGGTAGTGGCGCGGTAGCCGCGAAAATGTGTGAGCTTGACGGACTTGAGGCGCATGGGGATTTCCTTATCTAAAGCTGTCCTGAAAACGCCAGCTGGGATAGCGATTCGAAAAGTGGCGTATTCAACCCAGATTCGTGGCGGAGGCTAGACTCCGATACTTTCTGCGCAATAGCGGAAAATTTCTCCTGAAGGCCTATCGGCGGGACAGGGATTTCAATTTCGTCAAATAGTGATTTTTTTAGAATCGGAAGTGTAGTCTGAATTGCTTTAGAGCTAACCAACCCAGGAGACAGCTTAAATACAAAAAACCCATAAATATCTGAAATTTCAGAACCCCACTCCTGCGCATTTATCTGCTGATTGAATGCTAAAGAGCGGCCAGCAATCCCAACCTTCCCAACAGTACCTATACAACAGACCAACAAGCTGCCTTTGCGGCAAATTTTTGAATACTCAGCCCCCTCTCGGGTCACCTCCCGAACAGAAGAGTCAACTTTCCCACACAAATCACCAGGAGTTACAAAAGGCAAACCTTCGCCCCACATACCAACTTTCTCACCTGGGGGCGTCCTGCCAGTTGCTGACTTACCCAGTAATTTAAGGCTTTTCTTGGGCCATCCCTTCGGATTGCTTACCGGGTCGCCGAACATGTCCAGAAACACGGCGCGGAGGAAGTCGTCGACGAGCTGGATGGCTTGCTGGTGTTTGAGGCGAATGGCATCGGCCTTGTCTAGGATAGCGGCGATGCGCTTTTGTTCGGGCAGAGGTGGGAGAGGGATTTGCATCGCCTCGAAATTGCCCTTATTAATAATCGCTACGGTAGTTGATGGAGCCATAGCCTCCATTTTTGGCTTTAAAAGCTGCAAAGCGTAGAAGCCATACTTTGCGTCAACTCTATTCTCGTCAAAGATCACTGAGTTGATCTGTTGATTTGTGGCAACAGGCGTACCCGCAATCGCCATCTTCCCAAGCGAGCCTATACAGCAAACCATTACAGCATTATTTGGTACCAGCTTAATTGCCGAGGCGCCTTTAGCGGACAAGGTTCTTGGCGCACTCGTTACATAAGTCTCCAGTCCAAGCTCAGCAGGAGTGACAAACGGAATATCCCCGCCAAAGTTCTGATCATCCACCGTTGATGGTGTCTTCCCTGTAACAACCTTTGCCACTTCTTTTATGGCAACAAGAGGCCAGCTCACAGCATCCCCTCCAGCTCATCCAGATCCGCCAGAATTTCCTGCTCCAGCCCTTTTAGCCGTTGCAGAATCACCTTGGGATCCTCGTACTGTTCCTGCCGGTACTCCACTTCCTTGTAGCGATTGATGGAGAGGTCGTACTTGTTGGCAGCAATATCCTCTGCGGGCACGACAAAGGCCTTTTTGCGCTTGTCGCCGAACAGGGTATTGATGGTGCTGGCGCTGAGGTTGCCCTCAATCATCTGCCGGTACTTATGCCACTGGGCTATAGCATCGGGCAGGTCGTTGCTGCCCTCTCCTTTCAGCTCGGTGCGCTTGTCGTCCAGCGAGTAGCCGTCGGCCTGCAGGTCATAGAACCACACACGTTCGGTGGTACCGCCCTTGGTAAAAATCAGGATGGCAGTGCTGACGCCGGCGTAGGGTTTGAACACACCGCTGGGCAGGCTGACGATGCCTTCGAGCTGGTTGTTGTCGAGCAGCTCCTGGCGCAGTTGCTGGTGGGCTTTGGACGAGCCGAACAGCACGCCGTCCGGCACGATCACGGCGGCGCGGCCGCCGAGCTTGAGCGAGCGGAGGATATGGGCAACGAACAGCAGCTCGGTCTTCTTGGTTTTCACCAGACCGAGCACGTCGGGGTTGGTGTTGGTTTCGTCCAGGCTGCCTTTGAACGGAGGGTTGGCCAGCACCACGTCGAAGAAGTCTTGTTCCTGACGCGGGTAGTGCTCCTTGATGGATTTGCTCAGGGAGTCCTGGTAGCGGATGTTCCCGCCGTTCACGCCGTGCAGCATCATGTTCATGCTGGAGACGCGCAGCATGGTGGTGTCGAAGTCGAAGCCCCAGAACATCTGGCTGTTGATGTGCTGGCGGTAGGGTTCGAGCAGGTCGCCGGAGTAATGCAGGTTGCCGTCTTCGTCGGTGAAGGTGCCTTCCGGGCTTGAATGCACGCGGTTGAGGTATTCCATGGTGCGGGCGAGAAAGCCCGCCGTGCCGCAGGCCGGGTCGCAGATTACCTCGGTCGGCTGCGGGGCGATCAGTTCGATCATCGCGTCGATGATGTGGCGCGGGGTGCGGAACTGGCCGTTGATGCCGGCGGTGGTGAGCTTGCTCAGCAGGTATTCGTAGATATCGCCCTTGACGTCGCTCTGGGTCAGCGGCAGGTCATTGACCATCTCCACAGCGGAGGTGAGTACGGACTCGTTCTTGATCTCTAGATCGGCGTCCTGCATGTACTCGCTGATATGACCGAGGCCCTCGCGCTCACCGCCCTCGCCTTCAGCACCGCCGAGTTGGGCGAAGAAGGGGTAGACCTTCTGCTTGAGATGGCTGTGCAGCTCCTTGCCACTCATGTTGCGGAAGTTCTTCCAGCGCAGCAGCTGGCCTTCCGGGGTATTGGGAAAGAGGCGGTCGAAGGGCTTGCCGGTGCGATTGGCTTTGCGCTCGGCCACGTCTTCCTGCATGTCGAGCATGCGGGCGAACATCAGGTAGCTGATCTGTTCGATCACAGTCAGCGGGTTGGTGATGCCGCCGGTCCAGAATTTTTCCCAGAGCTTGTCGATATCGTTGCGGATTTTGCCGGTGAGCATTCAGTGGTCTCGATCTATAGGTTGTGCGGCCATCAGGCGGGGGGGCCGGGCTGGTCGGGGTTCTTCAAAAAGGGTTTGAGCACGGCCACCAGTTCGGTGACATCGGCGGGGGCGAACACGCCGTCGATGCCCTCGTGGGAGATGCTGGAAAACGGCGCGTCGTAGAGTGTTTCAATCACGATGCTGCCGTGCTGGGCGATGTAGTTTTTCAGCAGGTTCATAAAGCGCACCTGCTGGGCGGTCAGGCTGGGATGGGCATGGAGGAACTGTTTGAAGTGTTCCTCAATGGCGTGTGCATCCAGGCCAATGATCTCGCGTACGGTGAGGTGCAGTTGATCGGCTGTGCGACCGTAGAACTCGTTGAGCACCTCCAGGCTGACGCCGGGGTGGCTGGTGAGGATGGTCGAGGTCAGGGTTTTCAGCTCGCTCTCGGCAATGGGTTCGCCCTTGTGGATTTTTTGCAGGGTCGGGTTGGCGGCGAGCATGCCGGCAAGGATGTCCTTGAGGCGGCGGCGGTAGATCATGGCCTCGCTGGCGCCAGTGATGTACACCGCGCGCTCGTCGCCCAGCAGGTTGCCATCCTTGGTTTTGGTGGTTCCTATGCCATCACCTGGCCCGGTGCCGGTCTGACGATATTTCATGATGCCGCGCAGTTCCTGGCGGGCGTTTTCCAGCTTGTCGATGCTCGGCTGCAGCCAGAAGTCGGCGCTGCGTACTTCGGCGATCAGGGCATCCTTCTGGCGGACGGCCTGGATATTCACGGCGAGCTTGTCCAACTCGGCCAGCAGGGCAATTTTGCCGTCCTCGAAGCAGGTGGCCTGCTCGACCAGGCAGCACTGAATACCGGCGATCAGCTTATCCAGCGCAGTGGCGTGTTTGTCGCGCAGCACGCGGGCCGACATCAGCGGGGCAATGGTGTTTGTCAGCAGGTGTTGGGTTTTGCCATCGAACTGCTGCAGCTGCTGGGTTTGCTGCAACTGGTGCACGGCGCGCAGTTCACGCTTTACCGCCACGCTGGTGTCGGGCAGGTCGTTGATGTCGGCACGCAGCAGGGCAATGGCGGCGTCAAAGGCAGCGGCATGGTTGTGGCGTAGGGCGGCTTGGGCCAGCGCCAGGCGAGCTTCGAAGGTGGTTTGCAGCAGGGATTTGCTGCCGGTGTCTTCCGGCTCCTGATACTCCTGCTCGAAGAAATCGAAGTTGCCGTAGTGGTCGAAGATCAAAAACTCGGTTTTGTCTTTACCGGGGCCAAACAGGTTGGGGCGCAGGCGCGTACCGCGGCCGATCATCTGCCAGAACTTAACCCAGGATTTGACCGGCTTGGCGAACACCAGGTTGACCACTTCCGGTACGTCGATGCCGGTGTCGAGCATGTCCACCGAGATGGCGATGCGGAAGTCGTTATCCGGCTTTTTGAATTCCTTGATCAGGGTGTCCACGTGCGGGATGGCGTTGTGGATGACCTTGCAGACCTTGGTGCCGTACTGCGGGTAGAGCTTGCAGAAGAGCTTTTCCAGGTGCTCGGCGTGGTCCTGACGCTGGGCGAAGACGATGGTTTTGCCGACCAGTGAGCCGGTCTCATCCTTGATGCCGTTGTTGATCAGGTTTTCCAGGATGATGCGGTCGGTGTCTTCGCTGAAGATTTTGCGACCGATGTCCTTGCCGGCGATGGTGGTGCGCTTGGCCTCCTCCTCGCCGAGGTCCTCTTCGAGCTGGCGCTTCTGCTCGTCGCTGAGGTCGTTGTAGTGGATGCCGTCGCGTAGGAAGTCCGTGGTGAGGTCCTTCACGCGGAATGGCACCAGATAAGGCGGCTCATTATTGATGGCAGCATCGAGGCCGAACTCGAAAGTCGGGTCTGTGGTTTCGCAGTCGAAAATATCGAAGGTGTTGCGGCTGATGAACTTCACCGGCGTGGCAGTGAGGCCGACCTGCAGCGCGTCGAAGTAGTCGAACAGGTCGCGGTACTTGTTATAGATGCTGCGGTGGCTTTCGTCGGCGATGATCAGGTCGAAGAAGCCCACATCAAGCTGGGCGAAGCGGTTCATCATGCCCGGGTAGGTGGCGATGTAGATGCGCGCGGTCTGGTCGACCTTGCCGGTTTCGCCGATCACACAGCGCGGCTCGCTGGGCAGGTTTTGCTTGAAGGCGTCATCGGCCTGCACGCGCAGCTCTTTGCGGTCGCAGAGGAACAGCACGCGCTTGGCCCAGCCGGTGCGCAGCAGCAACTCAGCCAGGGCGATGGCCACGCGGGTTTTGCCGGTGCCGGTGGCCTGGATGATCAGGGCCTTGCGGCGCTGCTGCTGGAAGTGGGCGGCGACGGTTTTGATCGCCTCAATCTGGTAGGGGCGGTCGGCAATGCTCAGCTCTGGGTTGTGTTTCTCCAGCGTGGGGACACGGTACTGGCGCTGATAGGCGAGGTATTCCAGGCTGTCCTTGCTGTAGATGCCGTACACCGGGCGGTAGGTGTTGTACTGCTTATCGTCCCAGATAAAGGTTTCGTAGCCGTTGCTGTAGAAAATCACCGGGCGCTGCATGCCCATGCGCTCGAAGCCGTCGGCGTACATGCGCGCCTGTTCGCGCCCGGCTTGCAGGCTGACATTGCCGGATTTCTTGGCCTCGATCACGGCCAGGGGCTGACCGTTGTCGCCCCATAGCACGTAGTCCGCACGGCCCTTGCCGGAGACGTTGCCGGGGAAATCGACCTCCACTTCCTGGCCGACCTGCGCGGGGTTGCTGACATCCCAGCCGGCTTGCAGGAGCATGGCGTCGATCAGCAATGCGCGGGTTTTGGCTTCGTTCCACTGCAGGCTGTCGGCCACCTTCTGGCTCTGCTGCTGACGCTTTTGCTGATCAGGCTTGGCAGGCGGGTCGACCTTGTCGAGGTGGCGGGTGCGCTCCTGCTCCAGCTTGTCCATCACGCTCTGCAGCGCTTCCTGCTGCTGGTTGAGTTCCTTCTCATAGCTGGAGACGGTTTTCTGCAGGCGGACGAGGGTCGCGGTCGGATCCTGCACCTCGGCAAAGGGCGGAATATCGGCCTGTGCGGTACCGTAGTACTTGATGGCCATGTACATGGCCAGCTGATGGGCGGTCTTCAGTGCCAGTTGTGCATTGCGCAGGTCACCTTCAGCGCCGTGTGCGGTGTCGTTACCCTGGATGCGCAGGAAATTGATCTGGTGCACCAGCGGCTTGCTGACGCAATCGACAAAAACCGAGTTTTTCACCAGGTCGTAGAAGGTTGACTGCGGCATGCGCGGCAGCAGCTCTTCCTTGTAGATGGCTTTGGTCAGCTCTTCGGCAAAGCTGCGCAGGCGAGTGAGTGCGCTGCCCGGATCGATATGCAGGACGGCTTCAGCGAGGCCTGCGAGGTTCGCCAGCAATTCGTTGCCGGTGCGGAGGAACTCGAAGTTGACTGATTTCATGTAGGCGATTCTGTCCATGAGGGTCCTAGAGCGAGGACCGTGCCAGTTTTATTCGATGCCGTATTTGTCCATCCAGTTGCTCAGCGTTTGCTGGCTTTTGAGGCCTAGCAGGCTGGCCGCCCGGGTCTTGTTATTGCCGGTAAGCGTCAGCGCCTTGCGCAGATAATGCCCGGCAACCTCGGCAATTACCCCTTGTAAATCAATGCCTTGAGATACATCTTGAGACAAGGAGCTCTTCTGCTCACGAGGCGATTGGAACATCGCCTGTTCAATATCCGCAGCGCCAATCACATCACCCGGGCACCAGAGGGCGGCGCGCAACAAGGTGGACTGCAACTCCCGCACATTGCCTCTCCACGGGTGATTAAGGATAAGATTTTTTGCTTCTGCGGAAATTTTCTTACCCTTTAGCGATTCGTCCCCTGCGACAATCCCACTCAACAGGGAGTCGGCCAACAACAGCAGGTCACCCTCGCGCTCACGCAGTGGCGGTAGATGCAGGACACCGATGGCAACGCGATAGAAAAGATCCTCACGGAAGCCACCCTCTGCTACGGCTTGCATCAGATTGCGGTGAGTCGCGGTAATCAGACGCACATCCACTCTGACTTCCTGACTGCCACCTACCGGAGTCACTACACCCTCCTGCAGCACCCGCAACAGACGCACCTGGGCATCAGGAGCCAGCTCACCAAACTCGTCCAGGAACAGGGTTCCACCATCAGCCTGCTGGAAGACACCAGCTCGATTCTCAACAGCGCCTGTGAACGCGCCTTTGCGGTGACCAAACAATGTGGAGTCAATCAGCTCCGGCGGAATAGCGCCGCAGTTGACCGCTACAAATGGCCCTAATGATCGAGGACTGGCATTGTGAATCGCTCTGGCGAATAGCTCCTTGCCAGTGCCCGTTTCGCCATAGATCAGGACAGGCACCTGCTTTTGAGCAAGAACCTGCGCCTGCGCCTTGAGCCTGAACATGCGCTCACTCTGTGTAACGATGCTGTCAAAGGCCGCGTTGACTGGGGCCTGGCCGTCAGCAAGCTGAAGCAGCTTGTCACCCGTAATGGTGTTGGCTGCCGGCACATATTCCGCAGCAATCTCGAATGGCACATCGACCTTCTGCACCCCCTGCTCTAACGAGGATTGGTAGAAGGTGACTGGATAGCGGGTCTTACCGAGCAAAATCCAAACCGCCTGCATGGCTGGCGTGCCGGGACTGAGCAGGATGGATAGCTGTGTGCCAGAGACATGCAGCCGCTTTAGGTGTGCATTGGCAGCCTGGTAGATATCTCCGAAATGCACCGGAGACCTAAGCGACTCATAGCTAAGATTGACCTGCGAATTCACCTGCTCACGCAGCCAGGCCAGGTAGGGCTCAACCTGCGCAGCCGGGTAAGAAGAGAGCAGTTCGACCTGATCGAAAGACTCCGCTTTCAGCGTCGAAAGCACAGGCCCAGCATCACTTCCTGATGGTGCTTTGAGGTCGTTTCCACCTACCCAGCAGAGCAGCACATTCTGCTTTTTAGCCACGCTTCCTAACCCTCTGCTTTTACTCGCTTCCAAATGCGCGAATCACCCAGCACCGTGCTCCGCCTCACAGTTTCTGGATAGTAAACCATCTGGTTAGGTTCGGGCTGAGTGAGACGATGCGACTTGAAACGCATTAGCAAATGCGGGGCGAAGCAAGGTTTCTACAGGTGAGTAGGCGTTGCTGAAGGCAAAAGACTGTAGGACTGAAAATCCTACGTACCAGTGAGACAGAGTACGCTGACACTACCGATCCCCCGCGCCACCAGCCTGGGGGCTGGGTCGGGAGGCGGCTCGGGCTAATCATTGACCCACAGCCCCTGATCGCCCGCAGCAGCGAGGCTGCTCAGGACATAGCTTTATTCCCCCTCATCATCTGGTGCAGAGGCCTCCATGCGCCGCCCGTAGAACCCTACCCAGTCCACGTCACCAAACTCCTTCTGCAGCAACCCCTTCAGATAGGCATGCCACCCCTGGAGAGCCTCAGCCTTTTCTTCAAAGTATGAGTAACGGTCATAGATCGCATCCACCGACAGGTCCTTATGGTTGAGGATGCGACTGCGCACGTCCTTGCCCAAGCCATGCTTGGACATGTGCGTGGTTGCCGTACGGCGCAAGTCATGCACGGTCGGACGCGGATAGCCGTCTGCGACCCGCAGCAGGCTCTCCTCTTCAACACGCTCTGGGTCCTTCAGATAGTCATCGTAGAAGCGGCGCATGGCGCGGTTGAGTGAGGGCTGTGTCTGCGGCTTGGCGGGCCAGCGCCCCGGAAACACGTACTGCCCCGGGCTCGGCAATTTTCTACTGTCAGCCCAGCGCTCAGGGTCACTCGACATCACGTTCTGAACCTGCCGCTCACGCAGGTATTTCAGAATGCTCAGCACATCCTCGGAAAGCGGAATGGCAATCGGGTTTTCGTTTTTTTCAAACAGGCCACTGCGGTCCCAGATCACATCGTCGAGATCAATGTCGACCCAACGCATGGTGACGATGCGCCCGGAACGCTGCGCCAGCATCAGACTCAGCAACAGCGAAAACCGCGTATTGGTTGTCAGCGAGGCACCGGCCAGCTGGTGCAGAAACCACACCAACTCATGCCGGTTAAGGCTGCGCTCGCGGCGTTTTTCCTTGGCGACACGCGGCATCTTCACCAGCGGTGTGGCCTCAAGAATCTGCCGCTCCACGCAGAAGTTGAACAGCTTGCGGATCACGGACAGCAGGCGGTTGGCCTGCACCGGCGCGGTTTTGGCTTTGTGATCAAGCAGCGCAATCACCTCCTTGCGCCTGACATCACCGATTTTGGCCCTGCCCAGGTGGGGTACAAACTCAGTGCGCAGCATGCGCTCATCCTCACGCCACGACTTCTTGTTGGCCCGGGCCCAGTCCAGATAGCTTTCAACGGCCTCCTCAAAAGTCGGGCTCGTACGGTACTCGACCAACTCGACAATCTTCTTCTGCCCGGGATCGATCCCCTGCTTGAGCAGTTCAGCGGCCTGCGCCGCCTTGGCGCGGGCCTCGGCGAGTGACAAATCGGGGTAATTGCCCAGCGTCAGGCGCCGCGGATGGTTATGAAAGCTGTACAGGAAGATGAAACTTTTGCATGTCTTGTTGACCCGCACACCAAAAGTACCGTGCCCTGGCATGGGGGGATCGAGGTATTCTACACGGCCTTTTTGCGGGTCAAATTTAAGCCGTTTGAGGGTGTGCTCATTCATGGCGACGCGCGTGTTCATACCGAAATCCTGACCGTTTTTGGGGTAGGGTTGGGGTAGGGATTATAGTCCTTGGGGTAGGGTTGGGGTAGGGATTTGACTACTTATTGAACAGCGCGTATATTCACCCACGAAAGCCAGTAATTACGCTAATCCCTAGCTAATTCAGGCATTTAAAAGAACTCTTGCATGGAAATATTTTCCACGCAGGCTGTTGATAAAAGGTGTGTAATACTGACTTGTAATCAGTAGGTCCCGGGTTCGACTCCTGGTGCCGGCACCATTTACATCAAGCCTACGGGCTTTGGAATTTCCTAACCCCGTAATCATATGTTCCCGAGGTAGAGTTTCGTTACAGTCCCGTACCGAGTACATCTCGGAGAACATATGGCGACCCTCGTAAACCCCTTCTGACACATGGAAAGCAGTCATCCGCAAGACTGGCTGGCCAACCTGTTCCAATTCCTTCCGAACCAAGCGTGATGCCGAAGACTGGGCACGCCGCACCGAAGACAAGAGGGGCGTGGCGTCTATATCGAGCGCAGCAGCTCGGAGTGCATGACGAGCGCCCCCATCGCTACCTCACCGACGCCTTTTGGGTCCCAGATTCCCCTATGCCTTGACCTAGCTGGTTAGCTGTATGTGATGGCGTTCGAGCGTTTTGCACCGCTCACCCTCGGCTAAACAGCCAGCGCCATTATTAGAAGCAAGACTTCACGTTCAGCATGGTCGCCATGCTGCGCGCCGGTGGACTGATCTATCAAGCGGCCATGCCAGAATGCCTCTAAACGCCACAACAAGCGGCTGGCAGAGACGGCGTCGAGCCTTCAATTGGCAGGACGGGCGACAATTACAAAAAAGCCTTGGTTAAGGCCCTTAAATGTACAAGGCCGGACTGGTTGTCGCTTAGGAGGAGCCACGAGACAACTAGTAAAAACTACCGACGCCTCCTGAACTCAAAACGATAACTTCGCCTGTGGAGGCGAACCCAACCCCACTAGTAACAAAACAACAAACAGGTCAGGCCTTGGCGGCCTGACCTAAACAAATAAACCTAAAAAGCCGGAGCAACTCAAATCCAACGTAATATTAAAAAACCCTTCTCTTACTCTGAGACCTGACTGGCTGTCGCCTTTTTCAATTTTTTCTTATTCTTTTTCTTCCAAACAGGCAAATACATCACACGCAAAAAACTAAATCGCTTAATAAATTCACCAATCAGCAAGGAAGCAATCACGGTAAACACAAGCGCAATAGCGGCACCTAAATGGTCAGGAACAGAAAACCATCTCAGCAAGGCGAAGCTTTTGTTTTGAATCTCACCATGGAAGATCAGGATAACCAGAGTCGATTGCCCGATATATGTCATAGCTTTGGAAAGCCAGCTCCAATGTGTCATCAGACCTGACAACGCCCAACAGATATACACCCCCAGAACTGCCAACAACGTGGTCCACAGCCAATGATCATAACGTCGTTGCGCCAAATCCATAGTCACGGGATGAAAAAAGAAAATCATACCGAACAATACGACGCTAACTAATAGACCTATCAACGAGGTTTTATGTGCACGCAGAGCCGAGCGTAATAGATAGCCAAGCAAGAAGTATGCGCTACTGATAAAAACAACATCGGCACTGAACGGCAGCCCAGGTATGCTATAGGACTGGCCAAAAAAGGTGACCGGCGAATGCCACGACCAGCCAAGCAGCCAGATTCCCAGCAGCATCTGAACGACCACGACAAGCCACATGATCGGAGCGGGGCACCGCAACGACTCAAGCAGGCGCAACAACAACCAGCTGTATAGAATTGCCAGCCAGAAGTGCGGCAGGAACCACAATGCTTGCCAGGGCAGTGTGCTGACCGAGGCATAGAACAAGCCTACGATATCCGGTAGCAGGGGCTGCCCTCGCAACACATCACGCACCACGACATACAACAACATCGTGAAGAAGAAAGGTTTGAGCAGGGCATCGGCCTTGCCAATAGCCGTTTCAGCGAAGGTACCAGTGGTTTTGAAGAAAACCCCGGAGAGAAAGAAAAACAGCGGCAGAATGAAGGACGCCACCAGCGGATAGAGAAAATCCGGCGAGCTGGCCACGAACCATCCATGCCCGAACACAATGATCAGGATACCCACGCCCTTGGCGATATCAATCTGAATCCAGCGCTGCTCCACCTTGCTTCCCCTTCAAGAAAGCCCGCTACGGGGCTCTGACTGTTCGTGTGTTCGTGAGACGTACCCGCACCGCTCAGGCGGCACGCCAGGGCCGCAGTATCAATGCCATGCCGGCGAGCGTCGCCGCCGCGAACAGCGTAGTCAGCCCCAGTTGCAACCAGGTGTCTGCCACGCCGAAAAGACCTCCTGCGCTGATACCCAGCAACAAGCCCGCACACAGCCAGTACCGCACCCAGGCCAACTGGCCCAGAAGCGCCTGGCGGCGCATGAGCGCCAGGGCCGTGACCAGCACGCCTGCCACGGCTGCCAGCGGTATACCGGCCAACCCCAGCCACCAGGGCAGCGCCAGCAACAACAGCGCGTTGACGCCGCTGCCCAGAAGTTCGCAGTACAGCGGCTGAACCGTGTCGCCGGTTGAATAGGCATAACGGGCGAGCAAGGCATTCCAACAACCGAACACCAGCGGCAGGGCAAACCAGGCAAGCAGCGCCGGTAGCGGATCAGCCCCCAGCGATGACGGCAGCAGCAATGCCACCAGCGCAGGGGCGGCGCCCACCAGGCCGATGCCGGCCGGCAACGCGAGCAGGCTTGCCGTCTCGACCCCACGTCTGAGCAAAGGAATACGCTGCGTATCGGCTCGGCTGCTCATCAGGCCCAGCAGCACCTGATTGAGGCTCATCAATGCCACAAGCGGAAGGTTCACCAGCTTGCGGGCCAGGTTGACCCAGGTAACAGCGCCCTCCCCGAGCAGCGACGCGACTGAACGCTCAAGCAGGGCAAGCCCCTGGCTCGCCGCGTTGCTGCCAACCAACGGCAACATGCGCTGCCCCAGTAGCCGAAGTGCCTGCAGGGAGCCGTTGCTGCGCCATGGCCTCCAGCCCTGTTTCCATTGCCAGGGCAGCAGCGAGCCGGCCATTAGCACGCTGCCCAGCACGCAGGCCTCGGCTACACCGGAGACACTGCTTTGCGTCCCCATGCTTGCCAGATAGATCACGGGCGGTGCGTTGAACAGCACCGAGCCCAATCCCGCCATCACGAAGCGCTCACTGGCCTGCAGCGGCACACTGAGCAGCGCATGCAGCACGAAACCCGGTATGCACCACGCAAGCAGCCGCAAGGTGTCACCTGCCTGGACCTGCCCGGCATCGCTCAGGCCCAGGCCGATCACACCGACAATCCATGGAGCCGTAACGAGTACCAGCAGCGCGACGGCCAGACCGATCAACGCAAGCTGCGGCAACAGCGCCCCCATCCAGCGACGACGCCCCACCTCGTCCTCGGCCAGATAAAGAGGCAACGCAGCGGCACTGAGCAGCCCACCGGCCAGCGACATGCGAACCGCCTCCGGCAGAAACAGTGCGACAAGGAAGGCATCGCTCTGCGCGCCAGCGCCCCATGCGCTGACCAGCAGCCACTCACGGGCAAAGCCCAGCGCCAGGCCGAACAGGGTAACCAGGGTGAGCGACGCGGCGGAGCCAAGCATGGTCGCCCCTCAGCCTCGCTCGTTGACCACGACACCCAGGCGCTGGCGCTGCAATCCGCGATGGAGCTTGCGAGCAGGGAACAGCCGCCTGGCCTCCAGCAGATTGATACCCACCAGCAACCAGAACAGGCCGATCATCACCACCGCGAAGCTGAAGTAATGGTCGAACAGACCGCTTATCAGCGCTGCCAGCACACCACCCAGGCTACCCAGCCAGATCGCATTGTCCCGCGTCAGCACGATAGCCCCCTGCTCAGGCCGACTCTCGCGCCACCAGCGCCAGGTGACGGCGATGAACAACAGCATGCCGCCAAGCCCTAGCTTGTACATGAAGTTGAGCCACAGGTTGGAGATGCCGATCAGGTCAGTGCCTTCGATAGGCGGCTCCAGCTTGAAGCCCAGACCGAACGGGTAGGCAAGCACCGCCCTGGGGAACATCCGGTATTCGTCGAATCGCTCCTGTGTACTGGCGTTATCCGAGGAGAAGATCGTCGCCAGGCGTTCCTGCAGAGGCGGGTAACTCATCACCAGCGCAACGACAAGCACGGCACCGAGCATCAACAGGCGACCGGTATAGGGAACTCGCCGTCCCGCCATCCAGATCAGTACCACGGTCAGGCTCAGCATCGCCCCGCGCGAACTGCACAGCAGCAGTGCCGCAGCCCCCAGCAAGGCGACGCACAGCCCCAGCCAGCGCCGCCAGCCTTCATTGGCAAGGCCAAAACACAGCGCCAGGGGCAACAACAGCGCCATGATGCCGCCCGTGGCATTGGGGTGCATCCAGGGCGAGCCCATGCGCGATGAAAGCGCATTCAGGGCGAAGCCGAGCATATCCAGGTTGCCGTAACTGAAGAACGTCAGCACCGGCAGCATGCCGGAAGCTGAGCGGGTCCTCAGGAATACCGCGATCGACAGGAGCAGCATCGCCAACGTGCCGAGCAACAGGCAGACAACCAGCAACTCCCGGTTTTTGCGCTCCTGCAGCAGCTTGGCAGCGAGGAACACGACGGAAAGGTTGAGCAACCAGCGCAGCCAGTTGGACAGACCGCTGGCGGTGCCTTGTGTGGTGAGCTGCCCCACCACGAAGGGCAGGATACTGAACAGCATCAGCACCATGAGCCAGCGCTCGGTGGTGCCGGTGACCGCGACCCGGGAGGCCGGGGAAATGAACGCCTGCCACAGCAAGGCACCCCAGGTCAGCGCCAGCAGCGCCTCGCTGACCGTGGTACGAATTCCCAGGTTGACCGTCGCGTAGGGCATGAAGGTGGCAAGCAGCGCGAACAGCAGCAGCCCCCACAGCGGAAAGCGCAGTACGCTCAGGGCCACCGCCACCGCGAAGACGGCCGCCACGGCCTTGACCGGGGACAGAAACAGCAGCAGCGCACCAAATACGACGCCAACGACGATGGCAATTAGCTTTCCTGGCATTACGAACTCACTTCCGCGATCAATTCGATCAGGCGATTACGATAGGTTGCCGGGCCGAATCGCTCAGCCCACTGACGCAACAGTTGTGGGTCCTCGGCCGGCTCCGCAGACAGCCCCAGCATGAGCTGTACCAGTGCCGGCCCATCACTGGGCGAGAAACGCGGGCTGATCGCAGGCGCCACCTCTTCGAGGGAGGAGCCGCGAGCCACGGCCACCGGCACACCCAGGCTCAGGGCCTCGACAACCGGCAGACCGAATCCTTCGGCGTATGAGGGCTGCCAGAGCCGCTGCGCTCGCGCATACACGGCGTGAAGCTGCGCATCATCGAGTCCCGACAAGGCATGCAGGCCTGGCAGGTCACGCTGCGCCTGAGGCAAGTGGTCCAGGCTGCCGACCATCACCAGATCAGGAATTTCAGCAGACTCACGCCTGGCCTGCGCCCAGGCTTCGACGAACCATGGGATGTTCTTGCGCAACTCCCGCGTGCCCACCACCAGCCAGTAACGTGAAGGCAATGGCCGGGTAAGCGCCGCAGGTTGCCCACTGAAACCTTCTACCAGGTTGGGCAGTACCCGAACCTTGTCGGCCACGCCAGGAAACAACCGCACCGCCTCGTCGGCCGTGAAGCGCGAAGGGGTCCAGATCTGATCGGCCGTCCGCACCGCATAGCTGATCGAAAGGCGGTCACAGGCACGGTAGACCGCAGCCTTGAAAGCATTGGCGTGGTAATTCTTGAGCGTGATCTGAAACAGATCGTGCAGCAACAGCGCGTAACGCGTGCCCTTGGGACGCGGAGGCAGGGGCAGACCCATGTTGAAGTTCGCGATGTACAGATCGATACCCTGCCTGCGCAGTTCGCCTGGCAGAAAACAGGCCTCGAAGCGCAGCCGGTTGTGAGGCTGGTGCATCGAAGCCGAGGCGCAATCCCAGGGCGGACAGCAGACCTGCTGGCGCAGATCGGCTCCTGACGGCGCGACGGCATAGCGGGTGAGGGTTACATCGGGAAGTTCGCGCAGCACGCGCTCCATCGCCAGCACCTGACGACTGATACCCGACATCGGCGCAGACGCCACCATCCGATAGTCGAGGCCTATGCGCATGACGCCTCCGATACCGGCTGGCGCGCCAGGTCTTCGTAGATGGCCTCCACCTGACTGGCAGCGACCGCCCAGTCGTGATGGACGCGGACATACTCGCGCCCGGCCTGGCCGAGTCGCGCGGCATCCGCCGGCTGGTCCAGCACCTCGGACAACGCCACGGCCAGTTGCTGCGCCGTCTCGCCAGCCAAATAGTCGCTCCCCGGCTCCAGCGCCAGGCCGGACACCCCCTGCGCGGTACTTACCAGCGGCAGGCCGGCGGCAAGGGCCTCCAGCACTTTGAGCTTCGAGCCACCGCCGTGGCGCAACGGGGCAAGAAACACCGACGACTGCGACTGCAGCGCCGGGAGATCGCTGACGAACCCCTGCCACTCGATTCGCTTGTCAGGCCAGCGCTCAGGCCATTGGGCCGGCAGCGCATGCCCGCAGATGCTGATGACCGCACGCGGGTTGCGTTGCCACAGCAGCGGCATGATCTCATCCAGCGCCCACTGCACGGCATCGACGTTCGGCGAGTACTCGTAATTGCCGAGAAACAGGATCCTCTGGCAAGCATTGTCGGGCGTTGCGCCAGCGAACTGCGCACAGTCCACGCCATTCACCACCACGGCCACCGGTTGCCCAGCCAGGCGCTGCATCACGGCCGCATCCGCTTCGGTCACGGCGACCACACGTGCCGCCTGCCTGAGCACCTGGCGCTCCCAGCGCCGGTAACGCCACTGGTCGAACCAGACGAACGGCCGCGCCCAGGTCGGAAAGCGGGAATAGGTGGCCGCCCCCAGCGATGACTCGACATTGTGCTCGGTCAGCACGAACGGCTGCCGCTGTTCACGGAGCGGCTTCCGCAACGGCTCGATGGTATAGCTGTGCTCCACCTGCACGACATCCCATCGCTGCTGCAGCAACTCGACGAACGCGGCCTGCATGCGTGGGGCATAACCATTCACACCAGCCAGCAGAGGGGCTGGCGCGAACAGCGCCACGAACAGACTTGCGAAGCTGCGCAGCGGGCGGCGCGGCACGACGATCAGTTGCTCGAGCAAAGGCTCGAGCATAGCCCGGTCGTCGGCGCTCAGTGGTTGCTTGCTCTGCACCAGCAACGTGATGCGGTGCCCACGTTCGGCCAGACTGCGCAGCAGATTGTACTGGCGGGTCTTGCCACCGCTGGTGGTGGGCCAGGGCGAATAAGGGAGAACCCACAATAAACGCATCTAGGTTCAGTCCCAGGTCAGTATCTGCAGCGACGGTTTGGTCTTCACCTTCACCCAGCTGCCATTGCCGAGCGCCGTTTCGCGCCCCGTGAGCGGATCGTGGAGAACGGCGCGGGTGACTCCCGGAAGCTCAAGCTCAGCGCCCTTCTCCGCCCAGAACATCAGCAGGTTCCGTCCCTTCTCGTCCTTCCAGGCGATGTTGTACAGCCCGTCGATCTTCTTTGCGATCTGCGGGGGCTCGGCGGGTAACAGGCGCGGCCCGGTGATTTTCAGGAACCGTTGCAGCGCCAGGTAGACAGGCTTGGGATTACCTTCAAGATCAAGCAACCCATAGTCACGGTCTCTGACGGTTGCACGGGTGTCGAGGTCATTGAGGGTGAAGAGAAAAACCCGGTCGAAATCCTGCGTACTCATCAAGGCCAGACGCCGCAGAACGTAATCGGCCTGGCCGTTTCGGCCGATGATGTCCTGAGCCTCCTTGGGCCCCGAATAGCTGGACCAGCCCCACTCCGTCGCCCAGATGGCGGGTACACCGGAACGGCGCAATACATCGTTGAGCTCGCGTGTGCGCAGGGCGAAATCGTTGCTGCCACGCATGTTGCCTTCCGGCAGCTGGGTGTAGGGGTGATAGGCAACGATGGTGTTCAGCCGCTGCACACCCAGTTGGCCGAGCTGCTCGAACATGCTCGCGCCACCGGGCAGATCGCTGAAGAATGCCAGCCCGGCGCCCACCACCGGCTTGTCGGGGGCGACGCTGCGCAGAGCCCTGGTACTGGCTTCGAGCAGGCGGGCGTAGCCGGCCGCATCTGCCTCGGGGCGCCAGAAACCAATCAGATTCGGTTCGTTCCAGACCTGCCAGGCATCGACACTGGGGTAACGCATGGCCAGCAGCGCCATGCGCTGGGCGAAAACCTCCGGGTCGCGCGGCGGATACTGATCCTGGTACGGAGACTCCGGCGGGGCGGTAGTGATGAAACGGGCCGAGCCCACCAGATAGAAAACGGACTTGAGCTGCTGGCGCTCCAGATCACGCACCAGTACATCCAGGGCCGCTACATTATATTGGTCCTCAGCCAGTTCGAGTTGGTCCCAGTGCAGATCAAGGCGCACCCATTGCAGACCAAGCGCCTTCAAACGCTCCATCTGCTGGTTGTACCGCTCCGGGCTGAACCACAGGAACTGTGCATTCACGCCCAGGAAATCCTTCCAGACGACCTCACGCGGCGCCTTGAGCGCGTGCATCTGGGCGTCCACCCGCATCCCCCACAACAACAGGCTTCCAAGCAGAACGATCATCAAGGCGGCGGCTATCTTTCTCATGGCATCGGCTCCTGTCTGCACAGTTCGGCGAAGTGCTCGTGAAAACGCCGCCCAACACTGCTCCACCGGCGCTCACGCCCGATCGAGCTTGCCCGGTCCGCCCAGGCCGCAGCCAGTTGTGGCTGACGAGCGATACCCTGCAACGCCTGCGCGAGCGCCTCGACATTTCCCTGAGCATAGGTCATGCCGTT
Source organism: Pseudomonas sp. Marseille-Q0931 (assembly GCF_940789645.1). Classification (NCBI taxonomy): domain Bacteria; kingdom Pseudomonadati; phylum Pseudomonadota; class Gammaproteobacteria; order Pseudomonadales; family Pseudomonadaceae; genus Pseudomonas; species Pseudomonas sp. Marseille-Q0931. The sequence continues at coordinate 17,455 of NZ_CALNWT010000010.1, read as the reverse complement.
TCCGCTACTGACCTCTTCGGCAAATGCCCTGGCGTCCGAGGTAATCGCCCCACGACCGCAGGCCGCAGCCCAGGAAAGTGCACCACTGGTGCCACGTTGCTCACCCAGGATGCGCAGCTTCTGCGACTCCCGGTACGGTAGAACCATGACATGGTGCTGCTGAATGACCTGGGCGATTTCCTCGCGTGGCAGGTCCAGGCGCCAATCAATGCTCTCCTGCAGTTGAAGGCGACCGATCAACTCGCGAAGCTCGTCGAGGTAATCATTACGCCCGCCAAATGCCATCTCGGCTGCGGTACCACCAGCGAGCGTGAGGCGCAGGCGTCCGTGCAGCGACTCGTCGGCCTGCAGAACCCTGGCCAGGGCCTGCAGAAGATCCTCGATGCCTTTGCCCCGGTAGATGAAGCCGAAATACAGCAGACGCATCACATCCAGGTCCGGCAGGGCAGCCGGCGCTATGTCGAGATTGCCGTGCGGGACCACGGCGACCCGCCCGTCGGCAAGCCCCATGCGCTGGCGCAGGCAGGATGCCCCGAGCCCGGTCAGGGTGAACAGACGATTCATGCCGTGCGCCAGCTTGCGCTCCTGACGCAACGTGAACGGGTCATTCAGCACCACCGCCGCCTGCTGCAGCAGGCCCGGAAAGCGTTCCGTCCAGGCCAGGACGCGGGGCAACTTCGCCTGACGCCATACCAGGCGCTCGGGATCGTGGATGGTCGCCGTCAACGGCAGCGCGGGATAGCGCATGCGCAGCAGCTCCAGCGCGTGGAACTCACGCAGACGCCCACCGCCAAGCTCGCCATGAACCAGATCGACGCCGCTCCAGTCGAACGATGACACCCGGGCGTTGACGGCCCCCGGCTCTGCGCCACACCCGGCCAGCGGGGTCAGTACTTCGACCCCGTCGGCTTCCAGCGCCGCCTTGAAATGCCCCGCGTAATCGGCAATGCCGTTCTTCTCGGGGGGCAACGGCGCCAGCAGGGCAATGCGCATCAGAACGCGCCTCGGAAACGATCAATCACTTTCAGAACCTTGCCCGGCACCTCGAAGCAGCGACGGTTGATGATGATGCCGTCCACCTTGCCGAACGCGGTGGTGAGAATCGACAGCACGTGCTGGACCACTGGAATGGAGCTTTGTCGTGCCTCTACCACCAGCGCGATCATGTCCGCGCGGCGCAGCGTGACAAACGCCTCGCGGCTGTCGAGCAGAGCAGACGCATCGAGCAGCACGACCTCGCCGGGTTGGGCCGGCTCTGCGCCGCCTACGCGTACATTAAGGCCATTCTCTTCAAGCAACTGACGCATCTGCTCGATGACGAAGCCGACCCCTTCGCCATGACGTGCCGAGGTCAGGCCAAGCATCAAACCATCGCTGGCGATGCGCTTGAGCGGCATGAAACCATACAGCCGGTAGACACTGGCAGCGAAGGCATTGCTAGTCTGGGCACTGGAATTGTTCCGCTCGGGAAGCGTCGTCCACAGGGGCAGGCCAAAGCGCGACTCCACTAGGCCGCCATCATGGATGCGCTGATCCAGCAAGTAGCACACATAGACCACCAGCAAGCCCACCAGCGCCGAGAATGGCAAAGCCAGCAGCAGCATCACCAGCGTCTTGGGGAAGACCCGGGCAGGGTTTAGCGTCGCGGCCTCGATGACTGCGATGTTGCTGATCTGACTGTTGTCCAGTTCGCGATCAATCCGGGACTTCTCCAGGCTGTCGGTATAGAGCACATAGTTCTTCTCTGCCGCATCCAGCTCACGCTGCAGGCGAGCCACTTCAGGCTCCTCGCGCATCGCCTCGTTGCGCTGCGCCTCTAGTTCATGCAGTTGAGATTCCTGAGCCGCGAGCTGAGCGCGCAATGCCTTGTTATTGCTGGTTTCGTCGAGCAGAACACGCTGCAGGTGAATGGACAGCGTATTAGGGGCACGGTCCTCGGAGCTCTGCACCGTATCCCCCTCATCGGCCACCTGCTTCTCCAGCGAGGCGATCGACTCGTCGAGCGCCCGCACGGGCTCGGCGGTGGTCACATAGGTGCGCAGCATATCGACGCGCTCGAGACGCTTCTGATTGAGCAGACGACGCAGGTCCTGCTGGGCCGGGTTCAGGGCGATCTGACGAACCGTTACGACCTCCTGAGGCAGCCCCTTCAGTTGATTGCGAGTGTTTTCCAGAACGCTGTCCGAAGAACTGATCAGGCGCTGGGTATTGAAGCGTTCGCCACGCAGGATGTTGATACGCTCCGACAGGTCCTCCAAACGGTCGGTGATGCTGGCGGCGCCGAGCCCGGTCATCTTCTGCAGTAATTGTTCCTTGTAGCTCTTGATCTGCAGGGCGCTGGCCGCACTCTGCGCTTCGTAGAACGTGAACAGGCTCTTTCGGCCAAGCGCATCGGTACGCTGGCGCTGATAGATTTCGATCCAGTGCTCGACAATGGCTTGCGCCACATCCGGCTCGTTCCAGGTGAAGCGAATCTCCATAACGCTCGAGCCCAGCGCATGGTCGACCTCGAAGTTCTTCTCCAAGGCACGTGCCAGACGCTCGACGTCGGTCTGTTCCTCGATCACGCCGATGGTTTCGAAGACCGTGCGCACCCCATCGATAACCGCACCGACAACGCGCTTCACTTCATATTTAATGCGCTTCCATACCCACGGCGGAGGCGGCTGGTTGGCCAGCACTTCCAGGTAATGCTCAGCCACCTCGCGGACGATCGGCCGGCCGGTGAGCATGCGCTCTTCGTCGACAATCGGATCACGCTGGCTGATGGGCATCACCATAGCCTGGCGATCGCTGATTTCCAGCGGTAAGGCAGCATCACGCCCCGGCTTCACCAGCAATCGCGCATTGGACTCGTATTTGGCGGGCAGCAGGAATGCGCCCAGCAGGATCACAACCAGGGTTATCCCCATCGCCCACTTGAATTCTCGCAAGAATATAAACAGCAGACGCAGCAGGTCGCGAAAGGAACGAATTTCGATCATGAGTGTGTCGCTCCTCAGCGATTGATTGTGTAACTGGCGCCGATTCCCATCGACTTGGTAAAAGGAATGAGCTGGTTCAGATAGACGTCCACGCCCTCGATTCGCTCGCCGACCGCCGACTTGGGCACGAAGACGATATCGCCGCGCTGCAGCCCGACTGTCTTGCGCCCGTGCTCTCCGGTGACGAGCAGTTGGCTGTAGTCGAGGAAATAGGCGTGATAGGCCCCCTCGGAATCCTCTCGCAGCAAGGCGACCTTGCGGCTGTCCGCCGTGGGAAGCACGCCACCGGCCCCGATGATGGCCTGCTGGATGTTGTTGGCCGCCGGAATCGGCACGGCCGAGGGATTGCGCACCGCACCACCGACGAAAACGGTATTGCCCGGCGCGTTGTTGATGTTCACCGTTACCTTGGGCTGGCGGTAGACCTCCTTAAGCCGCTCGGTGAGGGATTCGGCGATTTCGCCGGGCGTGCGACGCGCCGCCTGCACGTTGCCGATGAACGGGTAATAGATTGAACCGTCATTGAGTACGGTGAACAGCGTCAGCTCGTAGATGGTGCTGACATTGAAGGCAGATAACGTCGGCATCTCACCGGCATCGCGGACGATGCGTAACGTATCGCCCACCCGCACACGCTCTTGCGGTGGCGGCACCAGGGCAAGCTGATCGAGCGCCTGCTGCCCGGCCTCTATGGTGTCCGTATCAGGCAGCATAACCCTCGCAGGTGTGGTGCATGCCCCCAGCATCACGACGGATAACAACAAGATCACATGTTTCATTTATCGAACTTCCTGTAGCAAAGTAGGGGCTAACGCCAGTACCCGGAAAACATACTGACGCGACGCTTGAGGGTTGATGGCAAAGACATTTCCACCTGACCAAGACGGTAACCAGTCAGCTTCATCGCACTGCGCAGAAAGACTTCGGGCAAACGGTAGAGGCAGCCGGCCGCGCGCAGCGCTGCCATCTCGGCCTTCACATAACGCATGCCTTCGCCACCGGCCGAACCGAACGCCTGCCTGATCCAGCGCTCACGTCCGTAAAAAACACCGATATCGAAGTAACGACGAAACTCCTCGAGCACGCTGTAATCGTGCGAGTGATACACCTCGGCGGTCGCTGCATAACGCACGGCATAACCGCCGAGCAGCATGCGGGCCGCAACGTAGGCGTCTTCGCTGCCGATCACGTCCTCGGGAAAGCCGCCCACGGCGACCAGCGCGTCACGCCGGTAGGCCGAAAACGAATCGGAGCTGAAACAGGTTTTGATCCCCAACTCAGGTGCATCACTCATGCGCTTGGTGCGGCTCTGCGGCGGATAGTTGAAACGACGCGACTGCGCGCCCAGCAGGCCTGCATCCGGGTGCGGCAGTTGTCGCCCATAGGCAACCCCGATATCGGCCTCGCCCTGCAGGTCGGCGATGATGTTGGCGAAGGTACCGGCGTCGGCCGGAATCGCGTCCTGGGTCAGGTAGATCAGCGCGTCCGCGTCGACCTGCTGACTGGCCCAACGCCGTGTGCCGCCATGGTTGAACTGGTTCGGCTCGATAACCTCGACCCGTGCACCGACTTCAAGGAAGCGCGCCACCGTGTCATCACCAGATGCGCTGTCGACCACCAGAAACTCATCTGGCTGCAATGTCTGCATGGCGATCGCAGGTAACAGACGATCAAGGTGAGCGCCTGCGTTGCGAGTCGGGATGATCAAGGCAACACGCATCAGTTGCTCTTCTCGCTGGCCGGTACACGGCCATAGATATCGTTGAAACGGACGATATCGTCCTCCCCCAGGTACTCACCGCTCTGCACCTCGATCATTACCAGGTCGATCACCCCTGGGTTGACCAGACGATGTTGATGGCCCGCAGGAATGAAGGTCGATTCGTTGGTATTGAGCAGAAAGTCGCGCTCGCCATTGACTACCCGAGCCATGCCGCTGACGACGATCCAGTGCTCGCTGCGGTGATGGTGCATCTGCAGTGACAGCGACTCGCCGGGGCGAACCATGATGCGCTTGATCTTGAAGCGCGAGCCCTCTTCCAGGACGGTGTAGGTACCCCAGGGGCGAGTCACGGTACGATGCAGACGATAGGCATCGTGACCGCGCTTCTTCAGTTCCTGAGCGACGAATTTGACGTCCTGCGTGCAGTGGGCGTCAGCTATCAGCAAGGCATCTGGAGTGTCGACCACTACCAGGTCGCGCACCCCTACGGCACCGACCAGGCGCTTGGGCGAGTCGATGTAGCAACCATGCACGTTATGCAGAATCACCTCGCCATTGATCTGGTTGCCGTTGGCATCTGCTGGCGTCAATTCGCGCAACGCCTGCCAGGAGCCGATATCGCTCCAACCCAGATCACAAGGCACCACGGCGACCTTGGCCGAGCGCTCCATCAGAGCATAGTCGATAGAGATATCGGTCACTTCGGCGAAGCTTTCAGCATCCAGCTCACACTGCACGCCCTGCTTGCCCTGCGCCGGTGCGCTCAAGGCAAGACACTTCTCCACACCCTCGACGACCTGCGGCGCATGTTCACGTAGTTCACGCAGCAGTACATCGGCGCGGAAGCAAAACATGCCGGCATTCCACAAGTGCTTGCCACCGGCCAGGTAAGCCTCGGCCGTCGCCAGGTCGGGTTTCTCGACGAAGCTGGCGACACGGTAACCGCCCTCCAGCACCTCGCCTTGCTGGATATAGCCATAGCCTGTCTCGGCATGATCCGGCTGGATACCGAACGTGACCAACCAACCCGCATCGGCCAGAGCGCGAGCCCGTCCGATGGCGGCGACGAAAGCGGCCTGATCGCGAATCAAGTGGTCGGCAGGCAGCACCAGCAACTGGGCGTCTTCACCGTAATGACACACGACATGCAGCGCTGCAGCCGCAATCGCCGGAGCGGTGTTGCGCCCCATGGGTTCTAGGAGGAAATCCAGCCCCAGATGCTTCTGATTCAGCGCGCGATAGTCATCCAGCGTGCGAAACAACAGCTCCCGATTGATCACCGTCAGCAGTTGAGCGACGTCATCCAAGCCGGCAACACGTTCCAGGGTTTTCTGCAGCAGGCTGCGCCCGTCGGCCAGACGCATGAACGGCTTGGGCATAGCCTCGCGTGAAACTGGCCAAAGCCTTGTGCCAGCCCCGCCGGCAACAATACAGGGAATCAGGGCACTCATTCAGTAGGCCTCGCGGGTGAAGATGACCGCAGGCAAGGTGCGGAAGAGGATGTACAGGTCGAACCAGACCGACCAGTTCTCGATGTACTGCAGGTCGTACTCGACACGTTTCTCGATCTTTTCCAGCGTATCGGTTTCGCCGCGATAGCCATTGATCTGCGCCCAACCGGTGATACCGGGCTTCACACGATGCCGGGCGGTGTATTCCTTCACCGCATCCTCAAAAAGGATGCCGGCCGCCTTGGTCGCCGTAGCATGCGGGCGCGGGCCAACCATGGACATGCTTCCGAGCAATACGTTGAACAGCTGCGGCAACTCATCCAAGCTGGTCTTGCGGATAAAGCGCCCGACTCGAGTGATGCGGTCGTCATTGCGCGTGGTCTGCCGCTCGGCGTTGGCGTCGGCGCGGTCACAGTACATAGAACGAAACTTGAACACTTCAATCAGCTTGTTGTTGTAGCCGTAACGTTTCTGGCGAAACAGCACAGGCCCAGGCGAGTCGAGCTTGATCGCCAGTGCGACCAAGATCATCAGAGGTAGAGCGAAAGCCAGAGCCAGCAGCGCCAAAAGCAGGTCCTCAATGCGCTTGATCAAAGGCGACCAACCGTCTAGCGGCCTTTCCGAGACGTTGAACATCGGCAGCCCGGCCACCTCGGTGATGCGGTTGCGCGCATGCCGGAAAGCGAGCATGTCCGGCACCAGAAGGACGTTCACAGGGAGCTTGCGCAGCTCGCGCACAATCTGACCGATGCGGTTTTCGGCGGACCAAGGCAGAGCCACCAACACTTGAGTTACGCGGTCCTGACGCACTAAACGCTCGAGCGCACAGCTATCTCCGAGCAGCGGTAGTCCGCCTAATGTATCGGGCAAACGACCAATACGGTCGTCGATGAAGCCGATCAACCCGGAGCGAATGTCACTATGACGCTGCATGAATTCCGCCAGGCGCAGGCCATTTTCAGTCGCCCCCAGAATGACCGCGCTCTGCAGAAATTGTCCGGCACGCATCCAATACCGATAGAGAGCGAGCAACGCCAAACGCTCGGCGCCGAACGCGAAGAGGCTGGCCAGAAACCAGAGGCTGAGGAAATGCCACTCCATGAAGCTGAACATTGCCAGCGCCTGATGCATGAAGAGCAACAGACAGAACGCCGCAGACCAGGCAAAGAACATCATGCGAAAGCGCAACAGGCTACTGAATATCTCCTCGGAGTAAACGCCCAGGGCTTGAAACATCATTACCGTAAGAACGCCAAAGAAGAGCAGTACCGTGGCGTAGCTTTGTGTCAGCACGGGCTCATCCGATAGCCATACCAGAAGAGCAAACCCTGGCAAAATGGCGGTAATGCCATGAACCAGGCGAATGGCCGCCAAGAAATATTCGATGAACCCAGGACGCGCCAGCAAGGAACCACCGGCTGATTGCAGACGCATGAAAAGTCACTCCCGCCTTAATTTCGCTCATGAACATCCGATGACGTCAAAAAACAGGCAGTAAAATGCAAAAAATCAAATTTTCGACAGAATATCGTCAAATTGTTTTATGGCGCGACTTAACCACTTTTATGATGGCATTTCAACATCCGCACTGATGAATAGCACAGTTAATTTCTGGCGCCAGAAAGCCAGCAAAAAAGAAGCTTTGTTGAAGAACGCCATGTGCTCGTACTACCGCCAAAACGACTCGCGCAACCCAAGCGGTTTGATGTACAAAATGCGCCATCAACCATTCAGGCTTATGGCTATTGAGCCTCTACGTGGCCTGCTGCGCCACAGCTTCCGCGACTTTCAATTGATCCAGGGCCTCGTCTGCCGTCACTCATCGCCAAGGACACAGTAAATGCGCATCCTTATTACCGGCGGAGCCGGCTTCATCGGGTCGGCACTGATTCGCCACCTGATTCAGGACACCGAGCACGAAGTGCTCAATCTCGACAAGCTGACCTATGCCGGCAATCTGGAATCCCTTCTGGAGATCGCCGCAAGCCCCCGGTACCGCTTCGTTCAGGCCGATATTGCCGATGCCGGGCGAGTCGCTGCGACGCTGAGCGAATTCCAGCCAGACGCCATCATGCACCTGGCCGCCGAATCCCATGTCGATCGCTCAATCGATGGCCCGGCGGCCTTCATCCAGACCAATATCGTCGGCACCTATAGCCTGCTGGAGAACACGCGCGCTTACTGGCTAACCCTGAGCCCCGAGCGCAAGGCGGCCTTCCGCTTCCACCACATCTCCACCGACGAGGTTTACGGCGACCTGCACGGTGTCGATGACCTGTTCACCGAAACCACCCCCTATGCCCCCAGCTCGCCCTACTCGGCGAGCAAGGCCGCGTCCGACCATCTGGTCCGCGCCTGGCAACGCACCTATGGCCTGCCGGTGCTGATCACCAATTGCTCGAACAATTACGGCCCCTATCACTTCCCCGAGAAGCTGATCCCGCTGATGATCCTCAATGCCCTGGCCGGCAAGCCGCTGCCGGTGTATGGCAACGGCCAGCAGGTACGCGACTGGCTGTACGTGGAAGACCACGCACGTGCGCTGCTCAAGGTGGTCAGCCAAGGCGAAGTCGGCGAGACCTACAATATCGGCGGACACAACGAGCAGAAGAACCTCGACGTGGTACGCGCCATCTGTGCCCTGCTGGAAGAGCTGGCACCGCAGAAACCCGCCGGCCTCGCGCGCTATGAAGACCTGATCACCTATGTGCAGGACCGTCCGGGTCACGACTTGCGCTACGCCATCGACGCCAGCAAGATCGAGCGCGAACTGGGTTGGGTGCCGCAGGAAACCTTCGAAACCGGCCTGCGCAAGACGGTGCTGTGGTACCTGGACAATCTCGACTGGTGTCGCCGCGTGCAGGATGGCAGCTATCAGGGCCAGCGACTCGGCGCACTCTAAGGAGCTTCAATGAAAGGCATCATTCTCGCCGGCGGCTCCGGCACCCGTCTGCACCCCATCACCCTGGGTGTGTCCAAGCAACTGCTGCCGATCTATGACAAGCCGATGATCTATTACCCGCTGTCGGTGCTGATGCTGGCCGGCATCCGCGAGATTCTGATCATCTCCACCCCTGAAGACCTGCCCAACTTCGAGAAGATGCTCGGCGACGGCAGCCAGTTCGGCATCACTCTGCAGTATGCCGAGCAACCCTCGCCGGACGGCCTGGCCCAGGCGTTCCTGATCGGCGAGTCGTTCATTGGTAACGACTCGGTCTGCCTGATCCTCGGGGATAATATTTTCCACGGCCAACACTTCACCGAAATGCTGCTTCGCGCCGCCAGCCACGACAGTGGGGCCACGGTATTCGGTTATTGGGTCAGCGATCCGGAGCGGTTTGGCGTGGTCGAGTTCGACGCCGCCGGCAACGCGCTGTCGATCGAGGAAAAGCCGGCGAAACCCAAGTCCAGCTTTGCCGTAACCGGCCTGTATTTCTACGACAACGATGTGGTGCAAATCGCCAAGGCCGTTAAACCCTCGCCACGCGGCGAGCTTGAAATTACCGATGTGAACAATGCCTACCTGGCCCGTGGAGACCTGCGCGTGGAGCGCTTCGGCCGTGGTTTCGCCTGGCTCGATACCGGCACCCACGACAGCCTGCTCGATGCCTCGCAATACGTGCAAACGGTGGAAAAGCGTCAGGGATTGAAGGTCGCCTGCCTGGAAGAGATCGCCTATCAGCAGGGCTGGATCGACCGAGAGAAATTGCTTACGTGTGCCAAGGCATTGGGCAAGACGGGTTATGGTCAATACCTTTACAAACTGGCGGAGGAGTCGCTGTGAAAGTGATCGCGACCGCACTACCGGAAGTGCTGATTCTCGAACCTCAGGTATTTGGTGACGAGCGCGGCTTCTTCTACGAAAGCTTCAATGCGCAGCGCTTCGCAGAGGCGACCGGAGTGACCCGAGAGTTCGTGCAGGACAACCACTCGCGCTCCGCGCGAGGCGTACTGCGCGGCCTGCACTATCAACTGCAGCAGGCCCAGGGCAAGCTGGTGCGCGTCAGTGCCGGCGAGGTCTATGACGTCGCAGTGGACGTACGCCGCAGCTCGCCGAACTTCGGCAAGTGGGTGGGCGTGCATCTGTCTGCCGAGAACAAGCGCCAGATGTGGGTGCCGGAAGGCTTCGCACACGGTTTTCTGGTGCTCAGCGAGTACGCCGAGTTCCTCTACAAGACCACCGACTATTACGCCCCGGCCTTTGAGCGCTGCATCCGCTGGGACGATGCGCAGCTGGCCATCGACTGGCCGCTCGACGGCCTGACGCCACAGCTGTCGGCCAAGGATCAACAAGGCCTGAGCCTGACCGACGCCGAGACGTTCGCATGAAGATTCTGATCAGCGGCCACACCGGCCAGGTCGCGCGCGAGCTGCAACTGGCCCTGCGCGAGCATGAATTGATCAGCCTCGGCCGTCAGGATTTCGACCTGTCACGCCCGGAAAGCCTGCGCGAAACCATCCTGCGCGAACGCCCGGCGCTGGTGATCAATGCCGCCGCCTACACCGCCGTCGATCAGGCCGAACAGGAGCGCGAACTGGCCTTCACCATCAATGCCGAAGCGCCGGGCGTCATGGCCGATGCCTGCTTCGAGCTGGACATCCCGCTGATCCACTATTCCACCGACTACGTCTTCGACGGCAGCAAGACTACGCCCTACCGCGAGGCGGACACGCCGCGCCCGCTGGGTGTCTACGGCGCCAGCAAGGTTGCCGGGGAACAGGCACTGCGCATCAGTGGCTGCGACCACCTGATTCTGCGTACCAGCTGGGTCTACTCGCAGCATGGGCGCAACTTCCTGCTGACCATGCAGCGCCTGCTGCAGGAGCGCGAAGAACTCAGCGTGGTCGATGACCAGATCGGCGCGCCGACCTGGGCCGGCAGCATCGCCAGCGCCACCGCCGAGCTGATCGACAAGTGGCAACAAGGACGCCATCGCTGGGGCACCTATCACCTGACCTGCCAGGGTGAAACCAGCTGGTTCGGCTTCGCCAGCGCCATCGCCGAGCGCCTGCGCGCCACCGGCAAGCCCTGTGCCCGGCTGCGCCCGATCTCCAGTAGCGAGTACCCGACGCCGGCGCAGCGCCCGCTCAATTCGCGCCTGGACGGTGAACGCCTGGAAGAGGAATGGCAGATTCGCCTGCCGGACTGGCGAACGGCACTGGACGCCTGCCTGCAGCGCATGGGCTGACGCCCGACATTTCATCACCAGCGGCCGGCGCACGTCACCGGCCGCACGCTTAACGTGCATAATGCGCCGATCATTTCTGCACGGTTCTCCATGAGCACGAACACTGCCACTCCCCGCCGCCTGCGCTGGCGCAGCCTCGTGCTGCTGGCGCTGCTGCTCGCGCCCCTGCTGTTGCCCGTACACTTTTTGGCCGAACGCTACTACCGCGAAGTCCTGATCGAACAGAACCGGCAAACCCTGGACCTGTACGTTGCCAACCTGCTTGGCACGCTGCGCCGCTACGAGGTGCTGCCGCAGATTCTCGGCGACCTGCCCGGCCTGCGCGCAGCCCTGAAGACGCCCGAAGACCCCGCAGTACTGGATAACGCCAACCGCCTGCTGGCCCGCGTGAAGAGCCAGACCGGGGCCGACGTGATCTACCTGATGAACACCCGCGGCGTCACCCTGGCCGCCTCCAACTGGGACAAGCCGGACAGTTTCGTCGCCGGCAACTTCGCCTTTCGCCCGTACTTTCGCGAAGCATTGGCCGGCCGCCTGGGCCGCTTCTTCGGCCTCGGCACCACCTCAGGAAAACGCGGCTACTACTTTGCCTACCCGGTGCGCGAGGACGACCACAACATTGGCGCACTGGTGGTCAAGGTCGACCTCGACCACACCGAAACGCTGTGGGGTAACACCCCGGAACAGCTGCTGGTCACCGACACCAATGGCGTGGTGATTCTCACCTCGCGCCCTGACTGGCGCTTTCACGCCAGCCGCCCGCTGGACCGCGTCGAACAATCGGCGATCGCCGCCAACCAGCCCTACCCGACCCAGGCGCCGCCCGCGCTCGACCTTGATCCCAACGCCTGGTTGACGCAAAGCCGGGCCTTGGAGGAAACCGGCTGGACGGTGAGTATTCTCGCCCCGCGCATCCTTCTCGATCGCCCCGTGCGCAGCGCTGTGGCCGTGGGGGCGGCTGCCCTGCTGGCCCTGCTGTTGCTGCTCGGCCTGCTGATATTGCGCCGCCGACACTACCTCGAACGCATCGCCCTCGATGCTAGCGCCAAGGCCGAACTGGAACAGCGGGTGACCGAGCGTACGCAGGACCTGGAGCTGCTCAACAGCCGACTCAAGCAGGAAGTGCTCGAACGCGAGCAGGCGCAGCAGGAGCTGGTGCGCGCCCAGGACGAACTGGTCCAGGCCGGCAAACTCTCCGCGCTCGGCACCATGAGTGCCAGTATCAGCCACGAGCTCAACCAGCCACTGGGCGCGATCCGCAGCTACGCCGAGAACGCCAGTACCCTGCTCGACCACCAGCGCAGCGACGATGCCCGCGCCAACCTCAAGCTGATCAGCGAACTGACCGAGCGCATGGCCTCGATCATCGCGCATCTGCGCGCCTTCGCCCGCCGCGACCGCCATGCGCCCGAGCGAGTGGCGCTGCAACCGGCACTGGACGACGCCCTTGCCCTGCTCGCCAAACGCCGCCGGGCCATGGATGTGGAATTGATTCGCGACCTGCCGGACGCCACGCTCTGGGTTCAGGCTGGCGAAACGCGCCTGCGTCAGGTACTCGGCAACCTGCTCGGCAATGCGCTCGACGCCCTGGTCGACAAGGCGCCGCCACGGCGTATCTGGATCAGCATTGAGCATCAGGCCGAGCATCTCGACCTGCTGCTGCGCGACAACGGCCCCGGCTTCTCAAGCGAATCCCTGGCCCGCGCGCGTGAGCCGTTCTTCACCACCAAGACCAGCGCCCAGGGCCTGGGGCTAGGTCTGGCCATCTGCGATAGTCTGGTGCGGGCGCTGGACGGCGAACTGCTGCTGGCCAATCATCCGGCCGGCGGCGCGCTGATTACCCTGCGCCTGCGCCTGGCCAGCCCCGGCGTCAACCTGCAACCTTCTGAGGACCCTTCGCCATGACCAGCGACAGCGCCATCGACAGCCGCATTCAGGTATTGCTGATCGACGACGACGCCCATCTGCGCCAGGCGCTCAGCCAGACGCTCGACCTGGCCGGGCTCAAGGTCCTCAGCCTGGGCGATGCCCAGGGTCTGGCTGCACGTATTCCGGTGGGCTGGCCAGGGGTGGTGGTCAGCGATATCCGCATGCCCGGCATCGACGGCCTGCAACTGCTGCAGCAACTGCGCGAGCGCGATGCCGAGCTGCCGGTACTGCTGATTACAGGCCACGGCGACGTGCCGCTGGCCGTGCAGGCGATGCGCGCTGGGGCCTATGACTTTCTCGAGAAACCTTTCGCCAACGAGGCGCTGCTCGACAGCGTTCGCCGCGCCCTGCAGCTGCGCCGCCTGGTACTGGACAATCGCAGCCTGCGCATGGCGCTCAACGACCGCCAGCAGCTGTCCAGCCGCCTGGTGGGTCAGTCGCCCGCCATGCAGCGCCTGCGCGAGCAGATCGGCGCGCTCGCCGGCATCACCACCGACGTGTTGATCCTCGGCGAGACCGGCGCCGGCAAGGAGGTGGTCGCCCGCGCCCTGCACGATCTGTCCAGCCGCCGCGACGGGCCCTTCGTCGCCATCAACGCCGGTGCACTGGCCGAGTCCGTGGTGGAAAGCGAATTGTTCGGCCACGAGGCCGGAGCCTTCACCGGCGCGCAGAAGCGCCGCATCGGCAAGTTCGAATTCGCCAACGGCGGCACCCTGTTCCTCGACGAGATCGAGAGCATGAGCCTGGACGTGCAGGTCAAATTGCTGCGTCTGTTGCAAGAGCGCGTGGTCGAACGCCTCGGCGGCAACCAGCTGATCCCGCTGGATATCCGCGTGATCGCCGCCACCAAGGAAGACCTGCGCCAGGCTGCCGACGCCGGGCGTTTCCGCGCCGACCTCTACTACCGGCTCAACGTCGCGCCGCTGTCCATCCCGCCGCTGCGCGAGCGCGGCGAGGATGCCCTGCTGCTGTTCCAGCATTTCGCCGAAGCGGCGGCAGCCCGCCACGCCCTGGCTCCGCGTGAGCTGCAACCGGGACAGCGTGCGTTGCTGCTGCGTCATCCATGGCCGGGCAACGTGCGCGAACTGCAGAACGCCGCCGAACGTTTCGCCCTGGGCCTGGAGTTGGCACTCGATAGCAACGCGCCGAACCTGCCACCGGTCAACGGCGGGCTCAGCGAACAGGTCGAAGCCTTCGAGCGCGCGCTGATCGCCGCCGAGCTGAGTCGTCCGCACGGCTCGCTGCGCAGCCTGGCCGAAGCGCTGGGCGTGCCGCGCAAGACCCTGCACGACAAGCTGCGCAAACATGGGCTGAATTTCTCCGGTGCTGGCGGAAGCTCGCCAGAGGACTTCGACTGACTGGCGGCAAACCGCCAAAGCCATCATCAAAGACTGGCCGTCAGCGGGCGCATACGCCCGCCAGGCGCTCGGCAAAACGCCATCAAAGCCCACAGCCACGGGCTTTTCCTCTAGGCAGGCACGCACCCCATGGCAGACTGGCACAAGGGTTGCTCTAGGCTAGCTCCAAGCGAACCCACAAGTACAAGTCCAGGCCTCGCTGATGCCACCGGCGTTTTTCTCCAAGCCGCCTAGACTTGCTCTTGTCCGTTCGTCAGCAGCGCCTCGGCGCAAATGCGATAAACACAACAAGAGGAAGCATCCGCATGTTCAAACTGACTGCCAAGGCGCTGGCTTGCGCCCTGTCCCTGTCCATCGCTGGCGTGGTTCACGCTGCCGACCCGATCGTCATCAAGTTCTCCCACGTGGTTGCCGAGCACACCCCGAAAGGTCAGGGTGCCGTGCTGTTCAAGCAACTGGCCGAAGAGCGCCTGGGCGACAAGGTCAAGGTCGAGGTCTACCCGAACTCCTCGCTGTTCGGCGACGGCAAGGAAATGGAAGCGCTGCTGCTCGGCGACGTCCAGATCATCGCCCCGTCCCTGGCCAAGTTCGAGCATTACACCAAGCAGCTGCAGGTATTCGACCTGCCGTTCCTGTTCGACGACATGGCTGCAGTCGATCGCTTCCAGAAAGGTCCGGAAGGCCAGAAGCTGCTGACCTCCATGACTGACAAGGGCATCACCGGCCTGGCCTACTGGCACAACGGCCTGAAGCAGCTGTCGGCCAACAAGGCGCTGCTGGAGCCGAAAGACGCCCGTGGTCTGAAGTTCCGCGTACAGGCCTCCGCCGTACTGGAAGAGCAGTTCAAGGCCGTGCGCGCCAACCCGCGCAAGATGAGCTTCGCCGAGGTTTACCAAGGCCTGCAGACCGGCGTGGTCAACGGTGCCGAGAACCCGTACTCGAACATCTACAGCCAGAAGATGCACGAAGTGCAGAAGTACATCACCGAGTCCAACCATGGCCTGCTGGACTACATGCTGATCACCAACACCAAGTTCTGGGACGGTCTGCCGGCTGACGTACGTAGCGAGCTGGACAAGATCATCGCCGAGGTCACCGTCGAGGTGAACAAGCAGGCTGACGCCCTCAACGAAGGCGACAAGCAGCGCATTCTCGATGCCGGTACTACCGAGATCCTGACCCTGACTCCCGAGCAGCGCGGCCAGTGGCGCGACGCCATGCAGCCGGTATGGAAGAAGTTCGAAGGCGAAATCGGTGCCGACCTGATCAAGGCCGCGCAAACCGCCAACCAGCAATAAGGCCGGAGAGCCGTAGGGTGGGCAGGGCACTGCAGCGCTGACCCACCACGACGCCCGCGACGGGCGTCGTTCAATGCTGTAACCGGTGGGCCGGCTGCCGTCCCACCCTACGCCCTTTCCATTCGGGAGAACCGACCATGAACGCCTTGCGGCGCGTCTGGGAGCACTTCGAGGAAGGCTTCATTGCTTTCCTCCTGGCGGCCATGACGCTGATCACTTTCGTCTACGTGATCCTCAACAACTTCTACACCCTGTTCTATTGGCTGGGTGACACCTTCGGCGGTAACGAGGCTCTGCTTACTATCGGCGACTTCATTCTCGACCTTGCTCAGGCGATGACCTGGAGCAACGCCCTGACCAAGGCCCTGTTCGGCTGGCTGATCTTCTTCGGCCTGGCCTACGGCGTGCGTACCGCCGGCCACATCGGCGTCGACGCTCTGGTCAAACTCGCTCCGCGCGGCGTGCAGCGCGTCATCGGCGTGATCGCCTGCTCGGCCTGCCTGGGCTACGCCGGCCTGATCGCCGTCGGCAGCTTCGACTGGGTCAGCACCCTGTTCAGGGCCGGTATCGGCGCCGAAGACCTGGGCCACTACGGCATCCAGCAATGGCACATCGGCATGATCGTGCCGTTCGGCTACGCCATGGTGTTCATCCGTTTCCTGGAAATCCTCGTGCGCATCCTGCGCAACGAGCAGACCGGCCTCGGCCTGGCTGACGAAGCCGCCGATGCGCTGAAAATCAATGAGCACGAGGAGGCCAAATAATGACCGTGCTGTTCCTCTTCCTGCTGCTGTTCCTGCTGATGTTCATCGGCGTGCCGATCGCCGCATCGCTCGGCCTGGCCGGCTCGATCACCATCATGCTGTTCAGCCCCGACTCGGTGCGCTCGCTGGCGATCAAGCTGTTCGAGACCTCCGAGCACTACACCCTGCTGGCGATCCCGTTCTTCCTGCTGTCCGGTGCCTTCATGACCACCGGTGGCGTGGCACGTCGCCTGATCGACTTCGCCAACGCCTGCGTCGGTCACATCCGTGGTGGCCTGGCCATCGGTGCGGTGCTGGCATGCATGCTGTTCGCTGCGCTGTCCGGCTCGTCGCCGGCCACCGTCGCGGCCGTAGGCTCCATCGCTATCGCCGGCATGGTGCGCTCCGGTTACCCGCAGGCCTTCGGCGCCGGCATCGTGTGTAACGCCGGTACCCTGGGCATCCTGATTCCGCCGTCGATCGTGATGGTGGTGTACGCCGCCGCCACCGAGCAGTCGGTGGGCAAGCTGTTCATGGCCGGTGTGATTCCCGGTGTGATGCTCGGCCTGGCACTGATGATCGCGATCTACATCGTTGCGCGCATCAAGAAGCTGCCGGCCCTGCCGCGCGCCAGCTTCCGCGAGTGGCTGCGTTCCGCCCGCGAGGCCTTCTGGGGCCTGTTGCTGATGGTGATCATCCTCGGCGGCATCTACACCGGCATGTTCACCCCGACCGAGGCTGCGGCCGTGGCGGCGGTGTACGCCGGCTTCGTTGCCCTGT